>NZ_JCAMPJ010000004.1:0-613789 GCF_059617205.1 Microlunatus sp. YIM B11417
AGAACACCCGCTGAACCCGCCGGGAAAACCCCGGCCGAGCACCAAACCACGAACCACCCACAACACACCCCATCTAGGCCGTGTTGCACTCACCCCGAGATTCCGCCCGCCAGAACGCCTGCGTTTGTGACCGGTCGGCGGGTTCCTGGCGGGGGGAGGGTCAGAGGGGGCGGCGGAAGCGGACGGGGCCGTCGGGGGTTCGGGTGACCTCGAAACCGAGGGCTTCGTGGAAGGCGATCGAGCGGTCGTTGACGGGGGAGGTGATGGCCCAGACCTCGGTGCGGCCGGCCTCGCGGGCCAGGGTGAAGAAGCGTTGGTAGAGGTCGGCGGCCAGGCCGGTGCGGCGGAGGTCGGGGCGGACGCCGATGAAGTGGACGTAGGCGACCTCGGGGCGGGACGGGGAGAGGAAGCCGACCAGGAAGCCGGCCAGGCCCTGGTCGTCGTCGGCGACGAAGCTGGTGTCGAAGAAGTGGTCCAGGAACAGGGATTGCAGGACCGCGGCGATCGGGCGGCCCCACCAGTCGTCCAGCACCGGGTGGATCCGGTCGTGGTCCTCCGGCATGGCCTGCCGGACCCGTACGTCGCTCATCCGCCTGCTCCCTCCAGATCGATCCAGGACTGTCCGATGACCGCGACCTCGGCGACTCCGCCGGACGCCTCGGCGACCAGCCGGGTCAGGGTGTCCGGGTCGCGGACGGCGGCCGGGATGACCACCGGGTCGGCCCAGCGGACCTCGCCGACGTCGGCGCCGGCCTGCCGGACCGTGTTCTCCAGCCTCCCGGCCTGCGCCGCCGGTACGGAGATCTCGACCAGGGTGCGCAGTTCGCGGACCAGGGTGCCCGCGTCCGCGAGCGCTGCCTGGGCGGCCGCCGTGTAGGCGCGGACCAGGCCGCCGGCGCCGAGCAACGTACCGCCGAACCAGCGGGTGACCACGGCGACCACGTCGCTGACCCCGGCTCCCGCCAGCACCTGGAGGATCGGGGCGCCGGCGGTGCCGGACGGCTCGCCGTCGTCGTTGCTCCGGGTGATCCGGCCGCCCGGTCCGAGCACGAAGGCCGAGCAGTGGTGCCGGGCGTCGTGGTGCTCCCGCCTGGCCTGGTCGATCACGGCGCGCGCCTGGTCCTCGGTGGTGACCCGCTCGACCCGGCCGCGGAAGACCGAGCCCTTGGCCTCGTACCGGCCGGTGCCGCCCCGGGCCACCGTGAGCGAGCGGGCGAGCGTCACCCCTGCTCCAGCCGGCGGCGGAGGAACTCGGCCAGATCGCCGGCCTCGCCGTCCGGTCCGCCGCGGCCGACCACCAGCGGCGGCGGGGTCGCGGTCAGCTTGACCCCGCGGACCCGTTCGGCCAGGCCGCCCGGCACCAGCAGCACGAAGTACTCGCCGTTCTCGCCGATCGCGACGGAACGGTCCCGGCGGAGATACCAGCCGCTCCGGTCGGTCCGCGCTTCGGCGCCGGACATCAGCCGGGCCCGCAGCCGCTCGGGCGCCAGGCCGCGCTGCCGCGCCTCGGCGACGAAGGCATCGATCAGCCGCTGCGCCTTGACCGCCTCGGTGCGCTGCTGGCCCTGCGCCAGATCGGCCCGGCGAGCGGCGCCCTCGGCGCGGGCTGAGCGCGGATCGGTCACCCGAATGACCCTACCCACCCGGCCGGCGGCACGGGGAACCGATCGGCTTCGGCCGGAGTTGACTTCGTCGGGCCACTACAATCGGGCAGGCCGTGGGGCCGTGGCCCGCAGCACATTCGGGGAACATCAGTCAGCGAAGGGTCTTGACGCCATGCCGGAGACGCCGGTCGACCTGTTCACCTTCAACGAGGAGGAGGAACCGCGAGAGCGTCCGCCGGCGCGTACGAAGAAGAAGCGGCGTGCCCTGCCGGCCGTGCTGATCGCCGTCGCCGGCGTGCTCGTGCTGGCCCTGGTCGCCGGGTTCCTGTACGCGGCCTCGTTGAACAAGTCCGTCTCGGAGAACCTGCAGCGGACCAACGACTCGATGCCGGACGACAGCGACACCGACCGTCCGGAGAAGCAGCCGTCGCAGGAGAAGGGCGCGGTCAACTTCGTGCTGCTCGGCTCCGACAGCCGGGACCCGAACAACAAGAGCGGCACCGGCCGGTCCGACGTGCTGATCGTCGCGCACCTGAACGCGGCCCGGGACAAGGCGTACCTGATCTCGTTCACCCGTGATCTCTGGGTCGAGATCCCCGGCAAGGGCAAGGCGAAGATCAACGCCGCCTACTCGTGGGGCGGGCCCAAGCTGACGATCAAGACCGTCGAGTCGCTGACCGGGGCCCGGATGGATCACCTGGCCTTGATCGACTTCGAGGGCTTCACCGAGCTCACCACCGAGCTGGGCGGGGTCACCGTCACCAATGATCAAGAGTTCAGCACGCACGGCTTCCACTACCCCAAGGGCAAGATCACGATCATGGGCGAGGAAGCGCTCTGGTTCGTCCGGGAGCGGAAGAAGCTGAAGAACGGTGATCTTGATCGGGCCAAGAACCACCGGAAGGTGATCCAGGCGATCCTGGAGAAGGGTCTCAGCCCGGAGACGATCGCCAACCCGCAGCGGTTCACCACCTTCGTCGGCGGCGTCGCCTCGCACCTCACCGTGGACGACGCGCTGACCGACGACAAGATCCGCGACCTGGCCTTCTCGCTGCGGCTGCCGCCGTCGCAGATCTACAGCCTGCAGGCCCCGATCGCCGGCTTCGGCACCTCCGACGACGGCCAGGCGATCGACCTGGTGGACGAGGAGAAGATGGCCGAGCTGTCGAAGGCGCTGCGGGACGACAAGCTCGACGAGTACGTCGCCAAGTACCCTCCGAAGGAATAGCCGCCCGGACCGTACGAGAGACTGACCCGATGGAGTGGATCCGCGCCCTGCGACTGCTGTGGCGACACGGCTACTTCCGGAAGCTGATGGCGGTCCGGATCGCCACCCAGTCCTGCGACGGGCTGCTCCAGGTGGCCCTCGCCTCGTACGTTCTCTTCTCGCCGGAGCGCCAGCCGGACGCGGGGTCGATCGCGGCCGTGCTGGCGATCACCCTGCTGCCGTTCTCGATCCTGGGCCCGTTCGTCGGTGTCATCCTGGACCGCTGGTCCCGCCGCCAGGTCCTCGTGGTGGTCGACCTGATCCGCGCCGTGCTGGTGCTCGGCCTGGCCGCTCTGGTCGCGACCGGCCTGCGGACCGGCTCGATCGAGGCGCTGTTCTACGGCGGCGTGCTGCTCGCGATGAGCCTGAACCGGTTCCTGCTGGCCGCGCTGTCGGCGGCCCTGCCGCACACCATCGAGCCGACCGAATACATGGTCGCGAACTCCGTGGTGCCGACGGTCGGGCCGGCCGGCGCCCTGCTCGGCGCGGCCATCGGCACCCTGCTCCGGCTGGTGCTGGGCAGCCAGGTGCCGTCCTTCGCCGCGGACGCGACGCTGTTCATCGTCGCCTGCGGCGGGTACGTGGTCAGTGCCTGCCTGGCCCTGCGGATCCCGCGTGATCAACTCGGCCCGGACGAGCGCGGCACCAGGTCCGCCCGCGACGTGATCGCCGGGCTGGCCGGAGCGCTGCGGCACCTGCGGGAACGCCGGGCGGCCGGGATCGGCCTGATCACCATCGGCCTGCAACGGCTGGTCTTCGGCGTCGTCACGGTGGCCACCATCCTGATCTTCCGGAACCACTTCCACAGCATCGACGACGTGAACCCGGCCATCGCCGACCTCGGGCTGTTCGCGGTGATCACCGGCGCCGGGTTCGTCGTCGCGGCGGCGGTCACCCCGTTGATCACGGCCCGTGCCGGCGTCCGCGCTTGGGTCGTCGCCGCGCTGCTGGCGTCCGCCGTGCTGCAGGTGTTCCCGGGCGCGATCTACACCAAGATCACGCTGATGATCGCGGCGTTCCTGCTCGGGGTCACCGCGCAGAGCGTGAAGATCTGCGTCGACACCCTGGTCCAGGCCCATGTCGACGACGACGTCAAGGGCCGGGCGTTCGTGATCTACGACATGATCTTCAACGTCGCCCTGGTGCTGGCCGCCTGCATCACCGCGTTGATCATGCCGCCGGACGGCCGCTCGGTGCCGGTCCTGATCGGGCTCGCGGTCTGCTACGCGCTGCTCGGCCTCGGCTTCCTCATCGTCACCCGCGGCCTCGACCTGAACGCCGGCACCGAGTCGATGCGAGAGGTCATCGACGACGAGGCCGCCGCCGACGACCAGCGCGGCTGACCCGTCTCGCGGACTTCGGTTTCTGTACCCGGACCGGCGTTCCGGAAACTAATCTTGGGCCATGAGGACCCGCCTGCTGGGGGCCACGGCCGCCCTGATCCTGTTGGTCGGCGCAGGCTGCGGTACGGGCTCGACGCCCGAGGACCCGGCCGCCCCGGAGCCCGGCGTCTCGTCCGCCCCGGCCACGCCGACTCCCTCACCGACGACCGAGGCCCTGTCCAAGGACGCGTACCAGAAGCTGCTCAGCAGCTCGGAAGCGACCGTACGGAAGGCTTTCGACCAGGTGATGGCCACCAAGTCGATCAAGGAACTCGAGGCCGCCGCGGACGCCTTGGCCAAGGTGCTGCAGAGCGAATCGGGCAAGTTCGAGAAAGCCCTCGCCCCGGACTCCGCGACCACCGCCAACTCCGCCCTGGTCACACTGCTCGGTTCCGTGCCGTCGTTCACGGCGAGCAAGCCCGCGGCCAACGAGTGCGGCATCACCCCCACGACGTCCGAACAGTTGATCACGGCCAAACGGAAGGTGCACGCCTCGGTGGCGGCCGACGAACTCAAGGGGCTGACCGGCCGGTTCAAGAAGGCCGGCTACAGCTGGGGCGGGAAGCTGCTGCCGGCCAGCCCGGAGCCGCCGGCGAAGAAGAAGCGGCGGGCGGACAACGGCGAGGTGATCGAACGGAACGGCAGCCGGGGCGATCGCTTCCTCAAGATCAAGAACGACACCCCGTCGGACTACGTGGTGGCCGCGGTGACGAAGAACCCGAAGAAGCCGATGGCCAGTGTCTACGTCCGAGCCAACTCCGACACCACGCTGTACAACCTGGCCGCCAAGACCTACACCGTCTACTACAAGACCGGCACGGACTGGGACGACGACCGGAGGACCTTCACCCGCGGCTGCGCGTTCCAGCGGTTCCAGCTGTCCTTCCTGCCGAAGTCCAACTGGGAGATCGAGCTGAAGAAGCGGATCGGCGGCAACGCCAGCACCCAGGAGACCGAGCCCTTCTGAGCCGCCCGGGTCAGACGGTGGCCAGCGAGACGCCGGTCAGCCGCTCGGCGTCCGCCCACAGCCGGCGGGCGGTCTCCAGGTCCTTGGCCCGGCGCGGGACCCGGGCCGTCCCGGTCGGCCCGACCAGCTCGAACCTCCCGCTCGGGCCGTAGTAGCCGCCGTTGACCGCCGCCGGATCGGCCGCCGCGTAGAGCAGCGGCTCGGCGCCGGTCCCGACCTCCTGCGACGGGAACAGCGGGAAGTCGAAGGCCGAGCGGCCGTTCGACGCGCGGCCCAGGTTCGGCCCGGTGCTCTGCAGGTTGGTCCTGGTGTAGCCGGGATGGGCGGCGACGCTGATCAGGTCCCAGCCCCGGTTCGCGGCAATCGCCGACAACTGCCGGGCCATGATCAGGTCGGCCAGCTTCGACTGCGCGTACGAGCCCATCGGCCGGTACCGCCGGCGCTGCCACTGCGGGTCGTCGAAACTGATCCTGCCGAAGTTGGCGACCCCGCTGCTCATCGTGACGACGCGGGCGCCCGCCGACTGGAGCAGCACCGGCAGCAGCCGTACGGTGAGCGCGAACGGGCCGAGGAAGTTGCTGCCGTACTGCAGTTCGAAGCCGTCCGCCGTGGTGTGCCGGGTCGGCGGCATCATCACGCCGGCGTTGTTGATCAAGGTGTCCACCCGGTCCACGCCGGCCGCGAACTCCTCGACCGAGGCCAGGTCGGCCAGGTCGACCCGGCGTACCTCGAGGCTCGTGCCGGGATACCGGTCCAGGATCTCCTGCCGGGCCTGGTCACCCTTCTCCGGAGTCCGTACCGCCATGATCACGTGCGCCCCGGCGGCCGCCAGCCGGGCCGCCGCTTCCTTGCCGGTGCCGCTGTTCGCACCGGTGACGATGATGATCTTGCCCGTCTGATCGGGTACCTGATACATGGCTCCACCCTTAAGAGACCGATGGTCTGTTCTATTGCTTCGAAGCTAACAGACCATGGGTCTGTTATCAAGAGACCGCCGGTCTGAAATACTGGGGTCATGGCCACCTTCCACCGGGCCCGCACTGAGGAGCAGCGGGCCGCCCGCCGGACCGCGATCCTCGACGTCACCGCGACCATGCTGCGGGAACAGCCGGTCGCCGACCTCACCCTGAACGAGTTGGCCCGCCGGGTCGGGCTGGCCAAGTCCAACGTGCTGCGCTACTTCGACTCCCGCGAGGCGATCCTGCTGGAGTTGCTGACCACCGAACTCACCGACTGGGTCGCCGAGCTGGGCCGGACGCCCAGGATGCGCGGAGCCGTCACGACCCGGTGCCGGCGGCTGGCGGCAGCGATCGCCGACTCGCTGGCCGCGCGGTCGGTGCTCTGCGACCTGATCAGCAGCCAGGCGGCCGTACTGGAGCGGAACGTGTCGGTCGAGGTGGCCGAGCGGCACAAGCGGGCCTCGCTCGCGGTCCTCGGAGACCTCGGCGCCTTCGCCCGCCGGGCCGTTCCGGAACTCGGCGAGGAACCGGCCGATGCGTTCGCCGCCGCCGCGCTGCTCACCGCCGGCGCGCTCTGCGTGCACGCCCACCCGAGCGAGGCGATCCTGGCGGTCTACGACGCGCATCCCGAGCTGGCCGCGCTCCGGATCGACTTCGCCAGGGACCTGCAGCGGTTCCTGACGGTCATCCTGGCCGGCCTGCTCGCGCAGAATCCGTGAAATCCGGCGGGTTTGCTCCCTAGAATTCTCCTGGGGTCGGTGCGGAGGGGCACCGCGTCGGCCGGGAGGCTGCGATGGATGTGATCACGCCGGATCGTCAACTCATCACCATGATCGACGCGCGGCAGCAGGACCTGTCCGGCTACCTGCGCTCGGCCCGGCCGCGCGGCAACCGGCTGGCGGTCGCGGGCATCGTCTGCAGCGGCGCCTCCGCGGCCTTCACGGCCGGGCCGGCGTTCGGCGGACCCGGCTTCACCCAGACGACGACCGACCTGCTGGGGCTGCCGCAGACCTCGATCGTCTGGCAGGTGCTCTGCCTGCTCGCCCTGATCGTCTCGGTCGCCACCACTGTGACGATCAACCTGGCCAACAGCCAGCAGTTGAGCAGCCGGGTCGCCGCTGCCGAGACGTGCTCGGCCGAGCTGGACGGACTGCGGACGCTGCTCGACTTCGGCCAGATCCCGGTCGGCGAGGCCGCCCGGCTCTACCACGGCTACGTCTCGAAGATCGGCTTCATCCCCGCCGTCCGCTGACCGCTCACGTGCCCTGAGCCTGCCGAACGGCCAAGTCAGCTGTGGGCCTGCCCTTCGACAGGATCAGGGAGCGTTGTGGCTCAGCGGGCGGCCCACCAGGCGCGCAGCTCGGCCTCGGCGGCCTCCGGTCCGAGCGGGCCGCGGTCCAGCCGCAGCTCGAGCAGGAACCTGTACGCCTCGCCGACCTCCCGGCCGGGCCGGATGCCGAGGATCTCCATGATCTGGTTGCCGTCCAGGTCGGGCCGCATCGCGTCCAGCTCCTCCTGGTCCCGCAGCTCGGCGATCCGGTGCTCCAGGTCGTCGTACGCCGAGCGCAGCCGGGCCGCCTTGGCCTGGTTCCGGGTGGTGCAGTCGGCCCGGGTCAGCACGTGCAGCCGGTCCAGTTGATCGCCGGCGTCGCGGACGTACCGGCGGACGGCGGAGTCGGTCCACTGTCCGTCCCCGTACCCGTGGAAGCGCAGGTGCAGTTCGACCAGCTTGGCCACCGCGTCGATCACATCGCTCGGGTAGCGCAGTGCGGTCAGCCGCTTCCGGACCAGCTTGGCGCCGACCACGTCGTGATGGTGGAACGACACCTTCCCGCCCGGCTCGAACCTGCGGGTCTTCGGCTTGCCGATGTCGTGCAGCAGCGCCGCCAGCCGGTTCACCAGATCGGGCTGCCCACCGAGCCGGTCCTCCAGCTCGATCGCCTGGTCCAGCACGGTCAGGCTGTGCTGGTAGACGTCCTTGTGCCGGTGATGCTCGTCGCGTTCCAGCCGCAGCGCCGGCAGTTCCGGCAGCATGCGGTCGGCCAGCTTGGTGGCCACCAGCAGGTTGAGGCCTGCCCGCGGCTGCTCGGCCAGCAGCAGCTTGGACAGTTCGTCGCGGATCCGTTCGGCGGACACGATGTCCAGCCGGTCCGCCATCCCGGTCGCCGCCCGGACCGCGTCCGCTGCCGGCTCGAAGCCGAGCTGGGCGGTGAAGCGGGCCAGCCGCATCATCCGCAGCGGATCGTCGCTGAACGACTGCTCGGGCGCCGCCGGGGTCCGCAGCCGCCGCTCGGCCAGATCCTCCAGCCCCCGGTACGGGTCGTGGAACTCCTTGTCCGGGACCGAAACGGCCATCGCGTTCACGGTGAAGTCGCGCCGGACCAGGTCGCCCTCCAGGGTGTCGCCGAACGCGACCTCCGGCTTCCGGCTCTCCGGCCGGTACGCATCGGCCCGGAACGTGGTGATCTCGACGAGCCACTCCTGGCCGCCGACGGCGAACTTGGCGCCGATCGTCCCGTACTCCTTGCCGATCGTCCAGACCGCTTTGGTCACCGACCGGAGCAGCCGTTCGATCTCGTCGGGCCGCGCCGAGGTGGTGAAGTCGAGGTCGTGGCCGAGCCGGCCCAGCAGCGCGTCCCGGACGCTGCCGCCGACCAGGTACAGCCGGTGTCCCGCCGCCGCGAAGACCCGGCCGAGGTCATCGGCGATCGGCGCGATCCGGAGCAGCGCGGCGACCACGTTCGACTGGGCGGCAGAGGATGTCACGAGCGAAGACTGTAGTCGCGCCCCGCCGCGGCGCCGACCGGGATTCGCCGAATCACGAACATTGGCTGAGAAGGCCCTGGATACCGTTGCGCGGCCGACTAGGGATTGCGTTGTACACCCTAGGATGTCGGGGTGGGGAGACCGGAAGCTTGGGGGGCACCTTGTGCGTCCCGACGACCCCGGCGCTCGACTCCTGGCCGGCCCGACCGGTCCGTGTTGCTCCGGGTGTTGTCGCTCGCGCTCTCGTACGCCCTCGCGGGGCTGATCGTGGCCGGCTCGGCCACCCCCGCCGCGGCCGACGACCCGGACGCCCTGGTCTCGATCCGGATCACCGCGCTGTCGCCCAGTCTGCCCAGCCCCACCGACACGATCACGCTGACCGGCGTCGTCACCAACACCAGTAAGGAGCCGATCGACCGGCCCCGGGTCTACTTCTGGCGGAACCAGGCGCCGATCACCGATCAGGAGGGCTTCCGGACCGCCCTCGACTCGGCCCCGACCGATCCGCTCGGCGCCCGGGTCACCGCCGACGTGCAGAACCGGTTCCACCTGTGGACCGAGGCGGACCCGACCCTCGAGCCGGGCGAGTCGGCGAAGTTCACGGTGTCGGCGACGCCGGAGCAGCTGGACCTGCCGGATGCCGACGGCGTCTACCTGGTCGGCGTCCACGTCCTGGACGGCACCGACCGGGCACCGGCGATCGGCCGAGCCCGGCTGTTCGTCCCGATCCTCAATGAGCCCCCGGACCAGGTGCTGCCGATCTCGTCGGTGGTGGTGCTGAACTCCCGGCCGGGCCGGCTGCAGGACCGGGTCTTCATCGACGACCATCTGGCCGACGAGGTCGGGCCGGGCGGTCGGCTGACCCAGCTGCTGGCCGCGGCGCAGAACCCGGGCACCACGTTCGCCGTCGACCCGTCGCTGATCGAGGAGCTGACCGCGATGCGGGCCGGCTATCAGGTCCGTGACGCGGACGGGAACCTGACCGCCGGGATCGGTACCGAGCGGGCGGCCGCCTGGCTGCAGGGCTTCGAACAGTTGCTGGACAGCAATCCCGGCTTCCGCCTGCAGTACGGGACGCCGGACCTGGCCGCGCTGGTCCGGTCCGACCGCACCGAGCTGCTGGAGCGGGTCAAGGCCGCCGGGGCTGCCGTACCGGAGACCTCGGCCCTGCCGCTGCTGGTCTGGCCGGGCGACGGGGCGGCCGACGCCGCGACGCTCCGGGCCGCCGCCGACCTGGACCCGGCCGGCATCCTGCTCTCCGATGCCACCACCGGCAGCTCGGCGCCGCTGCTCCGGGACGGCGACGGCCCGCCGATCATCAACTACCAGGGCGCCGGTTCCGCCGGCGGGCCCGGCCCGGACCCGAGCAACACCGCCGTCCACCAGCGGCAGCGGACGCTGGCCGAGACCTGGATCGAAGCCATGACGGCGGACCGCAAGGACCTCACCGGCCGGGTCCGGCTGATCACGACGCCGACCGAGGCCGGCACCGACCGCCAGCTCGCGGCGCCCTGGCTGCGCTCGGTGCCGCTGCCGGACCTGCTCCGCCAGCAGCCGGACCGGCTGACCGACAAGCCGGACTACCCGAAGGCGGCGCAGCGGGCCGAGTTGCCGGCCAAGGGCCTGCGCGAGGTGGACGACCTGGCGGACTCGTACCAGACCTACGCCGAACTGCTGCTCGACCCGGCGCAGGCGAAGAAGGACGCGGACGCGGCCGTCGCGAAGGCGGTCTCGGCGACCTGGCGCGGCGACGACGGCTGGACCGACCTGGTCGCGGCCCGGCTGGACCAGGTCGACCGGGTGATCGGCGACGCGGTCAAGATCGGCCTGGTCTCCCGGTTCACCACCACCGGCCAGAACGACATCAGCTTCCCGATCACGATCACCAACACGCTGCCCGGCCCCGAACAGCCGGGCGATCAGAACTCGATCCGGGTCGGCATCACGTTCACCTCGGCGCAGTCGCAGCGGCTCACGGTGAAGCCGCTGGACCCGGTCGTCATCCGCGCCAACCCGGAACGGAACGCCTCGGTGACCCGGAACACCCAGATCGAGGCGCGGGCCAACGGACCGGTCGAGGTGACCGCACAGCTGGTCACCGCCTCCGGCCGGCCGGTCGGCAAGCCGGCCACGGTCCAGGTGACCGTCACCCAGGCCGGCACCGTCGGCTGGGTGATCGCCATCGCCGCCGGCATCGTGCTGATCGGGACCACCGTGTTCCGGATCCAGCAGGTCGCCCGGGAGCGGGCGCAGGAGCGCGAGGACGACGACACCGTGGAGCGCGCGGCTGTCGCGGTCGACCCGGCCGAGCAGCCGCCGGCCGCCGCCGTCGGTGCGCCCCCAGCCGATCGGTCGCAGCCACGACCGGCCCGGTCCGGCGCGCCCCGACCCGCCCCGTCCGGCCCTACCCCGTCCGGCCCCGCCGATTCCGACCCTGCCCGGTCCGGCGCGGCCCGACCCGCGCCCTCCCCGTCCGGACCTACCCCGTCCGCGCCCTCCCCGTCCGCGCCGGCTCCGTCCGACCCGGGCCGGCCCGATCCGAGCCGGCCCGATCCGACCCAGGCCCGGCCCGGCGCCGGGACGCCCGACGGGCCGCGACGGGCGCGCCCATGATGCGCCCGCGACACCGGAGCCGGAACGCGCTGCGCTCCCCTGACCCCCGCGGCGGGGACCTCGCATGAACTCCGCCCGCAACCCGGCCGCGACCTCCGGCCGAGCTTCGCCGAACGTCTCCGGCGGCTCGTCCGGCCGGTCCGCCGACCCGCCCCGCGGCCGGTCCCGGCTGGTTTCGGCCACGGTCCTGATGGCGGCCGGGACGGCCGTGTCCCGGATGCTCGGCTTCGGCCGGTTCGCCCTGCTGGTGGCGCTGTTCGGCAATGCCACCCGGCAGGCCGACATGTTCAACTACGCCAACACGGTGCCGAACAGCATGTACATCCTGCTGGCCGGCGGCATCCTGAACACGGTCCTGGTGCCTCAGATCGTTCGGGCGATCAAGCACGACCCGGACGGCGGCGACGCGTACACCAACCGGATCATGACGCTCGGCATCCTGGTGCTCGGCCTGCTCACGGTCGTGCTCACGCTGGCCGCGCCGCTGGTGATCTGGATCTACACGCCCGAGTCCTGGCACGTGCCCGAACTGGCCCGCAGCTACGACTCGACGGTGCGGCTGGCCTACTACTGCATGCCGCAGATCTTCTTCTACGGCATTCATGTGCTGGCCGGCCAGGTGCTCAACGCGCGGGACCGGTTCGGCCCGATGATGTGGTCGCCGATCGCCAACAACATCATCTCGATCGGCGTGCTGGCGGTCTTCTTCGTCGTCTTCGGCAGCGGCGACGGGACCAGCCCGTTCACCAGTCAGCAGGAGCTGCTGCTCGGCTTCGGCTCCACCTTCGGCATCGTCTGCCAGGCGATCGTGCTGCTGCCGTACCTGAAGGCGGTCGGTTACAAGTTCCGGCCGCGGTTCGACTTCAAGGGCACCGGGCTGGGCCGGACGGTGCGGCTGGCGAAGTGGACGCTCGGCTTCGTGCTGGTCAACCAGGCGGCGCTGGTGGTGATCCAGAAGGTGGCCGGCGGTGCGACCACGGGCGGCACCGGTGGCGGTCTGACCGTCTATTCGTACGCCTACGCCGCCTACCAGCTGCCGCACTCGCTGATCGCCGTCTCACTGGCCACCGCGATGCTGCCGTCGGCGTCCCGGCTGGTCGCGGCGGGTGACCTGGCCGGCGTCCGGGACGAGACCCTCGGCACGATGCGGCTGCTGCTCACCGCGATGGTGCCGGCGGCGGTCGCGTTCTTCTCGCTCGGCGTACCGCTGGCCGAGTTCGTCTTCGGCTTCGGCAAGGGCACCAGCGACGCCTACCTGACCGGCTGGACCCTGATGGCGTTCGCGTTCGGACTGGTCCCGTTCAGCCTGCACTACCTCTGTCTGCGGACCTTCTATGCGCTCGAGGACAACAAGACCGCCTTCCTGATCCAGATCGCGATCGGTGCCGCGAACGCCTCGCTCGCGGTGTTGATCGTGCTGCTGCTGAACTCGCCGGCCACCACGGCCGTCGGGCTGGCGATCGCGCACGTGATCGCGTACACGATCGGGCTCGTCCTCGCTGTCGGCGTCCTGTCCCGGCGGCTGTCCGGGATGCCGATCCGCAGCCTGGTCGGGCATGCCGGGAAGCTGTTCGCCGCGGTCGCGCCGGCCGGCGCGCTGGCGTACGGGATCACGGCGGGCTTCAAGCTCTGGTCGTCGGCGAAGCTGGTCCAGGCCCTGGCCCTGGTGGTCGCCGGGCTCGTCGCGATCGTGGTGTTCCTGCTGCTGGCGCGGCTGTTCAAGATCTCCGAGGTCAGCCAGATCCTCGCCTTCGTGCTGCGCCGCCGGCAGCCGGCACCGGCGCCGATCGAGGACGAGGCCAGCATCCAGACCGTGATCCGCCCCTTGCGCGAGTTCTACGGCGAAACGGGTGCCCCGGAGCCTAGGATCGTCCCAGATGCGAACCAAGCCGCTCGTCGGGCGGCCTCGCATCCTAAGATCGTTCCCGACCGGTCAGCCCATGGCCGTCCCATCACGATGTCAGCTAAACCCGGGTCCGAGATGACCACACCAGTCGCGCCCTCGGCTGACACCCCGGATCAGGTCGGTCCGGAGGAGTCCCCGAGCGCCGCTGCCGCGACGCCTCCGGCGGTCGATCCGGGCGGGGACCGTTCCGGCGGCGTGGACACGGCTCCCGGCGCTTCGATCACGGCCCCCGGCACCGTCCTGGCCGGCCGCTACCGGCTCGAGGAGATGCTGGCCGCGGACGATCCGACGGTCACCTGGCGGGCCTTCGACCAGGTGCTCTCCCGGTCCGTCCTGGTGCACCTGCTGCCACCGCTCGACCCGCACGCGACGGAGGTCCTGGACGCCGCCCGGCGCGGCGCCGCGGCGACCGACTCCCGCTTCCTCCGGGTGCTCGACGCGGTCTACTCCGACGACGCCCGGATCGGTTCCTACATCGTCTGTGAGTACGCCACCGGCCAGCCGCTCAGCGCCATCCTGGCCCAGGGTCCGCTGACCGGGCTGGAGGCGGCCTGGGTGACCCGCGAGGTGGCCGACGCGCTGTCCGCGGTGCACGGGTTCGGCCTGTTCCACGAGCGGATCAACCCGGAGACCGTGGTCGTCACGCCGACCGGCAACGTCAAGATCATCGGCCTGGTGATCGAGTCGGCCCTGCGGCCGGTCCGCGGCGAACCCGCCGAGGGGCACGGCGAGGCCGCCGACGTGTACGACCTCGGCCGGCTGCTCTACTCCTGCCTGGTCTCCCGCTGGCCCGGCGGTCCTGCGTACGGGCTCGGCGCCGCCCCGGTGCTCGGCGGCCGCTGGGCGACCCCGCGCCAGGTCCGGGCCGGGGTGTCGCCGGCGCTGGACCAGGTCACCGACCAGATCCTCGGCCGCCCGCCGCGGCACCACGCGCCGCAGCTCGACACCGCGAACGAGGTCGTCAACGCCCTGACCAAGGTGCTCGGCACCGCCGACGCCACCGCCGACCTGGAGCGCCGGCTGCGCCAGCCGATCCCGCGGGTCCGGCCGGACGAGACCGGCGAGATCCCTCTCAGCGAGCAGCCGACCGGGATGATGGCGGCCGTCGACCGGCCCGAATCGCCGATCTCCAGCACGCCGGACAACAACCCGACCGAGGAGCAGGTACGGCAGGGACCGGCGCTCCCGATGGCCGGCTCTATCTCGCCGACCAGCCCCGAGTCGGCCCGCTCGACGATGATCCGGCAGCCACCGCCGCCGGACGGCGGTACGGCACTGATCCCGCACGTACGCCCGCGCAACGGCAACGGGACGCCGAGCAAGCCGCAGCGCTGGATCATCCTGCTGGTCGCGCTGGTCGCCCTGCTGGTGATCGCGGCGATCGTGGCCACCTTCGTGATCCGCCCGAGCGGTCTGCCGAACCCGATCAGCAACCCGTCCCAGCCGGCCAGCGAGACGCCACTGCCACCGGCCGACCCGGTGCTGGTGCCGATCGAGGACGCCCGCGACTTCGATCCGCAGGGTGACCCGTCGGACGAGAACCCGGACGAGGTGCCGAACGCGTACGACGGCGAACCGGACACCCGCTGGCGCACCATGCAGTACCGCAACGACGCGAAGCTCGGCGGCCTGAAGCGGGGCGTGGGCGTCGTCTTCGACCTGGGCGAGGAGGTGCCGGTCCGCGAGGTGAAGCTGATCCTCAGCGGCAAGGGCACCGACTTCGAGCTCCGGGTGCCGGAGAAGGAGGGCGTGAACAAGCCTCCGATGGGGACCGACAAGGACTGGCGGGTCGTCGCCGAGGTCAACAATGCCGGCGAACAGATCGACGTACCCCTGGAACAGCCGGTGACCACCCGGTTCGTCCTGGTCTACCTGACCTCACTGCCCGAGGAGGAACCCCAGCGTTTCCGCGGTGGGATTCACGAGGTCGAGGTCTATCGGTGACTGGATCGCCCCCGGGCGGTCCCAGCGATTTCGAGCTGTTGCGCGCCCACGTCGCCGGGGACTCGGAGGCCTTCGCGACGCTGGTCGGGCGACATCAGGAACGGCTCTGGGCGATCGCCCTACGGACCATGCGGAACCCGGAAGAGGCGGCCGACGCGTTGCAGGACGCGTACATCTCCGCCTTCCGCCGGGCCGGCAGCTTCCGCGGCGACGCCCAGGTGACCACCTGGCTGCACCGAGTCGTGGTGAACGCCTGCCTGGACCGGATCCGACGCAACAAGGTCCGCCGGGCCGAGCCGCTGCCGGAGGACCCGGACCGCGCCGCCGAGCTCGGCGTGACCGCGTCGGAGGATCCGATGGAGGTCAAGGAGGAGCGCAGCGACGTCGCGGCCGCGCTGCGCCAGCTCAACGCCGACCAGCGAGCCGCGCTGGTGCTGGTCGACATGGAGGGCTATTCGGTCGAGGAGGCCGCGTCGATCCTCGGCTGCGCGCCGGGCACCATCAAGAGCCGGTGCGCCCGCGGCCGGGCCAAGCTCGTGCCGTTGCTGCGGCACCTGCGCGCCAAGCCCGAGGAGCCTGCAGCAGAGACGCCGGAACCGGAGCCGGCCGGGCCACGGGTGCGGACGCCGGGGCGGCAGCGCGACGGTCCGGCCCCCTGACCCGACCATCCGCCCCCACCGAGAGAACCCCATGTCCCACCCGCTCGACCTGGCTTACAACTGGCGGACGCCGATCCTGGTGTCGACCGTCGGTCTGTTCGCCTGCGTCATGCTGCTGGTCAGCCAGCGGACGGCGGGCTGGGTTCCGGTCCTGGTGGTGCTGGTGCTCAGCTGGCTGCTGCTGCTGGCCGTGGTCTGGTATCGGACCCGTGCCTTCCTCGAGGTGGACGGCGGCTGGGCGACGGTGCGTCGGTTCCGGACCAAGCATCGGGTTGCCGGGGCGGACGTCGTGGCCGTACGGCGGCTGCGGACGCTGACCGGCCCCGGCTACCGGCTGACGCTGGCCGACGGCACCCGGCGGGCGGTCACCACCTCACTGCTCCGCGACGGTGAACCGACCCTGCTGCGCTGGTTGGTTCGGTACGCGCAGCAGGCGACACTTGATCCGGCGACGGAGTCCGCCGTGGACCGGCTCCGGACCCAGGGGATGCTTGACCCCGGAACTGTTTGACTGGGCGGCGGTGACGACCATGAAGAACGAGCCCCGGAGATCTCTCCGACCAGGCCGGGAACCAGACCCGGCCCACGCGACGTCCAAGCGCACGGCGCTCCGGCGCCACGCCCCCGCTCTTCCCCTCTCCAGCCCAAGGAACCCGTTGTGGCCGCTCATCTGACTGTGGACGAACTGGCCGACGCAGCCGCCGGCCTGCTCGACACCACCCGCGTTGCGGAGATCGACGCACACCTGGCCGACTGCCGGCAGTGTTCCGCCAGCAAGGCCGACCTCGACCAGGTGAGCGTACGGCTCGCCGCCGAACCCGTACCGGCGATGCCGGCGGCGGTCGCCGACCGCCTCGCCGAGGTCATCGCGTTGGAGCTGCAGCGGCGCAGCTCGGGGGCTGCCGACGCCGCCGAACTGCACCGGCGCGAACTCGCCGACCGGCCCAAGCCGAGCCTCGGCACCCTGGGCAGCGACCTGGACAAGCCGTCCCGGTCCCGCTTCTTCGGCCGCGCCCTGGTGGCCTGTGTTGCGGCCGTCGGGATCGGCTTCGCCGGTTACGCGGCGAGCGCGCGGGCCGGCCTCGGCGAACCCGAAGCCATCCGGTCGCCGCTGACCAGCAAGGACCTCGCCTCCCAGGCCGAGTCGCTCCGCTCCTCCAAGGACCTCGACACGCACTGGCTCTCGCAGTCCTGGACCTGCGCCCAGAAGGTGACCGACGGCCGGATCACCGACATCGCCAAGGTCACCGTCGACGGCGCCCCGGCCCTCCTCGTCTACACCTCCGCCGACGGCCAGTCCCGGGTCACCGTCGTGACCGGCTGCCCCGACGACCCGCGAGCCGGCACCACCACGCCCCTGCCCAAGTAGCCCTTCCCGCAGCAACGGTCACAGGCGGCGCTTCACCCGGAACGGGTCGTCGACGCTGGTTGGGCGGAGACCGCGCCGCGATCGCCGAAGCACATCAGCGCGACCGGCGCCGCGCGCCAGTTCGAACCGACCCACCCCGGGACGTCGAAGTTGCCGGTGTCACAAATCTGGCGCGCAACGCGCCCCCGAAGCCAGGAAATCGGTTCCGGGCCGCGTTGTGTGGCAGATCTGTGACACTCGCGCCGTAGGCCGAAAAGCCGGATCTGCGTTCGGACCGCGAGGGGCGTTGAGCAGTGGGTGACCGAAATCAAGCGCACTCCGCGCTGATCGACGCGTTGTGCGGCGCTGCCGCAGAGTTCGGCTCGATTTCGGTCACTCCTCGGGTCGACCGGCGAGCCCGGCGTCCGGCTTCGCGCCCAACTCCGGCATGGACAACCTGGCGGGGCGACTCGTCCGCGACCGCCGGCACCTGCTCGGGACCCGTGAGTGCCCGGCCGCCGCCTGCCGCCACAGATCGCCTACTCGACCTTCCCCACCCGCCAGCACATCTCGCGCACCGGACCTCCCCCACCTATCCGCCGCCGGCACCTCTGGTGTTCCGGACCTTCGCTACCCCCGCCTGCCGGCATGTCTCGCGTGCCGGGCCTTCCCCACCCGCCTGTCGCCACAGCTCGCCTACCCGACCTTCTCCACCCGCCGGGCCTTCCCGACCTGTCCGCCGGCACTTCTAGCGTTCCGGACCTTCGCTACCCCCGCCTGCCGACATGTCTCGCGTGCCGGACCTCCCCACCCGCCTGTCGCCACAGCTCGCCTACCCGACCTTCTCCACCCGCCGGGCCTTCCCGACCTGTCTCGCGTGCCGGGCCTTCCCCACCCGCCGGTCGCCACAGCTCGCCTACCCGACCTTCTCCACCCGCCGGGCCTTCCCGACCTGTCCGCACATCTCAGGCACCCGCCCTCCCCACCGGCCGCGAACCCAGCTCGCGCACCCGATTCTCCCCACCCGCCTGCCGGCACATCTCGCGCTCCGGACCTTCCCCACTTGGCCGCCTGCCCGCACATCTCGCGCACCCAACCCCCTCCCCACCCCGCCTGCCAGCACATCTCTCGCGCACCGGACGTTTCCTGTCCGTCCGCCGCGCCGGCGCCCACCCGCCCACTGCCTTCCCCGGCCGCCGACCGCTACGACCGTGCCCCGGGTCAGCGACCGAGATGGACGTTCTGCTGAAGCAGCATCTCGGCTAGCCTGACGACATACGAGCCGGTGACTCGCACCGGCATGGGTGGGTGGGCAGCCTCCTGGAGGTATGCCCACATGTTGCAGCCCTATCGGAAGCTCTGGTCGACGCCTGCCGTCGTACCCGCCCTTTCCGCCGTCTTCGTCAGCGCCCTGCCGATCGGCATGGCCGGGCTGGCGATCATTCTCAGCGTCCAGCAGTGGACCGGATCCCTGCAGTGGGCCGGCACCTTGGCCGGCGTCTTCGGCGCCGGCAACGCGGTCGGCCTGCTGATCCAGGGCCGCCTGCTCAGCGGCCGCAGCCCGGCGACGTTGATCATGATCATGGGCCTGGTGTCGGCGGCCGGGTTCGCCGCGCTGATCATGATCGGGTACGCCGGCGGACCCCAGGTGATCATGATCGGCGTCGTCGCGGTCAGCGGCCTGACGGTGCCGGCGATCACCACCGCGGTCCGGGCCTGGTTGCCCGGAGTGATCATCGACCCGGCCGGCCGGACCGCCGGCTATGCCTTGCTGGCCGTGCTCTTCCAGGGTGCCGTCCTGATCGGCCCCCTGCTGGTCAGCCTCGCTGTGGCGATCGCGGTGCCGGCCGCCGGACTCGGACTGATCGCCGTGCTGATGCTCGGCTCGGCCGTCCTCTTCCGCTCCGCCGTACGATCACGCACCGCCGTCGCCCGGCCCAGCGAGACGGCTCGCTCCGGGTCCCGGTGGTGGCGCGGCGGCCTGGGCTGGCTGCTGGGAATCAACGTGAGCGTCGGGCTGGCGGCCGGGGTCACCGCGGTGGCGGTCCCGGGCGTGACCTCGGCAGCCGGCTTGGCGTTCCTGGCCGGTGCCGTCGCCTCGGCTGCTGCGCTCGGTGACGTGGCCGGCGCGCTGGGATACGGAGCTCGGGTCTGGCCCGGCCGGGCGCTGACCCGGGTGGCCGTGGTGGCCGGCGTCGCCGCGCTGGTCGCGACGGCGGCCTGGGCGGTCGCCGGGCTCCCGTGGCTGCTGCTGGTCACCGGCTTCGGCGGCGGCCTGCTCGGCGCGCCGCTCAGCGTGTTGTTGTCGGGCCTGCTGGACCGGGTGGTGCCGGCATCGGACCTGGCCCGCGGCTATTCGTCGCTGGTCTGCGCCTCGTTGCTGGCCAGCGCGGCCGGCAGCGGTCTGGCCGCCGCTGCGCTGCCGTACCTCGGCGTCCGGGGGCTGTTCCTGCTGCCGCCGGTAGCCTTGCTCGGGGCAGTCGGGGTGGCCCTGCTGGCCCGTCGGTCCGTGCCGGAATAGCAGGCCCGGTGAGGGCGTTTGGTCGCTGTAGGGTGGCGATGGCGGAAGCCGTACCACCCTGAAACAGAAGCGACCACAAGGATCTCGATGAGCAACCTCTCCGGCATCGTCCCCGCCGTCAATGCGATCACGATCTCGGCCCCGGCCGCTGAAACGGTCGCGACCAAGCCCTCGGGCGAGGTCCGCGACGTGATCATCATCGGCAGCGGGCCGGCCGGCTACACGGCAGCGATCTATGCGGCGCGGGCCGCGCTGAAGCCGCTGGTGTTCACCGGCTCGGTCGACGCGGGCGGCGCGCTGATGAACACCACCGACGTGGAGAACTACCCGGGCTTCCCGGACGGCATCCTCGGCCCGGACCTGATGGAGAACCTGAAGGCCCAGGCGGAGCGGTTCGGTGCCGAACTGGTGGCCGAGGACATCACCGCGGTCGACCTGACCGGCGACGTGAAGACGGTCCAGGACGCGTACGGCAACACGTTCTCCGCCCGCGCCGTGATCTTGGCGATGGGTTCCGGCTACCGCAAGCTCGGCCTGCCGGACGAGGACCGGCTGTCCGGCCACGGGGTCTCCTGGTGTGCCACCTGTGACGGATTCTTCTTCCGGGACAAGGACATCGCGGTGGTCGGCGGCGGTGACTCGGCCGTCGAGGAGGCCACCTTCCTGACCCGGTTCGCCAAGTCGGTCACGCTGATCCACCGCCGTGATCAACTTCGGGCGAGCAAGATCATGGCCAAGCGCGCCGAGAATGATCCCAAGATCAAGTTCGGCTGGAACTCCGAGATCGCCGAGATCAAGGGCGACCACGCGCTCGACTGCGTGACCCTGCGGGACACCCAGACCGGCGAGCAGCGGGACCTGCCGATCTCCGGCCTGTTCATCGCGATCGGCCACGACCCGCGGTCCGAGCTGGTCCGCGGCCAGGTCGATCTGGACGCCGAGGGGTACGTGCTCACCCAGCCCGGCAGCACTCGGACCAACCTGCCCGGCGTGTTCGCCTGTGGCGACCTGGTCGATCACACCTACCGGCAGGCGATCACGGCGGCGGGCACCGGGTGCTCGGCCGCGCTGGACGCCGAGCGCTACCTGGCCGAGCTCGCGGATCAGGCCACCGAGGCCGCCGTACCGGCCGGCGTCTGAGAAGTCAGCACCGAATCAGGAGAGCAGGGAGAGACATGGGCTCCGTCAGCGAAGTCACCGACGACACCTTCGAAGAGGTCGTCCTCAAGTCCGACAAGCCGGTCGTGGTCGACTACTGGGCCGACTGGTGCGGTCCGTGTAAGCAGGTCGCCCCGGTGATCGAGGAGTTGGCCCAGGCGCACGGCGACAAGGTGACCTTCGTCAAGCTGGACACCAACACCAACCCGGTGACGCCGGCCAACAACCACGTCCTCGGCCTGCCCACCATCCAGGTGTACGTCGGCGGCGAACTGGTCAAGGCGTTCAAGGGCGCCAAGTCCAAGTCGGTCCTGCTCGGCGCGATCGAGGAATATCTCTGATCACTCTGGTCACAAGTTTTTCACGTTTACGTGAAAAACCGACAGGCCACGGTCAGCCGAACCCGAGGCTGAGCAGGATCGGCGTCGCGGTCAGCAGGGCCGCGACGCCGATGGCCAGCCAGTCCACGGCACGCCAGGGCGACGGCAGCGCGAAGGTCCGGCGGCGGGCCGCGGCGAAACCGCGGGCGTCCATCGACAGCGCCGACTGCTGCGCCGAGCGGAGTGCGTAGACCAGCAGGTTGAAGGTCATTCCGGCCGCCTGCCGGACTCGGCCGACCGGCGACCGGCCGGGATCGAGCCCCCGGATCCGCCGTACGTCGGCCATGGTCCGCCACACCTCGAGCAGTTGCTGCAGGCGGAGCAGGCCCGCTGCGGCCGCCACCACCGGCCGGTGCGGCAGTCTGCACCGTTGCGCCAGCGCATCGCCGAGACGGCTCGGCGGCAACGACGGGATCAGCAGCACGCCGGGGATCACCAGGCAGCCGATCCGGGTCACCTCAGCCGCGGCGACCGGCCAGGCGTCCGGCGCCAGGAAGCCCCGCTCGGAGAAGGCCAGCGCCGACCAGCCGACGGTGATCGCGGCCAACGTCACCGGGACCAACCGGGCCAGTGTCGCGCGGACACTGCGGACCGCCAGCGGGGCCAGCAGCAGCGACAGCGCGAGCGTGATCAGGCCGACCCGCCAGTCCGAGACGAAGAACGAGCCGATCGCCGCGCCGAGCGCGATGACCAGGAGCGCCACCGGGTTGCAGCGTGCGGCCGGCGGGTCGCCGGGCTCGACGACCGGTGCGATCGTGTGGTCGGGTCGTTCGGTCTCGGCCACCGCCGGTCCGCCCAGCTCCAGCCGGCGGTCGGCGCGGTCGGCCAGGTCCCGGTCATGGGTCGCGACGACGACGGCGATGCCCTCGGCCCGCAACGCCTCGATGACGCCGGCCACGGCCGCCCAGGTCTGTCGGTCCTGCCCCACGGTCGGTTCGTCCAGCAGGACGACGGCGGGCCCGTGCGCCACCGCGGCCGCGAGGGCGACCCGACGTTCCTCTCCGCCCGACAGCTGGTACGGATCCGCGCCGCGCAACCGGTCCAGCCCGAGGGCGACGAGCAGCGTCTCCGCCCGCCGCCGCGCGACCGCCAGCCGCTCCGGGTCGTCCGCGTAGATCGCCTCGCTGGTCGCCAGCACCTCCGCCTCGACGGTCCGACGGGTCAGTTGCTGCTCCGCATACTGCGGCTGCCAGGCCACGACGCGGGCCAGTTCCCGGGACCGCCGGGCCAGCCGGTCCAGCGGGAACTCGCCGCCGTCCCGGGGTACGGCCAGCTCTCCGGTGTCGGCCGGCCGGAGTCCGGCCAGTGCCCGGAGCAGGGTGGACTTCCCGCTGCCGCTCCGCCCCGACACCGCGACCAGGGCGCCCGGGCGGAGGTCCAGGTCCAGTCCTGTCACCAAGGGACGCGGCTCGGCCCCGGGCGAACCGAGTCCCAGCCCGCGCACCCGAAGAACGGCCCCCGCGTCATCGCGAGCCGACGCTGTCGTCGACCCGCCGGTCGGCCGGGTCCAGTCGATCCGTACCGGCTCGGGCGGCGGTTCGCCCGGCACCCAGACGCCGGCCGCGAGCAGTTCGTCCCGTTGCTCCGCCAGCACGGTCCGGGCCGGGCCGTCGGCGATCAGCCGGCCGTCCGGCCCGAGCACCAGCATCCGGTCGCAGAAGTCGAGCCAGTCACCGGGGCGGTGGTCGACCACGACCACGGTGATCGGCCGGTCGGCGACGGCTTCGATCACGGCCTCCCGAACCGTCCGGGCGCCGTCCGGGTCGAGCATCGCAGTCGGCTCGTCGAGCAGCAGCAGCTCGGGGGCGAGGGCGAGCGCGCCGGCCAGCGCGAGCCGCTGCAGTTCCCCGCCGGACAGGTCGGTGGACCGTCGCGCCGCCGGGTACGGAAAGCCGACAGCCGCCAACGCCCGCCGCGTCCGGTCGGCGATCTCCCGTCGTTCCAGCCGCCGGTTCTCCGGGCCGAACGCGACGTCCCGCCCGGCGTGCTCGGCCACCACCGCGTGGGTCGGGTCCTGCAGCAGCAGGCCGGCTCGCCCCGGACGATCCTCACCGGACCGCCGCAACTCCCCGGTCAGCTCACCGAGGCTCTCATCGGCCAGCCCGGCGAGCAGCCGCAGCAGTGTGGACTTGCCCGACCCGCTGGCGCCGGCGAGCAGCACCCGCTCGCCGGGTCGCAGGGTCAGCGTCAGGTCGCGCAGCGTCGGCTCCCGGCGCCCGTGCGGCCGCCAGGTCAGCCCGGTCGCGGTGGTCTCGCTCGAAACGTCTCGCAACTCCGCCACGGCTCAGCCCCGAACCGGAACTGCCGTGCGCGGGAACGGCTCCACGCCTACACCTGATGCGCGGCGGCGCGCTCCCGGCCGGGCGGGAACGGTGCCAGCACGCCGGTCGCGGCGAGTGCCTTGACCAGGGCCAATCCGACCAGGCCGCCGAGCAGGGCGCCGGAGATCATCATCGTCACCGCGTACAGCAGGATGTAGGGCACGGCCCATTCCTGGTAGTAGGTCAGCCACTCGTACGGCGTCTCCAGCAGGCCGGCCAGAATCCCGCCGAGCATCGCCGACAGGGCGGTGAACCGCCGGTAGCCGAAGATCAGGAAGCCGAGCTCGACGCCGATGCCCTGGAACAGGCCGGAGCCGAGCGTGCTGATGCCCCACTGACCGCCGAGCAGCGGTTCGACGCTCGCCCCGACCAGCATGGCCAGCAGCGCCGCGCCGGGCCGGCGGATGATCAATCCGCCCACGACGGCCGGCAACCACCAGAATCCGCCGAGCAGCCCGGCCAGCGGCGGCAGAGCGAGGAACAGCGGTCCGGTCAGGTTGCTCACCTGCGCCCAGCCGATGAAGGCGATGCCGAACGCGACGCCGATCATCACGGCGGTGATCAGATCGACGGTACGCCAGCGCAACAGCGGCCCGACCGCGCGATGCGGGTCGGTCGAGGTGGTTTCGGTGGTCATGATCATGGTCCTTCCAACGGTCGATGGAAGGGAAAGCCGGACGGTGGCCCGTCGCGGCTCGAGAAAGGCCCGACTCCCTACGCCGGTGTCAACCGGATCAGGTTCGAGGGTCTGCGATGTGTCGCACTCTCAGCGCCCTACGGCGCTCCCCTGTCGTTCAACACCACGATAACGCCCACCGCACAACTTCCTCGAACTGGTGGCTTGTGCAGGGTTCCGGTGGGCCGGGCGGCTCGGTAGTCTGAGCCCTTCGGATCCGAGCCGGGTGCCCTGAGCACCCATGGGAGGGCGCTCGGATCCGAAGGTTTGACAACGGACGTTGATCGGGGACGTTCGCCGTTGAAGCAGGACACGCGCAGGGGGCCCGATGGCGCGTTGAGGAGGTCCTACTCGGTGTCAGGCCGACCCACACCCTCATCCGACTCACCCAACCCGCGACGCGCGGCGGCACCGCCCCCGCAGAGCGGACCCCCCGACCACAAGGGCACCCCACCACCCCGCAAGACCGGCCTTCGGCGCCTCCTGGTGATCGGCGCCGGTTTCGGCCTGTCGCTGGCGGTCAGCACGACCGCCGTGATCGGTCAGCACCAGCCGGTCAACTCGAGTGTCGCGCCCGGTAGCCGGATCATCCTGCCGGGCGTCTGGAGCGCCGGCGCCGAGGAACCCGGCCGGTCCGAGGCCGAGCGCCTGGCCAAGGAACGGCAGGAGGAACTGGACCGGATCCGGCTGGAGGCCGAGCAGAACCAGCAGCCGACGGATCCGCCGACGACCAACGAGCCGCCGGCCACCCCGCCGACCGAGCAGCCGTCGACCGACGAGCCGCAGGACCCGACGCCACCGCCGGAGACCTCCCGCACCCCGCAGGGACAGTCCGGCGAGCGCGGCGAACCGTCCGGCGAGACGGGCGCGCCGACCGGACGATCCACCGCAGGCCGTACCGCGACGCCGAAGGACACTCAGACCAGGAAGCCGGCGCCGAAGCAGACTCAGCCGACCAAGCCGCCGGCCGTCAAGGAGCCGACGAAGGCACCGTCGACCAAGGAACCGGAGCCCACCAGGGCTCCGACCAAGGCCCCTGAGCCGACCCGGGATCCCGAGCCGACCAAGGCGCCGACCACCAAGGCTCCCGAGCCGACCGAGGATCCGGAACCGACGCGGAAGCCGACGCCGACCGACGATCCGGAGCCGACCAAGGAACCCACCAAGGAGCCGACCAGCAAGCCGACCAAGCCGCCCAAGGGCGACGACGACGATGACGACGATCGGGACTGCAAGATCATCGACCTGCTCGGCCTCGTCTGCATCTGAGCCAGTGCCGACACGGCACTGAACAGCCGAAAGCCCTGAGTCTCAACGACGAGACTCAGGGCTTTCGGTTCATGATCACCAGTCGTGTACGGTCCCGTCGGCCAGCCGGTTGAACGGCAGATAGGCCGTCTGGTACGGGTACTTGCCGGCCTCGTCCACGTCGAGCTCGACCCCGATCCCGGGCTGATCACCCGGATGCAGGTAGCCGTCGTCGAACGTGAACGTCTGCTGGAACGTGGCGTTGGTCTTGTCGCCGTGCTTCATGTACTCCTGGATCCCGAAGTTGTGGATCGCAAGATCAAGATGCAGGGCGGCGGCCATGCCGACCGGCGAGATGTCGGTCGGGCCGTGGATGCCGGACTTGATCTGGTACTGCGCGGCGAACTCCAAGATCTTCTTCAGTTGCGTGATGCCGCCGGTGTGGGTGACCGCGCTGCGCACGTAGTCGATCAACTGCTCGCGGATCAGGGTCTGGTAGTCCCAGACGGTGTTGAAGATCTCGCCGATCGCCAGCGGCGTCGTGGTGTGCTGCCGGACCAGCCGGAGCGCCTCCTGGTTCTCCGCCGGCGTGCAGTCCTCCAGCCAGAACAGGTCGTACGGCTCCAGCGCCTTGCCCAGCTTGGCGGCCTGGATCGGCGTCATCCGGTGGTGGCCGTCGTGCAGCAGCGGCAACTCCGGGCCGAACTCGTTGCGGACTGCCTCGAAGACGCTCGGCAGGTGCCGCAGGTAGGACCGGGTGTCCCAGTCCTCCTCGGTCGGCAGGTTGGCCCGCTGGGCCGGCTCGTAGTCGTACCGCTTGCCCTTGTTGCCCTCGGCGGTCTGGTTGGCCGCGACGCCGTAGATCGCCTTCAGGCCGGGCACGCCGGTCTGCACCCGGATCGCCCGATAGCCCTGCTCCTGATGGGAGCGGATGCTGTCGAACAACGCCTCGGTGGTCGGGCCGCTGGCGTGGCCGTAGGCGAGGATGCCGTTCCGGCTGGCCCCGCCGAGCAACTGGTAGAGCGGCATCCCGGCCGCCTTGGCCTTGATGTCCCACAGGGCCACGTCGACGGCGGCGATGGCGGCCATGGTGACCGGTCCGCGGCGCCAGTAGGCGCTCCGGTAGAGGAACTGCCAGGTGTCCTCGATCCGGTGCGCGTCCCGGTTGATCAACAACGGCACCACGTGGTCGGACAGGTACGACGCGACGGACAACTCGCGGCCGTTCAGGGTGGCGTCACCGAGTCCGGTCAGTCCGTCGTCGGTGGTCAACTTCAGCGTGACGAAGTTGCGGTCCGGCGAGGTGACGATCACCTCGGCGCGTTCGATCTTCACGACTTGTGCTCCTGTAACTCGGTCAGCCGGGCTCCGGTGTCCCGGGCAAGATCATTATCGTCGGCCGCATCCGGGCCGAGCACGCCGAGGGCCAGTCGGACCCGGTCGGCGTCGCTGCTCGCGGCGTTCAGCCGAGTGATCAACTCGGCGGCACCGGCGTCCTTGACCTGGTCGGTGGCCAGGTGCCGGATCCAGGCGGCCACCGCGAGCGGCAGCCCGTCTCCATGATCAAGTCCGACGGCCCGACGGCGCCGGTAGACCTCACCGAACCGGACCGGGAACTTCTGTGAGCCGTCGGCGGCGATCTGGGCCAGCCGGTGCTGGATCCGCGGATTCCCGAACCGCTCCCGCAGAGCGTCCGTGGCTTCGGTGATCTCCGAGTCCTGGAACGGCAGCACGGCGGCAGCGTCGGCCCAGACGTTCTCCATGGCGGCGACGCAGGCCGGGTCGTCCATCGCCTCCGCGACCGTGGCCAGGCCGCGGTGCAACCCGTAGTAGGCGAGCAGCGAATGGGCTCCGTTGAGTAGCCACAATTTTCGCTGCTCGTACGGTTCCACGTCGTCCACCAGCCGTACCCCGGCGGTGTGCCAGGCCGGCCGCCCGGACGGGAAGTCGTCGGTGATCACCCATTCGCTGAACGGCTCGGTCACCACCGGAGCTTGATCATCCCAACCGGACAGCCGCTTCGCGACGACAAGATCATCGGGCGTGGTGGCCGGAGTGATCCGGTCCACCATGCTGGACGGGAACGTGATCGACTCGGCCACCCAGTCGGCCAGCCCGGCGTCCCCGCCGAGCTCACCGACCAGCTCCAGCACCCGGGCACGGAGCATGGTCCCGTTGTCGGTCAGGTTGTCGCAGCAGAGCACGGCGAGCGGCGCGCCACCGGCCCGGAAGCGGGCCCGCAACCCGTCCAGGATTCTTGCCGGAGCAGAGATGCCGGGCTCCCCGGCGGCCAGCCGGTCCGGGTCCTGATCATGGATCCGATAGGCGGCTTCGGTGACCGTGCTGGTCAGCACCCCGGTCGCCGGATCGGCGAGTGCGGCCAGCCAGGCCTCATGATCGCCACCCGGTACGGCGGCGCCCAGACTCTCGATCACGGTCCCATGATCACCGTCGGCGGCGCGCTCGATCAGGGTGTAGCGGCACCCCTGTGCGGTGAGGGTGGCGGCCAGCTCCACCTGACGGCCGGTGAAGGCGGTGATCAGCCAGGGATCGCCCGGCTGATCTTGGTTGGCCCGGTGGGTGTACCAGGCCTGATGGGCGCGGAAGAACGCACCCAGTCCGAGGTGTACGGCGCGAGAGCTCATCGGCGGAGAATCCCTTGTCCCTCAGTGATTCCGTAGACTCACGCGTCCGTCGCGACGTCGACCGGACGGCCCTTGATCACGGCCTCGACGTCGTCGTACTTGCCGTTCAGCACGTCGTCGAACGCGACCGGCTGGCCGAGCGTGGCGGACACGTAGATCGCCCGGACCAGCGCCAGCGAGAGCAGCGCCTCGTTGGTGTCGACCAGCGGCCGGCCGCCGTCCTTGATCGCCGCGGCGATGTCGTCGTACTGCCGCAGATGCCCGGCCAGGAACGCGTTCGGATCGTTCCGGCTGCCGGAGAACTCGTCGTCGGCCTTGCTGGCCTCGGCCTGGTTGGCCCGGGACTTGGCGCTGCGCAGGTTCGCGTCCACCTCGCCGTCGCCGGCGTGCAGGTATTTCAGTTCGTCGTTGTCGATGATCGCCGAGCCGAGCGAGCCGTGCACTTGCAGCCGGACGGTCAGGCCCGGGTAGGCGGCCGTGGTCAGGTGCAGCGCTGCCAGCGCACCGGACTCGAACCGGATCGTCGCCGTCGCGGTGTCCTCGATCTCGATCCGCTCGTGCGCCAGCTGCGCCGTGTGGGCGAAGATCTCGGACGGCCGGCCGAGGAACCAGCGCAGCAGGTCAACCGTGTGCACGCCCTGGTTCATCACCGCACCGCCGCCGTCCAGCGCCCAGGTGCCGCGCCAGTCACCGGAGTCGTAGTACTGCTGGCTGCGGAACCAGGCCATGCTCGCCATCGCCGACGTGACGGTGCCGAGCTTCTTCTCTTCGATGATCTTGCGGACCACCTGGCTGCCCGGATCGAACCGGTGCTGGCTGATCACGCTGACCACCTGGCCGCGCTGCTCGGCGGCCTCGACCAGCCGGGCGAACTCGACCCCGCGCTGGACGCTGACGTCGAGCGGCTTCTCGATCACCACGTGCACGCCGGCGGCCAGGCACTCCTCGGCCTCCTCGATGTGCAGCCCGCTCGGGGTGCAGATCGCGGCCAGGTCCGCTCCGGCGGCGAGCGCCTCGGCGATGCTCCCGTACGAGCTCGGCCGGTCACCGCCGTGTTCCACCACGGCGTCCGCGACCTTCTCCATCGCGGCCGGGTCGGTGTCGACCAGACCGGCGACCACGAACTCCGCGTGCCGGGTCGCGACGACGGCATGGTGCTTGCCGATGACCCCGCAGCCGATGATCACGATCCGGGTCGGTCCGGCTCCAGCCGGTCGCGGAGATGCTTGGCTCGTCATCGAAGGTTCACTCCCTGGGTTTCGGCGAGATGGGCGAAGGCGCGGGCTGCGGTGCCGAACGCAGCCGGTCCGGAGAATCCGCCGAGCTGGCCGGCGAGCGTGAGGTGCGGCTCCAACGAGGCGAAGCCGTCGAAACCATGATCGCGAAGCCCGGCGACGGTCTCGGCCAGTTCGCCGTCGCCCTGACCGGCCGGGACGACCGTGCCGTCGGCGGCGCGGGCGTCCTTGACCTGCAGGTACGCGATGTGCGGCTGGAGCAGATCGAAGCCGTCGGTGTAGGGCCGCACGCCGCACTGGACGAAGTTGGCGTTGTCCCAGGCGATCTTGAGCGCCGGCGAGTCGACCGCGGTGATCAGGTCGTGCACCCGGGACGGCAGGTCGCCGTAGATGTGCTTCTCGTTCTCGTGCAGCAGCACCAGCCCGGCCCGCGCGGCCCGGTCGGCAAGGGCGCCGAGATGGTCGATCACCTGGTCCCGGATCGACTCGACCGCGACACCCTCGGCCCGATAGAAGGAGAAGATCCGGATGAACCCGGCGCCCAGCAGCTCGGCCGCCTTGATCGCCGCATCCAGCCGCTTCAGCTCGTTCTCGAACGGCGCCGCAACGTCGACCTTGCCGATCGGCGAGGCGATCGCGGAGACGCCCATCTCGCGTTCGGTGAGGATTGCCTGCAGCCGAGTGAGTTGATCATCATCGAACTCGACCACATTGGTCCGCCAGGCGCTGCGCACCTCCAGGTACCGCGCGCCGAGTGCCTGCAGGACCGCGATCTGAACCACCGGATCCGGGTCGATCTCGTCCCCGAAACCGGACAAGGTCCACGTCGTGGTCACGCCAACCGACCCTAAGCGGGCAGCCACGAGAGGGGCAAACGCTTGCCATCAGTTGCCAAGGGTTCGCAGTTTTTCACGTCACGTGAAAAGTTCACGCTTTACCAGAGAAGCTTCGTTGGTAAAGCGTCGGTTTTTCACGGGACGTGAAAAACCGACGGGCTGGGCCGGGCGGGGCCGGGCGGGGCGGGAGGGGTCGGCGTGGGAACGTCAGGGGGCTGGCGGGGCGACCGAGTCGCGGCGGATCACGGGGCCGGGCAGGAGGGTGAGGGAGGGCTCGGCGGGAGCGCCGTCGAGGACGTCGAGCAGCCGGGTCATCGCCTGCCAGCCCATCGCGTGGTGCGGCAGCGCGACCGTGGTCAGGGCCGGGGCCATCTCGGGCGCGACGTTCTCGTCGTCGTCGTACCCCATCACCGACAGGTCGCCGGGCACCGAGAGCCCGAGGCCGAGCGCGGCCAGCACGACCCCGACGGCGACCCGGTCGTTGGCGCAGGCGATCGCGGTCGGCCGGTCCGGCCGGTCCAGCACCCGGTGTGCCGCTTCGTAGCCGTCCCGGATGGTCCAGCCGGTCCGGACCGGGCGGCCCGGTTTCAGCCCGGCCGTCCGCAGGGCGTCGCGATGGCCCTGCCAACGTCGCTCGGCCGCCAGGGAGCTCGCCGCCCCGACCAGCGCGGTGATCTTGGTGTGGCCGTGGTCGATCAATTCCTGACAGGCCGCTCGGCCGCCGGCCACCTCGTCCGGTACGAACGCGGCGACCCGACCGGCCGGGTCGATCGCATCGGCCAGGACCGCGGTGCCGGCCTCGGCCGGTTCGCCGAGATCCCAGGAGCGCAAGGACATCGCGGCGAACAGGAAGCCGTCGACCTGACGCTCCTGCAGCGTCGCCACGGCCTGCCGCTCCCGGTCCGGGTCGTCGCCGGTGTCGATCACCAACGGTACGTAACCGCGCGCCAGGGCCGCTTCGGCGGCACCGGTCAGCAGCGCGCCCGCAAAGGCGTGGCTGGCGATCGCGTCGGTGATCACGCCGATCGTGTGGGTCCGTTGCCGACGCAGGTTCACGGCCGCCCGGTTCGGCTGGTACGCCAGCTCGGCGGCGGCCCGCCGGATCGCCTCCTGCTTGTCGGCGGCGATGTTTCCGGCACCGTGGCCGTTCAGCACCATCGAGACGGCCGACCGGGAGACTCCGGCCCGGCGGGCGACGTCCTTCGCGGTCGCTCTGGTCGGCATGCGGTCACCCTATTCCGTACGGTCTCCAGGCAGCCGGAGTTCGTACACGTCGGCGGCTCCGGTGACACTCCAGCCCTCGGCGGGATAGCCGCGGGTCGTGGAGGGGATGCCGGACGAGGGAAAGGCCTCCACCACGGAGCCGTCCACCCACACCTCGGTCGGCTCGTCCACCGTGAGCACCGGAGCACCGTCGGCGACGAGCGTCCCGGGCCCGGCGAACCGGACCAGGAACGAAGGGGCCGTGGGCCCGGTGAGCTTCGCCCCGATCAGGGCCTCGAGCTCGCGCGCCGGCCGACTGGTCAACCGGCCGTCCCGGATCGCCAGCTCACGCGGATGGGTGAGGCTGCCCGCCCAGCCCGCGGCCGCCGCGTCCCCCGGGCTCCGCAACTCCCAGGACCAGCCCCAGAGCAGGGCGCGGCCCTCGGCGGCGAGGACCTGCGGCGCGTAGAACGCGGGCCCGGCGTCCACCGGTCCGCAGCTCTCCGCCCGGAACCTGAGTTGATCACCGTCGCGCTCGAGGTCGCCGATCAGCGCCCGGACCCCGGACAGCTCCCGCTGCTCGGGACTGTCGACGGCGCGCCAGAGCGACACGATGAGGACCCACCGGCCGTCCACCCGGACCAGGTTCGGGCACTCCCAGATGTCGGCCGGCGCGGACTCCGCGGCGACCGGATCGGTGTGGTCCAGCAGGGTCCCGGCCGGCACCCAGTCGGTCAGCTTGTCCACCCGGTACGCCAGCACGGCTGGATCGCCACCCGGCCGGCCGGCCCCGATGATCGCCCAGCGATGATCATCGAACTCGAACAGGAACGGGTCCCGCACATCGGAGAATCGCGGGTCCGCCGGCATCGGCAGCACCGGATGATCATCCTGGCGCCACTCCCCCGAGCCGTCCTCCGCGCGGGCCAGCAGCACGTCGGACCGGCCGGACCGGCCGGTCACCGCCGAGTAGACCGCGGTCGGTGTGCCGTCGTCGTCGACCAGGCAACCCGTGTAACAGCCGTACGCGTCGGGACGGCCGGCTCGCGGTGCCAGCGCCGCTCGTTCGATCCGCCAGTGCAGCAGATCCGGCGACGAGGCGTGGCCCCAGTGGATCCGTTCGTGCCGCATCGACTCCGGATTCCACTGGAAGAAGACGTGCCAGCGGTCGTCGATCCGGGCCAGCCCGTTCGGGTCGTTGATCCAGCCGCGGTCCGGGCGCGGATGCAGCCTGGGGAAGAACGGATCGGTCACTTGCCACTCCCTGCGGTCAGGCCCTCGCGCAGCGGCCGCTGCCCGAAGACGAAAACGATCAAGGCGGGGATCATCGAGATCACCACGCCGGCCAGCACGGTGGCCACCGACCCGGTACCGAGGTTGCCCTGCAGCGACACCAGGCCGAGCGGCAGCGTGAAGTTCTCCTCGCTGATGGTCAAGATCAACGGCCGGAAGAACTCGTTCCAGTGATAGTTGAAGGCCAGGATCCCGACGATCGCCAGGCCCGGTGCGGCGAGCGGCGCGTAGACCAGGAAGAAGGTGCGCCACGGACCTGCACCGTCGATCTCGGCCGCCTCGCCCAGCTCGGTCGGCAGGGTGAGGAAGTACTGCCGCATCAGGAAGGTGCCGAAGGCCGTCGGCAGCGCGGGCACGATCAACGCCAGCAGGGTGTCGGCCAGGCCCATCCCGCGGAGCAGCATGAAGACCGGCACGATGGTCACCTGCAGCGGCACCATCATGGTGGCCAGCACCAGGCCGAACAACAACCGCCGGCCGCGGAACTCGATCTTGGCGAAGACGTAGCCCGCCATCGCCGCAGTGATCATCTGGCCTACCGCGACCAGGATCGTGACCAGCGCGGAGTTCCAGACCAGCAGGCCCAGGTTGACCTGGTCCAGGACGTCGGCGAACGCGGCGATACTGAAGACGCGCTGCCCGGTCTCGGTGTCCAGCGGGGTGAGCGCGGTCCACAGCGTCCAGAGCACCGGCCCGAGGGTGAGCGCGGTCGCGACGACCAGGCCGATCAGTCGGGCCACGTCGGCCGGCGTGATCACGTGTCGTGGACTCCGCCGGACCGGCCCAGTGACGGGTGCGGCCAGTCGGGTCGGCGTGCTGGTGAGTGTCGTCATGATCAACTCCTCACTGGTAGAAGACCAGCCGGCGGCTGATCACGAACTGGGCCGCCGTGGCGGCGATGATGATCAAGGTCAACAGCAGCCCGATCGCGGAGGCGCGGCCGAACTCGAGCTGCCGGAAGGCGGTCTCGAAGATCACCATGACCGCGGTCCGGGTGGCGTCCTCCGGGCCGCCGCGAGTGAGCACGTACGGCTGGTCGAAGATCTGCAGCGCGCTGATCACCGCCATCACCGACGCGACCAGGAGGGTCGGTGAGACCAGCGGCAGGGTGACGTGCCGGAACTGACTCCAGCCTCGGGCCCCGTCGATCGCCGAGGCCTCGTAGACGTCCCGCGGGATACCGGCCAGTCCACCCAGGAAGAGCAGGAAGGTGAAGCCGAAGTTCTGCCAGACGTAGACGGCGATCACCACGGCGGTGGCGCCGGTCGGCGTGGTCAGCCAGCCCACGGCCGGCAGCCCGATCGCCCGTAGCACGGCATTGACCAGCCCGAACTCCTGGTTGAACAGGTACGCCATCACCAACGACACCGAAGCAGCGGACAAGATCAACGGGAAGAACAGCGAGGACCGGAAGAAGGTCCGGAGCCAGCCCGGCAGCCGGCCCTGCACCAGCATGGCCAGGCCGAGCGACAGGGCCAGCTGAAGCAGCACGGCGATGATCACGAAGCCGAACGTGTTGAGGAAGCTGGTCCGCACCGTCGGGTCGGCGCCGATCGAGGCGAAGTTGTCCAGCCCGATGAACTCCGGCGTGCTGATCACGTCCCAGCGGAAGAACGCCAGCACCAGCGAGGCGACGATCGGGATCAGGACGAAGACGCCGATGCCGATCATGGTCGGCGCGAGGAAGACCGCGGCCAGCAGGCGGCGTTGGTTGCGTCGACGGCCGGGATTCGCCGTGGTGATCATGAGGACCTCCGCAGGGCTCGGGTCAGGTCGCGGTCCATCGCGCCGAGCACACGGCGCAGGTTCTGCGGCGGACCGGTGACGGCCGACTGAACGTGTTTGATCATGGCCGTCTCCACGGCCGCCTGGTTCGGTGGTGCCGGGATCGGCGCCGTGTCGCCGAACTTGTCCAGGGTGTCGTAGAAGACCTTCCAGTGCTTCGGTCCGCGGCCCTGAAGCCAGTCCTCGGTGATCACCGAGCGGCGGGCCGGCGTGGTGTTCGGTGTCGGAATGGCCAGCCGGACCGCCTCCGGGGTGAGGCAGAACCTGATCCACTCCCAGGCCGCGTCCTTGCGCGGCGATTCGCGCATGATCGCGTACCCGTCGGCGCCGAACTGATGCCGCTGGCCGCGCATCCGGGGGAAGTAGCAGACGTCGTACTGCTCGGACGACATGCCGCCCTCGTAGAGTCCGTCCATCCAGAAGCCGCCGGCCGGCGTCATGCCGATGTGGCCGCGGGCGAACCGGGACACCAGCTCCGACCCGCCGCCCTGGGCCGGCGAGCTGCCCAGACCTTCGGCAGTCAGCTCGGCCAGGTACGCGAAGCTCTCCTCCACCCGCGGATCCAGGGCATTCGACTGCTCGTACGCGAAGCCGCCGCCCCGGCCGGTCTCCTCGGGATAGAAGTCCGACCAGAGCCAGTCCCCGCCCGGCATCCTCCGGGTGGACAGGATTGAGGTGTCGTTGACATACAGCCACGGCACGACACCGCCCCAGAGCCGGTTGGTCCAGAAGAACGCCCGGAAGTCGGGACCGGCCGCCCGGGTCAGGGCCCGTGCCGTGTCCCGGAAGTCCTCGGCCGTCCAGTCGTCGGCGGGCCGGTCCAGCCCCGCCGCACGGAACAGCTCGGCGTTGTAGTAGAGGTTGGCCGCGTTGAAGCCGTTCGGCACCTGGAACAGGCTGCCCTGGTACATGAACGACTCCACCAGCGCCGGGTGCACGTCGGCGAAGTAGTCGCGCAGTTCGTCGGCATCCCTGCGGACATAGGGATCCAGCGGTTCGCCCAGCCGTTCGGCGAACAGCTGGGTGCCCTCGGTGGCAACCAGCACCAGGTCCGGTGGCGTACCGGCCGCGACCAGGGTCAGGATCTTGGCCAGGAAGTCGCTCCAGTCGACGCCCTGGATCGGACGGATCTGGACCCGGATGTCGGGATGCCGTTCCCGGAACGCGGCGACCAACTGCGATCGGGCGGCGGCGTCCTGCGCGGTGCCGAACAGGCAGATCGTGAGCACGTCCTCGCCGCGGCCCGGGATGTCCTGGGCGGTCAGCCGCGGCCAGGAGAGCGCGGTACCGACCGCGGTGGCGCCGAGTGCGCCGATCACGGCTCGGCGGGAAAGGTCGACCATGGGTTCACCTCCCTGTGAACTCGTCGATTCCTGACACGTGTCAGGTCTTCGGATGCTTTACTGTCTCCCAGGACCTGACACGTGTCAAGTGCTCGACGAGGAGGAGTTGTGTCCGAGGTGTTCCCTGTGTCTGACGTGTTCTTCGGGCCGCCCGGAGCCTGGGTCGGTGACGTCATCCCGTTCCGGCACCACGGCCGGTTCTGGCTGTTCTACCTGTACGAGACGCGCGCCGGCGGCCCCACCACCCCACGACCTTCTTCTCCTCCGCTGCGCTCCCCCGAACAAGGTCGCGGGGACCCCGGAGGTATGCCCTGGGCGCTGGTGTCGACCACCGACTTCGTCCGCTTCCATGATCACGGCGTAGTGCTGCCCAGCGGCGGCACGGAGGCCCTGGATTTCAACGCCTACACGGGTTCCGTGGTGATCGACGGCGACCGGGCGCACTTGTTCTACACCGGCCACAATCCACACCGGCTCGGCCCGGACGGCCAACCGGAACAGGTGGTGCTGCACGCGACCGGCGATCAGGAACTGATCACCTGGCAGAAGGAGCCGGACTTCGCGGTGCGTCCGACGGCCGGCTACGAGACCGCGGACTGGCGGGACCCGTTCGTCTTCCGGACCGGGCCTGACCAGGAGTGGCGGATGCTCGTCTCGGCCCGGCACGACACCGGTCCGGACCGGCGGCGCGGCGTGATCGCCCAGCTCACCTCGGCCGACCTGGTGACCTGGCGGCCGGCCGAGCCGTTCTGGAGCCCCGGCCGCTACCTCGCCCTCGAGTGCCCGGACGTGTTCCGGATCGGCGACTGGTGGTATCTCGTCTACTCCGAGTTCTCCGAGTCCTTCACCACCCGGTACCGGCTGGCGCGCGACCCGGACGGCCCCTGGCTGGTGCCCGAGTCCGATGCGATCGACGGCCGGGCCTACTACGCCGCGAAGTCGGTCGGCGACGGCGAGCGGCGCTTCTTCTGCGGCTGGATCGCCACCAGGGAAGGGGATTCCGACGACGGCGCGTACCAGTGGGCCGGGACGCTGTCGATCGTGGAGGCCCGGCAGCGGCCGGACGGCACGCTCGCCTTCGGGCTGCCGCCGGAGCTGACCGCGAGCTTCGCGACCTCGGTGCCGACGAGTCTCGCGGATCCGCGCCGGCTGGCGGCGGCCGGGCTGGCCGTCGCCGTCGACGACGTCGACCTGCCCGGGACCACCCGGATCACGGCGCGGTTCACCTGGACGGACCCGGTCACCGAGTGCGGGCTGCTGCTGCGAACCGACGCCGAAGGTGAGATCGGCTACCGGCTCCGGCTGGAACCGCGGCGGAACCGGGTCGTCCTGGATCGCTGGCCGCGGCGACGCATCGGCGACGAGCAGTGGCAGCTGTCCGGCGACGTCCCGTACGCGATCGAACTGGAACGCCCCTGCCCGCTACCGCCCGGCCAGCACACGATCGAGTTGATCATGGACGGCTCCGTGCTGGTGGCGGTGATCGACGACGCTGTGGTGCTGAGTGCGCGCGTGTACGACCACCGCTCCGGCCGGCTCGGAGTCTTCGCCGGCGAGGGCACGGTCGACGTCTCGGACGTCACCGTCAGCACCCGCCGTGACCACGACGCTCCCTGAGCTTGTCGAAGCGCGAGCCACAACGGGCCTGGCCCTTCGACAGGCTCAGGGAACGAAGGGGATGATCAGAAGTCGTCCGGGCAGTGCGGGGCGCGCGGCCAGCTGAACGCGAGGGTGGTGGCCTGCACGCTGCCGGGCGTGTGCTCCCCGATCAGGCCGGCCCGGTGCAGCGCGGTCAGCGGCGTGCCGCCGAGGTAGATCGCGCCGAGATCGCGCACGTTCAGGCTGAGGTCGGCGGCCGCATCGGTCCGGGTCACCTCCGCGCCCTCCGGCCCGCCCTGCAACCGGTAGCGACCGGCCAGGTCCGGCAGGAACGGATCGGCGACGTCGAAGACCACGTCCAGGTCGGTCGCGTACTTGCGGGCCGCCAGGGCCCGGGTCAGGTCGGTCAGCCGGGCGTACGTCGCGTCGTGCCACTCGGTCTTGATCGCCCGCTGATCGGCGACCAGCTGACGCAGCGGCTCGTCGGTCGGCACGCTGTGGAAGCGGAACTTCCGGATCAGGTCCAGGTCCAGCAGGAACCGCCACAGCCGGGCATAGCCCTGCGGGGTCGCGGCATCGAGCTCGTTGATCATGACCTCGCCGCCGTCGTCGGTCCACTTGGTCCGGAAGGCGGCGTATCCGTCCGGGGTCCCGTCGGCCGCGAAGTGCAGCAGGTAACGCCGTTCCGAGTTGCCGCGGCGCCGGTTCTCCGGATCGTGCGCGATCGAGTCCCATTCGAGCTTGGTCCGGTTCAGCGCGCCGGGCCGGTCGGCCAGGAAGCTCTCCCGTACCCCGGGCGCCACCGACAGCGCCTCGTCCTTGCTCACCTCGTCGACCGACCCGTCGCCGAGGTCGACGCCAGGCAGGAATGTCATGTCCCGGGTCGCGCCGGAGATGCTCAGCTGCGAGGTGGTCCGGCCGTACCCGAAGCGGCCGTAGATCAGAGATTCGGACGCCCACAGCAGCGCCAGCGGTTCGGTCCCGCGGGCGATCACGTCCTGGGTCAGTTGGTGCCGCATCATCTGGGTCAGCAACCCGCGCCGGCGATAGCCGGGCGCCACCGTCACCACGGTGACCGCGGCCACCGGGACCGAGCCGCCGGGCGTCGTCATCACCCGCGTGTACGCACCGGTGCTGGACACCCAGCGCCCGTCGACCGTGAAGCCGAAGTTCCGCTCCGGCTCGATCTGTTCGACGCCGGGGCCCCAGTCGTCGGCGTTGAAGGTGTCGTGGAACCCCCGCGAGACGGCCTTGAGATAGTCCTCCCGGGTCTCCTCGGTGACGGTACGGAGTTCCGGGGTCGCCCGATGCGGCGCAGTACGTGCAGACATGCCGACAGTCAACCCGATGATTCAACCCCCTGCACGCCATTTCCGGTGCCCGGGTCGGGGCGGATGCGCGGTCCGGACCGAGGCACGCGCATCCGCCATCGGGCGGACCTACTTCAGGAAGATCTCGACGACCGGCACGGCGACGTTGGGCGGCCGGACCGGCAGGGTCAGGGTGACCGTGCCCTCCGACTCCGCGCCGGGGCTGGTGTTCTGCGCGACGGCGTGTGGATCCGCCTCCGAGAAGGCGATCTCGGACGCGTCGTGCAGGAACTGTGCGTACTCGACCTTGCCGCCCAGCCCGCTCAGGTGGACGTGCTTCAGCGGCCACGAGAACAGGTGCAGGTAGAGCCGGTCACCGCGCTGGGTGTAGCGGCAGTCCACCGGAGCGGTGAACTCGGACGGACCGGCGCCGTAGATCGACCTGCTGTTGTACGCCATCCAGTCGCCGATCTCGGCCAGCGAGGCGCGCGCCCGCGGATCGATCTCGCCGCGGCCGGTCGGGCCGACGTTGAGCAGCAGGTTGCCACCCTTGGAGACGCCGTCGATCAGCATCTTGATCAACAACTCGGGCGACTTGTAGTCGTCGTTGTCCCGGTCGTAGCCCCAGCTCCCGTTCAGGGTCTGGCACGCCTCCCAGACCACCGGCTTGCCGTCCTCCAGCATCGGGCCGCTCGGCTGGTACTGCTCCGGCGTGACCAGGTCGCCCGGGATGTCCAGCCGGTCGTTGATCACGATGTTCGGCTGCAGCTCCCGGCAGAGCGCCATCAGCTTCTCCGAGTCCCAGTCCTCGTGGCCCTTGCCCGGCGCGCCCCCGTTCGGGTGCTCCCGGCCGGGGTAGGAGAAGTCGAAGAACAGGTAGTCGATCTGGCCGTAGTCGGTGAGCAGCTCGCGGACCTGGCCGTGCAGGTACTCCCGGTAGCGGGCCATGTCGCGGCCCTCGTTCTGCTGCGGGATGTCGTCGTCCTCGCGCCGCGGATTGATCACGTCGATCGTGTAGTCGGGGTGATGCCAGTCGATCAGCGAGTGGTAGAACCCGACCTTCAGCCCGGCCGCGCGCAGCGCCTCGACGTAGGGGCGGATCGCGTCCTTGCCGTGCGGGGTGTTGGTGATCTTGTAGTCGGTCAGCTTGGAGTCCCAGAGGCAGAAGCCCTCGTGGTGCTTCGTGGTCAGCACGACGTACTTCATGCCGGCTTCCTTGGCTGTCGCCGCCCACTGCTCCGGGTCGTACAGATCGGCCTCGAAGTAGCGCAGGTAGCGCTCGTAGTCGGCGATCCGGGTCTGCTCGCGATGCATCACCCACTCGTGCCGCGCCGGCAGCGCGTACAACCCCCAGTGGACGAACATCCCGAACCGGTCGTGGGTGAACCATGCGTGGTCCTGCGTCATCGCCTACGCTCCTCCGAATTCATCTGATGATTGATCTCGATTCAATCAAGAATCGGCTCGATATGCCAGCAGTTCCGGGCCTGGATTTGAATTCGTCGGACAGCGCTCGTGAGTTATTGGAACACTTGTGCCGATCCATTGACGGCCACTTAGGGCCGGGTTACCTTCAGTCGACGCTCTGTCGTTCGCGCGTCATGCAACCGATAGCAAGCGTCAAGTCTGTGGAAATGTCGATCGAGCAGTGTCGCCCTGTCACAGCGCGCAGCTGCGTCGTTCATCACCGAGGGGGAAAGTCGATCATGAAAGCGCGTACCGTCCTTGCGCTGGCCTCGTTGGCCGGCATCGCTCTGGCCGGAGCCGTCACCACCACGGCCTCCGCCGATCTCGTCACCCGGTGCGTCGGCACCGGCGGCGCGGTCACCGTGCCCGGCGATCTCGTCGTCCCGGCCGGCAAGTCCTGTGTCCTCGAGGGCACCACGGTGGAAGGAAAGGTGACCGTCCAGGCCGGGGCAGATCTGGTCGTCACCGACGGCGTCTTCAAGGGTGTCGTCGTGGTGGCCGAGGACGGCTACCTCGACGCTTACAACACCACGGTGGCCGGCAAGGTCACCAGCCGCGGCGGCTACGGCGTCACCTTCGGGGCGTCCACGCTGTCGGCCGGCTACGCGGGCCAGGCGCCGAGCGACGAGACGATCGTCCCGTTCGCGTACTTCGAGGACAGCAAGATCACCAAGAACGTGCAGTCCGCCTCCGGTGAGCTGTACGTCGGCGGCAGCAGCGTCGCCGGTTCGGTGTCCGGCGCCGGCACCGCGTACGCCGACGTGATCGACACCACCCTGACCGGCGGCCTGACCGTCACCGGCAACGTCGACGGCTCCGTCGTCTGTGGCAGCGAGATCGACGGCGCGGCGACCTTCGACGGCAACGGCACCGTTCAGGTGGGCGGCGGCAGCCTGATCGACGACTGCTCCGATGTGAACTACTTCGGCGGCAACGTCACCATCGCCAACAACAACGGCGGCGTCGCGGTGATCGGCAACATCATCCGCGGCAACCTCGGTGGCGAGGGCAACGACCCGGCTCCGGTCGGTGCGGACAACCGGGTCCGCGGCGCGCTGTCCGGTCAGTTCGTCGACCTGCAGCCGCCGGCCGCCGCTCGCCGGGCTGCCCCGGAGGACCGGCTGGTCGAGCTGAAGGGCAAGGTCGCCGAGCGCAAGGCGGCCGCGGTCAGCGAGGGGCAAGAGGCCGGCAAGGCCTTCTGATCCTCCGTCGCTGACGTAGCGCTCCGTAACACCAGAGATCCCCTGCGGCACGGTCCCAGCCGTGCCGCAGGGGATCTTTTTTGATCTTGATCAGCTGCCGTCATCCACAAGATCAACATCGGTCTGTGGAAAGTCGTCGCCGAGGCAGAGCAGCGGATCTCCGGACAGCCGGGCGACCGCGTAGGTGAGGCAGTCACCGAAGTTCAGGGCCGCAGGGTGCCGTCCCTTGCCATAGCGGGCGAACGCATCCACGGCGACCGTCCAATGCCGATCGTCCATCGGGACGACCTCGACGCCCGCCTCCTCGACGAACCTGGCCAGCAAGGTCTTTCCGGGCAGCCCGATCCGAGCCACCAGGACGATCCCGGCCTCGACCAAGGCCGGCGCGCCGACCCGGATCGTGGTCGCCTCGCTGAGCCTGTCGATCAATTTCTTGCTGGCCGGCTCGGCCGTCAGCACGGCGATCAGGGCCGAGGAGTCCAGCACCATCGCTGAGGGTGTGGTCACACACCCTCAGACGCGGTACCGAGAAGCTCCTCCCGCTCGGCCTTGGTGATCTCCACCCCGCGGACTTCGAGGGGAAGCTGCGGCCACGCCTCGTCCACCAGGAACCGACGCAGCCGATCCGTCCGGGCGCCGCGTTGATGCGCCCGGAGCACCCGTTCGAGCCGCTCCTCGAGCGCGCTTCGGATCGCCCCGGTCTTCGTGTCCGAGGTGAGGCGGGCGACCTCGGCAGCCAGCTCCTCGGTCCTGGCGTCCTTGATGTTCAGTGCCATGGTGTAAAGGTAGCTCGAATGGTGTAGTTCCACTACCCCTTGACGCCGGTCAGGGTGATGCCCTGGATGAACGTGCGCTGGGCGATGAAGAACAGGATGATCACCGGCAGCACGGCGAGCGTGCTGACCGCCATCAGCGGGCCGAACTCGGTCGCGTACTCGCCCTTGAAGAAGTTCAGGCCGAGCGAGATCGTGTAGAGGTTCGGGTCGGTCAGGTAGATCAGCGGGCCGAGGAAGTCGTTCCAGGACACCAGGAACTGGAACAGCCCGACGGCCACCAGGGCCGGTTTGATCAAGGGCAGGATCACCCGGGTGAAGATCTGCCACTCGTTCGCACCGTCGATCCGGGCGCTCTCCGACAACTCCTTCGGCAGCGACCGGAGGAACTGCCGGAGCAGGAAGATGTAGACCGGCACGCCGAGCCAGTGCGGCAAGATCAACGGGACCCACGTGTTGGTCAGGCCGAAGGTCCGGAAGATCTCGAACGCCGGGAACATCGTCACGTAGAACGGGATCATCATCGTCGCCAGGATGATCACGAACAGCACGTTCCGGCCCGGCCACTCGATCCGGGCCAGGCCGTACCCGACCATGGCCGAGGAGATCACGGCGCCGATCACCGAGAGCAGCGAGATGATCACCGTGTTGAGGAAGTACTGCGCCAGCGGGAACAACTGTCCGGCCTGGGCGAAGTTGTCGAAGGTGATCTCGTCCGGGATCCAGACGATCGGGCTGGCGTTCAGGTCGGCGGCGGTCTTGAAGGCGCCGGTCGCCATCCAAATCAACGGGATCAGGAAGATGATCGACAGGCCGATCAGGACGGCATGCTTGGCCAGGCCGGTGAGCAGTCGGGACCAGAACGGTCGGCGCCGCACTTCAAGATCACGACGGCCCACGTCGGCCAGGGTCTGCTCGCGCTGTTCACCGAGGACGGCGTCGTCGGCAACGGTGTTCGACATGATCAGTTCCCCCCGTAGTAGACCCGGCGGCCGACGGTACGGAAGACGATCACCGCACAGACGGCCGCGAGGACGAACAGGACCCAGGCCATCGCGCTGGCGTAGCCGACCTTGAAGAACGCGAAGATGTTCTGATACAGGTACATCCCCGCGACCATGGTGGACCCGGCCGGGCTGCCGGTGCCGCTGGTCAGCACGAAAACCTCGGTGAAGTACTGGAACCCGGCGATCAGGCCGGTCACCAACGCGAACAGCAGATGCGGCGACATGAACGGCAGCGTCACGTGCCGGAACCGGGAGAAGACCCCGGCGCCGTCGATCTTGGCCTGCTCGTAGAGCTGCACCGGCACGTCCTGCACACCGGCGAGCATGATCACCATCAGGTTGCCGACGCCCCAGACCGCCATGATGATCAAGGCGGGCTTGGCCCAGTCCGGATCGGCCAGCCAGGACGGGCCGTCGATGCCGATCTTGCCCAAGATCGAATTCAGCACGCCGTACTGCGGGTTGAACACGTAGGACCAGATCACGGCGGAGGCGACCAGCGGCACGATGCTCGGGATGAAGAAGATCACCCGATAGACCGATCGCCCACGGACGTTGAGGTTCAGCAACAGGGCCAGCGACAGTGCGGTGACGATGCCGAGCGGCACCGACCAGATGAGGATGTAGACCGTGTTCCCCATCGCCTGCCAGAAGATCGAATCACCGAACAGGTCGGCGTAGTTGTCGAAGCCGAGCCAGCGGCCCGGCGTCAGCATGGTGCCGGAGGTGAAGCTCGCCTGCAGCGAGCGCAGCACCGGGTAGGCGGTGAAGATCAACAAGCCGGCGATCGCCGGTGAGCAGAAGATCAAACCCCATTTGATGTTGCTCTTGGTCTGGCGGGACATCGGGCGCCGGCGCGCTGTGGCCGGGGCCCGGTCCGCGGTGACTGTGGCCATCGGTGATCACCCCACCCGTTCGAATCGTTCGGCCTCGCGGAGGCTGAGTTCCTTGACCCGCTGCAAGGCCTGCTGGGCGGTCAGCTGCCCGTACACGGCGGCCATCACCTGGGTCTCCATCTGCTGGTGGTGGAACTCGCTGACCGTGATCAACGGCCGGGTGTGCTCCATCTTGCTCAAGGTCTCGTGGTAGACCCCGGCGTCCGGGTCGTTGGCGATCACCTGGTTGACCGGCGCCTTCGCGTACCCGACCGGGAAGCCGATGTTGTCCCACTGGGTCTGCGTCCCCTCGTCGGAGATCGAGAACCACTTGATGAACTCCCAGGCCGCGTCCGGCTCCTTGGCGGCGGCCGGGACGAAGCAGGACCAGCCGCCGAGCCAGGCTCCCTCACCGGGCCGGCTGGCTCCCGGCGGTGCGTACGGCAGCAGGGTGGCACCGATCTCGATCTCCGGGTGCAGCTGCTTGATCTGCAACAGGTTCGGCGTGACCAGGCAGGCCATGCCGAGCTTGCCGGTGGAGAACGGGTGCAGTTGCAGCGACGGCGGAGCGATCGCGGCCGCCTCGGCGCCGCCGATGCTCTGCGCGGACTTGGTCATCCATTCCAGCGCCCGGATGTTCGGCTCGTCGTCCGTGGTGGCCTCGTTGGTGCCGTCCTTCCAGAACTTGCCGCCGAACGAGTAGCCCCAGGTGAGCATCGAGTTGCCGCCGCCGTACTGGTTCCAGGGCATGATCCCGATCTGGGTCGCCTGACCGCCCTCGACCCGGTTGATCTCCGCCGCCATCGCGTCGATCTCCTCGATCGTGGTCGGCGGCCGTTCCGGGTCCAGGCCGCACTCCTCGAACAACCCCTTGTTCCAGAAGAACGGGAAGTTCGCGTCGGCGTCCCACTGCACGCTCCAGACCCGGTCCTGGTAGGCCATGCTGGCCGCGCAGACCGGGAAGAAGTCGTCCAGCCGGATCCCGTCGCGCTCGAAGTACGGCGTCAGGTCCTTCATGATCCCGAGCGAGGTCCAGCTCGGCGCCAGCGCGGCGTCGCAGAAGCCGATGTCCGGCGCCTGGCCGCCCGCGATCGCGGTGAACAGCTTCTGCTGGATGGTGCTGCCGCCGCCCGGCGTCGGAGCGAAGGTCACCCGGACGGCGATCTCGTCCTGCGCCTCCTCGAACGCCTTGGCGCACTGGACCAGGCCGCTGCCGACCGTGGACCCCCAGATGTTGTAGATCTCGATGGTCTTCTTGCGCCCCGGTGCCGGCTCCTTGTTCGGCCGTACCGCGGTCGCGTCCCGTCCGGAACTGACCACCGAGCAGCCGGCGCCCGCGCCGACGGCGAGGCCCGCGGTCAGCAGGCCTCCCGCTCGGAGCAGCGAGCGCCGGGACAGTGATGGTCGTTCGGTCGAACCCCGATCCGGGCTTGCAGCATCGGTCACCGGCACGCACCCCCTCGTACGTCGATCCGCGATTGAATCGTTTTGATCGTGGATTCAAAACACTAGGCCAGGCCTCACGGGCGGTCAATAGCTCCGGGCCGCGGGCGGCCGGTTGGGTCCACTGATACCTTTCATCGTTCGCGGCCGGCGATCCTCGCCGCCACGGCGTCCGAGGTGTCGGCTCAGCGGGCGAACGGGGCGCCGAGCGCGGTGAACGTCGCGTGCTCGTACGCGGCGCGACGCACCCAGGCGTCGATGCCGGGGATCATCATCCGCTGTTCGCCGTCGGCCTCGACCAGCTCGGTCGCCGACGGATCCAACTGGCGCGGCTCGCCGGCCGCGACCGCGTCGACCACCCGCATGAAACCGCCCGTGTCGAGGAGAGGGCAGAGCAGCGGCTCACCGGTGGCCCGATGGTCGAGCAGGTTGTCCAGCAGGCTGGTCCGTTGGTACGTCAGCGTCTCGGCCGGCGCACCGGTGAGGTCGTCGGCCGGGCGCAGTTCCACGATGTCCTGGGTGTAGAAGAACCGGGCCGCCTGCTCGGTGCCGACCACCTCGACGTACGGCGCCTCCTGCGACTGCTCCGCGCAGAGGGTCAGGCCGAGGGTGACCTTGGTCCCGTCGCCGGTCACGACCCGGACCACCGAGGTGTCGTCCGATTCGATCGCATTGGCCCGGAACAGGTCCACCTCGACCTCGGCCAACTCGTCCGCCCGCTGGGCCCGCGCCAGCCGCAGCGCCGCCGAGGTCGCGTGCGCCAGCGGATTCGTGATCACGCCGTCCATCACCGGCACACCGTCGATCACCCGGCGACCGGCCCACGCCGAACGGCGCCAATAGCTGAAGGTACGGAGCCAGACCCCGACCCCGGAGATGCCGACCAGCTCACCGAGCCGGCCCGAGTCGATCATGGCATCGAGCGCCGGGAACGCCGCGGAGCCGAGACTCTGGAAGCCGATCTGGACCACCCGGCCGGTCTCCGCGGCGACCGCGAGCAGCCGGTCGAACTGTTCCATCGTGGCGACCGGCGGCTTCTCCAGCAACACGTCCGCACCGGAGCGCAGGGCCGCCTCGGCGAACGGCAGGTGGGTGTGGATCGGGGTCGCGATGGTGACGATCTCCGGCCGGGTCCGGTGGAGCAACTCGGCGACGTCGCCGAACACCGGCACGCTCGGATCGAGGCGACCGCTGTCGTCCGGCTTGGTGTCGCAGACCCCGACCAGCTCGATCCGGTCCAGTCGTTCGGTGGCCGCCCGAAGATGGGACGCCCCGTACCCGTGAATTCCGACGACCGCGAGCCGCGGCAACCCCTCCGCCATGGCCCGTACTCTCTCAGATGCCGTGCGATTCCCGAGTGGGCACCCCGGTCCGGCCGGACTCGAAACGAACCGGTTCGTAGCTGGCCGGCTCCGGTGGGGCCGGCCGCGCCACCAGTCCGGACAGGCGGCCGATCACCGTACTCAGTTCGAAACGCCAGCGAGCCGTCGAGCGGAGCTCCATCCGCAACCGCGGCGTCACGGGGTGCGGCCGGGTCACCTCGAATCCGACGGCGGTGAGCCAACCGACCGGCAGCAGCAGCTGGGCCCTGGTTCCGTTGCTGCCCGTACCGCCGGCACCGAACGCCTCCAGAGCCCGGATGGAGCGTCGCACGGCCAGCGCCGCCGCCGACCGGACGAGCTGTTTGCCGACCCCGTGCCCGCGATGGGGTTCGGCCACCCAACCGGTGAGCAGGACCGCGGCATCCCGGCTCGCGCCGGCCGCGAAGACCGCTTCCTCGGGCAACAGGTCGGGCGGGGCCAGCAGCAGGTAGCCGATCACCTCGCCGGCGTTCACCGTCATCACGCCGCAAGCGCCCCAGCGGCCACAGACCTGTTCGGCCCAGGCCGCGTCGACGCCCGGCATCGCTTCCAGACAAGAAGGCGGCAGCCGGTTCAGGTCGCTCGTCGTGAGCGGTCGGGTCCGGCGGGAGCGCATCAGCGAGACCCGGGGTCGGCGAAGCCCGGTGCCGGGCGAGGCCGGGTCAGCCCCGCCGCGAAGCCGATCAACAGCCCGAACGCGAGACCGGTCAGCAGCCAGCCGAACCACCGGCGCAGCCTGGGGCCGCCCGAGTCCGGTGGCGCCGAGGATCGCCGCGCCCTGTTCATGCCCACCATGCTAGTGCCGTGGCGAGATGGGCTGTAGCGGATCGCCGACGTGATGCACCCTAGTGGGGTGACCCCTTCTCCCGATTCCTCGAGTGGACCCGCGGAGCCTCCGGTCCGACGCCGGGACACGCGCCTGGACCACTACGTCGACCGGTACGCCGTGCGGACCCACGGGATGACGGCCTCGGCCATCCGGGCCCTGTTCGCGGTGGCCAATCGGCCCGAGGTCGTGTCACTGGCCGGCGGGATGCCGAACATCACCGACCTGCCGCTCGACGTGGTCGGCAGTTCGCTGCAACGGCTGGTCCTCGACGACGGCCGGGTCGCGATGCAGTACGGCAGCGGGCAGGGCGAACCGATGCTGCGGGAGGCGATCTGCGAGGTGATGGGCCTGGAGGGGATCGCCGCGCACCCGGACGACGTGACCGTCACCGTCGGCTCGCAGCAGGGCCTGGATCTGGTCACCCGGCTGTTCTGCGATCCCGGCGACGTGGTGCTCTGCGAGGCGCCCTCCTATGTGGGTGCGCTCGGCGTCTTCCGCGCCTACCAGTGCGAGGTACGCCACGTCGGCATGGACGCCGAGGGACTCTCGCCGCGGGCGCTCCGGGAGGCGCTGGAAGTCCTGCGCCAGCAGGGGAAGCGGGTCAAGTTCCTCTACACGATCCCGAGCTTCCACAATCCCGCCGGCGTCACCCAGTCCGAGCAGCGTCGCCGGGAGATCCTGGCCATCGCCCGCGAGGCCGACCTGTTGTTGATCGAGGACAATCCGTACGGGCTGCTCGGTTTCGATCATGAACCGCTGCCGACCCTGCGCTCGCTGGACTCGGAGCTGGTGATCTATCTCGGGACGTTCTCCAAGACGTTCGCGCCGGGCTTCCGGATCGGCTGGGTGCTGGCCCCGCACGCCGTACGCGAGAAACTCGTGCTGGCCCAGGAATCCGCGACCCTGTGCCCGCCGGTGTTCTCCCAGTTCGCGGTCGCGTCGTACCTTCGTGATCATGACTGGCGCGGCCAGATCAAGGTGTTCCGGGAGATGTACCGGGAGCGCCGCGACGCCATGATCGCCGGTCTGGCCGATCACCTGCCGGCCGGTTGCACGTGGAACACCCCGGCCGGCGGTTTCTTCGTCTGGGTCGGCCTGCCGGCCGGGCTCGACTCGCAGGCCATGCTGCCTCGGGCGGTGACCGCGCGGGTCGCCTACGTGCCCGGAAGCGCGTTCTACACCGACGGTTTCGGGAGCCGGTTCATGCGGCTGTCGTACTGTTATCCGACGCCGGAGCGGATCATCGAGGGCACCCGGCGGCTGGGTGAGGTGCTCAACCGGGAGGCGGCCCTGCACGAGACGTTCGGTACGGTCGGGCCGACGGACCCGACCGGGCCCGCGTTGCCGTACCAGGCGCCGAGGCCGAACCAGAGTTGATCATCGTACGAGTCGATCATGGAATCATGATCATGAACGGAGGAGTCGGGTGACTGACGTCGGGACCGTGGTGGTCCTCGCCGGCGGCCTCTCCCACGAGCGGGAGGTGTCGTTGCGCTCGGGCCGGCAGGTCACCGAGGCCCTGCGTGACGAGGGCCTCGAGGTGATCGAGTCCGACGTCGACTCCGGCCTGGTCGAACGGCTGGACGCGCTGCCGGGTGCCGTCGTCTTTCCCTTACTGCACGGCGAAACCGGCGAGGACGGCGCGTTGCGGGAGGTGTTCCGGCTGCTCGACGTACCGTTCGTGGGCTCGGACGGCGCGGCCTGCCGGGTCGCCTTCGACAAGTCGATCGCCACGACGGTGGTGGCCGACGCCGGGCTGGCCACGCCGGAGCAGGTCGCCTTGCCGCACGAGATCTTCCGCGAGCTCGGCGCGCAGGCGCTGGTGTCGGCGCTGGCGAAGCGGATCGGCTTTCCGATGATGATCAAGCCGTCCCGAAGCGGCTCGGCGCTGGGCTGCAGCAAGGTCGCCACACCCGAGGAGCTGCCGGCGGCGATGGTCGCGGCGTTCGCGTACGGCTCGGTGGCGGTGGTGGAGAAGTTCATCGAGGGCACCGAGGTCGCCGTGACCGTGATCGACCGCGGCGACGGCCCGGTGGCCCTGCCCGCGGTCGAGATCCGGCCCGACTCGGGGATCTACGACTACGCGGCCCGCTACACGGCCGGCGCTACCCGCTTCCTCTGCCCCGCCGACCTGCCGGACCCGGTGTCGCAGCGATGCTCCGAGGTGGCGCTCACCGTGCACCGGCTGCTCGGGCTGGCCGACCTGTCCCGGACCGACCTGATCGTCCGGGCGGACGGGGTGCCCGTGTTCCTTGAGGTGAGCGTCGCGCCCGGCATGACCGAGACATCGTCCGTGCCGTTGGCGATCGAGGCCGCCGGCTGGGGGCTCGGCGAGACCTGCGCCGATCTGGCCCGGGCGGCCGGCCGCCGGGGTCGTGGATGACGATCGTGTCCGACGTCGCCGATCGGTCCCGGCTGTTGCCGCTGCAACGGGCCGGGATCGTCCTGCTCGGCCTGGCGCTCGCCGCCGCCATGTGCGTCCTCGGCGTATGGCAGGCACGGGTCTACCAGTCGCAGGGACTCGAGGCGGCCGCGCAGCGAGCCGCCGAGCCGGCCCGCGCCCTCACCGACGTTGCGCCGGTGGGCTCGACGGTCACCGACGGCTATGGCCGGACGGTCACCTTCACCGGCCGCTACCGGCCGGACCTGCAGTTGCTCGTCCGGTCGGCCGACGACGCCGAGGTACGGGTGCTGACCGGCTTCGAGCTGGAGAACGGAGATCTTGTCGCCGTGGTGCGCGGCGCGCTGCCCGCCGGGGTGGCGGAGCCGCCGGCCCCGCCGAGCGGCACGCTGACCCAGTCCGGCCTACTGTTGCCGTCGGAGGACTCCGGGGAGAACGATCCCGACGCGCCGGGCGTGATCACAGCCATCCGGGTGCAGCGGCTCGCGCAGCAGTGGCCCGGTGCCCTGGTCAACGGGTACGTCACCTTGGCGCCGGGCGAGGCGAGCAGCCAGAGGATCGCGCCCTCGCCGTACCGCCTTCCGGATGCGCCCGGCCGGCTGCGCAACGGTGCCTATGCCGTGCAGTGGTGGGTGTTCGCCGCCTTCGCGATCGGGATGGCCATCAAGATCGCCCGTGACCTCGGTCGGCCCCGGCCCGGCACCGACAAGAACTACGACGTAGAGTCGTAGTCATGCGCGGTGCGTTGCTTCGGTATCGGATCATGGCCTACGTGGTCGGGGTCCTCTTGGTGATCTTGATGTGCGTCGGGGTTCCGATGCGCTACATCTGGCACGACGAGACCGTGGTGACCTGGACCGGAATGCCGCACGGGTGGCTCTACATGATCTTGCTGATCACCGCGTTCGACCTGGGCCGGCGGGCCAAGTGGACCTGGAAGCGGCTGATCTTGATCGCGCTGGCCGGGACCGTGCCGTTCCTGTCCTTCGTCGCGGAACGGTCGGCCACCAAGGACGTACGGGAGAAGCTCGCCAAGCTCGAGGCCGCCGAAGCGTCCGGTCGGGCCGAGTCCGAGGTTGCCGAACCCGGTCGTTGACCTAGGAGGGGTGTTGTCGGACACCACCCTCCTACCTCAGCCGGCGTCGATGCTCAGAACGGTCGTCCGCATCATGCCGCTGCCCGCCGGGACCTCGTACCGGACCGGCATGCCGGGATAGGCCGGCGCGAACCAGAACGTCTGAATCTCGCCGTCGCTGGTCGCCCGGGTGTCGTAGCGGACGCACTCCAGCCGGCCCAGCGGAAGCTCCACGAACTCGTTGCTGACCTCGGTGCGATCGGCCGGGAATGAAGCATGTCCCTGCAGTTCGCGCCAGGTGACCCGACTGGTGAACACGTCGTCCGGGGCATCGGCGTTCCAGCGGTCCAGGGTGGCTCCCGTGTCGTCGCCGTCCCGGAAGCGGTTGAGGCGCTCGAAGGTGGAGCCGTCGGGGCCCTCGACCAGCAGCCGGATGGTCTTCCCGGATCGGCTGGATTCTCGGATCTCCTCCGCCGTGAACGGGGTCGGGAGCAATCCAGGACCGAGCACGTGCTTGTCGGAGGCCTCCATCACGTTATTCTCCGCCTCCGCGGCGATCCTGCCCAGTCTCGCGGGGAATCTTCCCGAAAGCCGATTTGTCGACTTATTTCTATGTCGCAGTATCGATAAGTGGTTGTGTTGTTTTGTTGCTCAGTCCCGCGGAGCGTCCGAGTCGCTGCTCGGTACGTTCGGCGTCGGCAGGCCCATCGCCGCCACGATCCGGTGCAGGTCGTCGACCGTGGCGAACTCGACCACGATCTTGCCCTTGGTCTTGCCCAGGTCGACCTTGACCCTGGTCTCGAAGTGGTCGGACAGCCGGTCCGCGAGTTCGGCGACCTTCGGTGCGAACGGCTTCGAGCGCCGCTTCCGTACCGGCTCGTCGTCACCGGTCTCCCCCAGGGCCACGAGCTCCTCGACCGCCCGTACCGAGAGGCCTTCGGCGACCACCCGCTGAGCCATCCGCTCCTGCGCCGCCTGGTCCTCCACAGACAGCAGCGCCCGCGCGTGGCCCGCACTCAGCACGCCGGCGGCGACTCGGCGCTGCACCGTCGGCGGCAGCTTCAACAGTCGGATCGTGTTGGAGATCTGCGGCCGGGACCGCTTGATCCGTTGGGACAGCTCCTCGTGCGTACAGCCGAAGTCCTCCAGCATCTGCTGGTACGCCGCGGCCTCTTCCAGCGGGTTCAGCTGGGAGCGGTGCAGGTTCTCCAGCAGGGCGTCCCGGAGCAGGTCATGGTCCTTGGTCTCCCGGACGATCGCAGGGATCTTCTCCAGGTTGGCCTGCTGCGAGGCGCGCCACCGACGCTCCCCCATGACCAGTTCGAACTTGCCGTCGCCGATCGGCCGCACGACGATCGGCTGCAGCAGTCCGACCTCCTCGATGGAGGCGACCAGCTCGGCCATCGCGTCCTCGTCGAAGACCGTGCGCGGCTGCTTCGGGTTCGGCGTGACCGCGTTCGCGTCGATCTCCGCGAAGTAGGAGCCCTCCGGCACTGGGTGCGCCGGTGCCGGTTCCGAAGCTTCGGTGGTCTCGCGCGGCTCGGTTCGCTGGAAGAGTTCACCCAGACCGCGACCCAGTCCACGACGCTCGGCGCCGACGCTCATGAGTTCTCCTTTGCTCCGCGGCGGGCGATCTCTCTCGCAGCCGCAAGGTACGATTCAGCGCCGGTCGACTCCGGCTGATAGGTCAGAACGGTCTGCCCGTAGCTGGGCGCCTCGGAGATGCGTACCGACCGCGGAATCACCATCGGCAGTGTCTGCTCGGCAAAGTGGGCGCGTACCTCGTCGACGACCTGCGCCGCGAGCTTGGTCCGCGCGTCGAACATGGTCAGCAGCACCGTCGAGAGCTCGAGCTCGTCGTTCAGCTCACCCTTCACCAGGTTGATCGTCTGCATGAGCTGCGAGACGCCCTCGAGCGCGTAGTACTCGCACTGGATCGGGATCAGGATCTCGTTCGCGGCGACCAGGGCGTTCAGCGTGAGCAGGCCGAGCGACGGCGGGCAGTCGAAGAAGACGTAGTCGGCCGGGTGATCCTTCAGGTACGCGCGAAGCGCCTTGTTCAGCCGCCCCTCGCGGGCCACGAGCGACACCAGCTCGACCTCGGCGGCGGCGAGATCGACCGTCGCCGGAAGAACGCGGAGGTTGGGCGCTTCCTGGGATTCGACGACCAAGTCCTCGATCGAGTCACCGTCGAGCAGAACCTCATACGTTCCGCGGGTGCCGGAGCTGTGCTCGACCCCGAGTGCGGTCGACGCGTTCCCCTGCGGGTCCAGATCGATCACGAGAACGGAGAGGCCACCCATGGCCAGGGCCGCGGCGAGGTTCACCGTCGTCGTCGTCTTGCCGACTCCGCCCTTCTGGTTCGCCACCACCATGATCCTGGTGTCCGCCGGTGCCGGCAGTTGCTCGATCAGCGGCCGTGCCGGTGCAACTTCCTCATCGACCTCAGGTGCTTCGGTCGGTTCGAGCTCGTTGGACGAAGGCACCGCCGGCGCATCGGATTCGCTGGTCGGGAAAGAATCTGCCCGCGCGGTCGTCGTCGCTTCCTGCTGGGCCGGCACGACTTCCGGTACCGCCACGGCGGGCTGCACGACGTCAGTTGGCGCGGTGATCGTGCGAACGGCGCTTCCGTTCACCTCGGTGTGGTCCGCGACCGACTCCTGCGCGCCGGGTTCGGTCACCGCGAACTGCCCGTCTGCGACAGCGTCGGCCGGTTCCGTCGTCGACTGGTTCTCACCACGCGCCGCGTCCGGAGTGACAACCTCCGCTTCAGACACGGCAGTGGGTGATTCATCTCCCGTTCCGAAAGCATCGGGGCCCGCAGGACCCTGGTCGCGCTGCTCGGCTGGATCCTGAGCGGGAGGCGTCGTTGCTTCAGCCGTCGATCCGTGAGCCTCAGTGACTGGCGTCGATGGCAACTCGTCACGCGTCGCTCCGTTGGTAGGAGGTACCGATCCCGAGTTCAATGTTTCCCGTGAAACAGAGGGCCAACCGAGTGACTTGGCGTCGTGCGCGACCCCGGGCCATCCCAATCCACCCGGGGCGGCCGGGCGAACCCCCCGCCGCAATGCCACCATCCCAGTTCCCTGCACGTTCGTCCTCCCCTACCGACAGGCCTACGTTACTGGACGCCCACCGACACCCGCGCCATCCACACCGCGCCATCCACAGGGAACCTCCGACGACAGGCCGAATCGGCCGCCACTGACTCTCCCCGAGCCTCCTCCGCCCGCCCTGCACGGCAAGAGTTCTTAGTCGACTCCACACCACACACCACTCGCCACCCTGTACGAACTCGTGCTGGTCTCACTCCCCGCGCCCTCGACGCGCTCGTCGCAGCTCGTTCGGGACCGAGTCATCCTTGCCTCCATGCGCCGATCGACAAGACCCGGGGCGTGAGATTCTTCGACCCCATTGATTCGGCGGCGGCGTAGGACGGTCTCGGGAGCACTGGCGACTGTCGACCTCGGACTGCGCAGAGCCGGACCGGCAGCAGAGAACCCGATCAGGAACCGATGCCAGCGCTGACGAGCTCGGCCAGTGCTCATTCCGGCCTGGGAATCAACTGTAAGACTCGAGGCAGTTCCCGCGGGAACGGGTCACATCGAGCGCCCGGGAGATGCCACGGCGGGTGCCCTCCAACGACCGCGGCACCGCGGCACTCGCCTGGCCACAACCGAGTTGGCCGGGATCCGGTCGAGGCAGTCGCCAAGATCAAGGATGCCTGCGCCGGCGCCCAAGTAGGGGTTGGAACGGGAATGCCGCTGACGGCGTGCGCCGGGGCACTCGGCGCCGGACACCTCTGAGTTGGCGTGGACCCCGGTCGCGCGGTCCGGTTCGAAACGGCACCTACTCAAGTGGCACTCGGCCTGCCGCATGATCTGGCCGCTCCGAGCGGTCAGCAGTCCGTGCTGGCTGATGTCCGTCCGTGCAGTTGACTCTCGGTGGCCAGGATGCCCTCGCGAGTCCCGGCGCGTTGTCTCGTCGCCGCCGCAAGCGCTCGTACTCTCGAGTGCTCCCCAGCTGACGTGCTGCTATCAATCGCCAGTTCTCTGCACACGACGGGTCTCGCTGCCTCGGTCCGGATTGGACCATGCCCACGACTCACGGTGACAGCCGGCACAAGGTCGCATCCGATGGCGAGTGTACACAGAGGGCAGGTCCCGGCCCAGCCGGGCCCCACAACGCCGGGACAGAAGGGCAACGGCCGACGTCCGGACTCGTGAGTAACTCGGTGCGCAGCGGATGTGTTGGTCGGAACCTCTACCCCAGCCCACCAGTGACCGATCGGAGGTCTCGTCCCGATCCGCGCAGCGCGCTTACCTCAGATCGTCGCCGGCGTGACGGACCGTGACCTTCTCCTAGATTGATCAGACCGCCGTCGATCCTCCCCAGACCCAAGCCTCCGGGTGCAGGGACACCGACACCGGCGCCGGCTCCTTGAGCAGCTCGTCGCCATCCGAATCCACGTGCTGCCACGACGCACGCTGTGTCTCGCAGATCCGGAGGGCTGTTCCCACCACTCCGTCGCCCTCGGCCTTGCACCCAAGCCGTCGCCTCACGTTCGGCGTGGACCCGCAGCGGGTCCTTTGCAGACCTCGGGCTGACGCGGTGGACACAGCCTTGCTGCACCGAGTCGGCTCTCCGCGGGCACGCGCGTGTCGTGCCGTGACGATCCACGCTCCGTGCCTACCGGGTGATCATCGAGCCAGCGACTGCCGGGTCGATCTCATTCACACACTCGTCGTGGCCGGACTCAGTCACGCCCGACCGCCGCACAACCTGCTCGACCTTTGCTGGTTCGAGCCGCCGGCGTCGCCACTGGCCGGTCCCGGGCAGGCGCGATGATCGGCAAGCGATCCGAGCGCTTGAGCCGCCGTTGGCATCCGAGCGCGATCGGGTCTGGAAGGACTCCCTCGACAGCTGTGGCTCATCCGGAGGCTTCCAGGACCACGCGGCCAGGGACTCAAGAACCCGAGTCGGAGCCAGACCAGCTCGACCGCCGCGCCTTTGGAGGTCCAGTGTCGAGATGGATGCCGCCGACATCCTCCGAGTCCGCACCAACCGAGATCAGGGACCCCGTCGTCACTGTCGGTCCTCTGGACCCCAGCCCAGCAGTCGCCGCTGTTTCACGTGGAACAGGAAGGCCCTGGTCACACCAGAGATGTCCGAGATCGCGAACTGTGAGCAAGCCAGATCCCAACTTCCGCTTCGTTCGGACACCAACTCCGCCACCACTCCAGCAACCTCATCGCGCCACCGGTCCCTAAGGGGCGCACCGCAGCCTTCGCTTCGATCACTTCTGCTCCCGCACCGAACGAACAACCATGCAGTGGACACTGCGGGATGCCGATGTTCACGGCACCACACACCAACCACTCAGAGGATCAGGTCACAGCGCAGCGGTGAGGCTACGAGCGGGATGCACAGACCACAGCACACCTCTCACCTACCTCGGGGATGGCGTAGCCGGGAACGGTCGACATCTCGATCTCACCGAGCTCGCCCGACCGTGCCGCATCCGGTCGGTGCCGGCCGGCAGATCATGATCACGTCAGCCCACCGTGATCTGGCCCGGTCACCACCACCATCACCGCACAGGCCGCACGTTCGCCCGTTCGCGGCGAGCTCCGGTCGCCGCACGTAGGCACGCAGTCCGCACCCACGAACTGCTCGTCCTACCGTCGCCCTCTCTCAGGGACTCGATCACCAACAGGACCTGCGCCGGTCCAAGCATCGGCTCACGAGGCGAACTCAACCAGCCACCCCAATCGTCCACGACCTCGCGCGAGCTCTGCTCGCACGCCACAATGTTGCAGCCGCCGCCCGAGATGTGGAGCCGGCCCCAGCCTCGACACAAGGGCAGGGAGGTCACAGAGCTGCCGCCGCTCATGCCGCGGTTGGGAGAGTCACAGATGTTCGCGGCCTCGGGGGAGCACCGGCAACTTCGGCGAGCTCCAGGCCGCACCACGAACCGGAAGCTTCTCCCTTGGCCCCGCTGCGGCCGACGCTCCGGTCGCAGCCGATGGAGCCACCCGACGCGCCGGGCAAGACGGATCACCGCGCAAACCTGAGCAACCGCTGGCGGCGGTGCAGGGAACGTACCCCTCCTGCTAGGGCCTCAGGCTGGGATGGACTCGGGCTGTCGGGCTCTGGCCTCAGAACGCCAGTCGGTTGCACGTCAGAGGTGGCGCGCCGAACACCTCATCAACTGACGGCGGGCGTGGCCGTGGAGGGGTATGACCCGACACCATCAGTGGCGCGCCGGCGTCCCATATGCCGTGCGCTCGACGATTGTCCGAGTACGTTCCCGCGCTCGCTCCCGGCTCGCAAGAGGCCCGCGGGTCCAGATTGCCGCCATGCCCACCGACTCTTTGAGTCACGCGTCGCCGAGTGATCGCTCGCCCCCGACCCGACCGACACGCGAATCATGTCGGGCCCACTGCGCGCGAGCACTCCCGCCCTGCAGTGATCAACTCCAACACCAGTGTCCCGTCGGCGGAGTGCAGGGCCCCACGCAGCCGATCCGGTCCTGTCCGTCAGCTCGCCGTCAAAAGTTGATCATGACGAAATCCCTTGTGAGCAAGGGAGATCACAGACCGCCTCAGAGCGGGGCATGATCAGCGACGCGGCTGCCGCGGTGCCATCCGAACGACCGTCGCAGTCGCTCCGGCGGCAGCGCTCCCGACCGTTATCACCTGGGCCGCCAGCTCGTGTTCGGCGAGGGCGGCTCGGGCCTCGGTCACCTCGCGCTCGGCCGAGCTTCCCTTCATCGCGAGCACCTGACCGCCATCCGTACGCAGCGGGGCGCACCAGCCGATCAGCCGGCCGAGGGGCGCCACCGCCCGCGACAGTACGGTCTCGTACCGCATGCCGTGATCCTCGGCGCGACCACGGCACACGGTCACCCGCGGCGCCAGGCCCAACTCGTCGATCACGCCCTGCAGAAAGGTCACCCGCCGCAGCAGCGGCTCGAGCAGGACCACTTCGAGGTCCGGCCGGCTCAGTGCGAGCGGAATCCCCGGCAGGCCGGCACCGCTACCGACGTCGACCACGGTCGTGCCCTCCGGCACCAGCTCCCGGACGGCCGCCGAGTTCAGGATGTGCCGCGGCCAGATGCTCTCGGCCTCACGTGGCCCCAGCAATCCACAGGCGATACCTCGATCAATCAATATGTCGACATATCGCTCTGTCGTTTTAGTGTTATCCCCGAAGACCTGATCCAGCGTCGAGCGGTCGATCACGCGTTCGGCAGGACCACGACGCGCCGGTTCGGCTCTTCGCCCTCCGACTCGCTGACCAGGCCGGCGGCCGCAACCACGTCGTGCACGATCTTGCGCTCGAACGCGTTCATCGCCGCGAGGGCCACCCGTTCCGAGCTCTCCTTGACCTCGGTCACGGCATCGCTCGCCAGATCGGTCAGTTCCTTGCGCCGACGCTCGCGGTATCCCGCGATGTCCAGCATCAGCCGGCTGCGGTCCCCGGTCTCGGTCAGCACCGCCAGCCGGGCCAGCTCCTGCAGCGAGTCGAGCACCTCTCCGTTCGCCCCGACCAGTACGTCGGTGTCGGTCAGGATCGACACGTGGGCCCGGTCGCCGTCCACGAAGGTGTCCAGGTCGCCGTCCATGTCGGCGATGTCGAGCAGCTCCTCGAGGTAGTCCGCCGCCACCTCCGCCTCGATCTCGAGTCGGCTGGTCGGCCCGGCATCCTCCGAGTCCTCGTCCTCCGAGTCCTCGTCCTCGGAGTCGTCCGAGTCGTCGTCCTCGGCGTCGTCTTCAAGCTCGTCCGCTTCCACCGCTTCGGCCGCGTCGGAGTCCAGTTCGGCAGCCGGAGCCGCCGCGTCCTGGTCCGCAGCCGCCTCGGGTACGTCGACCTCGGTGCGCACCTGCTCATCCGACGCGGGATCCGCCACCGTCGCCTGGTCGATCTGCTGGGTGTCGTTCACTGGTCCTCCTGGTTGTGCGCTCACCGTTTGCGCTGTGATCTGGTCTGCCGACGTGGCTGCTGTCGAACCACCCTCGGCTCGTCCGGCTCCACCGGAACCGTCGCCGGCTCGGCACCCTTGCCGTTCCGCCGTGCGACGCCGTTCGGCGCCGAATTCTTGTCCTTGTCAGCCGGCGTGACCGGCTTGCCCTTCGCCCGCCGCCGCGCTTCCCACGCCTCGTACGCAGGCGTACCAGGAGAAGGGTTCCGGCGAATGACGTAGAACTGCTGCCCCATCGTCCACAGGTTCGAGGTGAACCAGTAGATCAGCACACCGACCGGGAAGTTGATGCCACCGACGGCGAAGGCCAGCGGGAACACGTACAGCATGATCTTCTGCTGCTGCGCGAACTGACCGGTCAGCGCCTCCGCCGGCATGTTCTTCCGCATCAACTGCAGCTGCGTGATGAACATGGTCACCGTCATCGCGATGATCAACAACACACAGACGACGTGGATGCTGGTGATCCCGTTGGCGAACCCGACGCCCATGAACGTGTCCGAGATCCGCGCCCCGAAGATCTCCGCGTTCTGCAGGGAATCCAACAGAGGCTTGCGATCCTTCAGCCACTGTCCACGCGGAATCCCGTGCGCGGCCCCGTCGAGCACCCGGAACAGGGCGAAGAAGATCGGCGACTGCAGCAGCAGCGGCAGGCAGGACGCCATCGGATTGGCGCCTTCCTCCCGATAGAGCTTCATCGTCTCTTCGCCGAGCTTCTGCCGGTCGTGGCCGTACTTCTTCTGCAGTTCCCGCACCTTCGGCTGGATCAGCTGCATCTGCCGGGACGACTTGATCTGCCGTACGAACAGCGGGATCAGCAACACCCGGATGATCACGGTCAGGCAGACGATCGACAGCACCCAGGTCCAGCCGCTGTCGGGACCGAGCAGCGGCGACCACAGGGAGTGGAACAGCACCAAGAGGCCGGAAACCGCCCAGTACAAGGGCTGCATCAAGGTGCTGCCGAACTGCACGATCGGGTCGTACCACGCCATCGGTACGAGCATCGGGATCAACCCGTCAATCACGACAACACCTCATCACCGGCACGCACCATGACCATGGGGCTCCATTGTTCTGGCCTTCTCGGCCCGTTCGCGCATCTCGCGCTCGAATTCAGGGGTTCCCGGTACGGGATCGAACCCACCCTTGGCCCAGGGGTGGCAGCGCACCAGGCGCCGGGCGGCGAGCCAGGATCCGCGCAGCGCACCGTGCACCTCGACCGCCCGGAGCGCGTACGCCGAGCAGGTCGGCCAGTAACGGCAGACATCGCCGTACAGGGGGCTGATCAACAGCCGGTACGCCTTCAACAGGCCGATCAATACGTACTTCATGGCCGGATTCGCTTCTTCTCGTTCAGCCCAGCATGCCAGGCCGACGAAAGGTCCTCGATCAACCGGTCCGATCCGCCGGCGGCCGACGGGAACGCACGGATCACGATCCGGGCCCCCGTGGGCTCGTCCTCGAGCAACCGGGCCACGCCATGCCGAAGCCGACGCTTCACCCGGTTCCGCTGCACGGCGTTGCCGACATTGCGGCCGACGATCAGCCCGATCCGCGGACCGGCTGCGGACGGGGAGTCCGCTTCACTGGGGTCAGCCACGTACAACATCAGGGTCGATCGCCGAATCCTGCGTCCGGTCGAGATGGTCGCTCGGAACTCTGCGGACGCGCGCATCCGCAGCCGGGCGGGCAACATCTGACCGCACCTCGGTCAGCCCGAGAGTCGCGCGCGCCCCTTGCGGCGCCGCGCCGCCAGGATGGACCGGCCGGCGCGGGTACGCATCCGCAGCCGGAACCCATGGGTACGGCTCCGACGACGGTGGCTTGGCTGGAACGTGCGCTTGCTCACGGGACTTCTCCCATATCTATAGTGCTGAAACCTGTCCCGCGGTCTACGAGTGGAACGCACGGGCACAACGAACGGGGCGCCGGGGTCCCGGCAACCGGACCAACGGTACGGGTCCTGAGCGTTCCCGGTCAAACCAGCGAGACCCAGCTCACGCACCACAAAGAGTGCCAACCGTCCAGCCGACACGCCGACCGGATGAACAAATGCCGCGGCGTGGGTTGCAGAAGCATGACGGCCATTGCTAGCGTCTCGCCACGCAGGAGATGCGGGATCAACTGCTACTGGGCTGCTGCGCCCCCGGACGGATACATAGTCGCTCATCGAACCGCTCCCTGGACTCGGGACTGGGCGAAGCTTTGCTTTGTCTTGTTCACAGCTTGTGGATAAGTGTGTGGAAGCACGACTAGTCTGAACAGCAGTCCGACCGGCCCCACGGCCGCAGGCACAACATAATGGCGGTAGTGATCTTCAACGAGCCGGGAGCTGGACGTGCGTGAGTCATCATCGGCAGCGGAGCTGACATGAGCGACTCCGACCGCTCCGCCGATGAGAGCCTCCTCGCCTGGCAGCAGGTGCACGCGGAGGCCGAGCCCCGGCTGCGTCCCTGGTGGATCACCAGTCGGCCGTTCGCCCTCCAGCAGGATCAGTTCGTCGTCGCCGTACCCAACAACTTCACCCGGGACCAGTTGGAGAGCCGGTTCCGGGACGAGATCGAGTCGAGTCTGCGGCGCCGCTTCGAGCGCCCGATCCGGCTCGGGGTCGTTGTGGACGACACCTTGGAGACCGCACCGCCGCTGGACCTCGAGCCGCCCGACGCGGATCGGCTCGACGACGATCTGGACGCCGGTTCCCGGCGCGACCACGACCCGCTCGATCCCCCGCGGATCGATCACTCCCGGCTGGATCAGGTCCGGCTGGACCGCGACCACCTCGATCGCGACCACCTGGATCGGGACCTGCACCGGGATCAGCTCGACGACCAGCCGCAACGCGACGGTGCCTTCTCCTATCCGGAGCCCGCGCCCGAGCGCCCACAGTTGGCCGGACTCCATTCCTACGACGGCGACGGACGATCCAGTGGTGAGGGGCGTCGGCCCGACAGCAACTCCCGGCTGAACCCGAAGTACTCCTTCGAGACCTTCGTCATCGGCGGCTCGAACAGGTTCGCCCACGCGGCCGCCGTCGCCGTCGCGGAGAACCCGGGCAAGTCGTACAACCCGCTGACGATCTACGGCGAGTCAGGTCTCGGCAAGACCCACCTGCTGCACGCGCTCGGTCACTACGTGCGCAATTACTTCGACCGGGTCCGGGTCCGCTACGTCTCGACCGAGGAACTCACCAACGACTTCATCAACGCGATCAGCCAGAACAAGGGTGCCGAGTTCCGCCGGCGCTATCGCGACGTCGACGTACTGCTGATCGACGACATCCAGTTCCTCGAGGGCAAGGAACAGACGCAGGAAGAGTTCTTCCACACGTTCAACACGCTGCACAACGCACAGAAGCAGATCGTGATGACGTCGGACCGGCCGCCGAAGCTGCTGGAGAACCTGGAGCCGCGGCTGCGCAGCCGGTTCGGCTGGGGTCTGATCACCGACGTCCAGCCGCCCGACCTGGAGACCAGGATCGCGATCCTGCGCAAGAAGGCGGCCCAGGAACGGCTCACCGCCGGCTCGGACGTGCTCGAGTTCATCGCGAGCAAGATCCAGACCAACATCCGTGAACTCGAGGGCGCGCTGATCCGGGTGACCGCGTTCGCCAGCCTGAACCGGCAGCAGGTCGACATGGCGCTGGCCGAGGTGGTGCTGAAGGACCTGATCCCCGAGGGTGGCGAGGCCCAGATCACCAGCGGCACGATCATGGGCCAGACCGCGGCCTACTTCGGGCTCACCATCGACGACCTCTGCGGCCAGAGCCGGACCCACGCGCTCGTCACCGCGCGCCAGATCGCCATGTATCTGTGTCGCGAGCTGACCGACCTGTCGCTGCCGAAGATCGGTCAGCAGTTCGGTGGCCGCGACCATACGACCGTGATGCACGCCGATCGCAAGGTCCGCGGCCTGATGGCGGAGCGTCGCAGCATCTTCAACCAGGTCACCGAGCTGACCAACCGGATCAAGAACCAGTCCCAGCGCTGACCGTCCACCCCGCCCTCGCTCCATACGGATGCGAGGGCGGACGTTCGCCTGCCCGGATTCGGAAGGTTAAAAATCACGTACCCAGGTCAATCCGGTCGGGGAGGAATCTCACACAGGTGGGGAAAGAACTGTGGACAACTGTGGAACCGGGGCCGAAGTATCTGGACGACCGGTGGACGCAGCCGGGGGAACAACAGTCTTTCCCAAGATACTCCCCGTGTAATTTTTGTCATTCCACAGGATTGTCCCGGCACCGAATCACACCCTGACCAGGGATGACGAATGGTTTTCCCCAGTCTGCACAACCGCTACGACCACGACCAGAAGACAAACATCACCTCAAGGGCTGAAGTCACCCGGCCACCTGCTTGTGCACAACCCCGCACGGGGTCTGCTGGCCCGCTTCACACCGGAGCCATCGTCGGTATGATCGTCGGGCATTCGCCCGGCCGGCCCGGATCGCGTACGGCAGCGCGCCCCCAACCGCATCGACAAGTCACGCTCCCGACCACCCAGTTCCGCGACCGGGCCACACCGCACAGGAGGAACCGTGAAGATCCGACTCGAGCGTGATGTGCTGGCCGAGGCCGTCCAGTGGGCGGCCCGAAGCCTGCCCACCAGGCCGAGTGTGCCGATCCTGGCGGGCCTGCTGGTCCGGGCCGACGCCACCGGGGTCACGTTCTCCAGCTTCGACTACGAGACGTCCGCGCAGATCCACGTCAACGCGACCGTGACCGACGAGGGCGAGGCGCTGATCTCCGGCCGGCTGATGGCCGACATCTCGCGGTCCCTCCCGGCCAAGCCGGTCGACATCGTCTCCGACGACAGCAAGATGGAACTCACCTGCGGCAGCGCCCGGTTCACCCTGCAGGCGCTGCCGGTGAACGAGTACCCGTCGCTGCCGGAGATGCCGGAGTCCACCGGGTCGCTGCCCTCCGACGGTTTCGCGCACGCGGTCGCCCAGGTCGTCGTCGCCGCCGGCCGGGACGAGCTGCTGCCCGTCTTCACCGGCATCCGGATCGAGATCGAGGGCGACCAGGTCTCGCTGCTCGCCACCGACCGCTACCGGATGGCGCTCAAGGAGATCACCTGGGATCCGCAGTCGCCGCAGACTTCGGCCAACGCGCTGGTCCCGGCCAAGGTGTTGTCCGACACGGCGAAGTCGATGACCGCCGGCGAGAAGGTGACGCTGAGTCTGGCCTCGACCGGCGCGGGCGACGGCATCATCGGTTTCGAGGGCGACGGCGCCGCGGGCCGGCGGCAGACCACCACCCGGCTGCTGGACGGCGAGTTCCCCAAGGTCCGGCACATCATGAACTTCGCGCCGGCGCTGACCGTACGGATCAACACGGCCGAGGCTATCGCGGCCGCCCGCCGGGTCGCGCTGGTCGCCGAGCGGAACACCTCGCTGCGGATGTTGATCAACGAGAACTCGATCACGCTCGAGGCGGCGACCGGCGACCAGGCCCAGGCGTCCGAGGCGATCGAGGCCGTGGTGAACCAGCTCGACGGCGGCGAGATCGCGGTGCCGGCGGCGGGCTTCAACCCCACCTACCTGCTCGATGCGCTCGGGGTCTTCGACACCCCGTACGTGAACCTCGCCTTCACCGCGCCGAGCAAGCCGTGTCAGCTGACCGGCCTGCCCGAGCTGGACGGCGAACCGCTGACCGACTACCGGCACGTGATCATGCTGATGCGGCTGCCGGCCTGACCTTCATCCCCCGACGACTGCGAGGACTTCGATGCAGCTGGGACTCATTGGACTGGGCAAGATGGGCGGCAACATGGCCACCCGGATCCGGGCCGCCGGCCATGAGGTGATCGGGTACGACACGAACCCGGAGATCTCCGACGTCAAGGATCTGGCCGAGCTGGCCGCCCGGCTCACCGACGGCCCGCGCGTGGTCTGGGTGATGGTCCCGGTGCAGGCGCTCGACGCGGTGATCAAGGATCTGGCCGACCTGCTGGCGCCCGGCGACATCGTCATCGACGGCGGCAACACCCGCTGGGACGGGGACGCCGGCCGCGCGGAGTTCCTGGGCGGCAAGGGCATCAAGTTCATCGACTGCGGCGTCTCCGGCGGTGTCTGGGGCCTCGAGAACGGCTACGCCCTGATGTGCGGCGGCGAGGCCGAGGACGTCGCGGTCGTCCAGCCGATCTTCGACGCGCTCAAGCCGGAGGGCGAATTCGGCTTCGTCCACGCCGGGTCGCACGGTGCCGGGCACTTCGCGAAGATGGTCCACAACGGCATGGAGTACGCGATCATGCAGGCCTATGCCGAAGGCTGGGAGCTGCTCGAGACCGCCGATGTGGTGACCGACGTGCCGGCCACCTTCAACTCCTGGCGGGAAGGGACCGTGATCAGGTCCTGGCTGCTCGACCTCCTGGTTCGTGCCCTGCAGGAGGACCCGCAGCTGACCGAGATCCGCGGCTACGCCGAGGATTCCGGCGAAGGCCGCTGGACCGTCGACGCCGCGATCGACCTGGCCGTCCCGGTGCCCGCGATCTCCGCCGCCCTGTTCGCCCGCTTCGTCTCCCGGCAGCCCGACTCGCCGGCCATGAAGATGGTCGCGGCGATGCGGAATCAGTTCGGGGGGCATGCGGTGCAGAAAGAAGCAGCGCAGATCGACGAGATCTGACTCCCGCGGGGCCCGCTGGTGGGAAGGGTCTGTGGGGGTGGGTGCGCGGACAACCATCCGGCCGCGATGGTCCGGGTGCCGCTGCCGCGATTCTGCGATGCGGCCTCCCGCCAGGCCCATCCACATCCGCGCACCCACCCCTCCAGACCCCCCGCTCCCGGTCAGCGCTCGTCGGGGAATCCGGTCAGGAGTCGAGCGCTGATCTGGTTGGTGGTGCCGTGGAGCCGCGTGCATCGTCTCGGTCGGACCGGGCCGCAGGTCTTCCCGGCGGGCGCGTTGTCGCGATCGGACGCGAGCCAGGGATCTCCGCCGGGCCGTCAGCGTCCGCGCACACCCTCCGACCGATGAGCTCCCATCCCCGGGTCCCGGCGGCGATCATGGTGTCCGGCGGCCGGTCTCGGTCTTGGCCTCCCGGCGATGGTGACCAGCGGGTGCTTCGTCTCCCCGCGAACACGCGTCAGGGCCCGCGCCCGTCACTCCGGTCCAGCCTTCGGATCAAGGACTCTCGGGCACTCGGGTCTCGACAGGCGTCGGGCTGGTCGCCCTCACCGACTGTTGATCATGATCGGCCGGACGGGGCGGTCCGCGGGCTCTCGGATGGTCGGGTCCGGTTGGTTTGGTTTCACGTGGTGAGTGACTTCGCGTAGCGGTGGCAGGGGACGGGGATCGGGCCGTCCGGGCCGGGGGCCTGGTGATCGAAAAGGCCCTCGTCGGTCCAGCCGTTGCGCTCGTAGAAGCGGCGGGCGCGGGTGTTGCCGGCGACGACGGCGAGCCAGGCTCGGGGGTGGCCGCCGGCGGCGACGCGGCGCTCGGCCTCGGCGAGAAGGGCGTCCGCGACCCCGGTGCCGCGGCCGGCTTCGGCGACGTACACCTGTTCGACCTCGTCGTTGTTGATCATGATGAAGCCGGTGATCGCGCCGTCCTGGTCGGCGACGCTGGTCTCCTCGACCAGGGCTGCGGCGCGGGTGTCGAACGACTCACGGGTCCGGACCTCGACCAGGGCATCGGGCACCCGGCCTCGGTGGGCCTCCTGCCAACCCTCGTACCAGATCTGGGCGACGGCGGCCGCGTCGTCGGGGCGGGCCGGACGGATCTCAGTCACGACGGCAGCGTAGATCGTCTGCGGTCGTCCCACCGTTAGTCTGGACAACGTGTACGTCGACCATCTCCAGTTGGCCGATTTCCGGTCCTACGCCGCGGTCGACATCGCGCTCGACCACGGCGTGACGACGTTCGTCGGAGCCAACGGCCAGGGCAAGACCAATCTGGTCGAGGCGGTCGAATACCTGTCCACGTTGTCCTCGCACCGGGTGTCCACCGACCTGCCGTTGGTCCGCGCCGGTGCCGAGCGCGCGATCGTCCGGGCCGGGGTGCGGGCCGGCATCGAGGATCAGCGCCGGCTGCTGCTCGAGCTGGAGATCACGCCGGGCAAGGCGAACCGGGCCCGGCTCAACAAGTCACCGGTGTCGCGGCCGCGGGAGATCGCCGGGGTGCTGCGGACCGTGGTGTTCGCGCCCGAGGACCTGGCGATCATCAAGGGCGACCCGAGTGAGCGGCGCCGCTTCCTGGACGAGCTGCTGGTGGCGCGGTGGCCCCGGCTGGCGGGCGTACGCGCCGACTACGACCGAGTGCTCCGGCAGCGCAACACCTTGCTCAAGTCGCTGGCCGGCCGGGCTCGCGGCGGTCGGAAGCCCGGGCCGGAGGCCGAGTCGACCCTCGAGGTCTGGGACTCGCACCTGGCCCGCAACGGTGCCGAACTGCTGGCCGCCCGGCTGTCGACGCTGACCGACCTGATGCCACAGGTGTCGAAGAGCTATGCCGACATCGCGCCGACCAACAACGACGCCACGGCGGAATACAAGGCCTCCGCCGACCTGACCGGGGCGACCGAGGCCGAAGCGCTGAACGAGGCGTTGCTCACGGCGATCCGGGAGCGTCGCTCCGACGAACTGCAGCGCGGTGTCTCCCTGGTCGGGCCGCACCGCGACGACATCGTGCTGTCGCTGGGCTCGCTCCCGGCCAAGGGGTACGCCAGCCACGGCGAGTCGTGGTCGTACGCGCTGGCCTGCAAGCTGGGCAGCTTCCAACTGCTGCAGGACGACGGGATCCAACCGGTGCTGGTGCTGGACGACGTCTTCGCCGAGCTGGACACCATGCGCCGGGAACGCCTGGCCCGCGGCGTCATCGGCGCCGAGCAGGTGCTGGTCACGGCCGCGGTCGGTGCCGATGTGCCGGCCGAGCTGGCCGGCACCCGGTTTGCGGTCGCCGGTGGCGAGGTCACCCGTGACTGAGGCCGAGCCTGATCCCCCGCGCTCCGGCCAAGGGTCCCCCGAGGCCGCCGATGATCATGATCCGACCGGGCTGAATCTGGCCCGCAACGTCGCCCGGGCGATCGGCGCCCAGTCCCGGCGACTGCGCCGCCGCCCCGACGGCGCCCGCACCTCGCGTCCGGAGCCCACCGAACCGCAGTCGTCCGGCGCGCGGCCGGACGACCGGGACCCGCAGCTGCTCGGCCGCGCGATCGAACGGCTGGTGGACAGCCGCGGCTGGACCACGGAGGTGAGCGTCCACCTCCTCTTGTCGAAATGGCCCGCTCTGGTCGGCCCCACGAACGCCCAGCACACCCATCCGGAGAGTTACGTCGACACGGTGCTCACCGTCCGGGCCGACTCGACCGCCTGGGCGACATCGCTGCGGTCGATGGCCCCGCAGCTGGTCGCCACCCTGAATCAGCAGCTCGGCGACGGTACGGTGACCAGGATCCGGGTGCTCGGTCCGGACGCGCCGTCCTGGAAGCACGGCCGGCGGTCGGTCCGCGGCCGTGGACCTCGGGATACCTACGGCTGAATCTCAGTCCGCTCACAGGTGCCGTAGCCTGCCCACCGTTATCCTCCGCTGGTGGATTTCTCGCTGGACCTCGGTCCCGAACTGCTCATTGCGTTCCTGACTCTGTTCGTCCTCGAAGTCGTGCTCGGCGTGGACAACGTGATCTTCATCTCGATCCTGGCCAGCAAGCTGCCGAAGGAGCAGCAGGCCAAGGCCCGCAACCTCGGTCTGTCGTTGGCCATGATCATCAGAATCGGGCTGCTCTTCGGGGCGTCCTGGATCATCAGCCTCAAGGCGGATCTGTTCACCATCCTGGGGATGGGCTTCTCCGGCCGCGACCTGATCTTGATCTTCGGCGGACTGTTCTTGATCTACAAGGCGGTGAAGGAGATCCACGAGAAACTGGAGGGCGCCGAGCCGGGCCACGGCACCAAGGCGGCGCGGGCCTCGTTCGCCGGCGTGATCGTCCAGATCCTGCTGCTCGACATCGTCTTCTCGTTCGACTCGGTGATCACCGCGGTCGGCATGATCGACAACCTGTTGGTGATCATCGCCGCGGTCGTGCTCTCGTTCGGGATCATGCTCTTCTCGTCCCGGTTCATCTTCAGCTTCGTCAACAAGCACCCGTCGGTGAAGATCCTGGCGCTGTCGTTCCTGGTGATGATCGGCGTGTTCCTGATCGTCGACGGCTTCGGGGTGAAGGTCGACAAGGCGTTGATCTACGTACCGATGGCGTTCGCGATCGGCGTGGAGGCGCTCAACCTGGTCTACCGCAGCCGGCAGCGCCGCAAGCACGATCAGCCGGACGACGCCGTACACCTGCGCAATGCCGCGTCCCGCGCCGATGATCAAGAAGCGCTGGCGGCGTCGAACGGCGAGAGCGACGGTTCGGTCGGACTGTCCAACCGGCCGGTCAGCGGCAGCCAGAGCCAGGACCGTTCGTTCCCCTGATCCAGAAGCGCCCTGAGCCTGTCGAAGGAGCCAAGATCATCAGGCCCTTCGACAGGCTCAGGGTTCGGTTGATTCTCAGGCGTTGCCGGCCGGCGGGTGCCCGCTGCCGTCGTTGATCTCCATCGTGTCGAACGTCGGCGCCGGCGGCCGGTTCGTCGACGGCCGGTCCAGGTAGAACCAGGCGGTGGAGGCGATGTCGTCGTGCAGCGGCAGGTAGCGCCAGCCGCTGTGCCAGCCGAGGGCCTGGATGTCGACCTTGCGCAGCCCGGTCGCGAAGTGGATCGGGTCGGGCACGTGCCAGCGGTACATGCCGAACCGCTGCTGGCTCCGGTAGAGACCGTCCGGCCGGATCACCTGCGGCATGCCGAGGTACGGCGTGCTGAAGGCCGTGTAGCCCTGGCCCGGCACGTCGAAGTTCCAGGCGCCGCCGAAGTAGTCCTCGGTGCCGGTGCCGCAGATGGTCGGGAACTCGTCGTCCTCGTCGAGGAAGAACTTGATCTCCCCCTCGCCCCACCAGCCCGGCGAGTTGACGCCCCAGGCCAGGTAGGTGCCGACGTAGTGGCCGCTGCCCTCGACGCCGTCGACCAGGACGTGCGTGGTCCGGTCCGGCAGCGGGTTGCTGCGCCGCCACTGGGCGTGCAGGTAGCCGGTGCCGTCCACGTCGCCGCCGACCTCGTACGTCACCTGGTAGTAGACGATCAGTTCGGCGTCGGTGGTGTTCTCCAGCGTGAGCAGCGCGGACTTGCGGAACGGCATCGGCCAGTACGAGTTGAAGCCGCCGTTCGGGTTCGCCGCGACCATGGCGGAGCTGACCTGGTCGAAGACGCCCCAGCCGCTGCAGAAGAAGTCGCCGTACGGGACCTCGATGGCCGGTTCGGCCGCACCGTCCCAGTAGGCGCGCAAGATCAACTGCCGCCAGTGATCACGATGCGTGGTGATCCAGATGTGGGTGATCTTGCCCGCCTGGTCGATGTCGGCCAGGGTGAACGTCTCGCCGGGCTTGATCGCGACACTCGGCGACACCTTCCAGCCCTGACCGAGATCGCGCGCGGCGCGGGCGCCGGTGCCCTCGGTCGCGCGCCCGCCGCCACCGCGGGTGCCGTCGAAGTTCTCGGGGCTGATCGAACGTGTTTCAACCTGTCGCAGCGAGGCGAGCGAGCCGAAGTGGGACACGTACTTCTCCTTGTAGTCGGTTCCGCAAATTCAAACACGCGCGTGTAATCGATTTCAACGACGGGTACGGCCCGATAGGGTGTTTTCACCGGCGATGGAAATGCGGCGTTGTCGCCGCCCATCGGCGATACTGCGAGTCAAGCGACGCCGAGGCGGGACCGACGCCGCATGCCAACGGGGTGGTCCGGAACCGGGAGGTCAGGAATGGCGACGATCTTCGAGGTGGCCGCCCGTGCCGGCGTGTCCCCGGCCACCGTGTCCCGGGTCTACAACGGCACTCCGGTCTCGGAGGAGAAGGCCCGGCTGGTCCGGCAGGCGGCCGAGGAGCTCAACTTCGTGCCGAACCGGACCGCGCGCGCCCTGCGCCGGCAGGCGTCGGAGGTGATCGCGCTGATCATCCCCGACATCGAGAACCCGTACTTCACCTCGCTCGCCCGCGGGGTCGAGGACGTCGCCCAGGCCGCCGGCTACTCGGTGGTCCTCTGCAACAGTGACGACGATCCGGCCAAGGAGGCCACCTACGTCGACATCGCGGCGCTGGAGAACATGGCCGGCGTGATCATCGCCGCGGTCTCCGAGCAGCCGAAGATCGAGCGGATGATCGACCGCGGCCGCCCGGTGGTCGCCGTCGACCGCCCGATCAGTTACGACGTGGACGCCGTCGTGATGGCCAACCGGGACAGCGGCGAGATCGCCGCCCGCTCGCTGATCGAGGCCGGCTACACGCGGATCGCCTGCATCACCGGCCCCGAGGACGTCGGCACCGCCCGGGAACGCGCCGCCGGCTGGGCCGCGGTGGTCACCGAGCACGGCCAGTTCGAGGATCCCGAGGCCTACCTGCGGCACGCCAACTTCCGCGTCGAGGGCGGCCGCGACACCATCGCCGAACTGCTCGCCCTCGACCCGCCGCCGGACGCCGTCGTCGCCGCGAACAACCTGATGGGCGTCGGGGCTCTGCAGGTGCTCTCCGAACAAGGTCTCACTCCGCCGAAGTTCGGCGTCGCCGTCATCGGTGACCTGCCTTTCACCACGCTCACCCCCACCGCGATCACTCTCGTCCGCCTTCCGGCCCGGGAGATGGGGGTACGGGCAGCGACCCTGCTCCTGGAACGGATCGGCGGGGACGCCGAACCGGCCCGCGAAGTCGTCCTGTCGCACAGCGTCGAACCGGCCACGATCTCTCATCGGACTTGAGAGGGATTGGTCTCGCGGGGGTCTGAGGGGGTAGGTGCGCGGACAACCATCCGCCTGCGATGGGGCGGTCGCAGTCGCAGGCGCGCAGCAATGAGGTGGGGAGCTCTGTCGTCCTGACCGTCTCACTGATCTCCGGGTCGATCGGGGCCGACGCGGCCAAGGACCGATCGATCCGTGACACCGGCAGTCCGGGTGGGTTGTCGACAAACCCACCTCGCAACGCCCCGAGAGCGTCGGAATGTCGACAACCGACGCCAATCCGGGTAGGCAGAGGTCGTCGTCCCGGCGGGGACGGAATCGCGGGCGGGTGCGCACAAGATTCCCTCGGGCATGGGATCCCTGCGAGGGATCCGCAAGAACTGGCAGATCCGCCGACGATCCTGAAGGGCGATGACCAAGACCGACGGACAGCCGTCCGCCGGATGACGGAAGCCCAGCCGGCACCAGCGGACGAGCCCGCACACGGCACGCTGGGCGGCGGTGCGTCTCCGCGGACGCCGTGATCACTCGCCGTCCTCGGCTCACTCGATAAGGCACGCCGCACCGCGCCGGCCGTTGATCATGCTCGGCGCCGAGGCCTCCCCGTCAGACCACCGCGGCCCCTCGCCCCAGGCGCGGGCCTGGTCTTCAAGCGCGGGCCTGGCTTTCACGTCCGGGCCTGGCTTTCACGTTCGCTCCCACCCAGACCTCGCTCCCACCCCAGACTCGCCCCCCCGCGAACCCCCCGCGAACCCGCCCCCCTTCACGATCACCGAAGCGCCCGGTCCGAACAGCCGAACCAACCCGATCAGCGCTCGACTCGAGTCCCGACCACAGGGGGATCCCCAAGTCCACCCCGAGCCACAGCAACCAGAACCCTCTCGAAGATGCTCCCGAAAGGCGATCCCCTCTGCCCTCACCCTTGACGACTGAAATCGATTTCGACAATGCTGGGGGCGTGCCAACTGAGCAGCCAGCTGACCTTCACCTCGCATCCACTCATCCCCTCGGTCCCGATGCCACTGTCGCGGCGTTCCCGCTCGGCGGCATCGGTACCGGGAACGTCTCGATCGGGGCTCGCGGAGACTTCCGCGACTGGGAGTTGCAGAACAGTCCGGGCAAGGGGAATCTCCTGCCGTTCACGTTCTGCTCGATCGACGTCCGGCCCGCGGAGGGTGACGGCGAGGCGGTGACCAAGGTTCTCGAGGCTCGGTTCCCCGGGCCGCACGAGGGTGAGGACGGGTACGGCTGGGGGCGGGTCGCCGGCCTGCCGCGGTTCGCCTCGGCCGAGATGCTGGGCCGCTACCCCCTGCTGTCGATCGACTTCGCCGACGACCGGGTTCCGGTCCGGCCGACGCTGGAGGCGTTCACGCCGCTGGTGCCGCTCGACCCGGCCGAGTCCGGGCTGCCGACGGCCGTCCTGCGCTACCGGGTGCACAATCCGACCGACCAGGCCCAGCAGGTGACGCTCGCCCTGTCGCTGGCCAGCCCGGTCGGGATGGACGGCTGGCGGCACAACGGCTTCCCGACCTACCCGACCGCGCCGAGTGTCGACTACCGCGAGGCGGACGGGATCCGCGGGCTCACCTTCACCGCGGCCGGCGATCCCGACGCCTTCGGATACGGCACCGCGACGCTGACCACCCGGCACGACGACGTCTCGGTCAAGCCGCGATGGCTGGCCGGGCACTGGTCCGACGGCGTCCAGGCCTTCTGGAACGACCTCACCGCGGACGGCCGGCTGGAAGCCGAGACCCGGGAGAGCTACGACGACCAGCCGCCCACCGGCGGCGCCCGGATCGGCAGCCTCGCCCTGCACCGCACCCTGGCCCCCGGCGAGACCGGCGACTTCGAGTTCGTCCTCTCCTGGCACGTGCCCAACCGGCACCGGGCCTGGGACGCCGGCGGCGAGCTCTACGACCAGGTGGTGCTGAACCACTACGCCACCCGATTCAAGGACGCCTGGGCAGTGGCCGGGCACGTGCACGAGCACCTGCCGGTCCTGGAGGCGAGCACCCGCGGCTTCACCGATGCGCTGTTCGGCTCGACGCTGCCGGCCGAGGTGATCGACGCCGCAGCGGCCAGCCTCTCGGTGGCCCGCAGCACCACCTGTTTCATGATCGACAACGGCACGCCGGAGGGCCAGTTCCTGGCCTGGGAGGGCAGCTTCGACCGCGACGGCAGTTGCCTCGGCACCTGCACCCACGTCTGGAACTACGCCCAGACGCTGGCGTACGTCTTCCCGAGCCTGGAGCGCAGCGCTCGCCGCAACGAGTTCCTCACCGAGACCGACGAGGGCGGCCGGATGCACTTCCGCAGCCAGCGCGTCTTCGGTGGGACGAAGCCCTGGGACTTCTCCCATCCGGCGGTCGACGGCCAGCTCGGCACCGTGCTCCGGATGTATCGCGAGTGGCGCTTCAGCGGCGATGATCAATTCCTGACCGACCTCTGGCCCAAGGTCGCCGAAGCCGTCGATTTCGCCTTCGGCTATTGGGATCCGGACGGCGACCTGATCTTGGAGTCGGTGCAGCACAACACGTACGACATCGAGTTCTACGGCCCGAACCCGCTCGGCAGCGTGATGTTCTACGGAGCCCTGCGGGCCGCGGCCGCGATGGCCGAGAAGGTCGGCGACCAGGATCGCGCGAAGCGCTACGCGGACGCCGCCGGCACCGGTGCCAAGGCGATGGACGAGCTGCTCTACAACGGGGAGTTCTACGTCCAGAAGCTCGACGACGTGGACGCCCACCGCTACCAGTTCGGCCTCGGCGTGCTGTCGGACCAGTTGCTCGGCCAGTTCCTCGCCCACATCGCCGGGCTCGGTCACCTGCTCGACCAAGATCACGTACGCTCCGCGATCAAGGCCGTGTACGACCACAACTTCCGGCCCGACCTGTCCGAGCACGTCAGCGTCCAGCGGACATACGCACTGAACGACGAGGCCGGGTTGATCTTGTGCTCCTGGCCGAACGGCGGCCGGCCGGCCCTCCCGTTCGTCTACAGCGACGAGGTCTGGACCGGCATCGAGTACCAGGTCGCCGCGCACCTGATCTTCGAGGGCTTCGTCGACGAGGGACTGACGATCACCCGCGCGGTACGGCAGCGGTTCACCGGCCGCAACCGCAATCCGTGGAACGAGGCGGAGTGCGGCAACCACTACGCCCGCTCGATGGCCAGCTGGGCGTTGATCATCGCCTGCTCCGGCTTCGACTGGGACGCCGGCACCGGCCGGCTCGCCTTCGCCCCGGTCGTCGGTGATCATGATCAGCCGTTCCGTACCCTCTTCACCACCGGCACCGCCCAGGGCCGGGTCACCATCACCGGCGACAGCGCCGAGCTGACCGTGGACCACGGCAGCCTCGACGTCGCCGAACTGGTGATCAACAACCGGAGCTATACGCCCGATGATCAAGGACCGGTTCCGGCCGGCCGCACGGCCCGCTTCACCGCGGCCTGAAGATCAACGGCAGATTCGACAAGGAGATCAACGATGTCAGCGAACACCAGCTATGCGGTCCCGACGCCGCTCGACCGACCGGCGGCGGCACCCAAGACCGCCTATCTGATCGCCAGCGGTGATCTTCGCGAATCGGCCAACACGGCCGGCTGGCCGATCCAGCAGGAGCTCGAGGCCGGTGTCACGAAGGCGTTCCAGAGCCAGGGCTGGACGGTCATCCGGGCGAACCCGGTCGATCCTGTGACCGGGCACGGCTTCATCAGCAGCCAGCGGATGGGTCTGGAGGTGTTCAAGCGGATCCCGGTCGACGCGCCGCTGATCGTGGCCGAGGCGGTCTGGCAGTACAGCCACCATGTGCTGGCCGGCCTGCGGACCCACCAGGGCCCGATCCTCACGGTGGCCAACTTCGCGGGCGACTGGCCCGGCCTGGTCGGGCTGCTCGGCCTCAACGCCGGCCTGACCAAGATGGACAAGCCGTACAGCACGATCTGGAGCGTCGACTTCAGCGACGACTACTTCACCGACGCGATCGCCGAGTGGGTGCAGAACGGCACCATCACCCACGACAGCAGCCACGTGCACCCGGTGACCGGCTTCGCCGAGGGTCCGGAGAAGGCGCTCGGCGAGGCCCTGGCCGACCAGCTGGCCGACGAGAAGGCGATCATCGGCGTCTTCGACGAGGGCTGCATGGGCATGTACAACGCGATCTTCGACGACGAGCTGCTGAACCAGCTGGGCATCTACAAGGAGCGGCTCTCGCAGAGCGCCCTCTACGCCGAGATGCTCAAGGTCGACGACGCCGAGGCGGACCAGATCGGCGCGTGGCTGACCGGCAAGGGCATGACGTTCAAGCTCGGCACCGATGAGAAGACCGAACTGACCGAGGCCCAGCTGCGGTGGCAGTACAAGATGTACATCGCCGCGCTGCGGATCGCCGACGACTTCGGCTGCGACGCGATCGGCATCCAGTACCAGCAGGGCCTGAAGGACCTGGTGCCGGCCAGCGATCTGGTCGAGGGCCTGCTGAACAACGTCGACCGGCCGCCGGTGACCACCAGGGACGGCTCCCGGGTGATCGCCGAGGGCGAGGCGTTCCCGCACTTCAACGAGGCCGACGAGGGCGTCGCGGTCGACACCCTGGTGACCAACCGGATCTGGAAGGCGATGGGTCTCGACCCGGCGAACACGCTGCACGACGTTCGCTGGGGCGAGGACTACGACGGCCAGTTCGTCTGGGTGTACGAAATCTCCGGCTCGGTCCCGGCCTCCCACCTCGGCGGCTACGACAAGGCCGAGGGCTGGCGGCAGCAGCCGGTCTTCTTCCCGGCCGGCGGCAGCACCATCAACGGCGTCTCCAAGCCGGGCGAGATCGTCTGGTCCCGGGTCTACATCGCCGAGGGCAAACTCCAGGTCGACCTCGGTCGGGCCAGCGTCGTCGAGCTGCCGGCCGAGGAGACCGAGCGGCGCAAGCAGGCGACCAACCCGGAGTGGCCGATCATGCACGTCGTGCTGCACGGGGTCAGCCGGGACCAGTTCATGGCCCGGCACAAGGCGAACCACGCCCAGGTCGCGTACGCCCCGGACGCCGAGACCGCCGACCGGGCGCTGGTCGCCAAGGCGGCCCTGTTCGCCCGGCTCGGACTGCCGGTCCACGTCTGCGGAGATCTCGGGGAGGTCGGTCAGGGGCTGGTCCAGGCCGGCTGAAGCTCACACCACGCGCCCCTGGGCCTGTCGAAGGGTCTGCGGGTCCCCTCGACAGGTTCAGGACGCGTCGGAGTTCGGCACCGTCGACACCCGGGCGCGTGGTGCACGGTGACCGTCGACCCGAATAGGATGCGTGGGCGATGAACCCGCTCAGCCAACTCTGGACCGACATCCGGATCCTGATCGTGGACACGATCAAGGTCTGGTGGCGGCTGTTTCCCCAGTTGGCAGTCATCTACCTGCTCGGCTGGCTGGGCTTCCAGGTCTCCCTCAAGTTCGCGGCCTTCGTGGAAGGTCAGAACGTCTGGCTGACGCTGGCGATCTTCTCGTTCGGCTTCCTGACCAAGCTGGTCCCGATCGTGCTGATGCTGCGGCTGGTCGGTCGGGAACTGGGCATCCGGGAGATGATCCCGGAGGAGGACAACGCGCAGGACGACCGGGACAACTCGATCACCCACCTGCTCGCGGTCACGCTGCTGCCGTTCATGGGCATCTACGCGGCGTTCGGTCAGCTCAACGACGCCGCCAACGAGCTGTGGATCAACCAGATGGTCCGCAACAGCGCCATCGGCACCGACAACGTGCTCACCCATCTGGGCAACATCGCCAACGACCAGCCGCTGCTGATGCTGGCCGTCGTCGTCGGGGCCTACGTGGTCCGCCGCGGCGTCGACCTGCTGCACGACAAGACGGGTTGGCGGGTACTCGGCATCGGCGTCGCGCTGCTCGAGGCGTTCTTCATGCTCGTCGTGGTGTTCGGTGGCATCCGGCTGATCCAGCAGATCATCAATTGGGTGATGAGCCGCGCCTTCGTCGGCTGGCTGGCGACCGCCCGGGACGCGATCCGGGACGTGCTCGCGCTGCTGCCGTTCCGGGTGCCGGAGCTGATCGACCAACTCGTCCGGTTCTATCTGGACAACGTCTGGCCGTCGTTCTGGGAGGTGGTCAGCCAGCCGATCATCTGGCTGGCCGTCGCCGCCCTGGTGTACGGCACGCACGTCATGTCGGTCGCCGAGCTGTGGCGGAGCCGGCGTCCGCTGGCCAACCGGCTGCGCGGCGCGACCGCGTTCGACGACCGCAGCGACCGGCGCCGGTTCCGCGGCATCAAGCCGCCGTCCGCACCGGTGCAGCGGTTCTTCGTCGAGTTCAAGGAGGCCGTGCTCGGCGACATCGACGACAAGTACCTGCCGACCATCAACTCGGTACGGCTGATCCTCCGGGCCGGCGTGATCTTCCTCGGCGCGTACGTGATCGTGTACGCCATCCAGCAGATCCTCAACAACTACCTGCGCCTCCTGGTCAAGGGCATCGTCGGCGGCCATGACATCGACTTCTGGGTGCCCTTCGACCCGCTGCTGAACCTGATCTACACGCTCCCGTTCGAGCCGCTCCGGATGTGCCTGCTCGCGGTCGCGTTCCGCCGCTGCCTGGAGCTGTTCCGGGCCCGGGCCCACCCGGCCGACCGGCTCCCGGCCCCGACCCCTGCGCAGGTGGCGGCATGACCACGACCCCGAACCCGGCACCCCCGAATCAGGCACCCGCGAGTGCGGAGCGGCTCCGGCTGCGCAACCAGCGCCTGCAGCGGTCCAAGCTGCTCGCCGTGGTGGCGGTCGTGGCCTGCATCGTGGTGGCCACCATCGGCACGCGGCTCAGCGATCCGGAGAAGGAGTTCCGGGTCATCCCCGGCAAGCTCGACGAGAAGGTCATGATCAACGGCGCCGAACTGACGGTGAGCGACGTCCGGGTCGGCCAGATCCTCATCCAGGACGAGTCGATCGAGGCCAAGGCCACCGGCATGTTCGTCCAGATCCAGATCGATCTGGCGAACCCGACCGGCACCGACAAGGCCATCCTGGGTCGCTCCCGGCTGCTCTCGGGCGACCGCGTCTACAACACGTACGAATCCTTGACCAACATCGGGGCCGATCCGGGTTACGGCGAGACGACCGATTTCCTGTACGAGGTCGACCCGAACCAGATCGACGACCTGACCCTGGAGATCTGGAGTCAGGGCTTCCTGTCCGGCTACCACGACCGGGTCCGGGTCCACCTCGGGATCACGGCGGAGAACGCGGACCGGTGGCGTGAGGCCGCCCAGGGCGGGCAGCTCACCGAGCGCCGGATCTCGAGCACGAGGGTGTTGCAGTGAGTACGCCGGACCACGGGCCGCAGCAGCCGGGCGACTGGCACCTGCACGACCACCGGCCGGAGGCCCCCGTACCGCAGCCGGCCGGGCCGGCCCCCGACCCCGCGGCGTGGTCCGAGCCGCAGCCGGAACAGGCCCAGCCCGGCCGGCGTCCGCTGACCGCCCGCGGCCGGTCCTGGCTGATGCTCGTCACCGTGGGCTGCCTGGTGTTGATGTACCTGGTCATCTGGCTCTGGTACGCCGACACCCACATGCACGACCGGTTCGTCCAGGTGCCGCCCGGCCAGCCGTCGGCGACCACGGTGAACAAGGCGCAGTACCGGGTGCATCAGCTGTTCGTCACCGAGCGCTTCGACAACCCGGACTACCCCGACCAGCCGTACCTGGCCGAGGCCGGCACCGTGTTCGTCGCCGCCGAGATCGAGATCCTGCGGGTCGAGGAGGGCGAGCACTTCTTCTGCCAGGCCAACCTGGCCGTGGCTGGCAACCGCCAGCTGGAGCCGCGGTCGGAGGTCTACCTCGACCACCTCAAGGACAGCAAGGTCCCGGTGGACTGTCAGTCCGACGAGATCAAGGTCGGCGTGCCGTACCGGTTCATCGAGATCTACACGGTGCCGAAGCAGTTCGCCGGCGAGATCTTCGGGATCGCGGTCCAGTACACGGACTACGGAGCGCCGTTCCAGGTGGTCCGGCCGCCGCTGCCGCGCTGATCAGGAATCCTTCTGCTCCGGCAGTACGGTGACCGGGATGTCGTAGCGGTAGACGTACCGGGAGTTCTTCCAGGCCTTCTCGCCGGTGTCGAGGATCAGTGCGTTGCCCTCCTCGAGCCGGTAGACCGCGAACAGGATCCGGCCGCTCGGCTTGAAGTGCTCACTGAACGGGAACTCGACCCGGAACGGCACCGGCGGCAGCCCGGGCGTCAGGTAGGCCGGATGGGTGCCCGTGTCACCGGTCCCGACCTCGGAGTCCCCGGCATCGGGCTGCTCGACGGTCTCCGGATCCTTGGCCACGAACATCGTGTTGCTCGGCGAGATGGCCTCGTCCCCGGTCGTCCGGGCCGTGCCCAGGACCACGACCTGCCAGGACACCTTGCCGTCGCTGTCGGTGGACTTCTGGGCCGTGGCCTTGCTGAACGCGAACTCGTACGGGCCGGTCTCGATGGTCTGCCCCGGCTGGACCCGCTCGTCGGTGTCGGTCCGTACCTTGAAGCCGCCGAGCGCCCAGACGCCGGCGACCAGGACCGCGACGGCCAGCACGACGATCAGGCCGCGGACCGGACCTGGCAGTCGGCGCCGCTCGTCGGGTTCCTGCTCCGGCGGGCCCCATTCCGAGGCGACCGGCGTCTCGTCCAACCGCGGCGCCTGGAAGGCGGGCGGGCCTGGGACCCCGGGCGGGGATTGCTGCTCCGACACGCGCAGCAGTGTAGTGCGACGAGGCTCGCGGCGAGCTCGGGCCCGATGCGCTGAAACGGCCTCAGAACGCCGTGGAGGGCTCGGGCGTGTACGGGGACTGTCACCCGCACCTGTAAATCGGGCAGATCCGCCTCCGGCAGTCTGTGAATGGCCCTCTGAGGTCGAGACCCGGCCGCTGTGGAAGCGGGATCGGGCAGAAAAGCGCTAGGATGGAGAGGACAAGTTCTACGGTTCCGCTGCGGCTTCGCCAGTCGGATCCGAAACGTTTGACCGCGCCGTCCGCACGGGGCCCGAGCGCCCCACGCCCGTGGGCGGCGCCTGTGTGACAGGAGCCTATGCGCGTGACCGATCACGAGACCGTGACGCCCGACCAGAACGACGGCACCGACCAGACCAGCGGCGCGACACCGGATCTCTCCCAGGTCCAGATCCCGGTCTCCGATCTCGAACCAGGCCCAGGCCTCGGCGTCCCCGGTGAGTACGACTCCGAGTCGATCACCGTGCTGGAAGGCCTCGAGGCGGTCCGGAAACGCCCCGGCATGTACATCGGGTCGACCGGCGAGCGCGGCCTGCACCACCTGGTCACCGAGATCGTCGACAACTCGGTCGACGAGGCGATGGCCGGCTTCGGCAAGATGATCGACGTCCGGATCCTGCCCGACGGCGGCATCCAGGTCTCCGACAACGCCCGCGGCATCCCGGTCAAGGAGCACCCGACCGAGAAGATGCCGGCGGTGACGCTGATCCTCACCGTGCTGCACGCCGGCGGCAAGTTCGGCCAGGGCGGTTACAAGGTGTCCGGCGGCCTGCACGGCGTGGGCGCCTCGGTGGTCAACGCGCTGTCGCAGAAGTTCGAGGTCGAGGTGAAGCGGGACGGGTACCGGTGGACCCAGTCCTTCACGCTCGGCGTACCGGACGGGCCGCTGGAGCAGCACGAGGCGACCGAGGAGACCGGCACCACGACCCGGTTCTGGGCCTCGGAGGACATCTTCGAGACGACGACGTACAACTTCGACACCCTGGCCACCCGGTTCCGCGAGATGGCCTTCCTCAACAAGGGCCTGCAGATCGACATCACCGACGAACGGCCGGACCGGCTGGACGAGGGCGGCCAGAAGTTCTCCGAGAGCTTCCGCTACGACGAGGGCCTGATCGACTACGTCCGCTACCTGACCGGCAGCAAGGAGCCGGTGCACAGCTCGGTGATCGCGCTGGAGTCGGAGCGGCCGGAGCAGGGCCTCGGGCTGGAGGTCGCGCTGCAGTGGAACACCTCGTACCAGCCGTCGGTGCACACGTTCGCCAACGCGATCAACACGCACGAGGGCGGCACCCACGAGGAGGGCTTCCGGGCCGCGCTGACGTACACGGCGAACAAGTGGGGCGAGAACTGGGGCATGATCAAGAAGCCGGAGGACAAGCTGTCCGGCGACGACATCCGCGAGGGCCTCACCGCGATCATCTCGATCAAGCTCGAGGAGCCGCAGTTCGAGGGCCAGACCAAGACCAAGCTGGGCAACACCGAGGCCCGCTCGTTCGTCCAGCAGGCCGTGAACGCCGCGCTGGGCGACTGGTTCGAGCAGAACCCGGCCGAGGGCAAGATGATCATCCGCAAGGGCCAGGCCGCGGCGATCGCCCGGATCGCGGCCCGGAAGGCGCGGGAGGCGGCCCGGAACCGCAAGGGCCTGCTCGGCGGCGGCGGACTGCCCGGCAAGCTGAGCGACTGCCAGTCGACCAATCCGGAGGAGTGCGAGGTCTTCATCGTCGAGGGTGACTCGGCGGGCGGCTCGGCCAAGGGCGGTCGCGATCCGCGGATCCAGGCGATCCTGCCGATCCGCGGAAAGATCTTGAACGTGGAGAAGGCCCGGATCGACAAGATCCTTCAGAACAACGAGGTCCAGGCGATCATCTCAGCCCTCGGCACCGGCGTGCACGAGGACTTCGACATCGACAAGCTGCGCTATCACAAGATCATCATGATGGCCGACGCGGACGTCGACGGCGCGCACATCCGGACCCTGCTGCTGACGCTGATGTTCCGGTTCATGAAGCCGCTGATCGAGGCCGGCCACGTCTATCTGGCCCAGCCGCCGTTGTTCCGGATCCGCTGGACCAACGCGCCGCACGAGCTGGCGTACTCGGACGCGGAGCGGGACGCCCTGCTCCGGGTGGGGGTCGAGGAGAACAAGAAGCTGCCGGCCCCGAACAACAACCCGATCCAGCGCTACAAGGGTCTGGGCGAGATGGACGCCGGCGATCTCTGGCTGACCACGATGGACCCGGACAACCGGATCCTGCTCCAGGTCACGCTGGACGACGCGGCCCGCGCGGACGAGATGTTCTCGATCTTGATGGGTGAGGACGTCGAGCAGCGCCGGGTGTTCATCCAGCGCAACGCCAAGGACGTCCGGTTCCTCGACATCTAAGGTCCCTGAGCCTGTCGAAGGGTTCTGAGCCTGCCGTGTCGTACGTACGAAATGATCATGGAGTGACTGAATGAGCGAGATCGCACCGCCGGCGGACCGTCGGGAGCCCGTCGACCTGCAGGAGGAGATCCAGAAGTCCTACCTCGATTACGCGATGAGCGTGATCGTGGGCCGGGCGCTCCCGGACGTCCGGGACGGGCTGAAGCCGGTGCACCGCCGGATCCTCTACGCCATGTACGACGGCGGCTACCGGCCCGACCGGGGCTGGAACAAGTGCGCTCGCGTGGTCGGCGAGGTGATGGGTCAGTACCACCCACACGGTGACAGCGCGATCTACGACAGCCTGGTCCGGCTGGCCCAGCCGTGGGTGATGCGGGCGCCACTGGTTCAGGGTCAGGGCAACTTCGGGTCGCCGGGCAACGACCCGGCGGCGGCGATGCGCTACACCGAGTGCAAGATGGCGCCGCTGGCCATGGAGATGGTCCGCGACATCACCGAGAACACGGTCGACTTCAAGCCGAACTACGACGGCAAGGAGCAGGAGCCGGTCGTCCTGCCGAGCCGGTTCCCGAACGTCCTGGTCAACCCCTCGCCGGGGATCGCGGTCGGGATGGCGACCAACATCCCGCCGCACAACCTGCGCGAGGTCGCCGCGGCCGTCCAGTGGTACCTCGAGCATCCGGACGCGACCCCGGAAGAGCTGCTCGACGCCGCCATCGAGCGGATCCCCGGACCGGACTTCCCGAACGGCGCGTTGATCGTCGGACGGGAGGGCATCGAGAACGCGTACCGGACGGGCCGCGGCTCGATCACCATGCGGGCCGTCGTCGACATCGAGGAGGACAAGTCGGGCCGCGCCATGCTGGTGGTCACCGAACTGCCGCACATGGTCAACCCGGACAACCTCGCGGTCAAGATCGCCGACCTGGTCAACGCCGGCCGGGTGACCGGGATCGCCGACATCCGCGACGACACGTCGACCCGGACCGGGCAGCGGCTGGTCATCGTCCTCAAGCGGGACGCCCAGCCGAGGGTGGTGCTGAACAACCTCTACAAGCACACCCAGCTGCAGGACAACTTCGGCTGCAACATGCTGGCGCTGGTCGACGACGTGCCGCGGACGCTGCGGCTGGACCAGTTCATCTCCTACTGGGTGGCGCACCAGATCGAGGTCATCCAGCGCAGGACCCAGCATCGGCTGGACCAGGCGGAGAAGGACGCCCACATCTACCGCGGCCTGGTCAAGGCACTGGACGCGCTGGACGAGGTGATCGCCCTGATCCGGCGCAGCCCGAGCACCGAGGAGGCGCGGGACGGCCTGATCGAGCTGCTGGAGATCGACGAGCTGCAGGCCAACGCGATCCTCGACATGCAGCTGCGCCGGCTGGCCGCCCTGGAGCGGCAGCGGATCATCGACCGGCTGGCCGAGATCGAGGCCCGGATCGCCGACCTCAAGGACATCCTGGCCAAGCCGGAGCGGCAGCGGCAGATCGTCGGCGACGAGCTGGCCGAGATCGTCGACAAGTACGGCGACGACCGGCGCACCCAGATCATCGCGGCCGACGGAGACCTCGGGGCCGAGGACCTGATCCCGGACTCCGACGTCGTGGTGACCATCACCCGCGGCGGGTACGCCAAGCGGACCAACACCGACCAGTACCGGGTGCAGAAGCGCGGCGGCAAGGGGGTCCGGGGCGCGTCGCTGCGGGTGGACGACGAGGTCGACCACCTGTTCGCGACCACCAACCACCACTGGATCCTGTTCTTCACCAACAAGGGCCGCGTCTACCGGTCGAAGGTGTGGATGCTGCCGGAGGCCGGCCGGGATGCCAAGGGCGGGCACGTCGCCGGGCTGTTGTCCTTCCTGCCGGACGAGGAGATCGCCCAGGTGCTGGCGATCCGGGACTACCAGGCGTATCCGTACCTGCTGCTGGCGACCAAGCGCGGCCTGGTCAAGAAGACCGCCCTGTCCGCGTACGACTCGCCGCGGCAGGCCGGCATCATCGCGATCAACTTCCGCGACGAGGACGACGAGCTGATCGGCGCCGAGCCGTGCGCGCCGACCGACGACGTGCTGCTGATCTCGCGGAAGGGCCAGTCGATCCGGTTCGCGGCCAGCGACGAGCAGTTGCGGCCGATGGGCCGAGCGACGTCCGGGGTGACCGGGATGAAGTTCCGCGACGGCGACGAACTCCTCTCCATCACGGCGATCCGGGAGCAGGCCGAGGAGGACGAACTGTTCGTCTTCACGGTCACCGACGGCGGTTTTGCCAAGCGGACTAAGGTCTCCGAATACCGCCAGCAGGGCCGCGGTGGGCTGGGGATCAAGGCCATGAAGCTGGCCGAAGATCGCGGATCTTTGGTCGGAGGGCTGGTTGTAACGGAGAATGACGAAGTGATCGCCATCAAGGCCAGTGGTCAGATCACCCGGAGTGCGGTGGCTGAAGTGCCGGTCAAGGGCCGGGACACCATGGGTGTGAAGTTCGTTGGCGTACGCGAGGGGGATTCGGTGGCGGTCATTGCGCTGAATCCGGAGACAACAGCAGAAGCGGCCGAACTGGACGCCGAGTCCGCCGACGCCGACGATCAGACGGCAGAGGACGAATCGCAGGACGTGTCCCCGGAGGCCGTGACAAACACCCCGCAAGCAACGGATGCTGGTGACGAACCAGAAGCCGGCGGGGCTGAGGAGGATGAGACGTGAGCGAAGCCAACCGGAGCCAGATTCCCCGTGAGGGAATCCCTCCTCGGGGTGCGGGACCCGGTGGAGGTGACAGCCCGGCTAACGCCGCTCGGGGTCAGAACAGTGCCGGATCGCCCAACCGGACCGGCCGGGTCGCCACCGGACCGCGGCCGGCCAACGGTCCGCGACCGGTTCCTTCGCCGGGGCAGTCCTCCCCCAACGGGAACGGCGCCGGCAACGGGGTGAACGGCAACGGCAACGGCAGCTACGGGCGGAACGGCGCGGCTCAGCCGGGCCGGCCCGGAGCCCCGCGCCAGGGTGGACCGCAGCCGAGTTCGGCGCAGTCCCCGCAGCCGCGGCCGGTGCAGGCGCGGCAGCCGGCGCCACAGCCGGGGGCCTCCAAGGAGTCGTTGCGGAACAAGCTCGGTCTCGGTCAGAAGGCTCAGCCGGGTGGCGCGGGGGCGCCGCGCCCGGCGACCGGATCACCGTCCTCCGGCGGTGCTCCCACCTCGCGTCAGCCGGTCGCCCGCGCGGGCGCAGCCGGTGCCGGTGCCGCTGGTACCGGTGCCGCGGCGGGAACGCGGCAGCCCGGCACTCCGGTCGCCCGGGCGAACCAGCCTGGCGTCACCCGCCCCGGACAAGGGGCCCGGCCGCAGCCGAGCCCGGCCGCCCGGACCGGCCAGCCGGACCCGTCGCGACCGGGTGCTCCCCGTCCTGACACCGCCCGGACCGGCACCACCACCACGAGCCCGTCCTCCGCGGCCCGGACCGAGATGCTCAACGTCGGATCGCCGACGCGGCCGGTCGGCACCGCGGCGTCGGCCGGTTCGCCGACCGAACGGTCCCGGACCGAGCTCGGCCTGCCGCCGAAGGCCGGTCAGGCCCGCCGGACCCGCAAGGCCCGGCTGCGGCTGTCCCGGCTGGACCCGTGGTCGGTGATGAAGACGTCGTTCCTGTTCTCGATCTCGGCCGGCATCGTGCTGGTGGTCGCGGTCTACGCGATCTGGACTGTGCTGCAGGGCTCCGGCCTGTTCGAGTCGGTCAACCTGATGATCGGATCGGTCACCGATGCTCCGAACGACAGCACGCCGTTCCGGATCGAGGAGTACGTGAACACGCCGAAGGTGATGGGCGTCGCCGCGCTGATCGCCTGTGTCGACGTGGTCATCCTGACCGCCCTGGCCACCCTCGGCTCGTTCCTCTACAACCTCGCCGCCACCATGCTCGGCGGCCTCGAGGTCACCCTCGCCGAGGACTGAGTCGACGTTCCCTGAGCCTGTCGGTCGACGTTCCCTGAGTCTGTCGAAGGGCAGGCCGGACCAAGCCGAAGCGCCCTGAGCCCAGCGCGGGCCCAGGGCGCTTTCGTACGCGCAGAGGTCAGTGACCTTCGGCCATCCCCCAGCCGACGCCGCAGGGCCCGCCGTCGGCGGACTCGTCGATCCACACCTCGTCGCCGCCCGGGGTGAGCAACGGCTGGTAGAACTTGGCGATCTCCACGCTCGCCTGCGGTACGTAGTGGAAGATCAGCGACCGGCGGAATCGGGAGTCGCTGCTGTTCGCCAGCGAACCGTGCACCGTGCTGCCATGGAAGAAGAGCACGTCACCGGCCCGCATCTCGGTCTGCACGGTGCTCAGGCCCGGCGGGATCGACACCTGGACCGCGGAGAACGACTCGTTCAGGTCGGCCGGTTCCGGGCACTCGAGGTCGTACACGTGGGAGCCGGGCACCACCATCAGACCACCGTTCTCGGCATCGCAGTCGTCCACCGCGATCCAGGCCGCGAGACAGGTCTCCGGGTGCGCCTGCAGGAACAGGTTGTCCTGGTGCAGGGCCTGGCCGCGGGCGGTCGGCGGCTTGAAATAGAACATCGACTGGGCGGCGAACGTCGGACCGAGCAGCCGCTGCACCCGCTGCATCAGCCGTGGCTCCAGCATCCAGGACCGGGCCAGCCGGCCGACCTCGAGATCGGACCGTCGGTGCGGCTGGACGAACCGCGGGTAGCGGGCCAGCGGATCGTCGGTCGGCACCCCGTCGTCGTGCCCGATCGAGTTGTCCCGCTCCACCTGCTCGGTGAACGCGACCTTGATCGTTTCGACCTCCTCGGCGGTGAGCAGCCCCGGCACGTGCACGACCCCGTTGCGGCGGTAGGCGTCGACCAGGTCGGCGTCCTGATCAAGCAAGATATGTGACATAGACCTGATCATCCGACTCGATCCCGAACCGAGCCATGGAACCGACGGCCGACTTCATGGAAGATCGTGCTGTGGGCATCACTCGGGTCGAGTCGCACATCCCGCAGGTCGACGCGGTCGAGGCCGGTCACCTGTCGGAGGGGGCGGACTATGCGACCTACCGCAGCCGCGGCACGACCGACTGGCTGCTGATCCAGACCCTCGGCGGCGCCGGCCGGTTCGGCGTCGGGACGGCCGAGGTGATCGTCCGTCCGGACTCGGTCGCCCTGCTCCGGCCCGGCACCGTACACGACTACGGCTCCTACCTTGATCACTGGGAACTCCTCTTCGCCCACTTCCACCCGCGGGCCGAATGGCTGGCCTTGCTCGACTGGCCCGAAGCCGCCCCAGGCCTGCGCGTCCTCGACCTCTCCCCCACCCTGGCCGGTCGGGTCTCCGACGCCCTGGCCCTGGCCGCCCGGAACTCGCTCAGCGGCCTCGCCCGGGGACGGCTGTTCGCCGTCAACGCCCTCGAGCTCGCCCTGCTCTGGTGCGACACCCAGAATCCCGCCGAGGGCCGGATGGACGACCGCGTCCTCGCCGTCATCGAACACGTCGGCCGCCACCTCACCGACCCGCTGACCATCGCCGACCTGGCCGCCGTCGCCAACCTCTCCCCCTCCCGCCTCGGCCACCTGTTCGCCGAGCAGGTCGGCAGCAGTCCGCAGCAGTACGTCCAGGCCCGTCGGATCGATCTGGCCAAGCAACTCCTCGACCTGACGACGCGGCCGATCGCCGAGATCGCCGCCGAAGTCGGCTACCCCGACCCCCTCTATTTCTCGACGAGGTTCCGCCGCCAGGTCGGTCTCAGCCCCTCCGCGTACCGGCTCCGGGACGGCCGCTGAGATACCGATTTGAGCAAGGTCTCCGGAAGGACTAATCTGTCCGTTCGTGCCCACTCGGGCACTCCGCAGTCGCGGGCCTATAGCTCAGACGGTTAGAGCGCTGCCCTGATAAGGCAGAGGTCAGTGGTTCAAGTCCACTTAGGCCCACCCCTCTGGATCACCCTGCTCGGTTGCTGCGCAACCTCGCCGATGTCGGGGGTCATCTGTTGGGGGACCGAGTCCCCCATAACCCCCTACGGTGCGGTCCTCGCAGTTCGCTTGGCGCGCCGCACTGGCCGGCGCGCCGGTTTGAACCGCCGGCCGCAGTTGGTGGTGGAACACAAGATCGGTGACGGTCGTTCCACGTGATCGATCAGCTTCGAAATCTCCTCGATGGGCAGCCCGTGCTCAGACAGCAGTGAGACGAACGAGTGCCGCATTTCGCGAGGCGTCCAGTCGCCGGGTTCGTTGATCGTGGGCACCAGCTTGAGCGCTCGGCGGAAGTTCCGGCGCACGTTCACCGCATCAAGGGCGGCCCTCCGGGCCGCCTGCGCCGGGCGGCGCTCTGGCACGCCGCCACTCTGCCCGGCCGCTCCGCCGTCACGGCCACGGTAGATAATCCGCGGATGTGGCGGTCTCATGAACCGGCGGGGTACGTCTGTCCGTTCTGTGTCTTGCTGGCGGGAGGCTCGACGCCGATCAGCACTCCGGACAACGTGGTCTATCGCGACGCGGCGACGGCGGTCATCGTTTCGCCGCACTGGTGGGAGACCAACCCGGGCACCCTGCTCGTCGTGCCGATTGATCATGTCGAGCACCTCTATGTCTTGCCGGACGCGTTGACCGGGCCACTGCTGGCAACGTGTCGCCGCGCCGCCCGCGCCCTGGTCGAGGTCGAACACTGCGAGGGTACGTCGTTACGTCAGCACAACGAGCCGGCCGGTAGTCAGGACGTTTGGCACCTGCACCTGCACGTCATTCCCCGCTGGACCGGCGACGCCTTCATCCGCGGTGAGCACCGGCTCCGCCCGGTCGAACTGGCCGACCAGCATGCCTTCGCCGCCCGGATCCGAGAAGCCGCGTGCTGGCGGGACGGCGTCAGTCCAGGGTGACAGACCAAGCACCGCTGAGATAGTGGGTGACATCGCAGCCGTCCTACCAAGTGCGGCGGTGATTTACGGACCCGCTTCAGCGTTGGCGGGTCTAGCAGTAGCGATTGGCGTAGATGTCGCGAATCATGCAGATCTGGGTGCCGTGGTGGCTCACCTCGTTGAGCATCGCCGCAAGGGCATGATCACCGCGCCGCCAGGGATGTCCCGGGTAGTCCCGTTCGAGCATCTCGTCGGTCGTGGTCCTGAGCGCTTCCTTGAGTGCGGCCCAGCCGTCGTTGAAGCGCGCCAGGCTCTCGTCGACGGTGGGGATGACCGTGTGGCTCCACATGCGGTTGTAGATCTCTTGGGTCGGGGTGGTCGGGCCACCGACGATCTCGAGTTCGGCGAACAGGCCGGGCGCGGCGCCGAAGTGGTTGAGCAGCCAGTTGATCGTCGTCATCGGCATGATCACGGGCCGGCCGTTCAGCTCGTCCGTCGCCAGGTCCCAGTCGCACTCGACGACCCACGCGCCGTTCTCCTCGGACCAGAGGTGCTTCGTCCGTTGATCGCCTCGCGGGCGGATGCCCCACGCACCGGGGTGCGGCTCGAAGTCGAGCTCGTCCTGGCTGAGGTCCTTCCGCGCTCGGTCAAGCGTGTAACTGTCGATGAGTCCCATCCAGGTGAGGAACACGTCGGCGCGCTTGCCTGTCATGACAGCCGAGCCTGGCACGCACGTTCGGTGTCCGCCAAGGGGTGGATGTGCCACTCAACGCCCAGCGGCCGTGCGGGCGGCGTTCTCGAGTCGGGCCACCCAGGCTTCCCAGTCCCAACCGTCTGTGTCGGGCAGTCCGGTGGCGTCTCGCCGCCCTCCGGCCGCACCGTCGATCAGCTCGCGCACGATGTCGACGTGTCCCAGATGGCGTGAGGTCTCGCTGATCATCATGGTCAGGATCGCGCCGAGCGTGGTCGCCCGCCGGCCCTCGCCCCACCACGGGACCGAGCCCACGGCATCCAGATCCAGCGCCCGGATCGTCTCGTCAGCGTGCGCGGAAGCGCGTCGATAGAACCCCTTGATGTACTCGGCGCTCTCCTCCGGCGTCGCCCACATGTCGCCACCCTCCCAGACCGTTCCGTCCTCGAAGCAGGCCAGTTGCTCCGGAGCGGGGCGCCCGAAGGTCTCCCCGAGGTAGCCGTACTCCTCGGCCGCGACGTGCTTCATCACGCCGAGCAGGTTCGTACCGGTCCGCGTCATCGGCCTACGCAACTCGTACTCGTCCAGGCCCTCCAGCTTCCACAGGAACGCGTCACGGTTCCTTCGCAGCGCCGACCACAGAATCTCCTTCATGCAGCCAACCTCGCAGGCTCCACCGACAACCCGGAACACCCGAGCGGTGAACCCGGTCTAGGGTTCGGGGATGGCTTTGTGGCTGCAAGCGGTGAGCTTCGATGTGGCGGACGCGCAGGCGGTGGCGACGTTCTGGGCCGAGATGCTCGGGCGGGACGTCCTCACCGAGCCCGACGGCGTCCTGGTCCCTGGTGACGACACCCAGGTCGGGCTCCGCTTCGTCGCCTCCGCCGCCGAACCAGTCGGCCGGCCGAGGCTGCACCTGCACCTGACCAGCAGCAGCCCGGCTGATCAGCAGCGAACCGTCGAGAAGGCGCTTCAGCTGGGCGGTCGCCACCTCGACGTGGGCCAAGGACCGGAGGAACCCTTCGTCGTGCTCGCCGATCCGGGCGGCAACGAACTGTGTGTGATCGAGCCGGGCAACAACTTCCTGGCCGGCACCGGCTACCTCGGCGAGGTCACCTGCGACGGCTTCAGGGAGGTCGGCCTCTTCTGGCACGACGCGCTGGGCTGGCCGCTCGTCTGGGACGAGGGCGACCAGACCGCGATCCAGTCGCCCCTCGGTGGTACCAAGATCTCCTGGGACTCCTGGGGCGTTCAGAAGACCGGGAGCGCGAAGGCCGGGCAGCGCTTCGACCTGGTGACCGCCGACCTCGCCGCGGAGTCGGCGCGCCTGGTCTCGCTCGGTGCGACCCACCGCTCCGCGTCATCGGACGGAGTCGTGCTGGCCGGCCCGGATGGCCACGAGTTCAACCTGCGCCCCGTACCCTGATCCAGGCCTGCCGGGGACTGTCGTAGCGGCGGCCTAAGGTCGATGATCATGGTGCTGGTCCACGGAGGAGTTGGGCGGAGATGACGCGGGAGTTCGAGATCCGCCTGCTCGGACATCCGAGCCGCGAGGGCACCCTGCTCGCCGGTGACGCGCTCGCGTTGATCAAGGCGTTCAAGGAGTTGACGTACCGGCTCACCCGGGCGGTCGCCGATCGGACGGGACTGGGGCGGACCGACGCCGCCCTGGAACGGCTCGGTACGGTTCGGGTCGGGCTGGCCCAGAACAGTGCGCGGCTGATCTTCGTCGTCGGCGACGAGGCCGCTCTTGATCTTGAGGATCCGATCAGCAGCGGGGTCGACGAGGCGTACTGGGACCTGGTCCAGGGGATTCAGCGGAACGCCCGGCCGGCCATCGCCTCCGATCCGGTCGCGGACGCCGTGGACCAACTCGTCGTCGCCCTCGGCAAGGCTGCCCAGGGAGCGGAGATCAGGGTGCCCGGCCATGGTCGGGTTGAGGTGAGGACCAGCCTGCTCAGCCGGGATCCCTGGCGGCGGCGGATCCCGGGCGGCACGGGCGAGTCCGGCATCCACGGCGTCCTGGAGATGGTCGATCTGCGGACCGCCCGGTTCCGGCTCCGTGACGCGGCGCAGAACGGGATCGACCTGATCGACGTCCGGAACGCCGAGGCCGCAGCACACCTGGTCGGCGAGCCGGTCACCGCCACCGGAGTCCTGGCGCTCGGCCGAGGTACGGGTCACCACCGGATGGAGCAGGCGGTCATCGCCGAGCAGTTCGACCTCGGCCAGCGCACCGGCACTGCGCCGGAACCGTCGTTGATCGAGGCCGCCCAGGTCGCCGCCCGGAGACCCGCGCCGCCGCCACTGGAACTGGGACCCGAGGAACTGGACGACTTCCTGGCGGCGCTCGATGGCTGACCAGTTCGTCCTGCTCGACGCCGACGTCTGGAGCCGGGTCGTCCTCGGCCGCCGGGACGCCGATCCCCAGGTCGCGAGCTGGCGCCGGCTGCTCGTCGGGCGGCAACCGGTGATCGCCGCCCAGACCGAGGCCGAGCTGCGCTTCCTGCCGCGAGCCAATCGGTGGAGCCCCGACAGCACGGAGCGGTTCACCGCCCATCTCGAGCAGACACCCACCGCTCCCGTCACGCCCGAGGTGATCATCGCCTGGGCCGAGCTCCGAGCGAACTGCCGGGCCCGCGGTCACGCGCTGGCCGACAAGATCCACCAGGACCTCGCCTGGGTCGCGGCCACTGCCGTGGCTCATGGGCTGCCGCTGCTGTCAGGCGACCATGTCTTCCGGCAGGTACCCGAGCTGCGGCTGCTGGAGATCGAAGCCTAGCGACGCGCATGGGCTCCGGAGTCGGCCCCATTTCGGGGACGGGCGGGTGAACCTCAGAAGAACCTTGGCGACTCCGTCTGCGACGTGGCAGAAACTGTGCCAGGCTCAACGCCGGCAGGGATCGGCCCCGCAGCTCGTCATCACTCGAGGTAGGTCGTACATGAGGCTCTTCGTCCGGTTGGTCGTTCCGTTGCTCGCCCTCGGCACGATGCTCGCGCCGACCGCGGCGCACGCCAACCCGTCCAGCGCTCCGATCGTGGTCGGCCAGCTGTGGGACGGCTACGTCGACGGCCAGCCGAACACCGCGCTCCCGCTGAGCGTGCTGGACCAGCCGTCCGGCCTCGGTGCCAGCCGGATCAACCGCGACGTGCTCTACGTCCAGAGCGAGAAGAACCGGCAGACCATGATCGCGGTCTCCGAGAACGACGGCCAGGTACTCGGGAAGTACTCCGTGACGATCCCGAACGTGTACGACTGGGAGGACATGGCCGTCGGCCCCTGCCCGGCCGGCAGCTGCATCTTCGCGGGCGACATCGGCACCAACAGCGGGTACGCGGAGAAGCCGGACAACATCATGTCCGTGGTACGCGTCCGCGAGCCGGACCTGGCCTCCGGCGAGACCAGCGGCACCCTCACCGGCGACTACTTCCCGTACGTCTACCCGGACGGCCGCCGCCCCGACGCCGAGGCCCTTGCCGTGCACCCGGTCACCGGCGAGATCTACGTGATCTTGAAGACCAGCACCGGCACCAGTCCGGTCTACAAGTTCCCGGATCCGCTGCCGAAGCCCGGCGTGATCAGCACGCTGATCAAGGTCGCCGACCTCACCCTGCCGATCGTCAACGGCAAGGCCAACTCCGCCCAGATCACCGCCGCCGCCTTCCACCCGCGCAAGAACCGCCTGCTGGTGCGGACCTACACGAAGGTGTACGAGTTCCGCTCCGAACGCCAGTCCTGGCTCCCCTTCACCGGCGAGCGCGTCGAGCTGACCGACACCGTCGAGGCCCAGGGCGAGGCGATCGAATACGAGGCCGACGGCACCTCCTACTTCACCCTGTCGGAGAAGGTGGCCGCGCCGTACACCCTGAAGCGGGTCGATCTGAGTCACCGCGGCTGACCCGAGCCGGTCTGTCGCAAGAGTGACGGCAGTTTCCGGATCGGTCCGATTCCAACGGTGGAAGGGAAACTGTCGTCAATTCTGCGACATCGAGTCGTGCAGAGCTGTCCGAAGCTGGCGCGTCCAGTCGTCCGCAGCCGGGTGGCTCGATCTGCCTTGCAGCCAGGTGTCCAAGCCGTCCCCGTCCCAACGCGGGACCACGTGGAAGTGCAGGTGATCGACGGATTGGCCGGTGTGGGGACCGCTCGCGTTGAGCACGTTGACTCCGGGCGCATCGACGGAGGCCGCGAGACTCTGGGCCACCCTTTGGACCAGCAGGATGACCTGCCGGAGCGCCTCGACTGAGGCGTCCTGCACCCCGACGACATGATCGGTCGGGATCACCAGGGTGTGACCAGGCGCGAGTCGTCCGGACTGCAACGGCAGCAGAGCCGAAGCATGATCACCGCGATAGAGCCATACGGCAGTTCCCTCGCCGTTGAGGAGGGAGCAGAAGACGCACGGTCGGGGCATTCCGTGATGCTCCTCGGTGGCTGTGGCCCGAATCAAGTGGATTCCTCGGTCGTGGACCTGGAGACTGGGTGGCCGTGCGCGATCAGGAGTTCCTTCGGGAGGTGTGCTCGGCGTACGGACTCTGTGCACCACGGTCGGCCCGGAGGATCGGGAACGGCGCCAACCTGGTCTGGCGGCTCGAGGCTGCGGCCGGAGTCCAGGTGATCAAGGAACTGCCGGTATCCACCGTGCCGGAACTCGAGCGGGCGGCGGAGTTCGAACGGGCGGTGTTCGAGGCCGGAGTGGTGCCGATGGCCGAGCCGATCGCGGATCGGCACGGGCGGCTGGCGCGGCCGATGCTCGGGTCGCGCGGTGAGCCGGTGCTGGTTCGGCTTCATCGCTACGTCCCGGGAGCTGAGCCACAGCGGCCCGTCGACGGGTCGGTGGTGCGGGCGGCGGGGAGGTCGCTGGCCCGGATCCAGGGATTCGGGGAATCCTACGGAGATTCCCTGCCCAGCAAGCTGCTCTGGATGCGACCGGACCGAGCGACCTACGACGGCCTCGCCCATCGCCGGCCAGAGTTGATCAAGGACGGCTGGGCGGTGTTGACCGAGGCGGAGCAGTTGGTGGCGGAATGGCGCCGTGAGTCCGGCGTCGAGATCTCCTCGCACTGTGATCACAAACCGGAGAACAGCCTGCGGCACGGACAGATGTTGATCATGCTCGACTGGGACGAGGCCGGTGCCTGCGATCCGCGGGTGGAGGCGGTCGAGGCGGCAGCGCGCTGGGCGTGGGCCGGAGACGGCGGTCCGGCCGCAGATCTGTTCGCTGCCTTCGTTGCGGGCTATCGGGACGAGGGGCGAGACTTCGATCGGTTGCGGCCCGCGGACTGGGCCAAGTGGGTGGCCGGGATCGCGAGTTGGTACGAGTTCAAGGCACAACGGGCGCAGGGCCGGTGGGCGGCGGTTGCCTCGGACCACAACGAAGAGGGCGAGGCGGCAGCCCAGACCCTCGGCTGGCTTCAGCGCACTCTGCGACAGGTGCCCGCGTGGACATCCATGATCAACCAAAGGCTCAGTCGAGCGTCCGGGCGAGGTCGGCCCAGCGCTCGGTGAAGGGGACGAACGGGCCTGGTTCCAGGAAGGCCCGGACGCGGTCGTTGCCGCGGCGATAGATCTCGTCGAACACCCAGTGCCCGTGAAGTTGATCATGGGAGTAGTTGGCCGCCGCCCGGTCGAGATCACTCGGCGCGACGTCACGCACACTGCGGTAGCCGGTGAGCAGGGCGGCGGAGAGTTCCGGGTGGAGGGCGCAGGAGAGGTCGAGGGTGCGGATGATCTCGTCGGGCGGCCAGCGGATCTCCGCCTTGTCCCAGTCGATCACGTCCGAGACCTCGTCACCGGTGAAGAAGAGGTTCGACTCCTGGTAGTCGCCGTGCACCCACTGCAGCGAGCTCACCGGAGCCGCGTACCTGATCGGCTCGGCATGATCGGCCAGCCGGTCCAGTTTCGTCCGCAGGTGCTGCTCGGCCCACTCGTCCGTCTCGCTCCGGTCCGGCCGCGCCATGATCAGGTTCAACAGGTCGACCAGCTGTCCTTCGGTACGTGAGCGATCCGCCGGTGCCGGTCGCGCGAGTGGCGGCGGACCGGGGCAGTCGGCGAGTGCGAGGTGCAGGCGGGCCAACATGCGGCCCATCGCACCGGCCTGCGGAACGGACAGCCGGCCTCCGGCGATCTGGTCGCCGCGCGCGTACGTGAACAGGGAGTAGAACGCTCCCCCGGCGGAAACGATCAAGTCACCGGATGCCGTGGGCAGCGCGGCCGGAGTCGGAACGCCCCGGCTGATCGCGTGCTCGATCACCGCATGCTCGCGTTCGATCAGGGCTCGGTCGGTCCGACGATGCCGCCGCAGCACGACGCGCCGCGTACCGGCCGTGACGAGGAAGGTCTCGTTCATCGTGCCGCTGGCCGCCCGCTCCACCGCGGTCACCGGCTCGAGCCGCCAGGCAGCCAGGGCCTCCGTCACGTCGTCGCGCCCAGCCGTCGTTCCCGTCACGCCAAGCACGGTACTGCGCCCGTGACTTCTCTCGTCCCGGCCCGCCGTCGGCCGCTACGCTGTCGTCCCTGATCAGAGCGCCTTCGGCGCGACGGAGAGGTGGTCGGCGATGGAGCTGCCCCGGGGTCTGGAACGGTTGCGCGAGGGCGAGGGCGAGGCGGTCGGATCGAAGGTGCACCCGGTGCTGCTGGTCCTGCTGTGGATCGGTGCCGTCCTGATCGCGGGACTCGGTGTCCTGCTGCTGCTCGTGAAACCGGCCGGCCCACCGCGGCCAGGCTCGGAGATCCCGCTCTGGGCGCCGCTGATCTTGATCGCCTGCGGGGTGCTGGTGGGGCTGCTGGCGGTCGTCTCCGGTCGCGGGCCGAAGATCGTCATCGACGACGAGGGCGTACACAGCCGCGCGGTGTTCGGTCGGGCCACGATCCGTTGGGAGCCGATCCAGGAGATCGTGCTCAGTCAGCCGCGTGGCCATGCGATCTGGTTCACCGCGCCGGGCGGCATCGTCAAAGGCGGCAAGGTGTCCCGGCTGAAGCGGATCCCGTTCAACGTGTCCGGTCTCCGGGTGCGGCCGGCCGACCTGCACGCGTACGTCCTCGGCCGCGCCCGTGGCCGTCGCACCGCGGCGACCTGAGCCCTAGACGGGATCACGGAACTCCGGGGCGATCCAGGGCTTCGAGAGCCGGACCGACTGGATCACCAGCGGGTGCAGCAGTTCCGCGGACGGGATCGGGTCGGGCGCATCCGCGCGAGCCCGCAGCACCCGGGCGGTCAGGTCGATGACTTGATCATGGACCGTGCAGCCGGTCAGCATCAGGACGAAGGAACGGGTCAGGCCGAACCAGGGGCGGTCCGGATCGTCGCCGATGATCAACTGCGTCTCCCCGCCGGACCGACAGTGCAGCATCGGTCCGGACGGATCGATCGTGATCAGCCACTCCGGCGCGCGGAGCCGGTAATGATCATGGTAAGGATCGCCGAGCCGGATCGTGATCACATCGCCGCCGAGCCACTGGTCCTGGAACTGGTCGGCGGTCGCGTCCACGATGCTGCCGTCGTCCCGGACGTTCCAGCAGTGCACCCAGCTGATCAGGGAGTCCAGCAGCAACAGATAGCCGCACCGGCGCTGCCAGCCGAACTCGGCCTCGAGTGCCTCCGAGACGTGGCCGCACCGCCCGTCGTTCGGCCGGCCGTCCTTGAGCCGCACAGCGGACCGCACCGCCAGGATGCGGCGGCGGATCTCCGGATCGGTGGGATCGGCATCGTCCACCCGGCCATCGTCCCGCGCGACTCCGCGTCCACAAAATGCCTTTCCTGTCGGCGATCGCCGCTGCTACGGTGCCCGGGTCAGGTGCGAAGGGGGTGACGATCATGTCCGATCCAGTGACAGCGTTGCCCGAGAGCCGCACCTAGACCCTGACACCGAGCCGGGGCCGCTGCGTAGCGAATCGAGGCCTCGGTGAATTCTTCTCTCCTGCTGCGGCTCTGGCCGCAACTGATCATGCAACGACGCCGACTCATCGGCTATCTCACCACGCTGCTCATGTCTGCGAGCCTGGCTGTGACGGTGCCGCTCGCGTTCCAACGGATCGTCGACGAAGGCCTGCTTCCTGGCCGGGTCGACCTGGCGCTCGGCTGGACCGGGATCGCCCTCGGCCTCGGCGTCACCGCGGCCGCCCTCAACGCGGTCGCCAACGCGACCGGTGCCGAACTCGGTGCCCGGATCTCCGAACGACTCCGGTACGAGCTCTTCACCCGCGTCCTGGCCCAGCCGTACGCGTTCCACGCCCAGTCGAAGGCCGGCGCGGTGGTGTCCCGGCTCACCCGCAGCCCGAGCGAGGCACAGGGCGTCATCCAGACGATCTTCGGGACGCTGGTCGGGCAGGGCGTCCTGTTGATCATCGCGGTGATCACGCTGGCCAGACTCGACCTGTTGGCCGTCGCGCTGGTGCTGGCCATGGTGCCGCTGTTCCTGCTTCCGATGCGGACCTTCACCCGGCGGCTCTTCGCCGCCGGCCGTGACCAGACCGGCGCGACCAGCGAGCTGGAACACTTCCTGACCGAACGGTGCAACGTGGAGGGCGCCGTGGCCCGGCGGCTCTACCACACGCAGGCGGCCGAACTGTCCGCCTTCTCCGGCCTGATCGGCCGACTCCGCGACATCCTGATCCGCCGGAACCGGACCTTCTACACGTCGCAGTTCGTCACCACGGCCCTGGCCGCGGTCGGCGTCGCGGTTGTGTACGGCTCCGGCGCGGTCAACGGATCCTCGGTCGGCGAGGTGGTCGCGATGGCGGCCCTGGTGAAGATGATCTACGACCCGCTGATCATGATCAGCATCCAGGGAATCGGCCTGAGTGGCGGTCTGGTCGCGCTGGAGAAGGTCTTCGAACTGCTCGACCTGCCGACCGAGTCGAGCTCCGAAGCCCGGTCACTGCCGGTCCGGGCAACCAGGCTGACCTTCGACGGCGTCTGGTTCCGACATCCCGCGCCGGGTACGGCGACCCTGCCCGACCTGGCCGCCGAGTCCGCGCAGAAGGAGGTTCAGGACTGGGCGGTGGCCGATCTGAGCTTCACCCTGGTGCCCGGCGGCGTCACTGCCCTGGTCGGAGCCAGCGGCGCAGGGAAGACCACGACCGCCCTGCTCGCCGCCGGCATCCACCGGCCGACCCGGGGCAAGATCATGATCGACGAGGTGGACCTGGCCGAGCTGTCACCGGCCGGCCGGCACCGGGCCATCGGCATGGTCACCCAGGACGTCTACGTTCTGCACGCCAGCCTCCGCGACAATCTGACCCTGGCCCGGCCGGGCGCGGACGATGATCAACTTCGACGGGCCCTGGCGCGGGCCCAGCTGGCCGACCTGGTGGACGGGCTGCCGCAGGGTCTGGACACCGTGGTCGGTGACCGCGGCTTCCGGCTGTCCGGCGGCGAACGTCAACGGCTGAGCTTAGGAGGGTGCTGAGGAATCCTGACCTACCGGGCGGCGCCCAGGCACGCGCCCGGCTGCGTTGTCGTCGTCGCGCGATGGGCACCGCATCGCTCTCCTCCTCCGCCTTGCCGGCCACGCACCTGGACACCGCCCGCCACGGCCAGGATTCCTCAGCACCCTCCTAACCCGGATGTTCCTGGCCCAGCCCGACATCGTGATCTTGGACGAGGCGACGGCCCACCTGGACGCCCTGACCGAGGCCGCCCTGCATCGGGCGATCACCGAGGACCTGGCGGGCCGTACGCTGTTGATCATCGCGCACCGGCCGAGCACGATCGAGAACGCTGATCGCACTGTACGGCTCCGCCAGGGTCGGCTGTGCCCTTCGACAGGCTCAGGGCACGGTGGTCAGTAGATCTCGATCTCGTCGATGAACACGCCGTTGTCCCGCTTGGTGAAGGTTCGGGTGAACGCGATCTTCACGTGTTTGGCCTCGACCGGCGTGAACCGGACCAGGTAGCGGTTGCCGGAGGCGTCGTTCGGCCGGGTCAGCCCGCCCCGGTCGGTCCAGGTGGTGCCGTCGGTGCTCGTCAGCACCCGCACGGTGTCCGGGCGATAGTACGAGTACTCGACGTAGCCCTGCACGTCGACCTCCCGCACCGTCTTCGGTGCGTCGAAGTCGAAGGTCACCGAGAAGTCCTTCGTCTCGTCCGGACCACCCTGGATCACGTACGGCCGCTTGTCGCCGAAGTTGTCCGACACGACACCGTCGGTGGACTCCAGCAACGTGTCGTCGGCGAAGTCCTTCGGCGGCTCCCACGACTTGTGGTACGTCCGTCCGCCGACCAGGTTCGGCCGGCCGACCGGGGCGCCGGCGATCTTGAACTCGACCAGTCCCGGCGCCGCGGCCTTCAGTCGGACGTAGCGCGCCTTGGCGTTCAGCCCGACGAACTCCTCCCCGCCCTTCGATCCGGTCCGGGTGCCGGCGTCGACCCAGCTCTTGCCGTCGTAGGAGGTCTGGATCGTGTACGACTCCGGGTGCGTGTCGCCCCAGGTGACGAAGACACCGTCCACCTGGTGCTGGGCGCCGAGGTCAGCGGCGGCGCCGGTCGTGATCACCTTCGCCAGGTTCCGGGCGGCCAACGGCTTGCCGGCGGCGGCATCCAGGACGAGCGCCCGGATCCGTTCCAGGTAAGTGACATCGCCGGTGAACGTGCCGGGCTTGCTGGCCAGGGCCTTGGCCAGGTCGGTGGCGAGTCCCGGATGCTTCCGCTTCAAGATCTCGACGACCTCCCAGTCCTCGATGCCGTCCCGCAGCGACTCCAGCCGCAGCGTCCGCTCCAGCAGGTCCTTGTGCTCCTTGTCGACGTTGACCGTCCAGAAGTCGCCCTTCACCTCCTGGTCGTCCATCGAGATGTTCCAGTTGTTGAAGGCCCAGTGCAGATGCCCGTTGGCCCCGCGCGCGGCGGCCAGCCAGCCGATCAGGCGCTGGTAGTACTGCGGCTGGTCGACGAACCGGTTGAGGAAGCCGAGCGTCGGAATGTTGCAGTTGTAGAGCCAGAGATCCTTGCCCTCCGAGCGGGCCTTGTCCCAGGCCGCCGGATGCGTCTCGTAGTTGAGCAGGTTGGGGATCACGATGTCCTCGTTCTTGCTCACGTCGCTGGCCACCGGCTCGTGGAAGGTGGCGTCGCCGATCTTGACCTCCGGCCAGACGGCCTTCACCTTGCCGTACACGCCTTCCCAGCCGGCCTTGCCGACAGCCCCCTGCGGCTCGTCGCCGATGTGCATCCACCAGCGCTGGTCCCAGCCCTTGGCCTTCACATGATCACGAAGCGCGGTGACGTACTGCGTGATGTAGCTGTCGGCCTCGGCGGAATCCCAGTCGACGTACTTCTTGATCAACTTCCCGTCCGGCCCGGTGGCCAGGGTCTCGACGTCCCACTTCGACCAGTAGCCGGGGCCGCCGGCCATCCAGAGACCCTCCAGGCGGCTGACCGTGCCGCGCTCGGTGAAGAACTTGACCACCTCGTCGACCCGGCTCCAGTCGAAGTGCACGGTGCCGTCGGGATCGACCTTGGTCTTCTCGCCCTGCATCAGCAGCGTGCTCATCGGCAGGGTCAGGTTGTTGTTGCGGTAGTCCTTGCGGATCCGCGCGTAGTCCTCCATCAGCTTCCACCACTCGGGGCTGAACGGGGAGAAGCCGTAGTTGGCGAGCATCGTCTCGACCGGCGGTTCCTGATACGAGACCGTACCGAAGAACAACGTCCACTCGACGTCGGTGAAGCCGCTGTCCTTGGTGTCCGGGATGGTCACCGGCCGGACGTTGATCGACAGCGGCAGGCTCAGGTTGCCCTGGTCGGTCTCCAGCGTGACGGTGCCGCGGTAGACCCCGCCGGCGGCGTCCCGCGGCACCTTGACCCGGACCCAGATCGGCTGGGTCCGGTTGGCCTCGACCTTGACCGTCGGCGTGTTCGACAGGCCGTCCGGGAACTCGTCCGGCGCGGTCCGACTCGGCGCGTAGACGATCTGCTTGCTGCCGTTCTTGTCGAAGACCGAGTTGTGGTTCAGCGAGGTGAACTTGACGAAGTTGTACGACAGGTTCGACCCGGCGATCGAGTGCCGACCGGAGGTCAGCGAACCGAACGAGACCTTCTTGATCGTGAACTCGCGGTCCCAGCGGACGACGACCTGGCCGGCCTCGAACTCGTTCCGGGCCGAGTCGAGGGCGAGCGCCGGAGCGCCGCCGGTGTCGTCCGGCAACGAGTCCGGAAAGACGTGCGTGGACGCGCGCGCGGCCCACAGTAAAGGCTTCGCGGCCGATTGGGCCGCGGGCGCGGTGAGCGCGGTCGCGACACAGGCGACGGCGAGCACCAGGGCAGCGAACAACGGGAACGGCTTCATCGGCTGACTCCCCTACAGTCGGTGGAAACCTCATTGTTGGAACCGGCCCAGCACGGCGACAAACATCCCGATTAGACCACTGGCCCCGCCGTCGGCGGCGGGTCCCGATCGGACCCCGGAGCGATCACCCGGCGGACGTCACCGGCCGGCAGCCAGACCCGAGCTCGTCGCCGATCGTGCAGCTCGACCAGGACCACGGGCCGGACCCAGCGGGTGACATGGCCGCGGACCCACTCCTCCCCGTCGCGGGCCCAGACCACCCGTGCCTCCACCTCGATCCGGGTGTGGTCGGCCAGGAAACGTGCGGTCTCCCCCGGCGGCCACTCCTCGTTCTCGACCTGTTGCTGCTCCTCCGGCGAGAGCTTCTCCCACCAGAACGAGTCCCTGACGCCTGCCATCCCGTCAGTATCGAACACCTGAGCGATTTTTCCAACCTGGACCACCGTCCGTGATGTGGGACACAGTGGAACTCGGTTGAATCAGGCGCCGGTCGTCGTGGATCATCGAGGCAGGTCATGAGTGTCAGCGCCAAGCCCCGGCTCGCTGACCGGCAACCCTCGCGGAAGCGGGTGGGGTGCTCCGGGTGAGGACCTGGTCCGGCAGAGCGTCGGACAAGCCACTTCCAGAACATGCGGAGGCACGATGATGACGAAGGGAACAGCGGAACCGCTCTGGCGGGACCCCGCGGCGGCGTTCCGTTCCCGGCTCCATGTTGATCTTGCTCGGACGGCAAGCGCCGTCTGTTGTCGAATGCGCTGACCGCGTCCCTTCGACAACCCCGCCCTGCCCGGCTCGCCGTACGGCGACACGAGGCTCGGCCCTGCCCCGAGGATGATCATGTCCGATTTCGATTCCCCGAACCCTCACCTGGTCCAGCACGCCAGGATCATCGCGGCCACGCCGCGGCTCTGGCACTCCGCGGTCACCTTCGACCCGGACAGCCGCTTCCGTACCCATCTCCACTCGGCGCCCGACTACGAGGCCTGGCTGCAGACCTGGCTGCCCGGCCAGTCGACCGACTGGCACGACCACGGCGCCGGCAGCGGTGTCATCCTGGTCCTGCAGGGCACCCTGCTGGAGCACCTGGCCTGGGACGACCCGACCCGGCCGGCCCAGATCGACCCCGAGCCGATCGTGCACGAGGCCGGGCGGCCGACGGAGTTCGGCCCGTTCCACATCCACCGGCTGGTGAACAGCTCGTCCGATCCCGCGATCAGCCTGCATCTCTACCCGCCGACGCTGGTCGAGGCCAGGCGGTACGCGCGCTACGGCGATCTGCTCGACTCGGTCGACGTCCGCCTGATCGGGGCGCCGCGGTGAACCTCTCCCCCGCCGGTACGGTTCTCGATGTCGGCGTGCACGGCACGACTCTCGATGTCGGCGTGCACGGCACGACGCTCACCGCGCCACCGGTCCGGATCGCGCCGCGGCTGCCGGCGCTGACTCCGGCCGAGGCCCGGCACGCCTGGGACGCCGGCGCCACCGTGATCGATCTCCGCTCCCCGGCCGAACGCCGACGGACCGGTGAGCTGCCCGGGGCGCTGCTGCTCGGCGCCGACCAGGTGGCCGAGCTGGACCTGTCCGACGAGACGACCGTGATCCTGGTCTGCGGTGCCGGCGACCGGTCGGACCGGCTGGCCGAGGTGCTGCACCGGCGCGGCCGCGGCAACGTGACCTGGGTCAGCGGCGGCTACCGCGGCTGGCTGGAGGCGATCTGGCGGCAGTGGTCGGAGATGCTGGTCTGCGATCCGGGCACTCCGGCCGGCCGCTTCGCCCGCCTGATCACCCACCCGAGCTCGCCGGCTCGGCGACCCGGCCGGGCCGGTTGACCAGCCGGCGGAGCAACCACTCCGCCGGACCGGGCCGGTCCGCGGCCCGCAGCAGATTGGCCACGAGGGCCGCGACCAGCCAGGCGGTCAGGCCGATCAGCATCGCGCCGGCCGGGCCGACCCGGGCGCCGAAGCCGAGGAACGCGGTCGACGACACCAGGATCAGCGTCGTCTCCATGACGATGTAGCAGGTCAGCGAGCGCTGCCCGATCGCGGTCAACGGCCGGGTCCACCGGGCGGTGGCCGGGACGCGCCGTCCGATCAGCCCGAAGATCGCGGCGTACGCGAAGCCGCCGGCGAGACCGGACGTCACATGGAGCGCCTGGGCCCACCAGCCGTGCTCGGGCCCCAGCGTCCCGGTCCCGATCAGGGCCAGCGGCACCGCGCCGAGCAGCGAGACCGGCAGCCCGATCGCGACGATCCGGCGCAGCAGGCCGAGGTTGCGCTCCGGCTCCTCGAGCAGCCGGTGGCGGGCGGCCCAGGCACCGACCAGGACGGCCAGCGCGATCGGGAACAGCGTGACGTTGATGATCGCCCCGAACACCCAGCTGGTCAGCCGGTGGGCCAGGTCGGCCGGGGCGTAGCCGAGGTGCCCGAGCGCCATCGCCGGAGCGCCTTCGGTGGGACCCGCCGAGAGCGCGAAGCCGAGCAGGACCGAGGTGATCACGGCGACCCCGGCCAGCACGATGATCACCCGGCGCAACGCCCGGTCGTCGCGGACCAGGACGCCGGCCAGCAGGATCGTGATCACCCCGTACGGGGCGAGGATCTCCACCGGCGTGACCAGCAGCGCCATCCCGAGGCCGAAGATCACCATCCAACGGCCGCGCCGGCGGATCCGGGACCGGATCACGGCGTCCGGCTCGCCGCGCCGCCGCCGGCTTTCGATGATCAACACGAGGCCGTACCCGAGCAGGGCGGCGAACAAGGGGAACGACCGGCTGAAGACGAAGAAGGTCAGACCGAGATTGGCCAGCTGATCGGCCACTCCACTCGCCGGCCGGAGCCGCTCGTCGATGTTCGCCAGGTCAGGTCCGGTGATCAACAACGGCGCATGGGCCAATGCGATCAGCAGCAGCATGAAGCCGCGGGCAAGGTCCGGGGCGAGCATCCGTCCGGTTGAACTGGTCATGGCACCAGCCCAGCAGCAAAAGGGGTGTGAGGCGAGGCCCCGATCGGCCAGAACACCGGTCCGATCGTCCAGAGCTTTCGTCCCCTGACCCGACCTTGCGTGCCCTGACCCGACCTTTCGTGCCCTGAGCCTGTCGAAGGGCCAGCCACATCCGACGTTGCCCTTCGACAAGCTCAGGGAGCGTTGTGGCTAGCGGCCGATCGAGCTCTCACGCAACCGCAGGGTCCACGGCACCGCGACGGACTCGGCCGGGCGGTCCGGATCCGCGATCCGGGCCAGCAGCAGCCGCAGTGCCTCCTCGGCGAGGAACTCCAGATCGGCGGCGACGGTGGTCAGGGTCGGGTTGCCGAAGCGGCCCTCGGCGATGTCGTCGAAGCCGGCGATGGCGATCCGGCCCGGCACGTCGACCCGGGCCTCGACACAGGCGCGGACCGCGCCGATCGCCATCAGGTCGTTGAAACAGAAGACCGCGTCGGGCGGCTCCGGCAGCGCCAGCAACTGCTCCATCGCCTGCTTGCCGTCGATCCGGTCGTAGTGGGCGACTCCGATCACCAGCTCCGGCCGGTACGGCAGCCCGGCACTCGCCAACGCCTGCCGATAGCCCTCGAGCCGGACCGACGCCGTGCCGGCGACCGACTCCCGGCCGATCGCGGCGATCCTGGTCCGGCCCAGCGAGATCAGGTGATCGGTCATCGCCCGCGACGCGGCGACCGAGTCGACGGCGACATGATCGAAACCGGGCGGTACGGCCCGCTCACCGAGCAGCACCAGCGGCAGATCGTCCGCCCGGCCGGCGATCTCGTCGGCGTCGACCGCCAGCGGCGAGAAGATCATCCCGTCGATCACGTGCGACCGCATGCCGTTCAGCACCAGCCGCTCCGCCTCCGGCTCGGCCCCCGTCGCGTCCAGCAGCAGCAGCGAACCGAGCTTGGCGGCCGCCGCGCTGAACCGGGCGCCGAGCTCGGCGAAGTACGGCGAGTCCAGCTGCGGCAACGCCAGGGCGATGAAGCCGGCCCGGCCGTGCTTCAGCTGCCGCGCACTGACGTTGGGCCGGTAGCGCAGCTCCTCGATCGCGGCCTGCACCTTGGCCCGGGTGGCCGGGCTGACGTGTTCGTACTCGTTGACGACGTTCGAGGCCGTCTTGACGCTGACCCCGGCCAACTCGGCGACATCCTTCAGCCGGGCAACCATGCCACCCTCCGCGGGTTCAGCCCTTGATGCCGCTGGTGGCGACACCCTCGATCACGTAACGCTGCACGAAAGCGTACAAGATCAACACCGGGATGGCGGCGACGGTCGCACCGGCCATCACCACCGGGTAGTCGACCGCGAACGCACCGCGCAGACTGGACAGACCGGCCGGCAGCGTCATCCGTTCCGGCGAGAACAGGACGAAGATCGGCCAGACGAAGTCGTTCCAGTTGCCGAGGAACGCCAGCACACCGAGGGTGACCAGCGCCGGCCGCGAGATCGGGATCACGATCCGGGTCAGGATGGTCCAGGTGTTGGCGCCGTCGATCAGCGCGGTCTCCTCCAGCTCCCGCGGGATGGACAGGAAGAACTGGCGCAGGAAGAAGACCCCGAACGCGCCGGCGGCACCGGGCACCACCAGGGCGAACAGCGTGTCCAACCAGCCCAGGCCGTCCATCAGCAGGTAGTTCGGCATCAGGAAGATGAAGCCCGGCACGAACATGGTGCCGATCAGCACGCCGAAGATCAGGTTCCGGCCACGGAACTGCATCCGGGCCAGGGCGTACGCGGCCATCGACGAGATCGCCAGCACCAACAGGGAATGCAGTACGGCCGCGACGAGGGAGTTGAACGCCCAGAGCAGCACCGGGTTCTGATCCTGGTTGAAGATGATCTCGAACGCGCGGAGGGTGATCTCGTCCGGAACCAGCGAGATCGGGATCCGCCGGGCGTCGGCCTGGCTGCGGAACGAGGTCAGGAACATCCACAGGATCGGTGCCACGAAGATGATCGACAGCAGCACCAGGCCCACCCAGAAGACCGGGCCATTGTGTTCCCTGCGGTACGCCCGCCGATGGGTCGATGTGGGCCGCGACCGCCGCGGCGCCTCGGGTTCGACGGTCGTGGTCATGGCTTACGCTCCCTCATGGCCAGGAAGTTGATCACGGAGATGATCGCGAGACAGATCGCCAGCACGTAGCTCATCGCGGACGCGGTGCCCATCTTGAAGCCGCGCAGGCCCTCCTCGGTCATCACCATGATCGCGGTCCGGGTGCTGTCACCGGGACCGCCGTTGGTGACCAGGTAGGACTGGCCGAACATGTTGGCACTGGCCAGGATCGTCGTGGTCACGATGAAGATCATCACCATCCGCAACCCCGGCAGGGTGATGTGGATGAGCTTGTTCCAGCCGCCGGCTCCGTCGATCTCGGCGGCCTCGTACTGCTCGACCGGGATGCCCTGGATGCCGGCCAGGTAGATCACGGTGTTGAAGCCGAGCGTCCACCAGACCGTCATGCCGACCAGCGCCACCCAGGCCCAGGGCTGGGTCTGCGTCCAGCCGATCGGCTGGTACGGCGCCAACGGCAGGAACAGGTCGAAGAACCGGTAGAACAACTCGATCACGGCGTTGATCAGGCCGAAGTCGGTCTCCAGCAGGTAGTTGAACAACACGCCGATCACGGCGATGCCGAGCACGAACGGGGCGAAGATCATCGCCCGGAAGAACGTCCGGGCCGGGAACCTGCGGTTCAGCAGCAGCGCCACCGCGAGCGGGATCACGACCAGGAACGGCACGCTGGCCACGGTGAAGATCGCCGTGTTCTGCATGCCGATCCAGAAGTTCTCCGAGATCACCGACTCGGGATCGAACAGATCGAGATAGTTCTGCATCCCGATGAACGGCTTCTCCGGCAGCAGGAAGTCCCAGTCGTGCAGGCTGATCCAGACCCCGAAGATGGCCGGCCCGACCACGAACGTGAGCAGCAAGATCACGTACGGGGCACACAGCGCGTACGGAGTGAGCGGATGGTGCAACCGCAACCCTCGGCGCCGCCGGGCCGGCGAACCGTCGACCGTCCGGGACGCGTTCTGCTCCTGGACGGTCGTGCTCATCGGCCGTACTTCTTCTTGTTGGACTCGAGGATCTTGTTGCCCTTCTCGGCCGCCTTGCCCAGGGCGTCGGCGATCGGGGCGCGGCCCAGCATGGCCTCGCTGACGCCGGTGGTCCACTCGGTCATCACGTCACCGACGCCGGGGATCGGGGGGGTGAACTTGATGTAGTCGATCTCCTTGGTGAACTCCAGCACCTCGGTCTTCTCCTGGAACTCCGGCAGCTCGCGGACCGAGTTCCGGGCCGGCACCATGCCGGCGTCGGCCCAGCCGAGCGACTGCTGCGAGATCCAGTTGACGAAGAAGCGGGCCGCCTTGGCCTTGTTCTCGTCGGGCTTGGTCTGGCGCGGCAGCACGAACTGGTGCGAGCCGGCCCAGGTCGCCTGGGTGGTGCCGATCTGCGGCACCGGGGCGCAACCCCACTTGAGCTTCTTGTTCTCCTTCAGCGGGGTGACCATCCACGGGCCGTTGATCATGAACGCGCCCTTGTCACTGTTCAGCGAGACCTGATCACCGTCGCCGGCCGCGTTCTTCGGGCTGTAGCCGTTGTCGATCAAGGACTTGAGCCAGGTGATCGCCTTGATCGCCGGCTCGTCGGCGAAGCCCACCGCCGAGCCGTCGTCGGCAACCATGTAGCCGCCGTACTGATAGACGAAGGTCTGGGCCAGCAGGCCGGCGGCGCTCAGCGCGGAGACCCAGAAGCCCTGGATGCCCTTGGACTTGCACTGGTCCAAGATCGCCATGAACTCTTCTTCGTTGGTCGGCGGCTTCTCCGGGTCGGCGCCGACCTTCTCCAGCACGGTCTTGTTGTAGTAGAGCCCGGCCGGGTGGATGTCCAGCGGGATGCCGTACCGCTTGCCGTCGTAGAGACCGCCGTTCCAGGCGATCTTGGCGAAGTCGGCCTCGGTCAGCTTCAGTGCCGTGGCGACGTCGTCCAGCGGCTGGATCACGTTGCGGGCGGCATTGGTGGCCAGGTCGTCCGCGTGCATGATGCCGACGTCGGGGCCCTTGCCGCTGCTCACTGCCGCCGGCAGCTTCTGGAAGTACTCGGCCCACTCGATCGACGTCGTGGTGATCTTGATGTTCGGGTTCGCCTTGGTGAACTGATCGGTCAGCTTGCGCATGATCGGACCGTCACCGCCGGTCAGGCCGTTCCAGTACGCGAGCGTCACCGGCGGGCCGTCGTAGCCGCTGGCGCCGCCGTCGCCGCTGGCCGGCGCCTGCTGCCCGGGCCGGCCGGCCGAACCGGGGCCACAGGCGGTCAGCCCGACGGCCGCCGCGCCGAGCGCGCCGCCCAGCAGGCCGCGTCGACTGATCAGACTCCCGCTCATGCGGGGAACGGATGTACCGAACGGGGTGGCCTTCGCCATGTCTTCCTCCCTGAAGCATGTGAACCGGGCGATGATCATTGCGCGTCTCTTGCCTTGATCTGGCTCGTTGCGACGTCTGCGTGCCGGCGATCCCCGCGGCAGGCCGGCCACCAACGATCACCCGGACTTACAACGATTACTCGGGACCATACCTGGCACCCCATCCGGCCGCAACGGTCCGCGCCGACCCGCTTGGTCGCCGGATCGGGGCCGGTCGGCTGAACCGTTTCGCGCGACACACCACACCATTCCGGGTCGCTGTTGTGAAATGCGCCCTGACTAGGAGTGATATCCGCCAATCCATCGACAGGGTGCCCGCCAACGCTTCACGGGGAGGGTTTACAACGATTACGAATCGTCGCCGACAGGGCCTTCCGGGGCGTTTCGTGGAGGCGAATCCGACCTTTACAACGGTTAACCCAGGCTGTGAGAATGCGTTCCGGTGGCCGCCATCGGGCGGGCCGGGTTCGAGGAGGAACGTTGACCGATCACCAGCAGCCAGGCGGAGCCACCGGAGCACCGGTGCCGGCACGGATGAAGGTCGACCCGGACTTCCGGGTCGGCCCGCTGAACCGCCGGATCTTCGGCTCCTTCGTCGAGCATCTCGGCCGCTGCGTCTACACCGGGATCTACGAGCCCGATCACCCCACCGCCGACGAGTACGGCTTCCGTGCCGACGTGGCCGAGCTGGTCCGCGAGCTGGGTCCGACGATCATCCGCTACCCGGGCGGCAACTTCGTCTCCAACTACATGTGGGAGGACGGGGTCGGTCCGCGCGCCGAGCGGCCGGTCCGGCTCGACCTGGCCTGGAAGACGATCGAGACCAATCAGGTCGGCACCGACGAGTTCCTGCAGTGGTGCGAGCGACTCGAGCTCGAGCCGATGATGGCGGTCAACCTCGGCACCCGCGGGATCACCGAGGCCAGCGAGCTGTTGCAGTACTGCAACGCCGAGGGTGGCATCGAGCTCGCCGACCGGCGGGCCAAGAACGGGCACGCGGATCCGTACGACGTCCGGGTCTGGTGCCTGGGCAACGAGATGGACGGCCCGTGGCAGATGGGCTTCAAGACGCCGGAGGAGTACGCCCGGCTGGCCGAGGAGACCGCCCGCGCGATGAAGCGGTTCGACGAGAAGCTCGAACTGGTCGCCTGCGGCTCGTCGAACCGGTCGATGCCGACGTTCGGCAGCTGGGAACGGATCGTGCTGGACCGCTGCATCGACCTGGTCGATCACATCTCGGCGCACGCATACTACGAACCGGTCGACGGTGATCACGACTCCTTCCTGGCCAGCGCCGAGGACATGGACCGCTTCATCTCCTCGGTGGTCGCGACCGCCGATCATGTCGCGGCGGCCCGGAAGTCGGACAAGAAGATCATGATCAGCTTCGACGAGTGGAACGTCTGGTTCCAGAAGCGCTGGGAGGGCGAGCAGAAGCTCGAGATCCGGGAGACCTCGGCCCTGATCGAGGACGTCTACGACGTCGAGGACGCGGTCGTCATCGGCAGCCTGCTGATCGAGTTGATCCGGCACACCGACCGGGTCGCCATCGCCTGTCAGGCGCAGCTGGTCAACGTGATCGCGCCGATCCTGACCGCGCCGGGCGGTGCGGCCTGGCGGCAGACGATCTTCCACCCGTTCGCCCTGACGGCGAAGTACGGCCACGGCGTCGTGCTGCAGCCCGCGGTCAGCGGCCCCGGCATCGACACCCAGCGGTACGGCGAGGTCGGCGCGCTGCACGCGACCACGGTCTGGAACGCCGACGCGGGGGAGTTGGTGATCTTCGCCGCGAACCGGGACCGGGTCCGTGATCTCGACCTGACTGTCGATCTCGGCGCCTTCGCCGATCTCCGGATCATCGAGCACCTGCACATCGCCGACGACGACCGTCGCGCGTACAACTCGCCCGACCAGCCGGACCGCGTGGTCCCGAAGCCGGGCGCCTCGACTCTGACCGACGGACGGCTGACCGGCGTCCTGCCGGCCGCCTCCTGGCACTGCATCCGCATCGCCACCAGCTCACGCTCCGAGGGCTGACCCAACCCCTTTGTACGACGAGGAGATCAATGATGATCAGACCCCGCCCGATCCGTACCCTCTTGATCATGGTCGCCACGGCGGCCGTTGTCACCGGGCTCGCCCTGATCGGACCAGCAGCGTCCGGCCCGGCCGCGGCGGACGAGGCCAAGCCCGGCCGCTACACGAACGCGATCAGCGAAAGCTTCGCCGACACCTTCGCCGACCCGTCGGTGATCTTGGGCAAGGACGGCTGGTGGTACGCGTACTCCACCGCCGACCCGCTCCGCTCCGGCGACCCGTCCGGGATCATGCACATCGCGCGGACCAAGGACTGGATCTCCTGGGAATACCAGGGCACCGTCTTCAACGCGTCGAACCGGCCCTCCTGGGCGGCACCGAACTCCTTCCTGTGGGCACCGGACATCCGTTACATCCAAGGGAAGTACGTCCTCTACTACACGGTGATCGACACCGTGCTGAACCCCGGCGAGGACGAGGCGATCGGCGTCGCGACGGCGCCGACGCCGACCGGGCCGTGGCAACCCACCGACGCGCCGGTGATCGCGCCGCGGCCGCGTGACGGCACGTTCCTCGGCACCATCGACCCGGCCGGCTTCACCGACGTGAACGGCGATCAGTACCTCTACTTCGGCGGCTATCACGGCGGCATCTGGGCCAGCAAGGTCAGCGACGACGGCCTGACCGCGACCGGCGAACTGACCCAGGTCGCGATCGACAACCGCTACGAGGGCGGCTACGTCGTCCGGCGCGGCGGTTGGTACTACCTGATGGGGTCGTCGGCGAACTGCTGCGCGGGCCCGACCACCGGCTACACCGTGTTCGCGGGCCGGTCCAAGAGCCCGCTCGGCCCGTTCGTCGATGCCGACGGGATCTCGCTGCTCGATTCGCACGTCGGCGGCACGACGGTGATCACGCAGAACGGCAACCGCTGGATCGGCTCCGGCCATCACGCGATCGCCACCGACGCCGAAGGCCGGGACTGGATCGTCTACCACGCGATCGACCGGAACGAACCGTGGCTGAACAACCCGTTCGGGATCAACCGGCGGCCCATGCTGCTGGACCGGATCGACTGGATCGACGGCTGGCCGAGGACCCGCGCCGGGGCCGGGCCGAGCGACGGTCCGCAACCGGCGCCGGTGACCACCTCGGCGCTCGGGATCACGGCCGACGATCCGGCGGCGCGCGGCTTCCTCGGGTTGCGTCGCGGACCCCAGGATGATCAAGCCGGGAAGACCGCGCTGCTGGACGGCGGTGCCCGGACCAAGGCCGATGCACCACGGTCCAAGGCCCGGGTGCGGTTCGACTTCCGTACCGATGAGGAGTTCACGGTCGTGCTCGGCGGTGGCCGGGACCGCGTCGTGGTCTCGGTCGAGCCGGGCGACGAACTGCGCGTGATCGCCCGCGGGAGCACCGGGACGGCGAAGCTGACCGAGTCCGACACCTGGCGCACCGTGATCATCGAGGTCGACGGGGAACAGGTGACGGCGTCGGTCGGTGAGTCCGATCTCGCCGACCCGAGTGCCGAGGTACGGCTCACGGCGCGCGGCCTGCGGCTGCCGGCGGCCCCGGTGATCCTGGCCGGCGACGCGGTGATCGACAACCTCACCGTGCGTTCGGTCGCCGAGCAGGCGCGCAAGCTGGTGCCGACGCCGGTGGCCGGGGACCTGCTCTGGTCCGACGAGTTCGACAGCGACGCCCTCGACGGGTGGACCTGGCTCCGGCAGGATCCGGCGGCGAAGGTGACCGATGGGTCGTTCACCTGGCCGGTCCAGGCGGGCGATCTGGTCGGTACGGGCAACCAGGCCGGCGCCCTGTTGCGTACGGCTCCGCAGGGATCCTGGATCGCCGAGGCGAAGGTCGAACTCGATCTCGGTGCCGACACGGTCCGCAACTACCAGCAGGCCGGCCTGGTCGTCTACCGCAACGACAACGACCTGGCCCGGCTCTGCAGTGTGGCGATCTGGAACACCCGGCAGGTGGAGTACGGCCGCGAGCTGGTGGCGTCCGCTGACGGCCGGCTCTCGTACGGGGCGGCCATGATCGGCACCCCGGCGAAGACGACCTGGCTCCGGCTCGCGTACCACAAGAACGCGGCGGGCGAACACCTCTACCGGGCGGCCAGCTCGAGGGACGGCCAGCACTGGACCTGGGGCGCCACCTGGGCCCTGCCCGCCGGCGAGGCACCGAAGATCGGCCTGGTCGCCCACGGCGGCGCCAGCCCGGCCACCGTCGCCTCGTTCGACTACCTGCGGTTCTATGCCGTGGGCTGACGCCCGACGCGCGATCCCGGCCATGATCATCACGGGAGTGCTGATCATGGCCGGGTGCACGAACACCCCCAATCCGACCGATCCGAACCGACCGATCGACACCGAGGAGTCAACCCCCGTGGGTTTCACCAATCCGGTCTACGCCAGCAACTTCCCCGATCCGCTGATCCTGACCGGCCCGGACGGGGCCCCGAACGAGGACGGCCGGTACTGGGCCTACGCCACCAACGGCAACGGGGCCAACGTGCAGACCTTGATCAGCACCGACCTGATCACCTGGGAGCAGGGCCCGGACGCGCTGCCCGAGCTGCCGGACTGGAGCGCCCCGGGCAAGGTGTGGGCACCGGAGGTGATCAAGCATCCGGATGGCCGCTACCTGATGTACTACACGACCCGGGCGCCGGACCCGAGCCACCAGTGCGTCGGCCTGGCGATCGGGGACGCACCCGGCGGGCCGTTCGTCGATGATCATGACGGGCCGTTGATCTGCGAATCCGATCAAGGTGGCAGCATCGACGCGCATCCGTACGTCGACCGGGACGGGAATCGCTACCTGTACTGGAAGAACGACGGCAACCACGTCGGCGTGGACAGCTACATCTCGGTGCAGCGACTGGACGAGAGCGGAACCGAACTCGTCGGCGAGCCCCGGCAGCTGTTCAAGCAGGATCAGCCGTGGGAGGGACCGCTGGTCGAGGGACCGTTCCTCTGGGAACGGGACGGGACCTATTACATGTTCTACTCCGGCAACGGCTTCACCTCGCCGGACTACGCCGTCGGGATCGCCACCGCGGACAACCCGCTCGGCCCGTTCACCAAGCAACCGGAACCGATCCTGGTGAGCAACGACGTCGCCGCCGGCCCCGGCCACAACGCCTTGTTCGCCAAGGACGGCCGGGTCTGGATGGTCTATCACGGCTGGGCTCCGGACGCGGTCGGCGAATCGGTGCCGGGTCGGATGATGTGGCTCAGCGAGGTCACCTTCGGCGACGACGGCACCGTGACCGTCGAACCGCCGCGCACCGACTACCCGATCCGCCCCTGACCACGACTGCGAGGAGATGATCATGCGTATCCGTACCGCTGCCATCGCCGGTGCCGCCCTGTGCCTGGCCGCGACCCTGTTGCCGGCGAGCCCGGCGCACGCCGCCGGCACCGTCGCCCCGGCGATCCAGATCAACCACGACTTCCCCGATCCCGACATCGTCTCGGACGGCACCACCTGGCACGCCTACGCGACCAGCTCAGGAGGCAACGGCACCGTGCCGCACGCCACCGCGCCGGGCCCGGCCGGCCCGTGGACGGTCGTCGGTGACGCTCTTGATCACAAGCCGGCCTGGGCCCGGGCCAACCACGGCTTCTGGGCCCCGGACGTCTCCCAGCGGCCCGACGGCAGCTGGCTGCTCTACTTCACCGGCCGGCACACCGCCACCGGCCGGATGTGCCTGGGCGCCGCGACCGCCGCGAGCCCGAACGGCCCGTTCGTGCCGACCAGCGAGGACACCCCGCTGGTCTGCAACCCCGACGAGGGCGGCGACATCGACCCGTCCAGCTTCGTCGACAGCAACGGGAAGCGTTACCTGCTGTACAAGAACGACGGCAACGCGGTGCAGAAGCCGGCCATCCTCTGGCTGCAGGAGGTGGACGCGACCGGCCTCAACTTCATCGGCGAGCGGACCGAGCTGCTCCGCAACAGCGCGCCGACCGACCAGGGGGTGATCGAGGCGCCGACGCTGGTGAAGCGGCCCGAAGGGTACGTCCTCTTCTTCTCCGCCGGCGTCTACACGAAGGGCACCTATCACACCAGCTACGCCCGGTCGGCCACTCTGCGCGGGACCTACACCCGCGCCTATCGACCCTTGCTCACCACGGAAACCGTCGACGGGGCCGTGAACGGGCCCGGCGGGCAGGACGTGATCGACAACCGGATCTGGTTCCACGGCCACCTCGCCCAGGGCGGTCGCGGCATGTACACCGCCAAGCTCGGCTGGTTCGGCGGCAACCCGGTCATGCGCGGCTCCCGGGTCCGGTACGAGGCCGAACGCGGCAAGCTGAACGACTGTGTCGTGCGCTCGACCTCGACGGCCTCCGAGGGCGAGGTCGTCGCCAAGATCGACAACCCGACCTCCTGGGTCGAGTCCACCGTCCATGTGCCGGTCGGTGGCGACTACACCGTCCACATCAGCTACGCCGCCGGGTACGGGGACGCCAGCCACGCGATGTCGATCAACGGCGGCAAGCCGGTCACCGTGAACTACACCGATCATGGGTGGGAGAACTGGACCGAGGTGTCGGTGAATGTGCGGCTCCGGGAAGGGGCCAACACCATCCGGCTGACTCACCTCAGTCGGTGGGCCGAGATCGACCAGATCGAGGTTGCTTAGGGGTCATGCCGCGGGGCAACTGGGGATGCCAGGGCGCGGGCAACCAGTGCGCGCGGATGCTGTCGTCGAACCTCCACGGTTCGACCCCTTCACCCCCGAATCGGCATCTAGCGCTCCGCCCGCGGAGGAATAGCGACAGCTGCGTCGCCCACGGGGAGGAGCAGTCGCACGTCGTCGTAGGTGGCGTCCCGGTCCCGGAAGCCGGCGGGGAAGCGAGCCCATTCGATGAAGCCGAGGCCGCGGTAGGCGTCTTCGGCGTGCGTTCCGCCCCGGACGCCCAACTCGAGGGTCTGCGCTGACCACAGCTCGCGTGCGAAGGTGGCGCAGCCTTCGACCAGCTTCCCGCCGATCTCGGCCCGGTGTCGTTCCAGCCGGTGCCGGCGGCGGGTCAGGGTGCAGCAGCCGATCGCGGAGTCGTCCTGGTCGGTGGCCACGAGCAGCACCGAGCACGGGCAGGTAGCTTGATCACATGTCGAGGTTGACGCTGCCCTTTCACGCCCGGGGTCGGGACGGGCGGATCGTGATCACGGTGCGGGCCAACGACGATCCGTACGCGACCGGTCATGATCGCGTCGCGAGGAACTTCGATCATGAGGCGTTCAAGGGCTTTCCGGTGCTCACCGCCGAAGTCGAGTTCGCCGGTGAGGGGCCGGCCGGGTGGTTCTCCTGGATCCAGCTGATCCGGCATGTCCGCAACGGGGTGACCATCGACGAGGAGATCGACGGGCAGCCGCTGTACGTGCAGGGCTACCACCCGACGTTCGCCGACGCCCCGGCGAACCCGGATCATCTCGACCTGGACTGGCGGGCTGACGCATTCCTGATCGACATCGAGCGCCGTGAACTGTCGCCGATCGTCGGGTTCAGTTGGGGCTACCGGCGCTTCCACGACGACCGGACCGACCTGCTGCCGCTCGAGCCCGTCGACGGCGACGCCTGGCCGCGGCTCAAGCGGCGGCTCGAGCGGGACTACGACGGGTGGACCGCGGTCTCCTGAGACTGCCGGTCCGAAGATCCCGAGCTGCTGGTGATCTTGGTCCGATGGATCAGTCGGCGGAGCAGCCACTCGGCCGGGCCTCGGCGGCCGGCTCGCTCGAGCGCGACGGCGAAGGCGACCGAGAGCAGCCAGGTGATGATCGCGATCAAGGCTGCCTGCCACTGGGTCAGCCGACCGCCCAGGCCGAGTCCCCAGGCGCTGAACAGCGGGGCGAAGATCACCGATTGGAACAGGTAGCAGGACAGCGATCGCTTCCCGACGGCGGTGAGGGCGCCGACCACACGGCCGGGCCGCCGTGCCGAGGTGACCCGGGCGGCGAGGAGCGCGAAGACGGCGGCATAGCCGAGGGCGGCGAAGAGACCGGTGAGTCCGTGCAACAGGACCGGTGACCAGGACGGCAGCTCCAGCAACCGATGCTGGACGAGGACGGACGGTACGGCGCCGAGCCAGCCGACCGCGATGCCGCCCAGCGCCACCCGGACGAGCCATCGCCGGTGCCGCTCCGGGGACTCGAGGACGCCGTGCCGGGCGGCAAGGATGGCGATCAACACCGCCAGCGGCACCACCAGGCCCAGTACGCCCTGGCCGACCGTCACCGGTAGCCACAACTGGAGCCGGGGCAGTACGGAGTCGAGGTAGGGCGTGATCGCGGCCAGTTGCGGCCCGGCGAGATCCAGCCGCGTGGCCTGGGCCGGCAGGACCAATCCGGCGATCAGGGCCACGATCGCCAACAGGGCCAGGACTCCGCCGAAGCCGAGGATCCAGACGATCAAGGTACGGTCCCGGCGGCGCAGGAACACTCCGACGACGATCAGCCCGATCAGGCCGTAGGCACCGAGGACATCGGCGTACCACAGCAACGCGGCATGGACCACGCCGAACCCGATCAGCCAGCGGTGCCGCCGCCGCAGCAGTCGGCGCGCCGCCTGTTCGTCCTGTCCGCGTTGCTGTTGGCGGGTGAAGAGCTGCCAGATGCCGTACCCGAAGAGGAACGCGAACAGCGGATAGCTCCGCGCATCGACCGCGGTGATCGCGATGCTCTGCCAGACCAGGTCCGGCCCGGTGGCTCCGCTCCGATGGGCGCTGAGGCCGGAGGTGGGTGCGCCGTACAGGTGCCAGGACACGTTCGCCAGGGCGATCAGCAGCAGCATCAAGCCACGGGCGAGGTCGGGCGCGACGATCCGCCCTGACGTTGCCGGTCCGTCCATCCGAGGCCCACCCTTCCGCGACTTACGCTGTAAGCAACACTAGACTTACGACGTAAGTTCATCAAGGGCGAATGGAGAGCGATCTTCGACCGGAGGTCGAGTTCAGTCCCGAGGTGGTGGCGCGGTCGAGGACGCGATCTCGAGCCGGCAGGGAATGAGCTGCGGGGGAGGGAGGCTCCCGCCCGACACGAGTTTGATCAAGGACTCGACGCCGAGCCGGCCGAGCTCCGGTCCCGGAGAGCGCATGATCGTCAGGGCGGGGTCGCTGAGCGAGGGGAGTTCCCGGGAGGCGACCAGCGGGAGGACGGAGATCTCACCGGGGATGTCACGGCCGGTACGGCGCAGCTCGGAGACCAGGCCCAGCGACGCGTGCTCCTTCATGATCAACACCGCGGTGACCTCGGGATGATCGCGCTGCAGCCGCCCGGCCAGGTCCCGGCCGGCGGCGGCTGTCGTACCGCAGCTCAGAATGGTTGGGTCGAAGCCGTACTCCTCGGCGGCGTCACGGAAGGCGGCCTCGGTGCGCACGTACGGGCCGTAGTCGATCATGCCCGGGTCGGTACGGTCGCCGGAGATCAGCACGAGCCGGCGGTGGCCGAGTCCGTGCAGGTGCCCGACCGCCTCCCGGATGGTGGCGTCGAAGTCGATGTCGACATGCACGTACGGGGTCGGGTCGGCGGTCCGCCCGATCAGCGCGAACGGCACCCGGGACGCCTCCAGCACCGCGACCCGCGGATCGTCCAGCTGCACCTCCATCAGCAGCACCCCGTCGACCAGCCCCTCGCCGATCAGCTCCTTCAACTCGGCCGCGTCGTTGCTGACCGGCCAGAGCACCAGATGATGATCGAGCCGGGCGGCGGTGGCGGCGGCGCTGGTGAAGAACTCCAGCGACGACGAGCTCAGCTCGTGGTCCAGCGCGGGGTAGGCCATCGCCAGGATGTGGGTCCGCCGGCTGGCCAGGGCGCGGGCGACCGCGTTGCGGCGGAAGCCGAGGTCGGCCATGGCCCGCTCGATCCGGGTCCGGGTGTCCGCGGAGACCGGCTTGGTGCCGTTGACGACGAACGAGACCGTGGCGATCGAGACGCCGGCCCGGTCGGCGACGTCGCGCATCGTGACCATCCCGTTGACCTCCTGCCAGCCTTGACAGCCCCGAACTCGGCATTGCAGGATCGAACCTGCGCCCAAGTTAAGCGCTTTAATCCCTCTCCTTTCCACTCTTCCACAGATCCGGGAAGGCGGAGTGGTTAAGCGCTTTGACACCAGCGAAGGAGCTGATGATCGATGACCTGGCAACGCGTGGCCGCGGCGTGTGCCGCCGCCCTGCTGGCGACCCTGCCGGCCTGCTCGTCGAGCGGCGGCGGGAACGCCGACCCGAACCGGCTCTCGGTGCTCGACTACTACAACGACGAACCGGATCACACGCTGATCCAGCAGGGCCTGGACCGTTGCGCCGACCAGCTCGGCGTGACGCTGGACCGGGAGTCGGTCCCCGGCGACGACCTGATCGCGAAGGTGCTGCAGCGCGCGTCCTCGGACACGCTGCCGGACGTGCTGATGCTGGACAACCCGGACGTCCAGCAGATCGCGGCCGCCGGGGCCCTGGTGCCGCTGGCCGACGACACCGGTGAGTACGCGGACGGGGTGGTGTCGGCGACGACGTACCAGGGTCGGAACTACGGCCTGGTCCCGGTGGTCAACACGATCGCGGTGTTCTACAACACCGAGCTGCTCCGCGAGGCCGGGGTCGAGCCGCCGCGGACCTGGGCCGAGCTGCGGGAGGCGGCTCGCACGCTGACCACGCCGGAGCACTACGGCATCGCCTTCGACGCCGACGCCAGCTACGAGGGCGCCTGGCAGTTCCTGCCGGCGATGTGGACCAACGGCGGCGACGAGACCGACCTGACCAGTCCGCAGGTCGCCGAGGCGTTGCGCCTCTGGGTCGACCTGGTGCAGGACGGGTCCGCCTCCCGCAGCGTGATCAACTGGTCCCAGGGCGACGTCAAGGACCAGTTCGTGGCCGGCAAGGCCGCGATGATGATCAACGGGCCGTGGAACATCCCGTCGATGAGCGAGACCCCGGACGTCAAGTGGGACGTCGTCCAGTTCCCGGTACGGGAGCCGGGCCAGACGCCGGTCGCGCCGCTCGGCGGGGAGGCCTGGACGGTGCCGCACACCGGCCGGGAGGCCAAGCAGGGCAAGGCCGCCGAGTTCGTCAGCTGCCTCAGCTCGCCGGAGAACCAGCTGGCCTGGGCCAAGGCCCGCTACACGGTGCCGACCCGGACCGCGTTGATCGAGGACTACGTCGCCGACGTACCGGTGATGAAGCCGTTCGCCGACCAGGTGATCACCGCACGGGCCCGGACCGGCAAGCTGGGGCCGGACTGGCCGGACGCTGCCAAGATCATCTACGAGTCGATCCAGCTGGCGCTGACCGGCCAGGTGGCACCGGACGACGCGTTCCGGACGGTGATCGGATGACCGGCACGGTGACTGCGACCCGGCGCCGGCACCAGTTCCGGGACCGGCTGGCCAAGCTGGCCTTCGTGCTGCCGGCCGGGATCGCCATGCTGCTGCTGTTCGGCTACCCGATCGTGCAGAACCTGATCATGAGCCTGCAGGCGTACGATCTCCGGACGTTCTTCACCGGCGAGGCACCGTGGGTCGGCCTGGCCAACTACGCGACGGTGATCACCGACCGGATCTTCTCCCGGGCCTTGATCAACACAGCCCTGTTCACCGCCGGCTCGCTGATCTTCCAGTTCGCGATCGGGATGGCGCTGGCCGTGTTCTTCAAGAACCGGTTCCCGCTGGCGCCGACGCTGCGAGCGCTGCTGCTGTTGCCCTGGCTGCTGCCGCTGATCGTCTCCAGTGCGACCTGGCGTTCGATCCTGGAGGCCGACAGCGGGATCCTGAACCGGACGCTGCGGGCGATCGGCATCATCGAGGACCCGATCCCGTGGCTGGCCTCGCCGTCCGTCGCGCTGATCTCGGTGATCATGGTCAACATCTGGGTCGGCATCCCGTTCAACGTGACCCTGCTCTACGGCGGGCTGCAGGACATCCCGGAGGAACTGTACGAGGCGGGCGCGCTGGACGGGGCGACCGGCTGGCGGGCCTTCTGGCAGATCACCTGGCCCAACCTGCGCGCCGTCGTCGGGGTGGTGCTGGTGCTCGGCGTGGTCTACACGCTGAAGGTGCTCGACATCATCCTCGGCCTGACCGGCGGCGGACCGGCCAACGCGACCCAGACGTTGGCGACGGTGGCCTACCAGCGGTCGTTCGTGGAGTTCGAGTTCGGCCAGGGCGCGGCGCTGAGCAACCTGCTGATCGCGATCGCGATGATCTTCGCCGGGTTCTATCTGTGGCGGACCAGGAAGGAGGCCGCGTGATGCACCGGGACACGACACTGCGGCGCGGCCTGCTGACGGCCGTCGGGGTGCTGATCCTCTGTCTGATGCTGTTCCCCGTCTACTGGATGATCAACGCCTCGTTCCAGACCGGCGGCAATACGCTGTCCGGCGCGATCTTTCCGCTCGAGCCGACGCTGGAGGGCTACCGGTCGGCGATCGAGGACCAGGGCCAGAACCTGATCACCAGCCTGATCATCGCGGCCGGCACGGTCGTGTTCAGCCTGGCGTTGGCGGCGCCGTGTGCGTACGGCCTGGCGCAGTTCCGGTTCCGCTGGACCGGCATCGCCCTGCTGGCGATCCTGATCTCGCAGATGATCCCGGGCATCGTGATCGCGAACGCCCTCTACACCGCGTACGAGCGGATCGGCCTGCTGAACTCCATCCCAGGCCTGATCCTGGCCAACTCGACCGCCTCGATCCCGTTCGCGGTGCTGATCATGAGGTCGTTCATGCTGGCGCTGCCGCCGTCGCTGGTCGAGGCGGCCCGGGTGGACGGCGCGAACCAGTTCCGGGCGTTCGTCTCGGTGGTGCTGCCGGTCAGCCGGAACTCCTTGATCACGGCAGGACTGTTCACGTTCCTGTTCTCCTGGAGCGACTTCCTGTTCGCGCTGACCCTGACCACCACCGCGGACCTGCGGCCGGTCACGCTCGGCATCTACGAGTACCTGGGCACCCAGGTACAGAACTGGAGCGCGGTGATGGCGACCGCCGTGCTCTCCGCGATCCCCGCGATCGTGCTGCTGATCGCCGCCCAGAAGTATGTCGCCGCCGGAATCGCCGGCGGTGCTGTGAAATGATCAAGGAAACAGGGGAGAGAACATGACCGCACCGGTACGGGTGCTCGTCTGGGGCGAGAACCGGCACGAGCAGGTGGAGCCGCACGTCCGGGAGATCTACCCGGACGGCATGCACACCACGATCGCCGAGGGGATCAGCGAACGGCTGGGGGAGCGGGCCGTGGTGCGCACGACGACGCTCGACGAGCCCGACCACGGCCTCACCGAACAGGTGCTGGCCGAGACCGATGTACTGGTCTGGTGGGGTCACGCGGCGCACGGCGAGGTGTCGGACACCGTGGTCGAGCGGGTGCACGAGCACGTGCTGTCCGGTCTCGGGCTGCTGGTGCTGCACTCCGGGCACTGGTCCAAGATCTTCGGCAAGCTGATGGGCACCACCTGCACCCTGCGCTGGCGAAGCGAGCAGGACCGCGAGCTGGTCTGGACCGTCAACCCGACCCACCCGATCGCCCAGGGCGTGCCGAACCCGATCATCATCGACCAGCAGGAGATGTACGGCGAGTTCTTCGACATCCCCACCCCGGACGAGTTGGTCTTCATTTCCTCCTTCACCGGCGGCGAGGTGTTCCGGTCCGGCTGCACGTTCCGCCGCGGCCACGGCAAGATCTTCTTCTTCTCGCCCGGTGATCAGGACTATCCGGTCTACCACCACCAGGACGTCCGGACCGTCATCGCGAACGGCGTCCAGTGGGCCCGGCCCGAGGTGGAGCGGAAGCTGCCCGTCCTGCTCCGGTACGAGACCGACGACTTCTTCAACGGCCACGGCTACACCGGAGCGATCAAGAGCGAATCCCAGGAGGCGGACGCCGATGCCTGAACCCGGGTCGGCTGAACCGCTCCGGCTGATCCAGGCCGGCGCCGGCGGGATGGGCCGGGCCTGGCTCCGGACGATCGCCGACAACCCGGACGTGCAGCTGGTCGGGCTGGTCGACCTCGACCCGGCGGTGGCCGAGGCGGCCGCGGCCGATCATGGCTTCGCCGGTGTCACGGTCGCCACCTCGGTGCCGGACCTGTTGCAGCGCACCGAGGCCGACGCGTTGATCAACGTCACGGTGCCGGAGGCCCACCGCCCGGTGTCGGAGCAGGCCCTTCAGCACGGCCTGGCGGTGCTCTGCGAGAAGCCGCTGGCTCCGTCGGTCGCCGAGTGCCGCACCATGATCGACTCCGCGGCGGCGGCCGGCCGGCTGCTGATGGTGTCGCAGTCGCGGCGTTACTTCCGGACCCTGCACGCCTTCGAGCGCCAGCTGACCAAGCTCGGCCGGCCGGAACTGCTCACCTGCGAGTTCTTCAAGGCGCCGCACTTCGGCGGTTTCCGGGACGCGATGGCCGAGCCACTGCTGGTGGACATGGCGATCCACCAGTTCGACCTGGCCCGCAAGCTGATCGGCGCCGAGCCGGTCGCGGTCCGCTGTCGCTCCTTCAACCCGTCCTGGAGCTGGTACGCCGGCAACGCGGCGGCGGAGGCGACGTTCGAGTTCGCCGGCGGCGCCGTGTTCACGTTCGTCGGCAGCTGGTGCTCGCCGGGCCTGGAGACCTCCTGGAACGGCAGTTGGCGGGCCAGCACGGCGGCCGGGACGGCCCGCTGGGACGGTGACCATGCTCCGGTGGCCGAGCTCGCCGACGGCACCGCGATCCCGTCCGAGGTCGGCACCGAGCCGGAGCAGATCGCCGGCAGCCTGGCCGAGTTCGTCCGCGCGCTCCGGACCGGCGAGGCCCCGCAGAGCGAGGCCCGGACCAACATCAACAGCGTCGCCATGGTCGAGGCCGCGGTCCGGTCCAGTCAGACCGGGACGACCGTCGCCCTGGCCGATCTCACGCGGTCGGACTGAGCGCGATGATCAGCACACTCGCGCTGAGCAGGGTGCTGACCGGGATCTGGACGATGCGTTCGTTGCGGCTCCGCGACATCACGTTCGGCACGATGCTCAGGACGCAGTAGCCGAACAGGATCCAGGTCAGCACCATGATCACGGGCAGCGTGCTGCCGGGTAGGACGCCGGCCCGGCTCAGCAGCAGGGCGGCGAAGCCGGCATAGAGTCCGAGCGCGACGACCGCGGCCACCCGCAGCCGGCTCGGCAGCACCCGATGCCGGCCGCCCCAGGCGATCGATCCCAGGGGTGCGCCGGCGAGCAGCAGAAGCTGCATCACGGCCAGCCCGGTCAACAGGGCCAGCGCGACGACCAGCGCGACCGTGATCATGCTCGGATCCCGGCCGGCGGCTCGGACAACAGTTCGGCCAGCCAGCCGACCAGGCCCTGACCGGCGCTCAGGCCGAAGTCCAGCACCCGGCGGGGATAGCGGCCGGTTTCATGATCGGCTTCGAGGTCGGTCTTGACCTGCTGCAGCGAGCGATGATCGGCGACGGCGCGCTGATGGAGCGCGCTCAGCACCTCGCGACGCTGGTGCGGATCATCGACCAGGCCGAGCAGGAACACCCGGGCCAGGGCGGCCAGCTCGGTGTCCTCGGCCGATCCCGGCGTCCGCATCCAGTCCAGCCAGGTCCGCCTGCCGCGCGCGGTGACCCGGTAGCGCTTCTTGCCCCGCGCCGCGTCGGAACTCTCGACCACCGCGACCTCGCCGGCGTCGGCCAGCTGGCGCAGCGCCCGATGAATGCTGCCGAAGCTGGCGGCGTAGATGTGCGAGATCCCGGAGCCGAACCGGCGGTGCAGGTCGTACAGCGTCTGTGGCTGAGCCAGCAACAGCCCCAGGATGAAGTACTTCACCCGGTCAATGTATCTCCGAGATATGTCGTAGCCAAGGTACGGCGGAATCTTCCAGGTGCCTCGACGGGATCTTCCATGGTTCGCCGGTGATCGCTCCGCCGAGAATGGTGATCATGACGAGCGTGCAGTCCGAGCGGACCCTTCCGCTGAACGACGAGGAGTTCCGGGCCTGGGAGGCCGACGGCTATCACGTGGCCCGCGGCCTGTTCTCGGCCGACGAGGTCGGGGCGATCCGGGACCGGTTCGACCGGCTGGCGGAGCGGCGCGAGGCGATCGAGGGGCACTGGGCGTACGACCCGGAGGCGACCGACGTGCTCGGCCGGTACCCGCGGGTCATGCATCCGCACGAGATCGACCCGGCCAACGTGGACCTCTACCTCGATCGCCGGGTGCAGCGGGTTCTGCGCCAGTTGATGGGCGAGGAGGTCATCGGCTGCCAGACGATGTTCTACTTCAAGCCGCCGGGCGCCCGCGGCCAGGCCTTCCACCAGGACAACTACTACCTGCTGGTGCAGCCGTACACCTGTATCGCGGCCTGGCTCGCGGTGGACCGCTCGTACCCGGAGAACGGCGGCCTGCAGGTCTGCCCGGGCACCCACACGATGGACCTGGAATGCCCGGACGACGCCGACCTGTCGACCAGCTTCGTGGACGACTACGTGGCGCCGCCGGCGGGCCACGAGCCGGTCGGTCTGGACCTCGCTCCCGGCGACATGCTGTTCTTCACCGGCAGCGTGATCCACGGCTCGGGCCCGAACGCCACCGAGAACGAGTGGCGCCGCTCCTTCATCAGCCACTACATGCCGGTCAGCGCCACCCACATCGGCGGCTGGTACCTCCCGCACATGATGGACTTCGACGGCAACCCGGTGACCCGGGAGACCACGGCCTGGGGCGGTCCCTGCGGCGAGGAGAGCCCGAGGTTCCGCGGCTTCCACTGATGATCATGGTCAGCTGACGATCATGATCAGCGGTCGGCGCCGACCAGGGGCGGCACCAGGGTGGCCAACCGGGTCTTGAGATCCGGAGCCATGGCGCGGTCCCGGTCGGTCTCGGGCGGTAGCGCGTCGAAGATCAACTGGAAGCGCTGCTCGAGCACCGGGGCGATGTAGCGGTCGGTGATCACGTACAGCTCGCCGGACCGGACCGCGGCCAGCACCTGCCGGCCGACCTCGTCCGGGGACAGCCCGCGCTCCTTGAGCAGGGTCTCCGCGATCGACACCCGCGGATCGTCCTCGCGGCCCTCGATCCGGGCGCTGTTGCGGATCACGTCGGTGGCCACGAAGCCGGGGCACAGCACGGTGACGCCGATCCCGTTCTCGGTCAGCTCGGGCTGCTGCCGCAGGGACTCGGAGAGCCCGACGACGGCGAACTTGCTGGTCGCGTACGTGAGGTTCGGGCTCGCGATCAGCCCGGCGCCGGATGCCGTGTTGACGATGTGCCCGGGACCGCCGCGGGCGATCATCCGCGGCAGCACGTGCTGGATGCCGTTGACGACGCCGCCGAGGTTCACGCCGAGGACGAGGTCCCAGTTCTCCCAGGTCAGGTCGCCGGCCTTCGCGACCGTACCGAGGCCGGCGTTGTTGCAGAGCACCTCGATCGGCCCGAACCGATCCTCGACCTGGTCGACCACTCGGCCGTAGGCGGCCCGATCGCGGACGTCGAGCCGGTAGCCCACCGCCGCCTCCGGCCGCCCGGCCCGTTCGGCCAGTTCCGCCACGGCCGCGGTCAACCGCTCCTCGTCGAGATCTGCCAGCGCCACCCTCGCGCCGGCCTCGACGAACGCCCGCGCCAGGCCGAGCCCGATGCCCTGCGCTCCGCCGGTGATGAAGACCGTACGGCCCGCGATGTCCCTCATCCGTCCTCCTCCTCGTGTCCGTACCTCCAGAATAGTGACAGTTACTGTCATTTAAAAGACACTGTCACATTGCTTCGGCCTGACCCGCTGGAGAGAATGGCGGGCATGAATCCGCCCGGGCTGCGCGAGCGCAAGAAGCAGCGCACCCGGACCGCGATCCAGCAGCAGGCGTTGCGGCTCTACCGGGAGCAGGGCTATGCCCGCACCACCACCGAGCAGATCGCCGCCGCCGCGGACGTCTCGCCCAGCACGTTCTTCCGCTACTTCCCGACCAAGACCGACACCGTGCTGTACGACCGGCTGGATCCGCTGGCGGTCGATGCGATCCTGGCCCAGCCGGCCGACGTGGCGCCGCTGCGGGCCGTACGGAACGCGCTGCTCAAGGTGCTGAACGAGCTCAGTCCGGACGAGTTGGCGCTGGAGGCCAGCCGCTGGCGACTGGTCAGTGAGGTGCCGGAACTGCGGGCCGCCGCGTCCGCGCAGATCGAGACCACGCTGCCGGTGTTCGCCGAGGTGATCGGGCAACGGGTCGGCCGCCCGGCCGACGACGAGGCCGTGGTCGCCTGGACCGGGGCGGTCGTCGGCGTGATCATCGCCAGCCTGTTCGCCGCCTTCGACCGGGACGAGCCGGACCTGATCGGTGCCGTGCACCGCGGGTTGGGCCACCTCGAGGCCGGTCCGGGCTCGCTGACGGAGGCCTGACCGGGCACCTTAGCCGGTGCCTTAGGTACCTTAGGCCGCTCGCCTGAGGCACTCGGCCGCAAAGATCGGGCAGTTGACTCATGTCCCGCACGGGGGCTTAGACCGAGTCTGGATACATCGAGAAAGAACGATGTGGAAGGTACTCCGATGAGCCTCAACAGTGACTACTTCATCACCGCCGTAGTGACGCAGCGGGTGGCCGAGCTGACCGCGGAGGCCGACCGGGACCGACTGGCGCGCGAAGCCCTGGCCGGCCGGCCGAACTGGCTGCAGCGGCACTTCGCCAAGCGTCGGCGCCGCAACCCCGCCGGGTTCGAGTCGGCGCCGCAGCCCGCCCCGCAGCCGGAACCGGCTCAGCAGCCGGAGCCGGCCCAGCCCGAGCCGGTCGAGACCGGACCGAAGGCCTCGGCCCGTGAGTTGGTCGGGTCCGGACGGGTCAACGGGATCTGATCGGGTTCGCCGTGGTGACACGATGGACGCATGGATCGTCCGGGCGGTACGAGATTCGGACATAACATGCCGAAACGCATGGTGGGCCGCGAGCCGCAACTCGAGGAGTTGCACCGCCTGCTCGGAGCCGCCGCCGGTGGCAGCAGTCGACTGATCCTGGTCGGCGGCGACACCGGCGGCGGCAAGACCACGTTGGTGCACGCCTTCGCGACCGGACTGGCCGGCGCCGACATCGCGGTCGAACTGACCGAGTGCGTGCCGCTGGAGGGTCTGGCCTACGCCCCGATCAGCCAGCTGCTGCGCCGGATGATCGACGTCCACGGCGCGGACCGGGTGCTCGCCTGGGCCGGTGCGTCCCGGGGTGGCCTGTCCGCGCTGCTGCCGGACCTGGTCGCGACGCCGGTGGCGCCGGAGACGCTGCGGCTCCAGCTGTACGAGGCGGTCGCGCACGTGATCGAGCAGGCCAGCCGGGTCCGCCCGCTGGTCCTGATCATCGAGGACGTGCACTGGGCCGATCAGTCCACCCGGCAGCTGCTCGGCTTCCTGACCCGCGCCCTGGTCGACGCGCCGGTGCTGATGATCATGACCTTCCGCCGGGACGAACTGACCCGTCGCCATCCGGTCCGGACCTTCCTGGCCGAGATCGGCCGGCTGCCGCAGGTACGCCGGATCGAGCTGCCCCGGCTGTCCCGGGACGAGGCCACCGAACTGTTGATCGACCTGATCGGCCGGGACCCGGACCAGGCCATGATCGAGTTGATCATGCAGCGGAGCGAGGGCGTACCGTACTTCATCGAGGAGCTGGCCCGGTCCAGTCAGGACGGCCGGGACTGTCTTCCGGACAGCCTGCGGGACGCCCTCGGCCTGCGGGTCCAGGCGTTGTCGGAGGAGACCCAGGCGGTGCTGCGGATTGCGGCGATCGGCGGTCTCCGGGTCGATCACACGGTGCTCGAAGGAGTGGCCCGGGTCGCCGGCCGGACAACGGCGGCCGAGCTCGACGACGCGCTCCGGGAGGCGACCGACGCGCAGGTGCTGCGGACCGACGACACCGGCTACGTGTTCAGCCATGCCCTGCTGCAGGAGACGATCAACGAGGACGTGCTGCCCGGTCAGCGGGCCCGGCTGCACGCCAATTACGCCACGGTGCTGGAGGGGCTGACCGAGCTACCGGAGCGGATCCGGGTGACCGAGATCGCGCGGCACTGGTTCGGCGCTCATGATCAGAGACTGGCCTTCTCCTGGGCCCACCGGGCGGCCCGGACGGACGATGTCGCCGCGCACGAGTCGCTGCTCATGTACGACCGGGTGCTGGAGCTCTGGGACCAGGTGGAGGCGCCGGAGACGATCACCGGCCCGCGGGCGCGGGTGCTGCAGGCGGCTGCTGAGCAGGCGCTGGCCGCGGTGGAGCCGGAGCGGGCGCTGGCGTTGATCAACGAATCCCTGGCCGAGTCCGCCGATGATGATCATGAGGGCCGGGCCGCCCGGCTGATGATCAAGGCCCGGCTGTTGACGACGCTGATCCGGCCGGGCAGCGTCGAGGCCGCGCGACAGGCCGTGGCCTTGGTGCCCGCCGAGCCGCCGACGCCGCTGCGGGCCGAGGTGCTGAACCGGTTGGCGATGGACCTGATGCTGGAGCAGGGCGACCAGGTCGAGGGGCTCGCGGTCGCCCGGGAGCTGGTCGAGCTGTCCCGGCGGCTCGGGCTGCCGGACCTGGAGTCGCACGCCCACAACACGGCCGGCAGCCTGCTGGTCGCCGCCGGCGAGGAGGAGGCCGGGCTGGCGGAACTGGCGCTCGCCGAACCGCTGGCCCGCGGCGACGCCGCGACCATGATCAGGTACTACATCAACGGATCGGACGCCGAGTACTGGGCCGGCCGCTACCGGACGGCGGCGGAGACCGCCCGGGCCGGCATCGACGCCGCCTACGGCCTCGGCCTGGACCGGACCATGGGTGCGATGCTGGCCGGCAACTCCGCCTGGCCGCTGCTGGCCCTCGGCGACTGGACCGAGGCCGGCCGGGTGGTCGACGCGGCCCTGCGGCTGGAGCCGCCGGCCAAGCACCGGACCCACCTCCGGATGATCAGAGGCTGGCTCACCCTGTGGTGGGGCGACGTGCCGGCCGCCGAACAGGTGCTCGCCGAGTTCCGGTCCATGATCACCGAGGACCTCACCTCGCCGCAGTACGGGATGATGGCGCTCGGCCTGGAACTGTGGCTGGGCCGCTGGACCGAGGATCCGGACCGGACCTGGCGGGCCACCGGTCAGATCCTGCGGAACTGGGACCGGCTGCACGGCGGCATGGTGTTCGAGCCGCTGGCCGTCGCCGCCTGGGCGGCCCGGCTGCTGGACGGCGGCGCGGGGGAGCGGGTCGAGGTGGTTCGTGATCATCTTCGGCGCAGCCTGCCGATGACGATCCGCGACTTCTGGCAGCCCGTCATCGAGGCCGAACTGGCCGGGACGGCCGAACCCTGGCGCGAGGCCTGGACCGCGACGGCCACCTCGAACGGCCCGGCCGTGATCCGTCCCTACGTCGGCCTGCGGCTGGCCCAGACGCTGGCCGCGACCGGTGACGGCGCTGCCGAGGTGATCACCGAGGCCACGGCGGCCGCGACCAGGCTTGGCTCGGGCCTGCTGGTCGGCGCCCTTCGCGAGGCGGGCCGGCGGTCCGGACTCGTACCCACCGACGAGCCGAGCGTTCCCGCCGGACCGCTGGACGGCCTGACCCCGCGCGAACGCGAGGTGCTGACCCTCGTCGCGCAGGGCCGGACCAACGGCGAGATCGCCCGCGAACTGGTGATCAGTACGAAGACGGCCAGCGTCCACGTCTCGAACATCCTGACCAAGTTCGGCGTCACCAACCGCGGCGAGGCGGCCGCCCTCGCCAGAAACCTGCCGACCGGTCACCAAAGCAGCCGTTCTGGCGGCGTGTCGCTGCGGAAGTGACCGGTCGGCGAGGCCACCGAGCTCAGCGGAACAGCTCAGCGTGCCGTTCCGCCCAGTCCCGGAACGTCCGCGGAGCGCGTCCGAGCACCGTCTCGATGTCCGCGCTGACGGCAGTCTCGGCCGGAGTCGGGTCGCCGAGGATGGCGAGCGTGCCGTCCGCGACCGGCTCCGGCATCGCCTGCAGCAGCTGGGTGCGGGCCTGCTCCCGGCTCACCTCGACGAAGCTCAGTGGATGACCCAGCACCTCCGCCAGCGCGTCCACCCGTTCCCGCGGAGTCGTCGCGACGGGCCCGGTCAGTGTGTAGGTCCGGCCCGTGTGCCCCGGCTCGGTGAGCGCGGCGGCGGCGACCTCGGCCAGGTCCCGCGGATCGACGCTCGGCAGCGCCACGTCGCCGAACGGCGCGTAGACCGCCTTCTCCGAGACGATGCTCGGCGCCCAGGCGACCGCGTTGCTGTGGAAGCCGCCGGCCTGCAGGATCGTCCAATCCAACCCCGACCCTCGGACGGCCTGCTCCAGGACGCGGAGCGGCTCGTGCGACGGCTGCTCGGGGCGGGTGGTCGCGGCCTGTGAGGAGAGCAGGACGACCCGACCGATCCCGGCCTCGCGAGCCAGGGCCAGCACCCGCGGACCGTCCACGTGCGCGCCGGCTCCCGACACGAGCAGGAACAGGGCTTCGTCGCCCGCGAAGGCCGGCGGCAGGGTCGCCGGATCGGCGAGATCGGCGACGACGGTACGGAGCCCGGGCCGGTCGGCGTTCGATCCGGACAGGCCTCGGGAGACTGCGGTGACGGGATGGCCGGCCTCGAGGAGGGCGGTGACGAGCGGTCGTCCGACGTTTCCGGTGGCACCGGTGACAGTGATCATGACGGCACGGTACGAGGATCCGGAAAGCAGGTTCCTCCAGGATAGTATCGGCGCCATGCAGAAGACCTGGCGGCCCGATCCGGCGACCGATCCGGTGCAGGCCTGCCCGATCGCGCCCGTCGTGGATGTCGTGTTCAGCCGGTGGACGACCCCGATCCTGTGGGCGCTGCACGAGTTCGGCACCCACCGGTTCGTCGAGCTGGAGCGGCGGCTGGACCAGATCACCCCGAAGGTGCTCACCCAGCGGCTGCGCCAGCTGGAGCGGGACGGCCTGGTCGAGCGGCGCTACCACGCCGAGGTGCCGCCCCGGGTGGAGTACGAGATCACCGACCTGGGCCGGAGCCTGGCCCCGGTCTTCGCCGCCCTGGGCGAATGGTCCGCCGCCCACCTGCCCGAGGTCGAGCAGGCGAGGGCGGCGTACACAGGTCCGCTGCCGCGCTGAGCCCGTACGGACCCGGACGCGGTCACGTCGCGGCGGCGAGGGCGGCGGCGGGCGGCGTCCGCGCGGCCCGGATGCCCGGCAGGACCGAGGCGACCGCGCCGGCCAGCAGCGCCGCGGCGACCACGAACGCCGTCTGCGGCGCCGAGATGGCATAGACCGTTCCCGTCATGCCGGACTCCCGAGCCAGCGCGGTCGTACCGAGGAAGCCGAAGCCGATCCCCGCACCGACGCCGACCGCGGCCGCGACCAGGGCCAGCACGACCGCCTCGATCGCGAGCATCCGGCGCAGCTGACGGCGCTCCAGGCCGAGCGCCCGGAGCAGGGCCGATTCGCGCTCACGCTCGATCACCGACAGGCCCAGGGTGTTGCCGACGCCGATCAGGGCGATGACGATGGCGACGCCGAGCAGCGCGGTGGCGCCGGCCAGCAGGCCGTCGATCAACTGGTTGAGTTCCGCCGCCTGGGCGAGCGACCCGCCGATCACGACTCCCTGCCGCTGGTCGACGGCGGCGACCACGCCCGCCGACACCGCCTGGGCGGCCGATCGGTTGGCCGCCGACGCCCAGACCGCGGCGATCGGTGCCTTCGGGGCGACGGTGGCCAGCGCCGAGTCGCGGACCACGAGCATGAAGTCCTCGGGGATCCGGCTGAACACGAGCCGGTAGGTGGCCGTACGGTCGCCGACCGTCACCGACACCTGGTCGCCCTCGGCAAGATCGAGCAGCCGCGCCGTGTACGGGCCGATCATCGCCACGTCGTCCGCGGCCAGTCGGTCCAGCCCGTCCCGGATCACGGTGCCGGCGTTCTCACCGAGCCCGGCCAGCGTCACGTCCTGCGGCCCGTCCTGGCGGCCGGTCAGCTTGCCGCCGACCTGGCGGACCGTGGTGGTCGCGCTGATCCCCGGCACCTCGGACAGCCCGGTGATCAGGTCGACCGGCAGCGGCTCGGTGCCGGCCGACACCGTCACGTCCACCGGGAAGCGCAGTTGGGCGTCGGCGTCCGTCGTCGCCTTCACGCTGGCCGCGCCGACCTGCAGCGTGACCACCAGGCCGACGGCGATCATCAGCGCCGCACAGGTCGCTGCGGCCCGGCCGGGATGGCGCAGCGTGTTCGCGGCCGCGACCCGGCTCACCGGACCGAACCGGCGCAGGATCAGGCTGACCGCACGGACCAGCAGCGGTACGTACACGGGTGCCGCGACCACGATGCCGAGCCCGAGCGCGAACGCACCGGCGATCGCCGGCAGCAGCACCCCGCTGCGCGCGGTCAGGGCGTAGGCGATCACCGCACCGCCGGCCAGGATCAAGATCAACGCCAGCCCGCCGATGATCATGGTCCGGCGCCGCTCCACCCGATGATCATCGACCGGCCGCAACGCCTCCAGCGGCGTGATCCGGCTGGTCCGGGCGGCCGGAACGCTGGCCGCGACCACCGTCACCAGGACGCCCACGGCGGCGGCCAGGGCCAGCCGCAGCCAGGGCAGGGCCAGCCCGTTGCCGATCGAGCCGGACACCGCGGCGCCGATGGTGGCCAGCCCGATGCCCAGCGCGACTCCGGCGACCGAGCCGATCACGCCGACCAGCACCGCCTCGGCCAGCACCATCCGGCGGACATCGCTGCCGGTGGCCCCGACCGCCCGGAGCAGGCCGATCTGCCGGCGCCGCTGGGCGACCAGGATGGCGAACGTGTTGGCGATCATGATCCCGCCGACCAGCAGCGCGACCGCACCGAACCCCTGCAGCAGGATCCCGTACGTGTCCACACCGCCGGACAGGGCCAGCAGGGTCTGCTGGGCCACGTCGTCCGCGGTGGCGACCAGGGCCGTCGGCGGCAGTGCGGCCCGCAGCGCCTCCATCACCTGACCGGGATCGGCACCGGGCGCGGTGGTGATCAGATAGCGCACCGGCCACTGACCGGCGCTCTCCGGATCACCGGCCAGCTGGTCCTGGAAATAGGCGCCGGCGACGTAGCCGGAGTCCTGGATCCCGGAGAACAGGGACTGGGACTGATCGACGATGCCGGTGACGATCATGGTGCGGGGCTGGTCGGTGCCGTCGTCGACGGACACCTCGGAGCCGACCTTGAGTTGGTGCTGCCGGGCCGTGGCCTGGCCGACCGCGACCTGGTCCGCACTGAGCGGCCAGCTGCCCTCGGTGAGGTCGGCCCAGCGCAGCGCCGGTGCCTCGGGGACCGAGCTGATCCGGAGCACCCCGGCGCCCTCCGGCCCGCGGAACTGCAGCCGGCCGGACCACAGCGGCTCGGCCGCAGTCACGCCCGGCACGGCGCGGATCGCGGCCAACTGGTCCGGGTCGGACGACTCGGCGTCGACCACGACATCACTGGTGGAGACGGACTCGGTCGCGGCCTTGGCGACCGCGGCCTGTTCGGTCTCCAGGAAGGTCATGCAGGCGGAGAGGAACGCGACGCTGATGGCGATCGCGCCGAGCACGGCGACCATCCGGCCGGGCGCGTTCCGCAGTTCCCGCAGGGCGAGGCGCAACATCTACTGACCCAGCTCCCGCATCGTCGCCAAGATGTCCTCAGACCCGGGATGATCAAGATCATCGACCAGGCGGCCGTCGGCCAAGATCAACACCCGGTTGGCATAGCTGGCCGCGATCGGGTCGTGGGTGACCATGACGATGGTCTGACCGAGCTCCCGGCTGGCCCGGCGCAGCTCGGCCAGCAGCGCGTGGCCGTTCTTGGAGTCCAGGGCGCCGGTCGGTTCGTCGGCGAACAGCACGTCCGGCCGCGTGATCAGGGCACGGGCGATGGCGACCCGCTGCTGCTGGCCGCCGGACAGCTCGCTGGGCCGGTGGTGCAGCCGCCCGGTCAGCCCGAGCGACTCGACCACGGCCTGGAAATGATCTTCGTCGGGCTTGCGGCCGGCCAGGTCCAGCGGAAGGGCGATGTTCTCCGCCGCGGTCAGCGCCGGCAGCAGGTTGAACGACTGGAAGACGAAGCCGACCTTGTCGCGGCGCAGCCGGGTCAGTTCCCGGTCTCCGAGCCCGCTCAGCTCGTGCCCGCCGAGGAACACCCGGCCGGAGGTGATCGCGTCGAGCCCGGCGAGGCAGTGCATCAGGGTCGACTTGCCGGAGCCGGACGGCCCCATGATCGCGGTGAACGTGCCGCGGTGGATGTTGACGCTGACCGAGTCGAGGGCCCGGACGGCGGTGGCGCCGGATCCGTACACCTTGGTCAGGTTGAGCGTCGACGCGATCACACGCGGCTGCTCGTCGACCGGTGGTTCGGCGACGGCGGCCCGGCGTGCGGCTGCGGCAGGGGTGGACATCAGGCGGACTCCTCGATGGGTGACGTTGCACCACCGAACCTAGAAACCGCGCCCGATCCAGACATCGGAGTGCGGACCGGAGTCCGCTACGACCCCGGTCTGAACGGCGCCCAACGTGCACTGAGCCTGTCGAAGTGCCCGGATCGGACCTTGCCCTTCGACAGGCTCAGGGACGTCACGTCTAGCGGTCGACGACCCCGACCTCGTACGCGAACAGGACCAGGCCCACCCGGTCCCGGATCTGCAGCTTCGACAGCAGCCGGCCGATGTGGGTCTTCACGGTGCCCTCGGCCATGTAGAGCTTGCCGGCGATCTCGGAGTTGGTGGCGCCGATCGCGATCTCCTCGAGCACCTCGATCTCCCGTGCCGTCAGCAGATCCAGCCGCTCGTCGGTCTTGCCGGGGAACGTGCCGGGAAGCTTCGGCACCACATGATCGAGAAGCCGCTTGGTCGCGCTCGGGGCCACCACGGCGTCGCCGGCCGCCACGTTGCGAATGGCGGAGAGCAGGTCCTCGGGCCGGGAATCCTTGAGCAGGAAGCCGCTGGCGCCGGCCTTGAGCGCGGCGAAGACGTACTCGTCGAGATCGAAGGTGGTCAGCACCAGCACCTTGACCGGGTTGCCGGCGGCCGCCAGCCGCTTCGTCGTCTCGACGCCGTCCATCCGTGGCATCCGGATGTCCATCAGGACCACATCCGCCGGAGTCCGTTGCAGGGTGGCGAGTCCGCTGGCTCCGTCGGACGCCTCGCCGACCACCTCAAGATCGTCTTCGGCCTCGATCAGCATCCGGAAGCCGCCCCGCACCAGGGCTTGATCATCGACGAGGAAGACACGGATGGGCACGCTCTGACTCCTAGAAGGGACGCACGTTCGGGTTCGGTGGTGCTGGTTGCTGCGGCGGTGCTGGTTGTTGGGGCGCTTGGGGACGGAAACCGTCCAGCGGCAGGGATGCCCGCACGACGAATCCACCCCCGGGCCTCGGTTGTGCGCTGAGCCTACCGCCGTGCACGCCGACCCGCTCGGACATGCCGCGCAGCCCGTTGCCCCGACCGTCGCCGACCGCGGCCGCCCCTCGGCCGTCGTCGCTGATCTCCAGCTCGATGCTGCCCGGCGTGTACGCGATCCGGACCCAGCACCGGGCGTTCGGGCCGGCGTGCTTGAGCACGTTGGTCAGGGATTCCTGGACGATCCGGTACACGGTCAGGCCGAGCGCCTGGTTGACCATCGGGCGGTCGCCGTACTCGTTGAACCCGGCCAGCGGACTGGTCCGCCGGACCAGGTCACCAAGATCATCGAGCCCCGGCGTCGGTACGTACTCGGCGTCGGACTCCTCCGCCTCGCCGCGCAGCAGCCGGACCATCTGGCGCATCTCCGCGAGCGCCTGCCGGCTGGTCTCGGCGATCGTGCCGAGCACCTCGGGTGCCCGTTCCGGACGTTTGGCGGCCAGCGCCTTGCCGCCCTCGGCCTGGACCACGATCACCGACAGCGAATGGGCCACGATGTCGTGCAGCTCCCGGGCGATCCGTTGCCGCTCGGTCATCGTCGCGGCGCGTTCCCGCTGCGCCTCCTCGGCGATCAGCAACCGCTGCCGTTCCAGCTCGGACTGGGCCCGCTGGTGTGCGTTCTCGGCCCACTCGTTGCGGCGCCGGCCGAGCAGATAGGCCCCGCCGGTGATCGACGCGCAGGCGAACGCGGTGACGATCAGCAGGGCACCCTTGTCGACGTCGAAGCCGAACCGGAACACCCACCGAACCGGTCCGACCACGGACCCGAACATGGCCAGCGCCACCGCGATCCGGCCCCAGCGGCGGTCGGTCCACCGGGCCGCCGTGTAGACGATGATCGGCACGACGATGATCGCCATCACCGGCTCGCTGATCAGGGCCGCGATCATCAGCGCGATCCCGGCGGCGGCGAGGACGGCGAGCCGGGGCAACTGCCGGCGGATCATCACCGTCGCGGTCAGCGCGAACGACAGCGACGCGGCGATCAGGCCGTCGCCGGTGGTCAGGCCCTCGTAGCCGAGCAGGTACGGGACCACGCAGACGATCTGCAGGGCGACGCAGAAGCCGAAGTCGAAGGCCCAGTGCGGGTCGCGGACGGTCGGCGGCGGGCCGGCCGGGGCAGGTCCGCTGAGGTGCCCGGGCGCCGCGGTCATGACAGAACCCCCGCGGCACGATTCGGCAGGGCGCGGCGGAGGAGCGGCGCGTCGTGGGGTGACTTCATGACGGGGCCAGACTAGAAGCAGATCCGGACCCGTTCATCGGTCCACGGTCGGAACCGGTGCGTGTCCGGGGTCGGATCAGCCGCCCTCGTCCTCGCGTTCGGCGGCGCCGGTGAAGGTGACCGGCTCGTTCACGTCGTCGCCCGGGTCGACGGTGACGGAGATCTGGTCGAGCGCGCTGAACGGGACCGCGAAGCCGAGCGTCGCCGTCGCGTCGTCGCCGGCCGGGATGGGCTCGCTGAACCCGGCCTGCAGTTCGCCGGTCTCGTCGACGATCAGCTTGGCGTCCTCGACATCCTTGTACTGCACGGTGATCAGGCTGTCCTGGGCCGGGAACGGCTCGGTGCCGCCGTTGCTGATCAGGACGGCGACCACGATCAGTTCGCCGTTGGTCTGCTCGGCACCCTTCTCGTGGCTGCCGGCGTTGCGGGCCAGCGGCGCCCCGGCCACCTCGATGGTCAGCCCGTTCTCGAACTCCGCGATGTCGTCGAAGGTGAAGGCGTCCTCGGACGTGGTCGCCGTCGCGGCGGGGGTCGACGGCGCCTCGCTCGGCGGTGCGGCCGGCGGTGGAGTCGAGGTACAGCCGGCCCCGAGCAGCAGCAGTCCGGTGGTGAGCGCCGGCACCAGGCGGCGGGTCAGCCACCGATCAGGGGTCCGGCGGGCGGGTGCGGCGGTGGCCGCCGTGCGACTCATGGACACACGGTAATCGGAGCCCCGGCGCCGCCGCGCATCGCCTCGCCTTCGGACCACGGCTATGGTGGCCGGGTGAAATGGAAGGTGTTGCTGGTAGTCGGGGCCGTCGTGGCCGGAGCGTTGATCGCGGCGCGGCGACGCAACCTCCAGATGCAGGCCGATGCCGAGCTCTGGGCCGAGGCGACTGACCCCGTGCCCAGTCCGCACAAGTAGCCGGAAACCCCTGGTGGAGCCGGGTCAACGCCGGCTCTCGTACCCAAATATCACTGAATGATGATATAAATGTACGGTGAACGATCCGCGGACCGGCATCTTCGAGGTGCTGGCCGACCCGGTCCGGCGGCGGCTGATCGAGCTGCTGTCGGAGGGCCCGCACACGGCCGGTGAGCTGACCGGCGCAGTGATCGACGAGTTCGGGGTCAGTCAGCCCGCCGTCTCGAACGCGCTGCGACTGCTCCGCGACGCCCGGGTCGCCGACTGCGCCCCGGAGGGCCGGCACCGGATCTACACGTTGCGTCCCGAGTCGCTGGAGGAGGCCGAGGGTTGGCTGCGCCGGCGCCGCTCCGGCTGGACCGGGGCCCTGTCCGCGCTGGAGACCGAGGTGGCCCGCGGCCACCGTTCCCGTCGCCGGAACCCGCCGGCCGACCAGTCCGGAAAGGCCTCAGCATGAACGGCGCCGAACTCTTCGACCGGTCGGTGACCAGGACCGACAGCGGTTTCGACCAGACCTTCCGGCACCGCTACCGGACCTCGGTCGAGGACCTGTGGGCGGCGCTGACGACGCCGGACCGGATCGCGCGCTGGCTCGGGGCGGTCGCGGAACGGTCGGCCGACGGGCGGACGCTGGTGATCGACATCGGCTCGGGCGACGCGCTGGCGCCGGCCCGGGTCGTGGTGCGCCACTGCGCCCCGCCGACCGAGCTCGCGGTGGACTGGGCGTGGCAGGGCCGGCCGGCATCGCTGGTGACCGCCGAGCTGCGGCCGGTGGACCAAGATCACGTCGAGCTCACCCTCCGACATCACGCGGTGGCCTCGGAGTCGCTCGTCGTCGGGTACGGTGGCGGCTGGGAGTGGTGCCTGCTCGCGCTCGGGTCCGAAGCCGGAGCCGAGCGCTGGACCGCCGACCGGCTCGACGATCATGAGCGTGCGGCGCACGAGGCCTGGCGACGCGTGCTGGAAGGGGACGGCTGATGGCATCGCGCTACCGACGGGTCGTGCTGAAACTGAGCGGTGAGGCACTCGCCGGTGGTGGTGACGGCTGGGGCGTCGACCCCGCGGTGCTGGACCGGCTCGCCGACGAGGTGCTCACCGTTCACGATCTTGGTGTCGAAGTGGCCGTGGTGGTCGGCGGCGGCAACTACTTCCGCGGCCGGATGGCCGACACCTGGGGCATCGGCCGGGCCGAGGCGGACAACATCGGCATGCTCGGCACGGTGATGAACGCGCTGATGCTGCGCGGCGTGCTGACCGCCAAGGCGAAGACCGAGATCCGGGTGATGACCGCGATCGGAATCCAGAGCGTCGCCGAGCCGTTCATCCGGCTGCGCGCGATGGCCCACCTGGCCCGCGGCTACATCGTGATCTTGGCCGGCGGCATCGGCCAGCCGTACGTCACCACCGACTACCCGGCCGTGCAGCGCTCCCTCGAGCTCGAGGCCGACGCGCTGCTGGTCGCCAAGCGCGGCGTCGACGGCGTGTACGACAGCGATCCCAAGATCAATCCGGACGCCTGCCGCTACACCGAGCTGACCTACGACGAGGCGATCCGGAAGGGCATCTCGATCATGGACGCGGCCGCCTTCGTGCTGGCCGGCGAGCAGGGCCTGGTCATGCACGTCTTCGACATCGACGGGCAGGGCGTCATGCAGCGGATCTGCGAGGGCGAGGATCTCGGCACCATCGTGCACCGCTGATCGTCGATCACCCCTTCCGGGTCCAGGACCAGTTCTTGATCTCGGGCAGGTCCTCCAGCTCCTCGACGACGTAGCGCTCATGATCGGCGAGGCGCTCCTCGCACCAGGCCAGCAGCTCCGACGCTCCCGGCGGGGTGCGCCGGGCGTTGTTGATCGCGTCCATCACCAGATGGAACCGGGACGCGCGGTTGCGGACCGTCATGTCGAACGGGGTGGTCGTGCTGCCCTGCTCGATGAAGCCGCGGACATGGAACCGGTCCGCGTCCGGTCGGCCGTGCACCAGGTGGTGGATCGCTCCCGGGAAGCCGTGGAACGAGAACACGACGTCCACATGATCGGTGAACAGCTCGCGGAAGTACGTGTCCGTGAGCCCGTGCGGATGATCACGGCGGCGCGGCAGCGCCATCAGGTCGATCACGTTGACGACCCGTACCGTCAACTGGGGCATCCGCTCGTTGAGGATCTCGGCCGCGGCGATCGTCTCCATCGTGACCACGTCACCGGCGCAGGCCAGCACCACGTCCGGGTCGCTCGACCCGTCGTCGTTGCCCGCCCACGGCCAGATCGCCGCACCGCGCTGCACCTGGTCGGCCGCCTCGTCGAAGGTGAGCCACTGCTGCTGGGGCTGCTTGTCGATCACGATCAGGTTGACGCAGGAGCGGGACCGCAGGCAGTGGTCGGCGACGTGCAGCAGGGAGTTGGCGTCCGGCGGCAGGTAGACCCGGGAGACGTCGCCGCGGTGCGTGATCACGTTCTGGATCAGGCCCGGCCCCTGATGGGAGAAGCCGTTGTGATCATTGCGCCAGCAGGTGGAGGTGAGCAGGATGTTCAGGCTCGGCACCTTGGCCCGCCAGGTCAGGTGGTTCGCCTCCTCGAGCCACTTGCCGTGTTGGACGGTCTGCGACGCGCTGACCATGGCGAACGCCTCGTAGCTGGCGAACAGCCCGTGCCGCCCGGTCAGCGTGTAGCCCTCCAGCCAGCCGTGGCAGTTGTGCTCGCTGAGCACCTCCATCACCCGGCCACCGGCGCTGATCTTGGTGTCGCCGGGCTCGACCCGTTCGGCGAACATCCGGTCCGAGACGTCGAACACCGCGCCGAGCCGGTTGCTGTTCACCTCGTCCGGGCAGAACAGCCGGAACCGGTCCGGGTTGCGGCGGTACAGCTCGGCCATCAGCTCGCCGAGCCGGCGGGTCGACTCGATCGCCGTACCGAACTCGTCTTCGGTGACCGCGAACCGGCGCAGGTCGGGAAGATCGAGATCGCGGGTGAGCAGGCCACCGTTCGCGTGCGGTGAGGCGCTCATCCGGAGTGGCCCGGCCGGGTTCGCCGCGAGCACCTCGGCGATCGGGGCGCCGGTCCGGTCGAACAGCTCGTCCGGCCGGTACGACCGCAGCCAGGACTCCAACTGGGCCAGGTGATCCGGATTGTCCCGTACCCCCGAGAGTGGGACCTGGTGCGACCGCCAGGTGCCCTCGACCTGCTCGCCGTCCACGGTCTCCGGCCCGGTCCAGCCCTTCGGCGTCCGCAGGATGATCATCGGCCAGTGCGGCCGTTCGCCCGGAGTTCCCCGATCACGGGCGGTCCGCTGGATCTCCCTGATCGACGCGTGGCATTCGGCCAGCGCCGCGGCGAACCGGTGGTGCATCCCCGGCAGATCGGAACCGGTCACCTCGAGCACCCGGTAGCCGTGCCCCTCGAGCAGCGACCGCACCTCGTCCGGCGCCTTGCGCCCGAGCACGGTCGGGCCGGAGATCTTCGCGTCGTTGAGATGCAGGATCGGCAGCACGGCACCGTCGCGGACCGGGTTGAGGAACGAGATCCCCTTCCAGGACCCTTCCAGCGGCCCGGTCTCGGCCTCGCCGTCCCCGACCACGGCGATCGTCAGCAGGTCCGGATTGTCGAACACGCTGCCGAACGCGTGCACCAGCACATAGCCGAGTTCCCCGCCCTCGTGGATCGAACCGGGCGTGGTGACCGAGACGTGGCTGGGAATGCCGCCGGGCGAGGAGAACTGGCGGAACAGCCGGCGCATGCCGGTCTCGTCGCGGGTGACCTCCGGGAAGACCTCGCTGTAGGTCCCTTCCAGCCAGCCGGCCGCGACCAGGGCCGGGCCGCCGTGACCCGGCCCGGTCAGGTAGATCGCCGACTGCCCGGTGTCGCGGATGATCCGGGACGTGTGGGCGTAGATGAAGGACAGGCCCGGACTCGTGCCCCAGTGGCCGAGCAGCCGCGGCTTGATCTGCTCGGGCGTCAGCGGCCGGCGCAGCAACGGGTTGTCCCGTAGATAGATCTGGCCGACCGTCAGATAGTTGGCGGCCCGCCACCAGGCGTCGATGCTGGCGAGTTCTGAGTCCGGCAGTTCGTTCATCGGGTCCCCTCGTCGTGTGATCCGAGTGCGCCTCCACCGTAGGTACCCGCGACCGGATCTGGCTACACCTAGGCTTCAGGTCATGATCGCGATCGAACTGTTCTTCGATCAACGGACCGACCAGGCGGTACGGGAGGTCTGGGAAACGCTGCAGCGGCAGGGGATCGCCTCCCTGGCCGCGTCCCCGGCCCGGCAGCATCCGCATCTCACGCTCGCGGTCGGTGATCAACCGGACCCGAAGATCATCGACCGGATCGCCGCCGAGCTGCCGCCGTTGCCGGCGATCCACCTGGATGCGGCCGGGTGTTTCCCCGGTCGTGGCGGAGTCGTCTTCCTCGCCGTACGGTTCACGCCCGAGCTGGCCGAGCTGCACCGGGTGCTGCACGCGATCCTCGACGACGGCGCGGTACGGCAGCTTGATCAACTCCGGCCGGGCCGCCTGGTCCCGCACTGTACGGTCGCGAAGCGCCTGCCGGAGCAGCAGGTCGGGCCGGCCGTGGCTGCCGTACGCTCCTCACTGCCGATCAGCGGCACCGCCGTCTCGGTCAACGCCGTCGTGGTCGGCAGCGGCGAGCTGACCCGGATCCGGTGAACCGCCGCCGGCCAGCCACCGTGCGGTCCCGGGCCAGATCAGGGCGACCGTCAGCGCGACCAGGGCCAGGACGGCGATGATCATGATCACGGTCAGCACCGGCGGATACCAACCGACCTCCATCCGCTGGGCGCCGAGCCGGAGCGGCGCCCGCCAGCCGCCGGGATTGATCAACAGGCACAGATAGAGCACCGGCAGCCAGCCGGCCACCACGAAGCCGGCGCCGATCGCCCGGGCCGGGCGGGCCGGCACCGTGTGCAGTCGGCGGAACGTGATCACCGACGCCGCGCCGATCACCCCGAGCACGGCGACCAGGATCAGCATTCGGCTGACGGTGCGCCACCAGAACGTCCTGAGGGCATAGGGTTCCGGGCCGAGCGCCCTGGCCTGGCTCAGCTGGTCGACCACTGCGGCACCATTGCTGATCATGATCAGGCCGGCGACGCCGACCAGGGTCGGCAGCGCGACCATCGCGAGCCGGACTCCGAACGGGCGGCGGCCTGGTAGGGCGAGTGCGGCGGGCCGGACCGGGTCGCGCCGGCCGGCGAGAATCAGGGCGCCGAGCCGGAGCAGCGTGATCGTCACCAACAGCAGGCCCCGGGTCGGCTGGTACCAGAACGGGCCGGGGGCGACCTCCGGCATGCCGGCGTCGCCGCCGCCGAAGGTGATCACGGTCAACGGGTTGAACGCGACCGCGGCCGCCACCAGCAGGGCGTACGGTGCCGTGGCCACGCCGAGCAGCACCAGGGCGGGTCCGCGGCCGGCCGGCAACCGGGCGGCGATCAGCAGGTCGGCGACCGAGCAGACGGCGGCCAGCACGGCGACGACGATCAGCGGCTCCGGCGAGATCGGCACCATCGGCAGGTCGTACGGTGCGTCGTGCGGATCCTGTCCCGGGAAGGCCAGCGGTTCACCGAACAGCGTGACCAGGGTGACCATGCCCGTGTCGTTGACCAACAGCATCAACCACAGCAGCGGGGCGATCCGGAGCAGCCAGGTCGCCCAGGCGAGTGGGGTCCGGGGCAACTCGATCACCGGCGCCAGCCTAGTCGGGCCCGGGTCCGCGGATCGGGGCTTGCGTTGGAGCGCGCTCTAAGGTCTAGCGTCGCGATCATGACGAAGGCACGACGCATCCGACTCGGCTATCAGATCCCCAACTTCAGCTATCCCGGCGGTACTGCCACCCTGTTCGACACCGTTGCGGCGCAGGCGCGGGAGGCCGAGGCGTCCGGCTTCGACACCGTGCTCGTGATGGACCACTTCTACCAGCTGCCCATGATCGGCAAGCCCGAGGAGCCGATGCTGGAGGCGTACACGACACTCGGCGCGCTGGCCTCGGCGACCGAGACGATCAAGCTGTCCACGCTGGTCACCGGCAACACGTACCGCAATCCGGCGATGCTGGCCAAGACCGTGACCACGCTGGACGTGGTCAGCGGCGGCCGGGCCGTGCTGGCCATCGGCGCCGGCTGGTACGAGCTCGAGCATGATCAACTGGGCTACGAGTTCGGCACCTTCGGCGACCGGTTCGAGCGGCTCACCGAGGCCCTCGACATCATCGAGCCGATGCTGCGTGGCCGCATTCCGGATCACGACGGCACCTGGTACCGCGCCAAGGGCACGCTCAACGAGCCACGGTTCCGGGACGACCTGCCGATCATGCTCGGCGGTCAGGGCGAGAAGAAGACGTTCCGGCTGGCCGCCCGCTATGCCGATCACCTCAACATCAACTGCGCGCCGGCGGACCTGCCGCGGAAGCTGGAGGTGCTGGCCGAACGCTGTGCCGAGATCGGCCGGGACTTCGCCGACCTGGAGACCAGTGCGCTGGCCATGGTGATCATGGACGAGAACGGCGACACGGCCCGGCGGCTGATGCGGGAACAACTGGCCCGGACCGGTGTCGACTTCGACGCGCTGGACGACGAGGCGAAGGCCGCGATGACCGACCGGGTCTTCGTCGGGACGCCGGACGACATCGCCGATCAGCTGCAGCGCAAGGTGATCGACGCCGGGGTCGACGGCGTGATCATCAACATGATCACCAACGGTCACGTACCGGGGATCGTCGAGCTGGCCGGGAAGACGCTGGCGCCCCTGGTCGCCTGACGGCTGCGGCCGATCCGGGCCCGGATCGTCTGGACGATCACCGGCAGCAGGCGGCGCAGGCCGAGCGCCCGGACCCCGTCCAGCGGGCTCCAGTAGTCGCGCCAGGTGACGATCTCGCCGGCCCGGGCCCGGAGCAGCTGGACGTACCGATGATCACCTCGGGATCGGCCGTGTCGTGGACGACCTGGTCGCGGAACTCCGTGATCTCCAGTGGGGTCGAGGTGATCGAGGTGAGGTAGCGGCGGATCGGTTCCCGGCCCTGCAGGCGGGCCGGCACGCCGGGTGGGGCGAAGGGCAGTTCGTGGGTGCCGTCCTCGGCGAACAGGTCGGCGAACGCGTCGAGGTCCTTGGCCAGGAAGAGTTGTTGGGACCGTTCCAGCAGTTGGTGCGGTGTGGCTTGGCCGGGCATCCGGAACTCCATTCAATCAACAAGTGTTGACTGAAACCGTAGCTCGATCCCCGGATTGAGTCAACGGCTGTAGACTGAACCTTCGTGAGCACCGAGCCGCCCAGTCGGGCCGAACGCCGCGAGCAGACCCGAGCCAGGATCCTGGGCGCGGCCCGGGACCTGTTCGCCGAGAACGGTTTCGACCGCACCACGATCCGGGCCGTCGCGACCGCCGCCGAGACCGACGCGGCCCTGGTGATGCGCCATTTCGGCTCCAAGGAGGAGCTCTTCCGGCAGGTCGCCGAGGCCGGCGCGGAACCGCCGATCGAGGGTTCACCGGGGCGGATGGAGGAGCTGCTGCTCGCGGCGCTGCGGGACAAGCTGGCCACCGAGGACGCCGGCACGCTCGCCCTGCTGCGGTCGATGCTGACCCACCCCGCCGCGGCCGAGGGTGTCCGGAAGTCGATCACCGACCAGCAGCGGCAGGTCGCCGCCGGGTTGGGCGGCGACGACGCGATGACCCGGGCCGCGCTGGTCGGCATGATCACCCTGGCCACCGTGCTCGGCCGCGACCTGCTCAAGCTGGAGGGCCTGCACGACGCCGAGCCGGAGCAGCTCGTCGAGCTGCTCCGGCCCGCCGTGCAGACCTTGATCACATGATCTTGGCGACCGCCGGGATCCGGCGCAGCAGGGCCGCGAGCAGCCAGCAGGCCGGGATCGACAAGATCAACAGGACCGCGAACTTGACGATCGCCGGGGCCACCAGCCCCTGCAGCAGCAGGGCGATCGCGACCAGGACGACCGGATGGATGACGTACACCGTGAAGGCGTTCGCCGACAGGAACTGCCGGATCGGTCCGGTGCCGGGTGCGAACCGGCGGAAGATCACCAGCACGACCAGGCTGAGCCCGACCCCGAGGACCGCCATCGCCACACCGCCGGCGACACCGGCCAGGACCGGGTCCGGCGACATCACGAGCGGGCCCAGCAAGATCACTGCGAGCAGGGACAGGCCGCCGCCGAGGAAGGCCAGTGATCCCGGCATCCGTTCCAGCCAACGACGCTGGGCCGCCAGCACGCCGGCCGCGAACATCAGGGCGTACTGCGGCAGGAAGGCCGGGCTGGGCAGCCCGACGATCGGCCAGTAGGTGCCGTCCGGGACGAACTGCCGCCAGACCGCCATCAGGACGCCCATGATCACGATCAGGCCGACCACCGTGCCGGCGGCCACGATCCAGCGCAGCTTGCCGTCGTCCGCGGGCTTGCGTACGGACCGAGAGCGCAGAGCCCGATAGCCGGCGTAGATCAGCGAGAAGACCAGCAGCACCTCGAGGAACCAGGTCGGGCCGGGATCGATCGAGACGAGGTAGTAGAGCGGGTACGGCACGTCGGCGTGCTGGGTCCGCCAGGACCAGAGCGTGGCCAGCGGCCGGATCAAGATCACGAACGCGAGCAGGGGCAGGCCGAGCCGGATCAGCCGGTCCCGGGCGAAGGCGCCGGGCCCCTTGCGGTCGATCGACCCGGGCACGAAGTAGCCGGAGATCAGGAAGAACAGGCCCATGAAGTAGCTCTGGTTGATCACGACCAGGATGTCCAACGCCGAGGCGGACGGGTCGTGTGGCGGCTCGTTGTAGAACCAGACCGGGATGTTGCCGTAGGTGACGGCGCAATGGTGCGCGAGCACCAGCACGGTCAGGGCGATCCGGACGGTGTCGATCCAGTGGAGCCGGGGCCGACTGGATGGTCGGGCGGCGTCGGGCGCCGCTGCGGCGCGGGTGTCGGTGTTCATGACGTCTTCCTCGTGGTTCGCGGGGTTGGCTCGCGCCGGATGGCATGGATGAAGAGGTCGGCCAGCTGCTCCGCATGGGCGACCAGGTCGTGCTCGGGATGGTTGGCCCAGTAGGCGAACATGGCGTCGATCGAGGCCTGCTGGGTGATCGCCATCACCCGGACGTCGAAGTCGCGTAGTTCGCCGGTCTCCTGGCCGTGTCGGTACAGCTGTTCCAGGCCCTCGTAGAAGACCTCGTTGCCCTCGGCGCCGAAATGGAGCCGCCCGTCCGGCCGGCGCAGGTGCCCCATCACCTCGCCGAGCGCGAGCAGGGTGGGCCGGTGGTCGAGGGCGTACCGGGCGAGTTCGGGGATGTGGGTCCGCAGACTGTCGGCGACGGTCTTCTGCTCCAGGATCTGCGGCAGCACGGCCTCGACCATGCCCTGGTAGCCGTGTTCGACGACCTTGATCATGAGGTCGTCCTTGGAGGCGAAGTGGTACGAGATCACGCCCTTGGAGATGCCGAGATCCTTGGCGATCCGGGCCAGCGAGGCGCCGGCGAAGCCGACCTCGGAGAGCGTCGCGATCGCCCCCTCGAGGATCTGCCGACGCCGGTTGGACCGGATGAAACTCTCCGGCTTCTCCTCGGTCTGCTCAGAATCTGACCCCATGGCCAAAAATTTAGCCGAGCGGTCAACAGTCGTCTACCGGGGTATCCCCTGATTCGTGAGGGCGGTGACGGTCGGGGCGTGCTCGTCGACGATGACGTCGGCGCCGGCCCGGTCCAGCGCCGGCCGCCGGCCCGAGCGGGCGTAGCCGATCGTCGGAATCCCGGTGCGCTGAGCGACCTCGATGTCGGTGACCGAGTCGCCGATCAGGACGCAGTCGGAGCCGGCTCCGATGCCGTACGGGGCGAGCAGGGCGAGAGCGCGGTGGATCGGGTCGGGATCCGGCTTCATCAGCTCCGGTCGGCCGGGCACGCGGCCGACGATGCCGGCGACGAGGTCGCGCAGGCCGTGCCGCTCGAGGAAGGCGTTGACCGCGGCGGCGGCGTTGTTGCTGACCACGATCACCGGAAGTCCGGCCTCCCGGCAGGCCCGGAGCAGGGCGTCGGCGCCGGTGGTCAACGGCGCGATCCCCGCCGCCGCCAGCTCCCCGTCGGTGCAGGCGCGGTCGGCCGCGCCGGCGGTGGCGGCGCCGAGCCGAGCCGTGCCGGCCCAGTCCAGCAGGTCGAGCGGATCCGAGGTGGTACGGAGCTCGCCGGGCACCTCGGCCCCGCGAGCGGCGAGAGCCTGCCGGACCCGGTCGGCGGCCAGCGCGTCCCGGCCCTCGGCCAGCAGCGGGGACACCGGGCCGTCGAAGTCCAGCAGTACCGCGCGGACCGGAGCCAGCAGCCGGCGCAGGGACCGCTCCAGGGCGCCCGGAGTGCGGAAGTGCAGAACGGCGACGTCGCCGAGCCGGCGCGCCTCCTCGAGCCGGATCCGGCTGTCGAGCGTCGTGGCGGCCAGGCCGGGTGCGGTCGGGTCACCGACGACGATCGGCGCGATGGCCAGGTGCAGCTCGTCGTAGCAGCCGCGGGCCAGGAACTCGCTCAAGATCATTCCGCCGCCCTCGACCAGGAGCCGTCGGACCCCGCGCCCGGCCAGGTCGCGCAGCAGGCGACTCAGGTCGAGCGGCTCTCCGGCGGCGACGACCGCGGCGTCGAAACCGCGCTCGGCGACGGCGACCCGGGCGTGCGAGGGAGTGTAGATGATCTTCGCTGCCGTACCGGCGACGAAGAAGGGAGATTCCGGATCGAGGTCGCCGGACTCGGTGATCGTGATCTTGACCGGATCCACCGGAAGGCCGCGGATTTCCCTGGCTGTGCGGCGTTGTGGCGATCTGATCATCAGCCGCGGCCGGTCCCGGCGGACCGTGGCGGCGCCGACCAGGATCGCGTCGTGCCGAGCCCGTACCGCGTCGACCCGGTCGAAGTCCTCCGGGTTGGACAGCAGCAGCCGGTCCGGTGAGGTGTCGTCCAGCCGGCCGTCCAGCGAGACCGCGCAGCTGAGCGTGACGTACGGGCGGTCGATCATGGTCCGCCGACCGTGTGCGACGATCGGGTGATCATGACTGGGGAGGACCGATGAGCGACCGTCACTGGATGGAACTGGCCCTCGAGCTGAGCCGGCTGTCGCCGCACAGCGACAGCGCCTTCGCCGTCGGTGCGGTGATCATCGACCCGTCCGGCCGGGAGCTGGCGCGCGGCTATTCGCGGGAGACCGGCCGGCTGCACGCCGAGGAGTCCGCCTTCGCCAAGCTCGCGGCCGGCGCCGCCGCCGGTGGAACCCTCTACTCCACCCTCGAGCCCTGCTCGACCCGGGCCTCCAGCCCGTACAGTTGCGCCGCCCTGACCATCGAGGCCGGCATCAGCCGCGTCGTGATCGCCTGGCGCGAACCACCGATCTTCGTGGCCCGCTGCGAAGGCGTCGAACTCCTCCGCGCCGCCGGCATCACCGTCGACCTGCTCCCCGAGTACGAGTCCGCCGCCCGAGAACCGAACCGTCACCTCGGACTCTGATCGACAGCGGGACCGTCCATGATCACCGGTGCTGGTCGAACCGGCGCAGCCGCGGCTGGGACAGGGCCAGCAGGGTGGAGGCGAGGACGATGATGCCGCCGCAGACGAACGGGAGCTTGGCGCCGAACGGGCCGGTCAGGAGTCCGGTCAGCCAGTTGCTGATCGGGGCCACGCCCTCGAGGGCGAGTGAGAGGAGGCCCATGACGCGGCCGATCTCGGACTTCGGCGTGATCGCCATCAGGTGGCCCAGCAGCAGCGACCCGTACGCGCCGGTGCCGAAGCCGAGCAGGACAGCCGTGACGACGGCCGTCTCGAGCGACAGGGCGAGGCCGTGCAGGATCAGCGCGGTCCCCATCACGGCGAGCGCGGCGAAGGCGAACAGGCCGGCCCGCGGTGGGCGCTTGATGATCAAGAGGACGGTGGCGGTGACGGCGGCGCCGAGCCCGAGCCCGCCGAACAGGTAACCGACGCCGACCGGGCCCCAACCGGTCTCTCTGCCGAGCAGCGGATAGCCGAGGGTGACCGGGCCGGTGAAGCCGAGGTTGACGGCGGCGATCACCACCAGCAGCCAGAACACCGGCCGGTTGGCCCAGGTCGAGCGCAGTCCGTCCACGGTGTCGCTGAGGATGGACCGTTCGGCCATCTCGCGCAGTTCGTACGGCAGCGGGCGGGGCACCCGCAACAGCAACAGCGAGCTGACCGAGAGGACGAACAGCACGGCCGCGGCCGCGAAGGCCGCGGGCGGACCGAACAGGAGCATCAGCCAGCCGGTCAGCGGGCCGGCGGCCAGCAGGACCAGCCGCTGGCCGACCGTACGGACGGCGGCCATCCGGCTCAGCTGATCGTCGGAGGCGATCCGGGCCGGTACGGCACCCATGGCCGGGGCGAAGAGGCCGTCCAGGGCACCGAACACCAGCGCGATCACCAGCAGCCCGACGGCACCGAGTGCCTCGGCCTGGGTGAACAGCACCACGGCCATCCCGATCAGGATCAGGGCCCGGGCGGTGTCGGTGAACAGGATGATCCACTTCGCGCTGACCCGGTCGGCGATGGTGCCGCCGACGAGCAGGATGAGCAGCCGCGGGATCGCCGCGGCTGCCACGATCACACCCGCCATCGCCGGATCCGTGGTCTGGCTCGCGACCACCGAGAGGGCGATGAAGTACACGTTGTCGGCGAGCAGCGAGGACACGAACCCGAAGATCCAGCCGACCACGTTTCGCGGCGCGTTCATCGGGAAGACGGCGCGGCGCGGAGCGATCACCGCCTCAACCTACTCAGTCCTTGCTGGCTCATCCTCACCCCGCCCGTGGCCAACGACGTGCATCCCGAATGGCCCCGCGAGCCTCTGAGGGACCCGACGTCGGCGCCAAGCAGGCATCCCGCTCTGGAATCTCGGAGCCAATCCTGGACGAGATGACGCCCATCCGACAACAGGCGCGGCGCTCGAACGACACATCGGGCCATTCGGACAACACCTCTGCCAACACCCGCTCGCCAGCATGGACACCACAACGGACCACGACCCGGAAAGGAGCCCGATCGTGCGAACGAAGATCGAAAGTCCCAGCCGGAGGGCCTTTTGCGTGGCCGGTCCGCGCCGCCGTCCGGGGGACCTCGTCGGGGGAGTCCACCCGGCCGGGCGGCGGACCACGAGCGTCGATCCGGGCACAGACCGGAGGTCGAGTGGCCACTCACGGAGTTACTCCAGGGCCGTGCTCGGATCGGCATCCACCCTGCGGCGGGTCCCGGCGACACGCCGAAGGAGTCGCGTCCGGTTGAGGACATGTCATCAAGCGGTCACGGTGATTCCGATCGGATCTGCGGCGGGTTGGCCTAGCGTTAGCAGGAACACGTACTTCCGGGCGGGGGTCATCGGGGACCCGGCTCGGCACCACGGACCAGAGCGACCGGCGGGCAAGTGCGGCCGTTTGCTGCGGACCACCTCAGGGCGGCTTCACCGGTCACGCCCGCATTCGACCGGTGGTGAAGGAGGACTTCGATGCACCAACTCCGGCAACAGCTCCAGCTCCTGATTGGCACGATCGTGTCCCTGCGATCTCCGGCGGTCCGTGACGAGCGTGGCCTCAGCCAGTCGGCCGAGAACGCGATCCTGCTGGCCGGTGCCGTCGCCGTCGCGACGATCGTGATCGGCGCGATCACGATCTACGTGACCAACCACATGCCCAAGTGATCCGAGGTGACGACCTCGCGAAGGGCGGAGCGCGGTGCCGCCGAATCCCTGCAACTCGTGCTGATCTGGCCGGTGGTGCTGATGGCCACCGTCGCCGTCATCCAGGCTGGACTGTGGCTGCACGGCCGTAACGCGGCGATCCGCGCGGCGAACGTGGCCGTCGACGAGGCCCGCGGTGCGGCCGGGTCGCCGGACCGGGCCCGCGCCCTGGCCCTGGACGTCGCGACCCACGCCGGGCTGAGCGAGGTCAAGGTCCGGGTGCTGCGGCTCGAGGGCCGGGCCGAGGCCCAGGTGACCGGCCAGGCTCACTCCCTGATCGGCTTCGGGATCGGCCGCGTCGAGGAACGCGCGACCGCGCCCCTGGAACGAGTTCCGGGACGATGACCGGGATCGGCGGTCGCGGACCGTTCAGCATGCGGGACGAACGCGGTGCTGCGACTGCCGAACTGGCCATGATCGTCCCCGCCTTCATGCTGATGCTCGCCCTGCTCGTGGCCGGCGGCCGGCTCTGGTACGCACGGACGATCGTCTTCGAGGCGGGCTACGCGGCGGCCCGGGCCGGCTCGCTGGCCAGGACCGCGACCGAGGCACGGATCGCGGCGGATTCGGCCGGTCGCCAGTCCCTCGCGACGGCCGGGCTGATGTGCGAGCAGGCCGGTGTCTCGGTGGCCACGGCGGCCTTCCGGGTCCCGGCCGGCCGGCCCGCGACGGTCTCGGCGACGGTCCGCTGCACCGTGTCGCTGGCCGACGTGGTGCTGCCGGGGCTGCCCGGCGGGATGGAGCTGTCCGCGTCCGGGGCGGCAGCGCTCGACACCTACCGGAGCCGGGGATGAGTTCGGCGCCGGAGCGTGATCAACGGGGCCAGTCGGTCAGCGTGTACGCGATCGTCGTCCTGGCCGCGCTGATCGTCGCCACCGGACTGGTGGTCGACGGCGGGCAGCAGATCGCCGCGGCCAGCCGGGCCGAGGCGGTGGCGGCCGAGGCGGCTCGAGCGGCGGGCAACGCCGCGGCGTCACAACGGCTGGCCGGGTACCGGCAGGCGACGGCCGCGGTCCGGGCCGCCCGGACCTACCTGGCCGGGCAGCCCGAGGTGGCCGGCGAGGTCAGGCTCAGCGGCGGCACCGTCCGGGTGACGACAGTGGCCCGCCAGCCCACGCTGTTCCTCGGCGTGATCGGGATCCGGGAGGTGACGGCGCAGGGATCCGCCGAGGCGAGGGTGGTCCCGGCCGGGGTGGACGGCTGACGGCGGGGTCGGGGCTGCGGGGTCGATGGGCGGATTGACGGGGTGCGGGTCGAGGGGAGAGGGGTAGGCACGGATGCTCAGAATCGAGCGACGGGACAGGGGCAGCAGCGCGGCCGCGGACGGCGGGCTGGGCGATGATCAGGCGGCCGCCGAGCTCGGTGCCGCAGTTCCGGACGGCCCGACCTCGCTTCCGCCTCGGCTGCCCGGTCGGCGCAACCCGAAGTGGATCGCCCTCGGTGTGATCGCGATCTGTCTCGGCGCTCTCCTCTCGTACCTGATCTATGCGAAGGTCGCCGCCGAGAGTTCCGTGGTGATCATGACCAGGACGGTCTATCGGGGCTCGGTGATCGCCGCCGGGGACCTGGCGACGGTGACGGTCAGCGGCTCCGGCGTCGGCAATGCCATCCCGGCCGGCCGGGCCGCCGACCTGGTCGGGCAGACCGCGATCTACGACCTGGTGGCCGGCAGCATCGTGCCCGCGGAGGCGATCGGTGAGGTGACCGTCCCGGCCGAGGGCCGGACGGTCGTCGGGATCAGGTTGGTCGAGGGCCGGGCGCCGACCGGCCTGCTGCACCCGGGTGCGGCGGTCAGGTTGATCGCGATCCCGCCGCAAGGCGCCGAGCCGGACTTCACCGACCAGCACACCGGCAGTGCGTACCCGGCCCTGGTCGTGGACGCCGCGCCAGGTGCCGACGGCATGTCGGTGCTGGTCAACGTCGACGTACCGGCCGACCAAGCCGGAACCGTGGCGCTGCTCGCCGCCCAGGACCGGTTGGCCGCGGTCCGCGACTCGGACGGCGGGCGCTGATCATGGCGATCATCGCGTTGACCGCGGCCGGCGGCAGTCCGGGCGCCACCACGACCGCGGTCGGGCTCGCCCTCTGCTGGCCGCGTTCGGTGGTGTTGGTCGACGCCGATCCGGGCGCCCACCAGGCCGTGCTCGCCGGCTTCCTGGCCGGACAGGATCCTGCTGGTCGCGGCCTGGTCCGGGTCGCCGAGGCGCACCGGGATCAGCGGCCGCTGCGCGAGGTGATCATCGACCAGGCCATCCAGCTCGCCGAGGACGCGGGCTCCCGGCGGCTGTTCCTGCCCGGCTTCAGCAAACCCGGCAACGCCCGCCTGTTCACCGGTGTGTGGCCGGAGCTGCTGGAGGCGATGCGGCGCCTGGACGAGTTCGGGATCGACGTGATCATCGATCTCGGCCGAGCCACCGGGGAGGGCCTGCCGCCGGCCCTCGTGGACGCCGCCGAGCTGGTCGGGATCGTGCTCCGGTCGAGCCTGCGTTCGGTGATGTCGACGCGGGTGATGCTGGCCGCGATGGAGGACCGCGGGATTCCGGTGGGCGGTGCGACCGGGCCGGGGCTGGTCGTCGTCGGTGAGGGCCGGCCCTACGCCGGCCATGAGATCGCCGCCGCCCTCGGCCGCCCGGTGCTGGCCCGGCTCGCCCTGGATCCGGTGGCCGCCGGCCACCTCTCCGACGGCGCTCCGCGGCCGCGCCGGTTCGAGCGATCAGCCCTGACGCGTTCGCTGCACACGACCGCACAGGCCTTCCGGGAACGCTGCGCCGCGGCCGCCGAACTGGTGGGCCGATGATCATGGACGATACGACGAGCACCGGTCCGGCACTGTCGGACAATCCACTCTTCGCCGGGTACGGTTCCGCCGCCCGGCTGGTTCCCGCGACCACCGATGATCATGGCCCGGGCCCGGATCTCGACCGGCTCGCGACCTTCGGCCGGGAGACGCTCGCGGCTCGCCGGGAGGCGCTGCCGACGCAGGACGTCGACTGGGCCCAGGTGGTCGAGCTGCGCCGGCTCGTGTCGGACGCGATCACGGCCGAGACCGAGGCGGCGCGCTCCCGTACCGCAACGCCGTTGACCGAGACCGACCGGCTGCTGCTCGGCCGGTCGTTGATCAGGCGGATCGTCGGTGATCATGTCCGGTCGTTGCACCGGTCCGGTGCCGAGCTGTGGTCGACGGCCCAGGAGGAGCGGTACGTCCAGGCGGTCGAGGACGCCGTGTTCCGGTACGGCCGGCTGCAACCGTTGCTGCTCCGGCCGGACGTCGAGAACATCGAGATCAACGGTTGGGACTGCGTGACGGTCCAGTACGGTGACGGCCGCCGGGAGGCCATGCCGCCGGTCGCCGACAGCGACGCCGAGCTCGTCGACGCGGTCCGCTTCATCGGCCAGAACGCCCGCCCGTCCCGCCCGTTCGACGACGCGCATCCGACCCTCACCATCGCGCTCGGTGACCGGTTCCGGCTGCATGCGATCGGCTTCGGCCTCTCCCACCGGCCGAGCGTGGTGATCCGGCAGCACACCCTGACCAACGTGACGCTGGCCGACCTGGCCCGGTCCGGCACCATGCCGATCGAGGTGGCCCGGTTCCTCGACGCCGCCGTCCTCGCCCGGAAGTCGATCATCATTTCCGGGGACCAGGGAGCGGGCAAGACCACGCTGCTCCGCGCCCTGATCAGTTCGATCCCGGAGACCGAGCGCTTCGGCACGCTGGAGACCGACTACGAACTGATGACGCATCTGCAACCGGGCCGGAAGCACGTGGTCGCGCTGCAGTCGCGGGTCGGGCACGGCGAAACGGCCGGCGGCGCGGCCGTCGGAGAGTTCGGGCTGTCCGAGCTGATGCCGGAAGCGCTGCGGCAGAACCTGTCCCGGCTGATCGTCGGCGAGGTCCGTGGACGGGAGGCCGCCGCCATGTTCGAGGCGGCCCAGACGGGTCTGGGCACCTTGAGCACGACGCACTCGCACTCGGCCGAGTCCACGATGGATCGGCTCGCCTCCCGGGTCGCGCAGGGCGGCGTGCTGACCATCGATGAGGCCTACCGCCAGATTGCTCTCAACGTCGACCTGCTGCTGCACATCGCACTCGTCGACGACACCTGGCGGGGCGGTGTACGGCGACGGTACGTGTCCGAGATCCGGCAGCTCACCCGAGCGATCGAGAACAACCGGCCGGTCACCCACCTGACCTACCAGGCCGCGCCGACCAGCAACGAGCCGGCCGGCTTCTTCCCGCATCCCGACCTCGCCAACGAACTCGCCGCGTTCCGACGCCCGCTGCCCGCGGCGATGATCAACGGGGAGGCGTGATGAACGCCGTCCTCGCCGCCGCCGCCGGGATCCTGGTCGCTGCCGGACTGGTCGCGGTCGTGGCCGGGCTGCAGCGGACCTGGACTCCGCGCGGCCGACGGCGGGCCGGGTTCGGCGACGCCTGGTCCCGGTTGACCCGGCGCCCGCCGGGACGCCGCGGCCGGCAGCGCGATCTGGTGTTGCTCGGCAGCCTGCTGGTCGGTCTGGTGGTCGCCCTGCTCACCGGCTGGCTGATCGCGATCCCACTCGGGCCGGTGCTGGCCTTCGGTATCCCGTACCTGTTGCTGCTGCCGAAGGCGCAGGACGTGATCATGCTCGAGGCCCTGGACCGTTGGGTACGGTCGCTCGCCTCGACCTTGTCCACCGGGAAGTCGATCACCGACTCGATCCGGACCTCGCGCCGGACCGCTCCGCCGATCATGGCCGAGTCCCTGCACCTGCTCGTGAATCGGCTGGACAACCGCTGGCCGACCGCGGACGCACTGCTCCGGTTCGCCGACGAACTCGACTCCGCCGACGCCGACTCGGTGATCGCGGCCGTGATCTTGGCGGACCGGCGCGGCGCGACCGGCGCCTCGATCACCCTGCAGGCCTTGGCCGACTCCCTGCAGGCGCAGCTGAAGGGACGGCGGCTGATCGAGACGGAGCGGGCCAAGCCGTACATCGTGGTTCGGCAGGTCACCGTGATCACCTTGGTCGCGCTGACCCTCGCCTTCGCCTTCAACGGCGCCTTCTTCGAGCCGTACCGGACGCCGCTCGGCCAGGTCCTGCTGGCGGTGTTGATCATGGCCTATGTCGGGTCGCTGGTGCTGATGCGCCGCAAGGCCCGACACCGCGCCGGTGATCGGATCCTGATCGGTACGCCGACATGACGGGAGCCCTCGGATGACCGTCGGACTGGTGTTGCTGGCCGGGCTGCTCGTGGCCGGTGGAGTCGTCGCCTGCCTCGCCGCCGTCCTGCCGTCGACGCCGCGACTCGCGTCGGCGCTCGCGCGGATCGAGGGTGGTTCCGGCTGGGCCGCGGCTCCGCAGCGTGATCAGGTCGCCGCCGAGGGCACGTCCGAACAGCTCGGCGCCTGGCTCTACCGCAGGTTGCCGTTCGCGATCACCGCCGGACAGCGCCGGCGGCTCCTGATGCAGGGCAAGTCGACGGCCGAGTTCTACGCCGACAAGGTGGTGATGGCGATCGTCGGCGCCGTGATGCCGGCCTTCGTCGGCGCCGCGATCAGCCTGCTCGCCGGCGTCACCCCGGCGCTGCTGGTGATCGTCGCACTGGTCGGGCTGGTGACCGGCTTCTTCGTGCCGGACCTGTTGTTGTTGCGTACGACGGCGCAGCGGAAATCCTCCGCGGTGGAGGCTCTGCTGGTGTACATCGATCTGGTCACCCTGGAGCGGCTGGCCAACGCCTCGGCGACCCAGGCGCTGCACAACGCGGCGGAGATCAGTGACGTGCCGCTGTTCCGGCAGATCCGGCTCGCCCTGGACCGGGCCCGGCTCGAGCAACAGCCTCCGTACGGTGAACTGCGTCGGCTGGCCGACCAGCTCGAACTTCCCGAGCTGGCCGATCTCGCCGACATCATGCAACTGGACGAGACCGGCGCGGCCCTAGCCGGGACGCTGCGGGCCCGGGTTCGTGAACTCCGGGACGCCCACATCAACGCCGAGCAGGTCGCGGCGAGCAGCGCCGCCGAGGGCATGACGATCTACATGACCGTGCCGGTGTTGATCTTCGGACTGATCTTCATCACACCCGCCGTCCTGCGGATCGTCGGGGGCTGGTGACCGTGATGATCATCATCGGACAACATCGTGGATCGACGGACAACACCGCACCTCTTCAGCGACGGGTCATGATCGGTCACGCTGGACGGATGAACGGCCCGACGTCTCCGGAACGCGGTGCGTGATGGGGAGATTCCTGCGTGGCCTCGGTGCCCTGATCCTCCTGATCGCCGTCGTCGCGGGCGTCCCGTTCGCCTTGATCCTGCTCGGCGGCAATCCGTTCCCCGAGCGTCTCGGGTGGGAGGAACTGGTCGCCGCGCTGTTCCGGCCCGACGACGGCACCGTGCTGATGGGCTTGATCACGATCGTCGCCTGGGTGGCCTGGCTGGTGTTCACGCTGTCGGTGTTCGTGGAGATCACCGGCCGGATCTCCGGGTACGAGATCACGCTCCAACTGCCCGGCATGGCCGCGCCACAGCGCTGGGCGGCCGGCCTGGTGGTCGCGGTGATCACCATGATCAGCATCCCGGCCGAGGCGGAGACCCGGGCGGAGGCGGCACCGATCGTCCTGGTCGAACGCGATGATCATCATCAGGCGCAGGCCTCGGACGCCCCGGTCCCGCCGGTGGCCGGCTCGCCGAAGGCTGCCCGTGATCGGCCGCCGGAGGGACGGACGCCCCGGGCCGAGAGTCCGGCGAAGCCGCCTGCCTCAGCGGGCCGGCACGTCGTGAAGCCCGGTGACGACCTGTGGAGCCTGGCCGAGCACTACTACGGCGACGGCCGGCAGTGGCGCAAGATCGCCCTGGCCAACCCCGATCTGCTGAGTGGTGGGCCGGATGTGCTGAGGCCCGGCTGGCGGTTGATCATTCCCGACGCCGGCCGGCGAGCCGCTCCGCCGGGGGACACTCTGCGGGTTCGGCAGGGCGACTCCCTGTGGTCGATCGCGGAACGGCTCTACGGCGACCCGGAGCGGTGGCCGGAGCTCTACCGCGCCAACCGGTTCCAGCTCAGCGATCCCGACGCGATCGACGCCGGCATGCTGCTCCTGCTGCCCTCGGGTGAGGACGGCCGGGGCGACCAGAGCCGCACCGACCGGAAGTCGGAACGTGGCCAGGGCCGCGCGAGGAAGGGTGACGGCGAAACGCCGCGAGACCGGGAGACCGGACGCAACGGAGAGACCGCGCGCGATCGAGAGGCCGGGCGGGATCGCGAGGCCGCGCGGGACCGGGAACCCGACGGGGATCGTGGGGCGGCGCGGGATCGGGAGACTGGGCAGGATCGGGAGACTGGGCGGGACCGCGACGCGACGCGGGACCGAGAGGCCCATGGAGATCGTGGGACGGCGCGCGATCAGGAGCCAGCGCGGGACCGAGAAGCAGGACGGAACCGGGAATCCTGGCGGGATCGCGACGCGCCGCGGGACCGAGAGACCGACGGGGATCGTGAGACGGCGCGCGATCGAGAAGCCGGACCGGATCGGCAGACCGGGCAGGACGGGGAGGCGCGGCAGGAAGGGGAGAGCGGGCAGGACGGGGAGACCGGGCGAGGCGAGAGATCGAAGCACGGCGGAGGGCCGGACCGGGGGCGCGAGGCGGGACGGGGGCAGGATTCGGAGTCCGAGGGCGAGTCGCCGTGGGACAAGCCGAACCGAACACCTGAGCAGTACGGCGATGCGCAGCGCGGTTCGGGTTCCGGCCATGGCGCGCCCCAGCCGGGTCCGGGGTTCGGGACCGGAGTCGGTGCGCCCGACGGGCATGGCCAAGGGCGCGTGCCAGGGCTGCCCGCACCCGGCGCGGCGACCCCGACAGCAGAAGCTTCGACCCCGGAAGTGCCGCCCCGACCATCCCCCGGCCCGACCTCCTCGCCACGGGAGCGGGACCGGCCGGCGGCAACGCAGGCCCTCGGCGCGGTCGAGTTCGAGGCTCCCGAGGTGGCGTCGGCGGTCGCGGGCCTGGCCGGGGTCGGTGGCCTGTTCGCGGCGGCGGTGGTGAACGGGCTGGCCGCGCGCCGGCTGGTGCAACTGCATCGCCGTCCGCTCGGCCGCCGCCTGCTCCCGCCGACGGCGCCGGCCCGGGCGGTCGAGTCGGCCCTGGGTCGCCGGCAGCGACCGCTCAGCCTGCGTGATCTCGATCAGGTGCTACGGGCACTCTCGGCCCACTGCCACGCGACGGGCACCGCGCTGCCGCCGTTGCGGCTCGCGGTCGTGGGTGACGACGAACTGGAACTGATCATGGAACAGTTCGTGGACCGGGCTCCGGCCGGGTTCACGGTCCGCGGCACCACCTGGGTGGTGTCCGCCGACGACCTGCGTTACCTGCGGACGATCCCGGGCTTCCGCGAGGCGACTCGGCCCTATCCGGCGCTGGTCGGGATCGGCACCGATCCGCGCGGTCGCGCCGTGCTGGCCGACCTCGAGGGGATAGGTGTGCTGGCGGTCGACTCCGAGGATCCGGAGTTGGCGCCGGCCTTCCTCGCCGCCGCCGCGACCGAGCTCTCCTTCTCCCCCTGGGCCGACGAGATGGTGCTGACCCTGGTGGGCGACCACCCGCGACTGGTCGGACCGCTCGGCCGGCACAACGTCACCCACACCGACAACCTCGACGGTCTGCTCACCCAACTCGAACGGCGAGCCGCGGTGCAACGCCGGGAGCAGGGGGAGCGCCCGGTCGCACTACTGCGCAGCGATCCCGATCTCGCCGACCCGTGGGCGCCGGAGATCGTCCTGATCGACCGCCGGCCGACCGACCACCAGCTGGAGCGGATCGGCCGGATCGTCGGCGAACTCCCGGCCGTGACCATGGCGATCGTCGTCCCGGGCGGTTCGGAAGGCTCGGACTGGACCCTGCGGCTGCACCCGTCCGACCCCACCGCGCCGGCCGTCCGTGCCGAACTGCTGCCGCTCGGGCTCGAACTCGTCCCGCAACTGCTGCGGCCCGCTGCCGTCGATGCCGTGGTCGAGTTGATCACGGCGACCGGCACCGAGGAGACCGTACCGGCGCCCTGGTGGCGGCACGAGACCAACGGACATTCGGCCCACGGACACCGGCTGGACCAGGCGCCCCTCACCCTGCCGACCCCGGCGGCGGGTTCGCCGCCCGACAACGTGACCGAGTCGCCACCGCTCGGCGCCGATCCCCCGGACCCGGTGACGGGCGGGGCTTGGGGCGAGTCAACGACAGGGCACGAACGAGCGAGGGTGGCGATGGACGGATCGGGAGCGAATGGACCGGGCACGGTTCATCACCCGACCCTGCGCATCCTCGGCCCGATCGAGCTCGCCGGCGCCTCCGGCCCGATCCCGCCGCGCGCCGACAAGCAGTGCCTGGAGTACTGCGGCTGGCTGTTGGAACATCCCGGCAGTACGGCTCGGGCGATGGCCGCGGCGCTCGCGGTCGCCGAGGGCACCCGGCGGTCGAACATGAGCCGGCTGCGGACCTGGCTCGGTACGTCGAGCGACGGCGATCCCTATCTGCCCGATGCGTACAGCGGCCGGATCGCGCTGCATCCGGCGGTCAGCTCGGACTGGCATCGGCTCCAGATCCTGACCCTCGGCGGCGTGAACCGGGCCGACGACGACGCGCTGTTCGCCGCGCTGGAACTGGTTCGTGGCGCCCCGTTGGCCGACGCCGCGCCCGGACAGTGGCATTGGGCCGAGGAACTGCGGACCGACATGGTGTCCGTCGTGCGCGACCTCGGTGTCGAACTGTGCCGCCGCGCCCTGGACCGGAACGATCTGGATCTGGCGCGGTGGTCGGCGTCGCGCGCCCTGGTCGCGGCGCCGGGCGACGAACTGTTGCTGGTGGCCAGGATCCGTACCGAACACCAGGCCGGCAACCACGCCGAGACCGAGCGGCTGGCGCTGCAACTGGCCGGGCACGCCAGGGTCCTCGGCGTGGATCTGGACCCGGAGACGGTCCGGGTGTTGCAGCAGGTGATGGAGGGCCAGGTCAGGGCCCGGCTCGTCTGACCCGGCTCGGAAAGGAGATCAGGAACGCACCAGTCGGGCGATCGCCTGGGTCGCCTCGTTCAGCTTCGCGTCGGCCTCGGCCCCGCCGTTCTCCAGCGCCCCGGCGACACAGTGATTCAGGTGCTCCTCCAACAGCCCCAGGGCGACGGACTGCAGCGCGCTGGTCATCGCGGACACCTGGGTGAGGATGTCGATACAGTACTTCTCCTCGTCGATCATCTTCTGCAGGCCACGGGCCTGCCCCTCGATCCGACGCATCCGCTTCAGGTAGGCGTCCTTGTTGCTGATGTAGCCGTGACTGTGATCGTGCTCTTCGGTCATCCTGCACCTCCACCAGGCAGTGTACCCCCCTAGGGTATTCAAGCGAACCCGTCGATGGAAGCTGGTCATACGGCGATATGTCGATAAAAGGACTTAGCGATGGACTGCTTTGGTTATCCCCAGTCGCTGTGCGTAACTACTGGTCGGACGGTGTCGGTGTCAAGTTGAACCGGGGTCGTCCGGGTCCTTGGAGATTCTCGCCCACCGATTTTCGTCCACCGTGTGTAGATCACGTTCTCCCTGGTCAAACGGTGATTAGCGAAGTTGTTCCGAAGTTGTCCCCAACTTCGTACCCAGGCTGCGCACAACGCCTGAGCGTGTCCCGCACAGGCTGCACGAAGTTGTCCCCAGGACCTGTGGATAACTGGCTTTCGGGGTGGCTCTTGCAGGGCGTACGGTTGCGCGAAGTCGAGCGATACGCGTCCGGAACGGCGACCTGCTGCGGGGTTGTCAGTCCTCGGTCCTACCGTTGTTCATGCACCGGCGTCAGCGGCTCTCGCGGGTGGTTGTGACCCCTCCGGGAGTCGCACCGCCAGGTGCGCGGCGACGGCCGGTCGGAGGTGTCGCCGGCGTACGAACGAGCCACGAACAGAAGGTGTGATGAGCGTAGCCGAGGTGGTCCCGTCCTACGACGATGCTCCGCGATCCCCGGATCGCACCCCGCCGCAGGACATGGCGGCCGAGCAGTGCGTCCTCGGCGCGATGCTGATGAGCAAGGACGCGATCGCCGACGTGGTCGAGGTGATCCGCGGCGTCGACTTCTACCGCCCGGCCCACGAGCTCATCTACGAGGCGATCCTCGACCTGTACGGGCGGGGCGAGCCGGCCGACGCCATCACGGTGGCCGACGAGCTGACCAAGCGGGGTGAGACGACCCGGGTCGGTGGCGCCCCGTACCTGCACACGCTGCTGGCCAGCGTGCCGATCGCCGCCAACGCCGGCTACTACGCCGAGATCGTCCGCGAGAAGGCGATCCTGCGCCGGCTCGCCGACGCGGCGCTGCGGATCTCCCAGCTGACCTACGCCGGTGAGGGCGACGCCGACGACATCGTCGACCGCGCCCAGGCCGAGGTCTACGCGGTCACCGACCGGCGGGCCAGCGAGGACTACAAGCCGCTGTCGGAGCTGATGCAGCCGACCCTGGACGAGATGGAGGCGATCTCCTCCCGCGGCGGCGGCCTGGCCGGTGTGCCCACCGGCTTCGCCGAGGTGGACGAACTGACCAACGGGCTGCATCCCGGCCAGATGATCATCGTCGCGGCACGGCCCGGTTGCGGTAAGTCGACCCTCGCGCTCGACCTGGCCCGCGCCGCCTCGATCAAGAACGGCCTGACCTCGGCGATCTTCTCCCTGGAGATGAGCCAGATCGAGATCACCATGCGGCTGCTGTCCGCCGAGGCGTCGATCCCGCTGTCGCACATCCGTGGCGGCCGGATGAGCGACGACGACTGGCAGCGGGTGGCCACGAAGATGGGCCAGGTGTCCGAGGCGCCGCTCTACATCGACGACTCGCCGAACCTGACGATGATGGAGATCCGGGCCAAGGCCCGCCGGCTGAAGCAGCGGCACGACCTCAAGCTCGTCCTGATCGACTACATCCAGCTGATGACGTCCGGCAAGAAGGTCGAGTCCCGCCAGTTGGAGGTCTCGGAGTTCTCCCGGCAGCTCAAGCTGCTGGCCAAGGAGTTGGAGATCCCCGTCGTCGCGCTGTCCCAGCTGAACCGCGGCCCCGAGCAGCGCACCGACAAGAAGCCGATGCTGTCCGACCTCCGCGAGTCCGGCTCGCTGGAGCAGGACGCCGACCTGGTCATGCTGCTCAACCGGCCCGATCTCTACGACAAGGAGTCGGAGCGGGCCGGCGAGGCGGACTTCGACATCGCCAAGCACCGTAACGGCGCGACGAAGACGATCACCGTGGCCTTCCAGGGTCACTACTCCCGCTTCGTCGACATGCAGCACTGATCACGAGCGCCGAGGTGCGCCGACGGGTTCGGCGCGGGCCGGTTCCCTGATCAGGATCAGGGCGATCAGCCAGGACGCGAGCATCGGCACCAGCATGATCAGGTACGTCAGCCCGGCGGCACCACCGAGGCGAGGCAGCAGCGCCGCACGCTGAGCGGGGCCGAGCTCGAGCAGGGTGCTCAGGCCTCCGGTCAGGTCCGGTGCCGCCTGGATGAGCATGATCGTCAGGGTCGCCGTGCTGGCGGCGATGCCGAGGGCGCTGGCGATCTGTTGCAGGGTGCCCATGATCGCCGCGCCGTGCGGGGTCTGGTCGCCGTCCAGCCGGCGCAGGGTCGCGGCCATCGTGGGCAGGATCGCGGCGCCGGAGCCGATGCCGAGCACCAGGTTCACGATCATGATCACCGGGTACGCGGCGTTGAGCCCGACCGAGACGGCGAGGCCGGCCAGGCCGAGCAGACCGACACCGGTACCGAACAGGACGATCCGGCGGGCCGGGAAGCGGTCGACCAGCCGGGTCGCCACCTGCATGGTGAGGCCGGCGCCGAGCGCGGTGGTGATGCCGAGCAGCCCGGCCTGCGCCGCCGAGTCACCGCGCACGGCCTGGACGTAGATCGGCAGCACGGTGCCGACCCCGAAGTACGCCGCGCCGAAGCAGAACAGGACCGCGACCCCGGGGGCGAAGCCCGGAGTCTGCAGCAGCCTGATCCGGAGCAGCGGATGGTCCAGCCGTCGGGAACGTACGACGAACACGATGATCAGCGCACCGGCGGCGGCCAGGGTGGTCAGCGTGGGCCAGGTGACCCGGCCGCCGGCGTCCCCGATCAGCGAGGCGGCGAGCACCAGGGCGACCACGCTCGGCAGCAGCAGGGCCAGCCCGGGTACGTCCAACGGCCGTCGGTCCGGCTTCGGCTGCCGGGGCAGCAGCCTGGCCGCGCAGATCACGGCGACGACCCCGAGCGGCAGGTTGATCGCGAAGATCCAGCGCCAGGACGACACGTCGATCAGCCAGCCGGCCAGCAGAGGGCCGACCAGGGGGCCGATCAGGACGGGCAGGCCCAGGTAGCTCATCATCCGGCCGCGACGCTCCGCCGCGACGGCGCCGAGGGCGATGGTCTGGCCGACCGGGTTGAGGACACCGCCGCCGAGACCCTGCAGCACCCGGAACGCGATCAGTGACTCCGGGCGCCACGCGATGGTGCACAGGGCCGACGCGGCCGTGAAGACGGCCAGCCCGCCCAGGTAGACCGGCTTGGTCCCGTACCGCCCGGTCAAGGCCGCGGTGGCCGGCAGGATCGCCACGATCGCCAGCGTGTAACCGGTGGTGACCCACTGCAGGACCGGCAGTGTCGAGGTGAACTCGGCCACCATGGCGGGCAGCGCGATGATCGTCGCCACCGCGTCGAGGACGACCAGCAGTCCGCCCAGGACCAGGACCAGCGCGAGCCGGCGGACGCCGTTCACTGCGGGTGCGGGAACGGTTCGAGGAGACGCTGTCGCCGGAGCGCGGCGCCCCACCAGGCCAGCTCACCGAGCGCGAAGCCGAGGGTCCGCTCGGCGGTCGCGGTCGGTTCGAGCCGACCGTGCTGATCAAGGTGGGCCCAGGGCTCGGCGATGGTGACGGCCCGGCGGGTGGTGACGGCATGCAGCTCGCCGAACACGCTGCGCAGGTGTTCGGCGGCGAGAACCCCGCCGGTCATCCCGTACGTCACCGGCAGGACCGGCTTGAACATCCACTCGACGTAATGACAGTCGACCGCGTGCTTCAGGGTCGCCGGCAGCCCGCGGTTGTACTCCGGTGTGATGATCATGAATCCGTCGCCGGCTCCGATCCGGTCGGCGATCTCGCTGCGCTCGCCGGCCCCGCCCGGCCGCAGCTCCTCCGGCTCGGGCAACCGGACCTTGGCCAGATCGATCACGTCGAGGACGAACCGGTCGCTGCGCTCCACCCGGTCCAGCACCCAGTCGGTGATCGCCGGCCCGACCCGTTCGGAGCGGACGCTGCCCTGCAGGACGACGAGGCGGAGCGGATCACCGTGCTGATCGGGCAAGGTCATGATCAGCACGGTAGGACTTCAAGCGAGGTTCAGGTCAAGGCCGCGTCCCGGCCACGGCCTGTGAGTACGGTCACCGAGCCTGGTCCGACCACCACGCCCGGAACCGGGCGAACTCGACTTCCTCGCGCTCGTCCAGAGCTGTGTCCCAGGCGTGCAGCTCCGGTGCCGTCGTGGTGGTGGCGGTCCAGTCGGCCCGCACCACGCCGTCGGTGATCATGGAGCCGGGCATCGCCCCGCCGTGGACCAGGCGCCGCTTCGCCGCGACGAGTTCGCGGGAGTCGTCCTTGGAGCAGAAGTAGATGTTGTCGAACTCCGGCAGCACGACGGTGCGCCGCGGCGGCTCGTCGATGATCGGCTCGACGTCGTACGCCTCCGCCGTCCTCCGGTCGGCCACCTCGTCCAGCACCGGCCGGAGCCGGGTCAGCCCGGACCAGTAGCCGGCGTCGGAAACCGTCGCCGGACCGTAGCCGCGGAGGAAGGTCCGGATCAGGTCCGCAACGCCGTCGTCCGGGTCGGTGAGAGGTTCGTCGATCACCTGCTCGGCGAGGACGTAACGGGTCCGGCCGGGGGACCAGCAGGACGGGTCGGCGACCTGCACCACCGGCAGCAACATCCGGATCGCGAAGCCCAGTCGTCGCGGTTCGGGTCCGGGAAAGGCGTCCGTGAGCGCCGCGCCGATCTCCGTGCGGGACAGGCCGGGACGGTCCCGGAGCAGCCGGGTGCCGGCGTCCAGGAGTCGATCATGATCGACCTGCTGCCACAGCCCGGGATTGAAGCCGCGGACCACCCGTTCCAGCATCGGCTGCAGGGCCCGGCGCCAGGTCACGTACTGCCGGCGCGTCACCAGATGGACGGTGCCGCGGAGCAGGTTGGCCTTGACCAGGCGGTAGTCCTGCAGGGCCGCGTCGACGGCGGGCAGCGAGAGCTCGGCCAGCCGGGTCCACAGCCCGACCAGTGGGCCGCGTGCCGTCTGCGCGTTCAGGCCGCCGAGCGCCTCGACGAGCCGCTCGACGTCCGGTCCCGACCCCTGGCCGAACGCCTGGCGACGAAGGAACGCAGCACGATCCACGTCGGCCATTCTGCACGGCGTACCGGCAGCACCGCCCGGATCCGAGACGCCGGAGGGTCGCCAAGACGTTGATCGGTCGGCAGAATCGGCACCATGCCTCGTGAACGGGACGGGCTTCCGCCGATGCAGCGCGTCGAGTCCAGCAGCATCCGCGCCGTCGGGTACGACGACGAGCACGCCCGCCTGGTGATCGACTTCGCCGGCGGCGGCCGCTACGTCTACTACGGGGTCCCGCCATCGGCGTACCGCGAACTGCTGGCGGCCGAGTCGATGGGGCGGCACGTCAACACCGTGATCAAGCCGCGCTACCCGGCGGAGTCGCTGGATTCCTGACCCGGGAAAGCCGACACCCGGGTCGCGGACGGCGACCCGGGTGCGGTGAGACTCAGCGGAGCTCGGCGGCTCCCGGCTCCACCTCTGGCTCGATGGTCGGCTCGCCCGGCTCATCGGGCTCGGCCTTGGTGGTGCGCAGGAAGGCGGCCAGGACGATCGCCGCGATCCCCATCAGGGCCGCGACGCCGAAGGCCAGCTGGATGCCTTGGTTCTGCGCCAGCACCTCGGGGGTGCCGGTGCCCAGTGCGGCCTGGCTGCGGATCGTCATGATCGTCACCAGCAGCGCCGTGCCGGCGGCGCCGGCGACCTGCTGCAGCGTGCTCAGCACCGCGCTGCCGTGCGAGTGCAGGTGCACCGGCAGCGGGTTCAGCGCGGTGGTGAACGCCGGCGTGAACATCGCGGCCAGGCCCAGCGACAGGGTCAGGTGCAGGCCGAGCAACTGCCAGATCGGCGTGGTCGGGTTGACCGTGGTCAGGCCCCACATCACCAGCACCATGACCGTCGCGCCGAACATGGCCAGGCCCTTCGGCCCGTACCGGTCGAACAACCGGCCGACGATCGGCGCCAGCACACCCATCAGGACGCCGCCGGGCAGCACCAGCAGGCCGGTGGTCAGCGGATCCAGTCCGCGGACGTTCTGGAGGTAGATCGGCAGCAGGATCACGGTGCCGAACAGGGCCAGCATTGCCACGCAGAGCAGGCCGACGCCGGCGCGGAACATCGGGAACCGGAACACCCGCAGGTCCAGCAGCGGGTTGCCCGGCGTGTAGAGCCGGGTCTGCCGCCAGACGAAGATCACCAGCGAGACGACACCGATCACCAGCGCGCCGATCGCGACGACCATGCTGCCGCCGTGGCTGGCCTCACCGAGCTGGCTGAGGCCGAAGACGATGCCGCCGAAACCGGGCACCGAGACCAGGATGGACAGGACGTCGAGCTTCGGTCGGGACTGCTCGCCGACGTTGACCAGCTTCACGGCCCCGTACGCCAGCGCGATCAGGGCGATCGGCAGCACCAGCAGGAACATGAACCGCCAGGACAGGAACTGCAGGATCAGCCCGGACAGGGTCGGCCCGATCGCCGGGGCGACCGAGATGACGATGCTGACGTTGCCCATCACCGCGCCGCGCTTGGCGACCGGCACCAGCCCGAGCACCGTGGTCATCAGCAGCGGCATCATGATCGCGGTGCCGGATGCCTGGATCACCCGGGCGATCAGCAGCACGGTGAAGCCCGGCGCCAGCCCGGCCAGCAGGGTGCCCGCGGAGAACAGCGACATCGCCAGCAGGAACACGGTCCGGGTGGTCAGCCGCTGCAGCAGGAACCCGGTGGTCGGGATCACCACGGCCATGGTCAGCATGAACACCGTGGACAGCCACTGACCGACGCCCGGCGTGATCTGCAGCTCGCCCATCAGCTTGGGCAGGGCGACACCCATGATCGTTTCGTTCAAGATCACCACGAACGCGGCGACCAGCAGCGTGATGATGATCTTCGTGTGGGAGACGGGTTGGCCGTCCCGTGAGGTCGCGTCGACGGGTTGGGTTGGCGCGGTCATCCGGTGGTCCTTCGTGACGTCGGGCTGGGGGTCGGGCAGCAGCGGCGCTGTGTGGTCAGAGGTTGAGACTGGTCGGCGGACCGAAAGTCATCGGTGGGAACGTCGGGCCGAGCCCGGATAGTCCCGCCATTCTGGCCCGTCGGCGCAAATCCGGGTCTCCGGCGGCCTGCGGGCAGCGTGAAACTCACATGCCGTCAACCCTACGGGCCGTCACTGACAGGCGTCACCGGAATTTCGCCACCGGCAGAGTGACGCCAGTCTCACGGCATCTCCCACGGCGCCTGGGGCAGCGGCCGGCCGGTCTCCAGGAACGACTTCAGGTTGGACAACACGGCGGGCCAGCCGCTGGCGGCGCCGGCCTCGGGGGCCATGTTCTCGTGCGTGACGGTCAGCCGGACGATGCTGCCGTACGGCTCGATGTCGAACGCGACCCGCTCCGAGTCCTCGTTCTCCGGCGCCCCGTCGTCGACCCAACTGAACCGCAGCCGGCGCGGCGGGTCCGACTCGAGCACGGTGCCGCCGCCGTCGTTCAGTCCACTGCCGTCGCTGCGCCGGTGCTCCCAGTGGGAGCCGACCTGCCAGTCGGTCGAGACGTTGCTGTGGCCCCAGTAGGCGGCCGACAGGTCCGGATCGGTGATCGCCTGCCAGACCCGTTCGGGCGTGCTCTCGATGTAGGTGACGTACACGAAGTTCGGTCGGTCGGTCATGGCTTCCGCCCTTTCCTTGATGGTGGCGAGCGCGGCCAGCCGGGGTTGCTCGAACCGGCCGATCCAGCGCTCCTGGATCTCGTTGATCGGCACCGGGTTGAGGTAGTGCAGCTTGCGCCGCCCCTGCCACACGATGCTGACCAGGTTGGCCCCTTCCAGCAGGGCCAGGTGCTGGGTCGCGGACTGGCGGGTCATGGCGACCCCGGAGCAGAGCTCGCCGAGCGTCTGACCGTTCCGCTCGCGCAGTCGGTCGAGCAGTTGTCGCCGGGTCGGATCGCTCAGTGCCCGGAACACCAGGTCCACGTCCTCAGCCATGACGCCACAATATGCAGGTAAATGCCTGCATATCAAGGTCGGGCTGTACGCGAGCGACGCCAGGCCCGGCCTTCGGGACGCCGAGCAAGGTCAGTGGCACGTTTCAATCGGGTTCGGCAGGATGGGCGCCATGACTCGCCGGCTCCGCGTCGATGATCAATCCGCACCGCTGGCCGTGGCCGGCGAACACCCCCGGTTCAGCTGGGCCGGCACCGGGACGGAGGCCAGGATCGTGGTCTGGCCGGCCGACGACCCCGGGAACCCGGCCTGGGAGGCGACCGAGCTGGGCGATCCGGCCGTCGGGGTGGCCTACGCCGGCAGCCCGTTGCGGCCGGGCACCCGCTACCGCTGGCGGGTCGAGGCGGACGACGAGCGGGCGGAGGCCGAGTTCCGGACCGCGCCGGCGGCCTTCCCGACGGTCGGCCGGTGGATCGGCGCGCCGGGCGGAGCCGAGTTCGGCGAGCCGGTGCTGCGGCGCACGCTCCGGATCGACCGGCCGGTCACCGAGGCGATCTGGTACGTCTGCGGACTCGGGCTGCAGCGTCCGGCGATCGACGGCCGCCCCGCCAACGATCACCGGCTCAGTCCGCCGTTCGCGGCGTTCGACCGGACCGTCTGGTACGTGCCGAGCGACGTCACCGACCGGCTGGGCCTCGGCGAGCACGAACTCGAGATCGCGCTGGGCAACGGCTTCTTCGCGGTGCCGACGCCGAACGTCTGGAACTGGCACACACCGCCCTGGCTGGGTCCGCTGCGCGCGGTCGCCGAACTGGAGCTGCGGTACGCCGACGGGAGCCGGGAGCTGATCGGCACCGACGAGTCCTGGACGGTGACGCGGGGCGGCACCACGCTGAACTGCTACTACGCCGGTGAGGCGTTCGATGCGACCCTGCCGCCGGGCGACCCGGTGCCGGCGGTTCCGCTCGACCCGCCGGCTGGTGAGCTCCGGCCGCAGGCGCATCCGCCGGTCCGGGTGACCTGGACCGGCGGTCCGACCTGGACCCGGGTCGGGGATTCCTGGGTGGCCGACTTCGGCCGGACCATCGCCGGCTGGGTCCGGCTGCGGACCGACCAGGCGGCCGGGCAGGAGGTCATGATCACCTACGCCGAGGCGGTCGAGGAGGACGGTCTGCTCAGGCCGCGCAGTGTGCACGTCGAGGGCGACCGGTTCCAGGTGGACAGCTACCGGGGCAACGGTGAGCTTGATCAACAGTGGGAGCCTCGCTATTCGTACAAGGGATTCCGGTACGTCCAGCTGGACGGGCTGACCCACCTGCCGGACGCCCGTACCCTGACCGCCTGCGCCGCGCACAACGACGTCGACCGGGTCGGCGTCTTCGACTGTGCCGAGCCGCTGTTCGTCACGTTCGCCGACGCGATGGCCCGGACGATCACCAACAACCTGCACCACGTGCCGACCGACACCCCGGTGTACGAGAAGAACGGGTGGACCGGCGACGCCCAGCTGGGCGCGCCGACCATGATCAACTTCTTCGACCTGCGGTCTTTGTTGGGCAAGTGGCTCGATGATCTTCGGGACGGGATGCTCGAGGAGGGCGCACTGCCGGTGATCGCACCGACGGCGGGTTGGGGCTACAACCAGCTCGCGCCGTCGCCGGAATGGACCACCGTCTATCCGTACCTGGTGCGGGAGTTGTACCGCCACTACGGTGATCGTTCCCTGCTGAACGATCACTGGCCGGCGGTGGCCCGTTACCTGGACTGGGAACTGGGCAAGCTGGTCGACGGGCTGCCGGTCTCCGAGCTCGGCGACTACCTGGCGCCCGGCACCCAGGGCAACGGTCCGGACGACTCGGTGCTGACGGCGACCGCGTTCCTGATCCGCGCGCTCCGCTCCGCGGTGGAGATCGCGGACCTGATCGGAACGCCGGCCGACGGCGCCCGGTTCGCCACCGCGGCCGACGAGCTCCATGAGCGACTGCTGCAGCGCTGCCTGGCGCCGGAGCGGGACGCGATCGTCGTGGGTGATCACTACAGCCAGACGGCGAACGCGACCGCGCTGGTGCACGGCCTGATCCCGGACGATGCGGTGCCCGCCGTCGTGGCCCGGCTGGTCGCCGACGTCGAGAGCCGCGGCCGGCACCACAACGTCGGCTGCATCGGGGCCCAGACGCTGCTCAAGGCGCTGACCTGGAACGGCCACGGCGAGTTGGCGCTCGCGCTGGCCCGGCAGCGCACGTATCCCAGCTGGGGTTACTGGTTCGACCAGGGTGCGGACACGATGTGGGAGTTCTGGGAGGCCACCACCCGGTCCCGTGATCACTACTTCCACGGCACCGTCGTGCAATGGCTGATCGAGGATCTGGCCGGGCTGACCTGCGGTGATCATGGCTGGCGTACGTTCCGGGTCCGGCCCTGGCTGCTCGGCGATCTTGATCATGCGTCGCATTCGATCGACACGGTCCGCGGCCGGGTCGGCGTGCGCTGGTCCCGCTCCGGCGGCCGGGTCGAACTCGACGTGACCGTACCGCCGGGATCGACGGCCGCCGTCTCGGTGCCCGGCGCCGAGCTGGAGCCGCCGGCCGGTGTCGCGGTGGACGCGGCCGGCGAGTTCGCCGTGAGCTCAGGCGTCTGGCGGTTCACCGGGTCGATCGGCGGCTAGCGGCGAGCCTTCGGCCTCGGTGAGCGGGACGGTGCTCGGTCAGCGGCCGCGTTGCTGAAAGGCCAGGATGCGGCCGACGGCCTCGCCCACCGCGGCCGGGCCGGCCGCCAGGGACAGTCGGATCCAGTCGTCGCCGTGCACGCCGTCGAAGTCCAGCCCGGGGGTGATCGCGACACCCTGGTCGTCCAGCAGGGCGGCCGCCCAGTCGGCGCTGGTCCGGTAGCGGGTCCCGAGTTGATCATGGATGCCGGCGTAGACGTAGAAGGCGCCGTCCACCGGGGCGAGCCCGGTCCAGCCCAGGTCGTCGACCGCATCCAAGATCAACTGGCGAGCCTGGGCGTAGCCGGTGACGGCAGCATCGGCCTCCGCGTACGACTCCTCGGCGAACGCCTGGATCGCGGCGTGCTGGGCCGGCACCGGAGGGCAGAGCGCGATGTTGCCGGCCAGGGCGTCGAAGCCGGGCACCAGGTCCTCGGGCAGCACGGTCCAGCCGAGCCGCCAGCCGGTCATCCCCCAGTACTTGGAGAAGGAGGAGACGATCACCGACCGTTGATCATGAGCCAGCGCACAGCTCCCGACCGATCCGGTGTAGCTGATCCCGTGGTAGATCTCGTCACTGACCAGCCGTACGTCATGATCACGGCACCAACCGGCCAGCGCGGCGAGCTGATCATCGTCGATCATGGTCCCGGTCGGGTTGGCCGGAGACGCGAGCACCAGCCCGGCCACCGGACCGTCGGCCAGGGCGCGGTCCAGTTGATCGACACTCGGCTGGAAGCGCAGCTCGGGCCCGCAGTCGAGCTCGACCACGGTGCAGCCGAGCGAGGCCAGGATGTTGCGGTAGGCGGGATAGCCGGGCCGGGCCAGCAACACCCGGTCGCCGGGATCGAACGCGGCCAGGAACGTGTGCAGGAACGCGCCGGACGAGCCGGTGGTGATCGCGATCCGGGCCGGGTCGACCTCGAGGCCGTACCAGCGGGCGTAGTGGCCGGCCAGCCGTTCCCGCAGCGGCCGGATCCCGAACGACTCGCTGTAGCCGAGCGGGATCGGCTCGGTCATCAGTTCGGCCATCCGGCGCCGGACCGGGGACGGCGCACCCTGCGACGGCTCGCCCGCACACAGCGAGATCACCTCGCGGCCGGCGGCGCGCAGCTCGGCCACCCGGGCCAGCACGGTCATCACCGTGAACGGCGGCACCTGGGAACGGGACGACGGGCCGAACTTCTGCATAGGGGCCAGCCAATCAGATCCGGCCGGCACCTCCCAGCCGCCACAGCAGCCCCACCACCCGCGAGAAAATGGCGCTTTACACGAGAAGCATCTGTGGGGAAGCGACAGTTTTTCACGGGACGTGAAAAACCGCGGCGCCGGTTCACCCGGGACGGGGCGCCGATCCGCTTGCACGGGGGAGGTGTCCGGCGGGCGGCTCGGGGACGGTGGTGGCATGACTTCGCAGACGTACGAACTCGTCGAGCCGGACACCCGATCGGTCGCGGCCGGGAGACTCGCGATCGCCGGTGGTGTGGCGCTGCTGGTGATCGCAGCGCTGCACCTGATCACCATGAGCGTGCACGGGCTGTGGGTCGGCTGGTTCGCCGGCGACCTGCGGTCGGCGGTCCCGGGCGATCCGGCGCTGGGTGCGTTCTGGGCCGGGATCGGCGGCTTCGCGGTGCCGGTCGCTCTGCTCGGCGTCATGATCATCCGGACCGCTCGCGCGGGTCGCCGCAACCATCCGGTCATCGGCTATGCACTGCTCGGTTGGGCGGCGCTCTGCAGCTATCTGGTCGGGCCCGGCGGGTTCCTGACCTTCGTCGTCCCGGGCCTGTTGTTGATCATGGCCGATCTGCTGGAACGCCTACGCCACCACGGATTCCGCCGCTGACTGTACGGTACGCACGGCAGCCAGGGCGGCCACCCGGCCGGCCCGGTTGGCGCCGATCGTCGAGGCGGACGGGCCGTACCCGACGAACTGGATCCGATGATCACGAGCGGCTGTGGTCGGGGTGTGCTGATCCAGCCGGGCGATCAGCCGGATCCCGCCGCTCTCCTCGCGCAGCCGCAGCGGCGCCAGATGGCCGACCGAAGGCCGGAAGCCGGTGGCCCAGATGATCGCGTCGACCCGCTCGAACCGGCCGTCCGCCCAGCGCACCCCGTCCGGCTCGATCGAGGCGAACATCGGCTGCCGGTCATAGGCGCCGAGCTGCAGCGCCCGCTGCTCCTGCGGCCGCAGCTGCAGGCCGGTCACCGAGACGACGCTCTGCGGCGGCAGGCCCTCGCGGACCCGCTGCTCGACCAGCGCGACGGCGGCCCGGCCGGCGTCCTCGGTGAACTCGTCCGTCCGCCAGACCGGCGGGCGCCGGGTCACCCAGAGCGTCTCGGCCACCGGGGCCAGTTCGCCGAGGAGCTGGACGGCCGACGCACCACCGCCGACCACAACGACCCGCTGCCCGCTGAAGGCCTCCGGGCCGGGGTAGTCGACCGGGTGCAGTTGCCGTCCGCGGAACGTCTCCTGGCCCGGGTAGTACGGCAGGAACGGAGTTCGCCAGGTCCCGGTCGCGTTGATCAACGCCCGGGCCCGCCAGACACCCCGGTCGGTGCGCACGAGCAGGGTCCCAGCCGGCTCGCTCTCGACCCGTTCGACCCGTACCGGCCGGACCACCGGGAGCTCGAAGCGCTCCTCGTACCGCTCGAAATAGTCCGGTACGACCTCGCGCGCCGGCCGCCGCTCGTCATGCGCCGGGACCGCCATCCCGGGCAGCGCGGCAACCCCGTGCACGTCGGCCATGGTGAGGGTCTCCCAGCGGTGCTGCCAGGCGCCGCCGGCCCGCGCATTCCCATCCAGGACAACGAAGTCGGCGCCCAGCCGACGCAGATGGTAGGCGGCCGAGAGGCCGGCCTGGCCGGCCCCGATCACGACGATGTCGATCTCCCGGGGCGCCTCCATGTCCGTCACAACCGCGGTCGGCGCCGGCTTGTTCCCGCAAACCGTGATGCTTGATCATTCCGGGCGGTCGGGGTTATGGTCGTGACGGTTGATCAGGCAGCCCCCGGTCCGTGGGAAGGGCTCAGTCCACCTGAATCTTGATCTTGGAGTTGGCACACACCTGCCTCCTTTCGCCCGACGACACGGACATCGGGCCCGTCGAAAGGAGGTCGGCATGCCGACCAAGCATCTGCCCGATCAGCCCAATCTCGATCACCTCCGCCAGCAGGCCAAGGCGCTGCAGCGCGCCGTGCGTTCCGGCGACGGCGAGGCCGCCGGACGGGTGGCCGAGTGCTATCCGGGCGGCGTACCCGCCGATCCCGCGGAGTTCGGGCTCAGCGAGGCCCAGTTGGTGGTCGCCCGCGAGTACGGGTTCCCGAGCTGGCCGCGGCTGAAGCGCTACCTGGACGTCGTGACCGAGTTCCGCTGGGATCCGGACACGAGCCACGGCCGGACCGATCCGGCCGCCGACTTCTGTCGGCTGGCCTGTCTCACCTACACGCCGGACGACGGCCCCGACCAATGGGAACTGGCCCGATCGATCCTGGCCGCGAACCCCGGCCTGGCCCGGGACGACGTGTGGGTCGCGGCCACGGCGGCCGACCTTCCCGCGGTCACTCGCCTGCTCGCGGCCGACCCGTCGCTGGCTCGGCGACGCGGCGGCGCGAACCGGTGGACGCCGCTGTTCCAGCTCGTCTACTCCCGGCTCGATCCGGAGGTCTCCGCGGACCGGGTGCTGGGCACCGCCCGCCTACTGCTCGACGCCGGAGCCGACCCGAACGAGGGCTATCTCTGGAACGGGTGGCCGAACGTGTTCACGCTGCTCACCGGTGCGTTCGGCGAGGGTGAGCAGGGTCCGAAGCGACAGCCGCGGCACCCGCACTCGATCGCGTTGGCCCGGCTGCTGCTCGAGGCCGGTGCCGATCCCGTGGATGACCAAACCCTGTACAACCGGCAGTTCCGGCCGGACAACGATCACCTCGAGCTGTTGTTCGCGTACGGACTCGGCACCGGTGCCCGGCCGGGTCCATGGCGGGAGCGGATGGTCGACATGGCCGCGGATCCGGCCAAGAAGCTTCGCGTCCAACTGCGCTGGGCGATCGAGCACCGGTTCGCGGAAAGGGTCCGGCTGCTCGCGGCGAACGGCGTCGACGTTCGGGCGCCGTACGAGGACGGACGGACGCCGCTGGCCATCGCCGAGTTGTACGGCGGGCCGGACGTGGTCGAGGCGATCCGGGGCGCCGGAGTCGATCAGCCGACGGCCGAGAACCCGGCCGATGCCCTGGTCGCGGCCGTGTTCCGGGCTGATCGCGCGGCGGTCGAGGCGCTGGTCCGGGACCATCCGGAGGCCGTCGAGGCGGTGCGCGGGCCGCGGGGCTGGAACCTGCTGCCCTGGGCCGCAGCGGCGGACGGCCGCAGCGAGACCGTACGGCTGCTGGTGGGACTCGGGCTCGCCGTCAACTCCCTCGGCCGGTCCGACGTGCCGGTCGACGGCGGCTGGATCGAGACCGGCTGGGGCCGGGCCGGCGGCGAGCGCGGCGGTCACACGGCGCTGCACGAGGCCGCCTATCGCGGCGACGCCGAGCTGGTCCGAACCCTGCTCGACCTGGGTGCCGACCCGACCCTGCAGGACACCGACCACCGCGCCACCGCGCTGGGTTGGGCCGCGCACGCGGCGGGCGAGGGTCAGGATCGAACGGCCGTGATCGACCTTCTTCGCGGTTGACCCCGTGTCCTGAGCCCGTCGAAGGCGCTCTGCCCTTCGACAGGCTCAGGGAACGTCCATCCCTCCCGGCTCGGGGAGCAGGCACTGGCCCGAGGTCCTAAGCTTGGGTGCTGTGTTGGAACCAACCGCCTCGGGTCAGACCCCTGAGGAGCCGTGACCGTTGCTACGCACCATGTTCAAGTCGAAGATCCATCGCGCCACGGTGACCCAGGCGGACCTGAACTACATCGGTTCGCTCACGGTCGACGAGGACCTGATGGACGCGGCGGACCTGCTGCCCGGCGAACAGGTCTCGGTGGTCGACATCACCAACGGCGCCCGGCTGGAGACGTACCTGATCCCGGGCGAACGCGGCTCCGGGGTGATCGGGGTCAACGGCGCGGCGGCGCACCTGGTGCAGGTCGGTGATCTGGTGATCGTCATCTCCTATGCGGCGATGTCCGACCAGGAGGCCCGCAGCTACGATCCGACCGTCGTCCACGTCGACGCCGGCAACGCGATCATCACCGTCGGCCACGATCCCGCCGAAGCCGCGCCCGGTCTCGTCCTGCAGCGGGACGGCTGATGTCGGAACCCGCACCGTACGGCCAATCCCAGGACCCTGTTCAACGCAGGGTCCGGATCGGTGACCTCCAGCGGGCCAAGCAGGACGGCCGGCCGTGGGCGATGCTGACCAGCTACGACCAGTACACGGCCGCGATCTTCGAGTCGGCCGGGATCGACGTCCTGCTGGTGGGCGACTCGGCGGCCAACAATGTGTACGGCTACGAGACGACGATCGGGGTCACCGTCGAGGAGCTGATCCCGCTGGCCCGAGCCGTGGTCCGGTCCACCCGGCGCGCGTTCGTGGTGGCAGACCTGCCCTTCGGCTCGTACGAGAGCGGGCCGGACCAGGCGCTCGCCACCGCGGTCCGCTTCCTCAAGGAGACCGGCTGTCACGCGGTCAAGCTCGAGGGTGGCGTCCGGACCGCGCCGCAGATCGAGGCGATCACCGCCGCCGGGATCCCGGTGATGGCGCACATCGGATTCACGCCGCAGAGCGAGCACGCGCTGGGCGGCTACCGGGTGCAGGGTCGCGGGGTGGCGGCCGAGTCACTGCTGGCCGACGCCCACGCGGTGGCCACGGCCGGCGCGTTCGCCGTCGTCCTCGAAATGGTGCCCGGCGAACTGGCCGGCCGGGTCACCAAGGAACTGTCCATTCCCACCGTCGGCATCGGTGCCGGACCGGAGTGCGACGCCCAGGTGCTGGTCTGGCAGGATCTCGCCGGACTGCGCACCGGTCCGCTGCCGCGCTTCGTCAAGCAGTACGCCGACCTCGCCGGCGAACTGCGGCGGGCCGCGGAGACGTACGCGGGCGACGTGCGGGAGGGCAGGTTTCCCACCGCCGAGCACACTTTCGGCAACGGCCGGACGAATCCTTCCTAGGGGACGCAGCATGAAAGTCATTCACTCGATCCACGAACTGGAGCTGGCCCGGGCCCAACTCGGCGACGCCCAGGTCGGACTGGTGCCGACCATGGGTGCGCTGCACCCTGGGCACCTGTCGCTGGTCGAGATCGCTCGCAAGCTGACCGACGTGGTCGTCCTGAGCATCTTCGTCAACCCGCTCCAGTTCGGTCCGGAGGAGGACTACGCCCGCTACCCGCGGCCGTTGCAGCAGGACCTGGAGGCCTGTGAGAAGGCCGGCGTCGAGATCGTCTTCAACCCGGGCGTCAACGACCTGTTCCCGGCCGCGCGGCAGGTGAGCGTGCAGGCCGGCTCGCTGGGCACCGTGTTCGAGGGCGCGGCGCGGCCGAGCCACTTCGACGGGATGCTGACGGTCGTGCTGAAGCTGCTCAACCTGGTCCGGCCGACCATCGCACTGTTCGGCCGGAAGGACGCGCAACAGCTGGCCAGCGTGAAGCGGATGGTGACCGACCTCAATGTCGATGTCGAGATCGTGCCGGCGCCGATCGTCCGGGAGGCCGACGGGCTGGCGATGTCCAGCCGGAACCAGTACCTGTCGCCGCCGGACCGGCAGTCCGCACAGGCGATCTGGCGTGCGCTCAAGGCGGCCAGCGACGAGGTGACCGCGTCGGCCGCTCGGCGTACGGCGCTCGAGGTGCTCGACCAGGCCGCGTTGGACAACCCGAACTTCGTCCTCGACTACGCCGAGGTGGTGGATCCCGACACCTTCGCGGTGCTGGACGACGAGGACAGCGGCCCGGCCCTGCTCGCCGCCGCCGCGATGGTCGGCGGCACCCGTCTGATCGACAACGTCGAGCTCACCCTCGCCGCGCCCACGGAGGACGACGGCGACACGGCCGACACCCGGGTGGGCGCCGCCCGGTCCTGACCCGCCCGTCCCTTGTTGATTTCCGCCGGGAGTAACCGGCGGAAATTCACACCGGTTCGTACCGGTCGCGTCACGACACGCCGCGAAACCTCGCTGAGCTGACCCAACGCGTGTAACTTCTGTGACTGGTGTGACGCATGGGTTGCGGGAAACTTGCACGCGACGCGCGTCCCGGTCGAAGGGGAGGCCGTACTCACATGGTCGTTGTCGCTGCCCGGTTCCGTCGCGGGATCCGGCTGCTGGCCGGACTGGCCGTCGGTGGATCGCTGCTGGTCGCCGGCTGCAGTTCGCAGATCCAGTTCGCCGACCCGCTGGCCGGTCAACCGACTCCGGTCGCCCGCCCCGCGGTGAAGCAGCCCGGCCCGGTCGCCCCGACGCCGACACCCACGACGTCGACCCCTACGACGCCGTCGCCCTCCGCGTCGGCACCGTCGACCTCAGCTCCGGCGCCGAAGCCGTCCGCGTCGACGCCCGCGCCGTCGCCGTCGCCGACGAAGCCGCCGAAGCCCACGGAGACCCCGAAGCCCAAGGCAATCCTGGCCGCGGGCGACTCCGGTGATCAGGTACGTGAGCTGCAGGCGCGGCTGAAGCAGTTGGAGTGGTTCGGCGACAAGATCACCGGGACGTACGGCCCGGTCACCACCGCCGCCGTCAAGGGGTTCCAGGAGAAGCGCGAGCTGATGGTCACCGGCGAGGTCGACCAGAAGACCTGGGACGCGCTGCTCGAGCGGACCCGTACGCCGACCAAGGCCGAGCTCGCCGACAAGCCCGCCAAGCCGGCGATCCTGTCCCGCGGCGACGCCGGCGACAAGGTCAAGGAGCTGCAGGCGCGGCTCAAGCAACTGGACTGGTTCGACGAGTTGATCACCGGAACCTACGGGCCGGTCACGCAGGTCGGCGTCGAGGGGTTCCAGGAGAAGCGGAAGCTGGACGTGACCGGTGCGGTGGACCAGAAGACCTGGGACACGCTGCTCGGCCTGACTCGCAAGCCGACCTCGGCCGAGCTGGCCGACGCCGTGCCGACCGGCTCTGCCAAGGACCTGGACGAGCGCTGCCTGACCGGCCGCGCGATCTGCATCAGCAAGCGCACCAACCACCTGGTCTGGCTGATCGACGGCAAGGCCGAACTCGAGATGGACGTCCGGTTCGGCTCGGACGAGCTGCCCACCCGCGAGGGCACGTTCTCCGTTCTGCGCAAGAAGAAGGACGTGATCTCGAACCTGTACCACACCAAGATGCCGTACTCGATGTTCTTCAGCGGCGGCCAGGCCGTGCACTACTCGGCCGACTTCGCCGCCCGCGGCTACAACGGCGCCTCGCACGGCTGCGTGAACGTACGGAACTGGGACGCGATCGTCGCCCTCTACGCGCAGGCCCGGGTCGGCGACAAGGTGATCGTCTACTCCTGATCAGGTCAGCGACGGGCTACCGAGGACGGCGGCGAGCGCGAGCCGCTCGGCGTCCTCGCTGCCGGGCTCGGCGGTGTAGACCATGATGCGAAGATCATCCGCGGCGACGATCAAGGTGTCGCAGTCGAGGGCGATCCGGCCCACCTCGGGATGGTCGAATTCCTTGTGCCGTGAGGGTTCCTGCGGTTGCAGGTCGGCGCCGGCCCAGAGTTCCGCAAAGCGCGGACTGGTGCGCCGGAGCTCGGCCACCAGGCGGTCGATCCGCGGGTCGTTCGGATAGCGGGCCGCGGTCATCCGCAGGTCGGCGACCAGCCCCGCCTGCTGGTCGGCGAGGCCTTCCGGGGTGTGCACGGCGGCCGGGCCGGGGCCGACGAAGTTCCGCCAGACCGCGTTGCGCTCGATGCCCCGCCAGCCGGAGGAACCGGTGAGGGCGTCGTACGGGGCGTTGGCGTCGATCAGGTTCCAGAGGGCGTCGTACACCACCACGGGCGTGCCCGACAGCCGGTCGAGCAGGCGCTGCACACTCGGCGGGATGCGTTGCGGGATCAACTCAGGTCCGGGCGCGGCCTGGCCGCCGAGCCGGAACAGCAGTTCGCGCTCGGGTCCGGAGAGCCGGAGGGCCCGGGCGAGCGATTCCAGCACCTGGGCCGACGGTGAGGTGGCCCGGCCCTGCTCCAGCCGGGTCAAGTAGTCGACCGAGATCCCGGCCAGGTTCGCCAACTCCTCACGGCGCAGGCCGGCCGCGCGCCGGTGCCCGCCGTCCGGCAGGCCGACGGCCGCCGGCGCCACGCGGTCCCGCCACCGGCGGACGGCCGTTCCGAAGTCGCGCTGCTCCACCCGACCAGTCTGCCCGCCGGCATGGTGATCAACCTGGCCCTGTCGTTCCTACGGTCGATCCGACGACTGTTCGGGCCCGGGGCCGGCACGCAGGCTGGCCGCATGACGACAACACTCATCACCGGCGGCAACGCCGGGATCGGCAAGGAAACCGCCCGCCGTCTCGCTGCGGCCGGTCACACCGTCTACCTGGGCGCCCGCGACGAGGCCCGCGGCATCGCCGCCGCGGACGAACTCGGCGTCCGGTTCGTCCGGCTCGACGTGAACGACGACGCCTCGGTCGCCGCGGCGTTCGCCCGGATCGAGGCGGGCGGCGGCCTGGACGTCTTGATCAACAACGCCGGCATCGCCAAGCGCACCGGCGGTGGAGGCGCTGAGGCGCTCGACGGTCCCAGCGTGCTCTCGGTCTTCGACACCAACGCGGTCGGCGTCATCCGGGTCACCGAGGCCGCCCTGCCGCTGCTGCGTCGCTCCGCCAACCCGGTCGTGGTCAACGTCTCGAGCGCGCTCGGCTCCTTCTGGGCCACCCACGAGCCGTCCCGGCCGGCGGCGCACTTCCCGTCGATCGCGTACGGCTCCAGCAAGGCCGCCGTTTCCATGATCACGGTGCAGTACGCCAAGGCCGTGCCCGAGGTGAAGTTCAACGCGGTCGAACCAGGCATCACGGCGACCCGGCTCGGCGGCGGCGACCCGGGCAGCCATCCGGGCCGTCCTGCGGAGGTCAGCGCCGAACTCGTCGCCGAGCTGGCCTGCATCGGCCCGGACGGGCCGACCGGCATCTTCCGCGAGGACGACGGCATCCTGGGCTGGTGATCATGATCAGCCGATGATCATGATCAGAAGCGGATGGTGACGAACCGCGGCCGGTTGTTGTTGGCGTTCGCCAACAGGTCCTCGCCCTTCTGACTGTTGACGTTGTACGAGATCACCAGCTCGCCGGGCCTGCTCAGGCCGGGATGCGCGGCCACGTTGTACGGCGCGTACAGGTTGCCGACGCCGCCCTCGGGCGCGGTGTAGACGGCGGTCCGCGGACTCCACGGCCCGAGCGGCGTCGGTGCGGTCGAGACGTAGATCCGGTGATCGGTGAAGATCGCCGCCGAGGTGGTGGTCAGCACGAACCGGCCGCCCATCGGGGTGATGCTGTAGGAGGCGCCGACGTCGCTCGTGATCGCCACGGTGGAGTCCGGGTCGGTCGTCCAGGCGGAACCGTTCCAGAACTCCCAGTCCTTGCCGGTCAACGCACCCGCCCGGGCCCGCGCCAGGTGGATGGCGCTGTCCTTGAGGCCGTAGATGTAGGTGTGCCGGCCGCACTGGACCAGCTCGGTGCCCCAGCTGACGCCGCCCGCCGAGCCGTAGGTCGTCGTGACCTCCCGGACCTTGAAGTCCCGCGAGTACGTGACGATGTCGGTGCTGATCCAGCCGAAGTTCCACGGCGGCTCGCCGTCGGTCTTCCCGGTCCGGTACTCGAACACCCGCAGCTTGCCGCCGTCGACGATGCCGTCACCGTTCCAGTACCAGGGGTCGCCGTCGACCGCGCCCGGCGGGTCGGCGATCGACGCCGGCTCCTCCCGGCTGCCGCCGGTGATCGTCGTGTCCGGCAGCCCGTCCCGGCCGCCGAGCAGGATCGACCCGTGGATGAAGCCGGGCTCAGTCATGCTCTCGTCGGCGTTGACCGGGCCGAGGAACGTGTCGTTCATCAGCCAGACCACGCCCTTCCCGGGCACGGTCGTCGAGTACACCCCGTCGGAGGCGGCCCAGCCGCCCCGGTTCGGCCAGCCGCCGCCGTTGTTGCCGAAGGTCCGGAACGCCTCGGTCACCTCGGTGTCGGCCGTGGCGGCCGGGGTGCCGAGCGGTGCGGCGGAGTGGTACGGCGCGCCGGCGCTGCACCGCTCCGCCGGTACGGTCCCGGCCGCAGGCCCGGTCGTCTCGGCCAGCGCCGACGTACCGAGGAGGCCGGCCAGGGTGACGCCGGCCAGGAGCGCGGCGCCGACGGTCTTCGGAGATCCAGCCATGGCAGGTCGTCCTTCCCGAACACGAAATGTCAACGTTGTCATCGCGGTGGCACGACCTTAGGCGGGGCTGTTTCGGGTGTCAACGACCGGCTTAGAATCCCGAGATGACCACCGAGCCGCCCGTGCCGCGGCGACCGCGGCTGCAGGAGGTCTCGGAGGCGGCCGGGGTCAGCATCAAGACCGTGTCCCGGGCGCTCCGCGGCGACGCCGGTGTACGGGATTCGACCCGGCAGCGGATCGTCGCCGAGGCGGACCGGCTCGGCTTCCAGCTGAACGACGTGGCCGCCGGGCTGCGCCGCAAGGGCCAGGCCATGACGACGATCGGCGTCACCCTGGGCGACTGCATGAACCCGTTCTTCGCGCCGATCCTGCGCGGCATCCACTCCGTCGCCGCCGAGCGCGGCTACCTGGTGCTGACCGCCGACGCGCAGAACGACCCGGAGCTGGAGCGCCGCCAGATCCAGTCGTTCTTCGCGCACCGGGTGGCCGGCCTGATCATCGCGCCGGTCGGCGACGACCTCGGCTATCTGGCGCACGAGGCCGCGTACGGCTCGGCGATCGTGTTCGTCGATTCGCCGCCGCCCGGCCTCGGCGGCTCGCTGGACTCGGTCACCACGAGCAACGAGGCCAGCACCCGGCACGGCGTCGAGCACCTGCTGGCGGCCGGCCGGCGGCGGATCGCCTTCCTCGGCCACCCGCGCCGGGGCAGTGGCGCGATGGAACGCTGGGCCGGCTATGTCGCCGCCCTGACCGCCGCCGGCCTGCCCGTCGATCCTGCCCTGGTCCGGGACGAGTTGATCACCGAGGAGGACGCCCGGCGGGCCGCCGGTGACCTGTTGATCAAGGCCGCGCCGGACGCGATCTTCGTCGACAACAACCGCCTCTGCGTCGGCCTGATCCAGTCCGAGGCGTTCGTCGCGGCGCGGCCCGACGTGGTCAGCTTCGACGACTTCCCCCTGGCCGCGGCCTTCGGCATCACCGTGATCGACAGCCAACCGTTGGAGGTCGGACGGGCCGGCGCCGAGCTCCTCTTCGGCCGCTTGGCCGATCCCGCCGCAGCCCCGCGCCGGCGGGAGATCGAGGCGAAGTTGATCATCAACGCCAAGGGGAGCTACTAGCTGATGAATCTCACCAACGATCGAAGGGGAGGGGTCTGATGCCGGCCGAACCCGATGCCGAGATCCGACGCCGGGTCGAACGGGCCCTGGGTCGGCCGACGACGACCTGGGCCGTCCCCGAAACCGGATTGTCGAGCGCGAGCCGGCACTCGGTCGGATTGGCCGACGGCACCCGCGTCTTCGTCAAAGCCGCCACCGACGACGACACCGAGCACTGGCTACGCACCGAGCACCTTTCGCTGCAACACGTTCCCGAGCGTTTCGCGACGAAGATCATCGCGTGGCTCGACGAGCCCGGCCGCCCGATCCTCGTCACGGAAGACCTCAGCCGGGCTCACTGGCCGGCCAACCATCACGGCGTGGTCTGGCGTCCCGGCGATCTCGATCTTCTGCTCACCGCTGTCGCCGAGCTCGCCCAGGTCGAGGCACCGGACGTCTTCCCGGCCACGCCGCGGATCGACGCTCGCTGGCCCACCCTGCTGTCCGGCCCGGAGCGAACGGCCTTCCTCGCCTTGCAGCTGTGCTCGGAGGACTGGCTCGACAACGCCGGACCGCAGCTCGTCGCTGCCGAGGCCCGTTGCGACGAGGACGGCACAAGCCTGGTGCACGGAGATCTTCGCAGCGACAACATCTGCATCGACGGCGACCGGGTGATCTTCGTCGATTGGAGGCAGACCACCCGCGGCAGCGCCGTCCATGATCTGGCCGGTTTGCTCCCGACCCTGCACCTGGAAGGCGGCGCGCTTCCCTACGACGTCATGCCCGACGGGGCTCCCTGGGCCGCCGCCGGTGCCGCCACGCTCGCCCAGCGCGTTCTTCGCGATTCCCTGCCGGGCTGGCTGGCGGCGGTGATGACCCGGCTGATCGCGATCGACCTGGCGTGGGCCGCGTCATCGTTGGGGCTTCCGCAGCCCGACGGCGCGGCCTCGCGCAACTCCTAGGGCAATCGGCCGGTCTCGTGCAGGGCGTCGAGGACGAGCGCGTCGACGACGGACACCCGGTTCCGGTCCTCATGACGGAACCACGCCTTCTCGGCGATCTCCCGGGACGGCACCAGCTCGCCGCGATGATCAGCGGAGTAGCAGATCATCCGGAACGGCCCGTGTGCGGGATGGCCGGGCGGGATCTCGGCGGTGTGGACGTGCTGCATCGTCGCGGGATCGATCACGGCCTGCAGCTCCTCGTCGATCTCGCGGACCAGCGTCTGGCTGTCGGTCTCGCCGGGCTCACGCATGCCGCCGGGCAGGTAGAACAGGTCCCGGCCGTGCACGCGGGTCACCAGAAGTCGATCTTCCCGGAGCAGGATCCAGGCCACCTTCTCCCGTACTCGATGATCATCGATCATGAATCGGTGGTCAGCGTCGTGACGTCGAGTTCCTGCTCGCGGTAGGACCGGCGCAGGCGCTTCTTGTCGAACTTGCCGACGCTGGTCTTCGGGATCTCGGCCACGATCGTCCAGCGTTCCGGCAGCTGCCAGCGGGCCACCTTGCCGGTCAGGAACTCCCGCAGGTCCTCGAACGACACGGTGGCGCCTTCCCGGACGACGACGGCGGCCAGGGGCCGCTCGCCCCACTTCTCGTCCGGTACGCCGACGACGGACGCCTCGACCACGTCGGGATGCGCCGCGAGCTGGCCCTCCAGCTCCACCGAACTGATCCACTCGCCGCCGGACTTGATCACGTCCTTGGACCGGTCGGTCAGCCGCAGATAGCCGTCCGGGCTGATCACGCCGACGTCGCCGGTGCGCAGCCAGCCGTCGTGGAACTTCTCCTGATCGTCGACGCCGTAGTACGCATCCGCCACCCACGGCCCGCGCACCTCCAGCTCGCCGACCGACGCGTCGTCCCAGGGCAGCACGTCGCCGTCCGGCCCGATCAGCCGCGGCTCGACCGACGCGACGAACCGACCCTGGCTGAGCCGGTAGCGCTCGACGTCGACCGGGGCGGCGCCGGCGGGCGGCCGGGCCAGGGTGCCGAGCGGGCTCATCTCGGTCATCCCCCAGGCGTGCACCATGGTGATGCCGCGATCCTCGTACGCCCTGAGCATGCCGGGCGGCAGCGCCGAGCCGCCGACCACCAGCTCCTCCAGCGAGGACACGTCGGCGTCCGGGGTCGCGGCCAGATACTGCAGCAGGCTGGCCCACACCGTCGGCACCCCGGCGCCCTTGTTGGGCCGGGCCTCGGCGATGAACCGGGCCAGCGGCTCCGGCGCCAGGAACCGGTCCGGCATCGCCATCGAGCAGCCGGTCGCGAACGCCGCGTACGGCAGCCCCCAGGCGAGCACGTGGAACTGCGGCACGACGCCGAGGATCAGGTCGCGCGAGGACAGCCCGAACACGTCCGGCAGCGACTCGCCCAGCGCGTGCAGGTAGATCGAGCGGTGGCTGTAGACGACGCCCTTCGGATCGCCGGTGGTGCCGGAGGTGTAACACATCGCGGCACCGCTGCGTTCGTCGACGTCGGGCCAGTCGTAGCTCGTCCCCCGGTCCTTGATCAACTCCTCGTACGACAGCACGGCGACATCAAGATCATCGAACACGGCGAGATCGGCCCGGTCGCCGGCGACGATCACGTGCTCCACCTTCGGCAGCGCCGGCAGCAGCTTGGCGAAGCCGGGCACCAGCGAGTCGTCGACGATGATCACCCGGTCGCCGGCGTGGTTGGCGGTGAAGATCAACTGCTCCGGGAAGAGCCGGATGTTGAGCGGGTGCACCACGGCGCCCATCGAGGGCACCGCGAGGTAGGCCTCGACGTGCCGGTCGTTGTTCCAGAGGAAGGTGCCGACCCGGTCGCCGTCGCCGATGCCGAGATCGCGCAGGGCGTGCGCCAGCTGAGCCGCCCGGCCCCCGATCTCGGCGAACGTCCGGGTCCGTACCCCGTCGTCGGTGGCCGTGACGACCCGGCTGGCCCCGTGGATCCGGGACCCGTGCTCGAGCAGCCGCCGGACCTGCAGCGGGACGTCCATCATCGTGCTGGCGAAACTCATCCCCGGCTCCTTCTCACTCCGGCTTGACGACACGGGCCGCGCCGCCGCCACCGCGTTCGGTCTCGGCCGCAGCGGTCAGCCGCTTCCCGTCGACGGCGATGCCGGAGGCGTTGCCGATCCAGGTCGCCGCCTCCAGGTTGTGCCCGAGCGACCGCAGCGCGGCGCCGGTCTCGGAGTCGACCAGGCCCAGGTCGCCCTGTTCGGTGCCGTTGCGGGAACTCAGTCGCGGTGCCGCGATCGCCTCGACCAGCGGCAGCCCGCGGCCGAGGTGGCCGGCGATGATCTGGGCCACGCTGGTGATGATCGTCGCGCCGCCCGGCGTTCCGGCCGCGAGCACCGGCTGGTCGCCCTCGAGGATGATCGTCGGACTCATCGAGGACCGCGGCCGCTTGCCCGGCCCGGGCAGGTTCGGGTCCGGCACCCCCGGCGTCACGGGTGTGAAGTTGAAGTCGGTCAGCTCGTTGTTGAGCAGGAAGCCGTGGCCCGGCACGGTGATCCCGGAGCCGCCGGTCTGCTCGATGGTCAGCGTGTACGCGACCACGTTGCCCCACCGGTCCACCGCGTTGAGGTGGGTCGTCGACCGTCCCTCGTACGGCTCCGGCTGCCGGTCGCCGGTGCCGGGCGGGTCCTCGTAGTCGCCGTCCGGGAAGCCGAACGGGATCGGCCGCGGCTGCGCCTTGTCCGGATCGAACAGCTGTGCCCGCTCATGCGCGAAGCCCTTGCTGAGCAGCTCCTTCACCGGCACGTCCGGTACGTCGCCGACCCAGCGGTTCCGGTCCGCGAAGGCGGTCGCGCAGGCCTCCGAGAACTGGTGCAGATACTCCACCTCGGACAGCTCGGACAGCGGCAGCCCGGACACCTCGAGGTAGGCGTCGAGCAGGTTGAGCACCGCGCCGACCGCGATCCCGCCGGAGCTGGGCACGCTCATCCCGTACACGTCGAGATGGCCGAACTTGCTCCTGGTCGGGTCCTGGACGGGGGCCGAGTAGCGCCGCAGGTCGCCCGGCGTGAGCTGGCCGCCGAGCACCTCGACGCCCGGCGCGGTGGACGGCCGGCGAGCCTCGGAGACCACGGCGCGGGCCAGCCGGCCGCGGTAGAAGTCGCCGATCCCGCGCTCCCGGAGCCGCCGGTAGGTGTCGGCCAGGTCCGGGTTGCGCAGTGCGCTGCCCACCGCGGGCACCTCGCCGCCGGGCAGGAACACCCGGACCGTCTCGGGGAACATCGCGAACCGCTCGGCGTTGGCCGCGGTCTGGGAGTTGAAGTTCGCGTCGACGACGAAGCCGCGCCGGGCCAGCTCCTCGGCCGGCCGGAGCAGGTCGGCCAGCCGCCGGGTGCCGAACCGGCGCGCCGCGACGGCCCAGGTCGCCGGGGTGCCCGGCACGCCGACCGAGAGCCCGGAGCTGACCACCGTGTCGAAGTCGAGCGGCTTGCCGCTGCCGTCGGTGAACTGATCTTCGGTGAAGCTCGCCGGTGCGGTCTCGCGGCCGTTGATCGTCCTGATCCTGCCGCTCCGCGCGTCGTAGAAGACGAAGAAGCCGCCGCCGCCGAGCCCGCAGGAGTACGGCTCCGTGACGCCGAGCGTGGCCGCCATCGCGACCGCCGCGTCGGCTGCGTTGCCGCCGGCCTTGAGCACCCGGATCCCGACCTCGCTCGCGTACGGGTCGACCGAGGCGACCGCACCGCCACGGCCGATCGCCTCCCGAACCTTGAGCGGTTCCGGGACCGGCCCGTCGCCACCACCGCCACGGCCGCGGCGGTCGGCGTAGGCCACCGGCGCGCCGATCGTGGTCGCGCCCACTGCCGCCGAAGCTCCGGCCGCGATCAGGGTTCGTCGGGACACTCGATCGGACATCGCCGTCTCCTTCGGTTCGCAGGCTCCCATTCTTGGCAGAACCGCTCCCCGTGCCAAGGGGCGACGCGCGATCGTCCGGCGGGTCGGATCAAAGATCGACCAGGATGCTGGTTCTGTTCAAGCCTTCCGGTTCATCGCTCCCTAGCGTCGAGTCATGACTGATTCTGAGTTGGCCCAGCGATGATCCTCGTCACCGGAGGCCTCGGCATGATCGGCGCGCACACGGCCGCTGCACTGGTCGACGCCGGCGAAGAGGTGGTCGTGACGGCGCACCGGACGACCGACCTGCCGACCTTCCTGGCCGGGCGGGTCGCCGTCGAGAACCTCGACCTCACCGACCGGGAGGCGTTCCTGGCCCTCGGTGACCGATACGCCATCGACGCGATCGTGCACCTGGCCGGCAGCATCCCGGACCCGGATCCGCTGGACTTCTTCCGGCACGACCTGGCCGGACTCGTCAACGCCCTGGAGGCGGCGCGGGCCTGGCGGGTGCGGCGGTTCGCCGTCGCCAGCAGCATCAGCGTGTACGAGGGACGGCCGGAGCGGCCGTGGAGCGAGGACCTCGACCTGCCGCTCGCCGTACCGCCGCATGCGATCGCGGCCTTCAAGAAGGCCGTCGAACCGATCACCCAGTCTGCGCTCGCCGGCACCGAGGTGCACCCGGTGCTGCTGCGGATCGGCAGCACCTGGGGCCCGCTGATGCATCCGGAATCGCCGTTCAATCCGGTGCCGCCGCTGGTCAGCGCCGTGCTGCGCGGGGAGAAACCGCGGGCCCTGCAGGCCGACGGGGGCGGCGACTTCGGCTACGCGCGCGACACCGGCCGGGCGATCGCGCTCCTGGTCACCGCGGACTCGCTCGCCCACACCGCCTACAACGTCGGCAGCGGTTTCCCGCACACCCACCGCGAACTCGCGGACGCGCTGACGGCCGCCCTGCCCGGGGCCGAGATCGAGGTCGCCGGCACCCCGTCCGCGAGTACGGCGGAGCACCCGTACCTCGACATTGCGCGCCTCCGCGCCGAGACCGGCTTCGAACCCGAGTTCGACGTGGCCGGGGCGGTCGCCGACTACGTCGCCTGGCGTACCGACAACCCGCGCTGACCGGCTCCGCCGAGGGCGACGTCGAGCGCGTCGGCCGCGGCACAGGGGCGGTCCGGGACGACGCCCACCTGTTCCCAGTTCGTCCCGGTCACGGTGTTCACCGACCGGGCGATCGGGATCAGCGCCTCGAGGACGTCGGTGAGCCGGAACGCCTCGACCGGGTGGGCGCCGCCGCCGGTGGTCTCGCCGATCACGGTCGCCCGGCCCAGGGCCTGCAGGTCGTACGCCAGCTCCTCGCAGGCCGACACGGTCCGGGCACTGGTGAGCACATCGACCCGCAGGTCGGGACGCAGCGGCCGGGGCACCGGACGGGTCCAGAACTGCCGGGTCGGCCGGCCCCGGAACACCATGTCCTGCAGGTGTACCGGCTCCCGGCCGGTCAGGTGGGAGCAGAGCAGGGCCACCGTCTCCGGGGTGCCGCCGCGCCCTTCGCGGACGTCGATCAGCAGGTGCCGGGCGTCGGCCAGCAGGGTGAACGCCGCCTCGACGTACGGGGCGGCGAGGTGGACCTCGGACAGGTACGGAGCGATGGTGAGCACCCAGACGCCGTCCTCGATCCGGCGCACCTCCGTGATGCCGCCGGAGTTCACCCGTGCCTCGGCCGCGTACTTCCGTTCGTACGCGTCGGAGTCGAAGCCGTCGATCGCACCGTCCGGTCGATGCCGGACCTGCAGGTGCCCGTCGTGGTTGACCGACCGGAGCCGCCGGGTCAGTTCGCCGGCCATCCGGTCGGGTTCAGCAGGCAGCGGACCGCCGTCGTGCAGCGCGGTCACGATGGGGTCGATCGCGGGTTCGAGGATGTAGTGGTCCCGGACGAGCCGTTCCAGGTCGTCCAGCAGCGGGTTCGTCGTCATGACCGAAGTCCAGCAACGGTCTTGACCAAGCGACAACAGTTCTTGACGCTTGATGGATGGACCAGGACCTCGCGGACGTACTCGACGCCACCTCGCCCGCTCGGCTGCGAGCCCTCGCGCACCCGTTGCGGAACCGCATCCTGACCACGCTGGACCGGGACGGCGCGACGATCAGTCAGCTGGCCAACCGGCTGCGGACCAACAAGGGCAACGTGGCGCACCATCTCGGCGTGCTGGTCACCGCCGGGCTGGTCCGCAAGGGCCGGACCCGGACCGTGCGCGGCGGCACCGAGCAGTACTTCGTGCCGGTCAGCCGCCGGGTCCGCTTCGGCGGCGGCCGGGACGGCGCGGCGCTCCGGGTGATGCTGGCCAACGTCGCCGACGAGATCCCGCCCGATGATCATCTGCTGAACCACCGGCACCTGCGGCTGACGGCCGCGCAGGCGGCGGCGCTCACCGAACATCTGGAGCAGGTGATCACCGACCTGCGCCCGGCCCGTGCCCCGGAAGCCGAGTACGGCGTGATCGTCGGCGTCTGGCGGAAGGCCGACTGACGCTCAGAAGTCCTTCCGTTGCCGGGCCCGGAGCCGGCCGATGATCGAGATCAGGACCGCGACCACCAGCAGGCTGAGGATGGCGACGGCGATCGGGCTGCCCACGAAGACGGCGTAGTCGCCGCCCGAACTGAGCAGCGCGTCCCGCAGGCTCGTCTCGGCCAGCGGGCCGAGCACCATCCCGATCAGCAGCGGCGCGATCGGGAACTCGTACCGGCGCATCAGGAAGGCCAGCACGCCGATGCCGAGCAGCAGGAACAGATCGAACACCGACGACGACGTGGCGTAGACGCCGAGACCGCAGAAGACGGCGATCCCCGCATAGAGGTACGGCCTCGGGATCAGCAGCAGCTTGGCCCAGAGCTGTGCGAACGGCAGGTTCAAGATCAACAGCACGATCATGGCCAGGAAGAAGCTGGCCAGCAGGCCCCAGACCAGCTCCGGTGCTCGCTCGAACAGCAGCGGTCCCGGCTGCAGGCCGTACTGCCGGAACGCGGCGAGCATGATCGCCGCCGTCGCGGAGACCGGCAGGCCGAGCGCCAGCAGCGCGCCCATCGCCGTGCCGGTGGTGGCGTTGCCGGCGGCCTCCGGAGCGGCCAGGCCGCGGATCGCGCCCTTGCCGAACTGGGGGTCCCGGCGCCGTCGGTCCAGGGCCCGCTCGGCGCCGTACGCGATGAAGGTCGGAACGTCGGCGCCGCCGACCGGGATCACGCCGAACGGCAGCCCGATGCCGGTGCCGCGCAACCAGGCGGGCAGCGCCTCGCGGAACTCGCGCAGCGACAGGAACGGCCGGCCGGAGCGCCGGATCGTGCTGGACGCCGGGTCGCGCCGGATCCGCGAGGCGATGTGGAACACCTCGCCCAGCGCCAGCAGCGCCACCGTCACGGTGACCAGCGAGATGCCGTCGAACAGGTCCGGGACGCCGAAGCTGAGCCGCTCGGTGCCGGTCACCGAGTCGATCCCGATCGTGGCGATGCCGAGCCCGAGGACCAGCGAGGCGATCCCCTTCAGCACCGAGTCGGCGACCACGGACGACGTCGCCACGAACGCGAACAGGGCCAGCGCGAAATACTCCGCCGGGCCGAAGCTGGTGGAGATGTCGGCCAGCACCGGGGCGAGGAAGACGACGACGACGCAGGACACCATGCCGCCGATGAACGCACCGATCGCGGCCGTGGCCAGGGCCTGCGGTGCGCGGCCGCCGCGGGCCATCTTGTGTCCCTCGTACGTGGACGCGATGGCCGACGCCTGGCCCGGCGTGTTCATCAGGATCGCCATCGTCGAGTCGCCGAACAGGCCGCCGAAGTAGACGCCGGCGAACATGATGAACGCCGCGGTCGGGTCGAGCGCGAACGTCATCGGCAGCAGCAGCGCCACCGCCATCGACGAGCCGAGCCCGGGCAGCACGCCGACCGCGGTGCCGAGCAGGCAGCCCACCACGACGAAGAGCAGATTGAGCGGGGTGAACGCGTGCGCGAACCCCTCCATCAGCAGTCCGAGGGCTTCCATCACGCACCACCTCCGAGGATCCCGGACGGAAGATTGAGCCCGAGTGCCACGTCGAAGGCCAGGTAGACCAGGCTGCTCACGGTCAGCGCCACGGTCAGGTCGAACAGCGGCCGGCGGCTGCCCATGGCGCGGGCCACACACCAGAACAGCAGGGCCGCGGCGACGATCCAGCCGGCGAACTCCAGCAGGGCGGCGAACGCGGCGAAGCCGCCGAACGCCCAGGCGATCGAGCGCCAGTCGGAGAAGGTCCGGTACGGCACCCTGGCCGCCTCCTCGGCCGCTCGGCGCTCCTCGTCGGAGACGTCGTCGTCCTCGGCGTAGGTGGCCGGCTCGGCGGGGGTCGGGGTGCGCAGCCAGCTGATCGCCAGCAGCACCGCGATCACGTACCCGGCGACGGCGATGATCAACGGGAACACCTCGGGCCCCGGCGGATCGGTGCCCTCGGGGACCTCCATCACGGCGACGCCGATGATCAGATAGGTGGCGAACCCGGCCATGATCGCGGCCATGATCAATCCGGATCGTCCTTCGCCCCACCGGCGCACGGCCGCGGCGCTCACAGTCCCAACTCCTTGATCAGTTCGGCGATCCGTTGTTGATCTTGAGCGATGAACGCGTCGAACTCGGTGCCGGTGAGGTAGGAGTCGATCCACTTGTTGCGGGTCAGCGCATCGTGCCAGGCGGCCGAGTTCCGGGTCTCCTCGATGATCGCCTTGAGTTCGGTGAGTTCCTCGTCGGTGATGCCGGGCGGGGCCAGCACGCCGCGCCAGTTGACCAGGTCGACCTGGTAGCCGGCCTCGACCAGCGTCGGCAGGTCCACCCCGGGCAGCCGGTCCGGTGCCGAGATCGCCAGCGCCCGGACCCGTCCCGATTCCACCTGGTCGGCGATCTCGTTGTAGCCGGTGACCGCCACATCGGTGGTGCCGTTGAGCAGGGTCTGCATCGCCTCGCCGCCGCCGGACTTGGGGATGAACGTCATCCCAGCCGGGTCGACGCCGACGTCCAGGGCCAGCGCCGCGATGATCAGATGGTCGATCGACCCGGCCGACCCGCCGGTCCAGGTGACGGCCTTCGGGTCCTTGCGCCAGGCCGCGACGATGTCGTCGATGCTCCGGTACGGGGAGTCGGCCGCGACCACGACGGCGTCGTAGTCCTCGGCCACCTTGGCGATCGGCCGGACGTCGCTCAGATCCACCGGGGAGTCGTTCAGTTCGATCCCGCCGAGCATCGCCGTCCCGGTCGCCAGCACATTGGTCGACTGGCCGGTCATGGTGGTGAACTTGCTCAGCCCGATCGTTCCGCCGGCGCCGGGGATGTTGACCACTTGGACGTTGTTGACGATGCCCTCGGTCCGCATGGCCTGCTGCTGTTCTCGGGCGAACGAGTCCCAGCCGCCGCCGACCCCGGCCGGCGCGATGTAGGTGAGGTTGGACCGCAGATCGGTCCCGGAACTCGCCGACCGGACCGAGAAGACCACGGCGGTCGTGGTCGCCACGACGAACACGATCGCGTAGACGATCATGCCGATCAGCTTCGGCCTGGAACGAGGTGGGGACATGGCACCTACTCGACGTCGGGCGGGCTGGGACGAGGGCCCGGTCGCAGTTCCGTGGACCCCCGAAGTTCCCGGCAGGCTACCGTACGACCTTCTGACTGACCATGTGGTAAGTTCACTGACCATACGGTTAGGAGGCTGGAATGGCGAAGCGACGAGGGCGGGTCCTGATCCCCGTACTGGCCGGTCTGCTGGTGGCTGCGGGGGTCGTGACGTTCGTGCTGCGGGAACCGTCGCCGGTCGGGCACTTCCGCTCGGCCGAGGGGTACGACCGGTTCGCCGCCGCCTACGCACGGGCGATGGCCGAACTGCCGAAGCCCGAGCGGGTGATCGATCTGCGGACGAGCTTCGGGGTGGTCCGGCTCTATCGCTGGACCGGCACCGGGGCCGGGACGGGAACGCCGCCGGTGGTCCTGTTGCCGGGCACCTCGGCGTCGACGCCGATGTGGGCGGACAACCTGCCCTCGTTGCTCGAGGTCGCCGACGTCTATGCGCTGGACATGATCGGCGAGCCCGGCCGGAGCGTGCAGGAGCGGCCGGTCACCTCGGGTGAGGACCAGGCGCGCTGGCTGGACGAGGCGCTGGCCCAGCTGCCCGAGCAGAAGGTGCTGCTGCTCGGGGTGTCGCTGGGCGGCTGGAACGTGATGAACCACGTCGTGCACCGGACCGGGAAGGTGGCCGGCGCGGTCGTCCTGGATCCGGCCACCACCTTCAACGACCTGCCGCTTTCGGTGATCCTGCGGTCCATCCCGGTGGCCTTGCCGTTCGCACCGAAGAGCTGGCGGGACGACTTCAACAGCTGGACCGCCAACGGCGCGCCGGTCGAGGAGGTGCCGGTCGCGGACCTGATCGAGGTCGGCATGCAGAGCTACGCCAAGCAGCTGCCGTCCCCGACCCGCTTCCCGGCCGAGCAGCTCGCCGCGATCGAGGTGCCGATCCTGGTGATCATGGCCGGACGCTCCGTCATGCACGACTCCGCCGAGGCCGCCCGATTCGCCGAGCAGACGCTGCGGCACGGCACGGTCAAGGTCTATCCGGAGGCCTCGCACGCGATCAACGGCGAGTATCCGCAGGAGATCGCCGATGATCTTGCCGCCTTCGCCGAGGGGCTCCGCTGATGCCCCGTCGGCGTACCTTCACCGAGGAGGCCCGGCGGGCCCAGCTGGTCGAGGTGACGATCGAGCTGGTCGCCCGGCACGGCTACGCCGGCACCTCGCTGCAGCGGATCGCCGACGCCGCCGGGATCACCAAGGCGGCGGTGATCTACCACTTCGCCAGCAAGAACGCCGTGATCAAGGCGGCGTACGACTTCGTCATCGCCGGCCTGGTCGAGCACGTCGGCGCCCGGGTCGACGCCGCGGAGGATCCGGCCGGGGCCGTCGAGGCGTATCTGGCCGGCATGATCGACTACGTCGCCGCGCATCCCGCGCAGGCCCGGCTGCTCACCGAGACCATGATCGAAACCGGCGCGAGCGAGGCCGCCGGCAACCCCGACCCGGCCGCGAAGAACGCCGCCCTGGCGACCTTGATCAAGTCCGCCCAGCGGTCCGGCGCGTACCGGCAGGACCTCGATCCGGACTGGCTCGCCGTCACCCTCGGCGGCGCCGTCGACGGCATCGCCGCCCGCTTCCTCGCCGAACCCACCGCCGACGCCGTGGCCGCCACCTCGGAACTCCTCGCGCTGCTCCGCCACGGCGCGACTGTCCCTTGATTCCGTTCTCCTCCGTTTCCCTGAGCCTGTCGAAGGGTCGCAATCCCTTCGACAGGCTGGGATCGACGGGTCAGTAGCGCAGTTTCGCGAAGACCGCGGCATGATCGGACGGCCAGCGACGGCCGGCGAGCAGCCGGTCGAGTGAGGTGTCAGCGAGCACCTCGGTCTGCACCTCGGCCGGCGTCCCGGTGGCGAAGACGTGGTCGGTGCGCCGGTTGAGCCGCGACTGCCCGATCCGGAGATTCTCGGCCTGGCAGCACGTGTGCCCCGGAAGTGGCGGGCTGGGATCGAGCACGGATACCTCGCGGAAGCCGTTCGTGCGCAGCAGGAGGTGCGGCGGGACGACCGGCAAGGAGCCGACGACGACGGTTTCGTCCTCGGGGCGGGAGGCGAGGTCACTGAGGACGATCATGGTCGGAGTCCCCGGCATCTTGTCGGTCTGGGTGAACAATTCGATCATCTGCAATGTCTGGAACGTCGCGAAGACCGGATCGGTCGGCCGGGGTGTGTTCGAGGTCTGCCGGTCGCGGTCCTCCAGCCGGGTCGTGACGACCCGGAAGTCGCGGCCGTTCAGCGTCAGATCGACCCCGATCCAGCCCTGCTCGATGACGACGCGTCCATTCGGCAGGTTCTCAGCGATGTCGACGATCTGGAAGCGGCAGCCGTCGCCGGCCGGCCGGGCGCACGTCGAGCCGTACGGCGTCGGCGTCACCGGGATGCCCTTGCGGACCAACAGCACGTCGCGATCGGTCAGGCTGACCTGCGTCTCCCGGGATCCGTTGCGGTCGAGGTCGACCGGGAAGGTGGCGGACAGGGTCGGGACCTGCGCGACCAGCCGGTAGTCGTCGCCGAAGAGCTTCAGCGCCTGCAGCATCACGGCGAGGTGATCGACGTACGGGCCCGAGGCGTGAGCACCGTTGCGCCGGAGGTCGTAGACCTCCTGCAGCGCGACAACGTCCGGCCTGGCCTTCGCGATCTGGTGGGCGAGGGCCAGGGCTCGCTGCGGGAACCGGTTGTCGGCGATCCGGTGCAGCGCCGCCCGGATCGCGGTCTGAAACGTCGGTTGATCGGTGGCGGACAGCGCCAGCCGCAGGTCGGCGCCGACGAACAGGTTGCGGGTCAGCACGGAGATCTCCCCGGCCGCCCGCCCCGGTGGCGACTCCGGAGGCTGCGCCGCCCGGGCCGGTAGCGCCCCCAGAAGGCTCGCGGCGATCAGTGCCACCGTGATCATGACAGCGGGCAGCATCCGTCCTCGACGCACTCGGCCCATGACTTTCCCCCATTCTCGTGCGAATCCGGACGCAAGCCGTCCAGAAGGGCACTGTCGCCGGGGCGGCAGGGCAAACGGTGGGGAACCGCTCGGAGGATGTCAGCCCTTCGTCGCCCCCGCGGTCATCCCGGCCACGATGTAGCGCTGGGTGAACAGGGCGATGATCATGATCGGTACGGTGATGATCACCGAGGCTGCCATCAGACCGCCCCAGTCGATGCTGGCGTACGCGATGAAGTTGAAGATCGCCACCGGCAGGGTGCGGGTGTTCTCGCCGGACAGGACCAGGGCGAACATGAAGTTGTTCCAGGAGAAGATGAAGGCCAGGATGCTCGCCGTCGCGATGCCCGGCGTCGACAGCGGCAGCGTGATCCGGCCGAACGCGGCCAGCGGGGTCAGCCCGTCGACCTGCGCCGACTCCTCCAGTTCCTCCGGGATCTGGTCGTAGTAGCCGATCATGATCCAGACGATCAGCGGCAGCGTGACGAACATGTGCGACAGCACCAGGGCCGAGTAGTTGCCGACCAGGCGCAGGTTGGCGAACACGTAGAACCACGGCACCAGCAGGCTGACCCCGGGGATGATCCGGGCCAGCAGCACGACGCCGGCCGAGCCACCCATCCGGAACCGGCTCATCGCGTACGCGGCGGGCACACCGAGCAGCAGCGACAACAGCGTGGACAGGGCGCCAACGACCAGGCTGTTGCCGATGAACGGCAGGAAGTTCTGCTGTCCGAACACGGTTCGGTAGTTGTCCAGCGTCGGCGTGAAGATCAACGTCCGGGCCGGGTCGGTGATGTCCAGGCTGGTCTTGAACGAGGCCAGCACCATCCAGAGCAGCGGTACGGCGAAGCCGATCACGATCACGGCCAGCGCGACGCCGCGGCCGACCGTCAGCCAACGGGTCCGGGTCATGGTGCCGCCTTTCCTCGCCGCAACACGAGTACGGCGACCACCGCCACAATCATCAGGAAGAAGATGATCAACACGGCCGAAGAGAGGCCGTACTCGTTGTAGTCGAAGCTGAGCCCGTAGGCGTAGATGTTCAGGGTCTCCACCTCGTGCGCCGAGCCGCCGCCCTTGCCCTTGGTGGCGTACAGGATGTCGAACGTCTTCAGAGCGTCGATGCTGCGCAACAGCACCGCGGCGATCACCGTCGGCGCCAGCAGCGGCAGCGTGACGAACCAGAACCGCTGCCAGCCCGACGCGCCGTCCACGCGGGCCGCCTCGTCCGGCTCGCCCGGCAGCGCGGTCAGCCCGGCCATCAGGATCAGCGTCACCATCGGCGTCCACTGCCAGACGTCGACGAAGATCAGCGTCGGCAGCGCCTGGTCCGGATCGGAGATCCAGCCCTGGGCGGGGATCCGGATCAGCTCCAGGAACTGGTTCGCCGCGCCGATCGTCGGTTCGAAGATCAACAACCACATCATGCCGACCGCGACCGGCGTCGCCACCAGTGGCAGCAGGATCGCCACCCGGACCAAGCCCTGGCCGCGGAACGGCCGCCACAGCAGCAGCGCGATGATCATGCCGAAGACCACCTCGAGCGCGATCGCGCCGACCGTGAAGATCACCGTCCGGCCGACCGCCGGCCAGAACCGCTCGACGTCGGTGAGCACCTCGGTGTAGTTGGCCAGCCCGATGAACGTCTTGTCCGCGCGCACCGAGCCGGACGCGTCGGTGACGCTGAGGTAGAGCGTCCAGGCCAGCGGGAACGCCAGCATCGCCACCACGAAGATCAACGCCGGTCCGGCCAGCACCCACTTGCGGTGCCGGTTCAGGAAGGCCGACACCCCGCGCCCCGAGCCGCCACCCACGTGCCCTGAGCTTGTCGAAGGGGAACTCATCGGCGCTCCTTCGCCAGCAGCTCGTCGTACTCCTCGGCCGCCTTGGCCGCCGCCGCCGCGACGTCGCCGCCCTGCTGGCCGACGACCAGCGGACCGCCGACGATGTCCCGTGCCTGCGGCACCTTCATCACCCGCGGCCGATCATGGCCGACCGAGCCGTTGAAGCTGTCCTTGATCACCGTGACCAGCTCGGGCGGCAGATCGGCGGTGGCGGACGGGTCGTCCCAGACCGAGGTCCGCGCGCTCGGCGTACCGGCCTGCTGCATCCGCAACGTGATCTCCGGCGAGGTGGCCCACTGGATGAACCGCCACGCGTTCTCCTGGTGCTCTGAGACGTCGTTGATGCCGAGCGCCCAGGACGTCACGTTGTACGGCTTCGACCCGGCGCTCCCGGCCGGAAACCGGGCGAACCCGACCTGGTCGGAGACCCGAGACTTCTCCGGATCGGTGACGTTGGCGAAGAGGCTGTCCGCGTCGGTGAGGAACGCGGCCCGGCCCTGCTGGAACACCGCGAACGCGTCCGGCCAGTTCATGTTGGAGGTGCCCGGCGGGCCGGACTCGCGGAGCAGGTCGGTGTAGACCTGGTAGGCCTTGACCGCCTCGGGCGAGGCGAGCGTCGAGGTCGTACCGTCGTCGAAATCGCCGCCGCAGGAGAACAGATAGCTGGAGAACTGGGTGACCGCCGGCGACCGCTGACCGCGGCTGACGAAGCCGAACGTGTCCGGCACCCGCTCCTTGACCTGGGCCGCGTCGGCGACCAGCTCGTCCAGCGTCTCCGGCGGCCCGTCGATGCCGGCTCGCTCCAGCAGGTCGGCGTTGTAGTAGAGGATCTCCCGCTCGGTGATCAACGGCGCCCCGTAGCTCCGGTCGCCGTCGCTGACCGCGTCCCGGGCCGACTCCATGAAGTCGTCCCACCGGTAGGCCGGGTCGCCGGTCCGGTCGGTCACGTCGGCCAGCCACTTGTTGTGGATGAACTGGCGGCCCTCCTGCAGCGGCCGGAACATCATCACGTCGATGTCATCGGTGCCGGCATTGAGCTTCACGTTGTACTGGTCGGACAGCTGGCTCTCGCCGAGCGTGGTCACCGTGACGTCCAGGCCGGTCTCGGCCTCGAACTCGCCGATCAGCTCCTGGATCGCCGTACTCCAGACGTGGTTGGCGAGCGTCACCTTGACCTGCTTGGCCCGGGCGGCGTCGTCGCCGCAGCCGGCCAGCGCGGTGATCAGCAGCAGTGCCCCGAGCAGGGCGGAAATGCGTGTCGTGGTCCGGCCCACAGCGCTCCGATCCTCGTCGATTCGGAAATTCCGGCCCCCGTACGGAATTCCTCTCGGATTCCTGACGTTCAACTACCCTAGTGCCCTTGTCCCGATGGGGTACGCTCACGCCCGCGCCGCATCCGGCGCCCAGGGAATCCGGCATTCAGGAGCGAACTTTCCGCATGAGTGTTTCGTCCGCCCAGCCCGAGATGACACAGTCCCAGCCCAGCCAGTCCGAGATCACGCAGGCCGAGATGGCCGCCGAACAGGCCCACGTCACCACCCTCTACGACCGCCTCGACCACCTGCGCCGGCAGGCCGAGGAGCAGCTTGCCGGCACCATCCGCGCCGCCACCTCCGACACCGACCAAGGGGTACGCGAGCGGCAGCACTTCGCCGAGCGATTGGCCCAGCGCGCCGCCGGCCTGACCGCCGCCGAGCGCGGTCTGGTGATCGGTCGCCTCGACACCGACGCCGGTGACCGCTTCTATCTGGGTCGGATCGGGATCGCCGACGACGATGCCGAGCCGATGCTGATCGACTGGCGGGCCCCGGTCGCGGCCGCGTTCTACCGGGCCACCCCGGCCGAGCGGCTCGGCATCCGGCGCCGTCGGCACCTGCACCTGCGGCAGCGCGACGTGATCGGCATCGACGACGACGTGCTCGACTTCACGGCGATCGACGGCGATGGGCAGTTGGCCGGCGAGGCCGCCCTGCTGAACGCGCTGCGACAGGCCCGAACCGGCCGGATGGCCGACATCGTCGCCACCATCCAGGCCGAGCAGGACGAGATCATCCGGTCCGGCCTGTCCGGCATCCTCGTCGTCGAAGGCGGGCCCGGCACCGGCAAGACGGTGGTCGCACTGCATCGCGCCGCGTACCTGCTCTACACGCACCGGGAGCGGCTGGCCGACAAGGGCATCCTGGTGATCGGGCCGAACCGTACCTTCCTCCGCTACGTCGAGCAGGTGCTGCCCGGCCTCGGCGAGACCGACGTCGTGCTCGGCTCGATCGGCGACCTCTACCCGCCGCTGCGGACCGCCGCGGTCGACCCGCCGCCGACCGCGATGATCAAGGGCGACCCGCGGATGGTCGAGCTGGTCGCGGCGGCCGTCGTTGATCATCAGCGGTTCCCGGAGGACGGGCTGACCGTGGTCGTCGGGGACGAGGAGCACACCCTCGACGCCGACTTCTGCCGCACTGTGCGGGACCGGGCCCGGGAGCGGGCCGAGCAGCTGCAGCTGCCGCACAACCGGATCCGCCCGTTCGTGGTGGAGCGGCTGCTGGACGAACTGGTCGGCCGGGAGCTGGACCGGCTGGAGAAGATGATCGACGAGGTCGACGTACCGGAGTTGATCGAGGGCGAGGAGGACCTGGATCTGCGCGGCTTCCTCGATCCGAAGGGGATGCGGGCCAACCTGGCCCAGTCCGAGGCGTTCTCCCGAGCCGCCGACCTGATCTGGCCGGAACTGACGCCGGAGCGTCTGCTGGCCGAGCTCTACACCGACGCCGACTTCCGCAACCGCGTCGCGACCGGCCTCACCGAAGCCGAACGCGACGCCCTGAAACGCCCTGACTCCGCACCGCGCCCTGAGCCTGTCGAAGGGCCCTGGACGATCTCCGACATCCCCCTGCTCGACGAGCTCGCCGAGCTCCTCGGCCCGGCCCAGGAACTGCTCGACCGGGAGGCCGCCGAACAGCGCCGGGCCCAGGCGCAGCGCGACTCGGAGAGCCTGGAGCTTGACCTGGCCGCCGCCGAGGCGGCCGAGTTGGCCCTCGAGTACGCCGACGAGGACCACGGCGAGATCATGATCGAGGGCTCCGAGGTGCTGTCCCGCTACTACGACGAGGGCATCATCGAGCCGCTCGCCGACCGGGCCCGCCGGGACCGCGAGTGGGCGTACGGCCACGTGATCGTCGACGAGGCCCAGGAACTGTCCCCGATGGCCTGGCGGATGCTGGGCCGGCGCTGCCCGACCGGCTCGATGACCGCCGTCGGTGACCTGGCCCAGGCCGCCGCGCCGGACAGCCCGCAGTCCTGGGCCGCCGCCCTGGACCCGGTCGCCGCCGGCCGCTGGCGCCGCGCGGCGCTCACGGTCAGCTACCGCTCGACCGGTCCGATCCTGGCCTACGCGGGCAAGATCCTGGCCGACAGTGGAGCCGAGGGCACTGCCCCGCGGGCCGCCCGCCCCGACGGCGACGAGCCCTGGACCCGGACCGTCGCCGAGGCCGACCTGGCCGGCGAACTGGCCGCCCGGCTGGCCGAGGAACGGGACCTGGTCGGCGAGGGCAACGTCGCGGTGATCACCACCCCCGACCGCCTCGCCCAGGCCCGGACGGCCGTCCCGGACGCCGCCTCGTTCGCCGACGAGGACTTCCTCGACGCCCCGGTCGCCGTCCTCACCCCCGAGCAGTCGAAGGGCCTCGAGTTCGACAGCGTGATCATCGTCGCCCCCGACGAGATCCTCGCCGCCGGCTCCCGCGGTCACGCCGACCTCTACGTCGCCGCCACCCGCCCCACCCGCCGCTTGGGCCTCCTCGAACTCACCTAACAATTCCGCCGACCGGTCACCAAAGCAGCGGTTTGACGGCGTGTCGCTGCACTGGTGACCGGTCGGTGGGCGGGTTGGTGGGTCAGGTGGGATCCGCTGACCGGGTCGTAAGGCGGCAGGTGTCTGGCGATCCCGGGTCACGCCCGCTCAGGCCGACGGCGGCGACAGCACTGCCTTGAGCAGGCCGGGGAAGCGTTGTTCGAGGTCGTCGTCGCGGACCCGGATGATCCGCTTCCGGCCCTCGGCGACGGTCGAGGTGAGGCCGGCCTCGCGCAGCACGCGCCAGTGGTGCGAGACCGTCGAGGCGGTCACCGGCATCCGGCTGGCGATCGCGGCGCAGTCGATCGGCTCGCCGTTCGCGTACAGCCCGCGCATGATCTCCAGCCGGACCGGGTCGGCCAGGGCGCTCAGCACGTTCGTGAGGTCGATCGAATCGACCGTCGGCTGGGGGAGCCGGCGGCCGCGGGGCGGTGTCTCGGATACTTCAGAACTCTTTGACACTCATCGAACAATACTCTAGCTTCATCGTGTGATTGTTCGACAAGCATCGAATAATGTTGCGGAGGCCGCGGGGGCGCCCGGGATCGGCACGTTCCAGCTCGGCCTGTTGGCGATCGGTACGTTCACGCTCGGCATGGACGGCTTCGTGCTGAGCGGACTGCTGCCGGAGATCGCCACCGACCTGCGGGTCGACGTCGCGGCGGCCGGGCAGCTGACCACGATGTTCTCGATCGCGTACGCCCTCGGGTCGCCGGTGATCGCCACGGTGACCGGCCGGCTGGACCGCCGCCTGGTCCTCGGCGTCGGCATGATCATCTTCCTGCTCGGCATGATCGGCCAGGCGGTCGGGCCGACGTACCTGGTGGTGGCGATCAGCCGGGTCCTGGCCGCGCTCGGGGCGGCGGCGTTCCAGGCCAACGCGTACGCCGTCGCCGGGCTGCTCGCGGCGCCGAGCCGGCGGGGCCGGGCGCTGGCGGCGATCGCCGCGGGCACCACCGTGTCGACCGTGATCGGCGTCCCCTTCGGTGTGCTGATCGGGCAGTGGTGGGGCTGGCGCGGCGCCATGTGGGTGATCGCCGGCCTCGCCGTCCTGTCCGCGGTCGTGGTGCCGGTCCTGCCCAAGGTCCACCTGCCGCCGACCTCGCTGCGGGACCGGCTCCGGGTCTTGATCAAGCCCCAGGTCCTGGCGATTCTCGGTGGGACGGTGCTGGTGTTGATCCCCGGCTTCCTGGCCCTGGCCTATCTCCCGGTCATCGTCGCGCCGGTCGCCACCGGCGTGGTCCTGGTGGTGCTGCTGGTGGTCCGCGGTGCCGGTCAGGTCGCCGGCAATCAGCTGGCCGGGCGACTGGTCGACTCCCGCGGTGCGCTGCCGGTGATCTTGGTCGGCGCCGCCGTGGCCGCGGCGGCGTTCCTGATCTTGCAGCCGCTGACCCACTCGCTGCCTGCCGTGATCGTGATCATGCTCGTGATCGGTGTCGCCACCGGGATCTCGATCGTGCCGCAGCAGCACCGCCTGTTCGCGGCCGAGACCGAGGCGCCGACCGTCGCGCTCGGCCTGAACGGTTCCGCGATCTACGCCGGCGCGGCCCTCGGGTCCGGACTCGGCGGCCTGGTCGTCGCCACTCTGGGCGCCGGCTGGCTCCCCCTCGCCGCCGGCCTGACCGGCGTCGCCGCGCTGGCTCTGATCTGGCTGACGGCCCCCGAACGTTGACGTGGAAACTTCGGCCGGGTCTGGTGCCCGCGAGTTTCCACGCCAGCCGGGCAGCCCGGCTAGCGTGGGCGCATGACGAAGGTTGGCGCGGCACGGGCTCTCGTGGCGGCGATCGAGGCGGGGGCGGTCGGGGAGCAGTTGCGGCCGTATTTCCACCCGGAGGCGATCCAGGTCGAGCACCCGTCGCCGATCGCTCCGGTCGGCCGGACCCGTGCGTTGACGGCGATGTTGGCGGCGTCGGTCGAGGGCGCCGAGCTGATGGCGTCCCAGCGTTATGACGTGACCTGGTCGGCCGAGGTCGAGGACCGGGTGGTTCTGCAGGTGGAGTGGACCGGGGTGCTCGCCAAGCCGCTCGGGACTCTGCCGGCCGGGCACGAGCTGCGGGCCGACGTGGCGATGTTCCTCACCTTCGACGTGGACGGGTTGATCACCCGCCAGGAGACGTACGACTGCTACCGGCCGCTCGCCTGATCAGAACAGGGTGGCCTGCGGGTCGACGGTCGCGGTGGGTGCGGGAACGATCAGCTGACGCCGGCCCGGCCGGTCGAAGCGGTACCGCCGGCGCAGCGGGGCCACCTTGGCGGCCAAGGCCTCCCGATACTCCTTCGGTGCATAGGATCCGCGCCGGTACAGGGCTCGGTAGCGCGGCAGCAACTCCGGCCGGGTCCGCTCCAGCCAGCCGTAGTACCACTCCCGCACGCCGGGTTTGAGATGCAGCGCGCCGACGTGCAGGTCGGTGGCGCCGGCCTCGCTGAGTCGCCGCAGCGCGGTGTCGAGATGATCAACGCTGTCGGTCAGGTACGGCAGCACCGGCATCGCCAGCACGGTGCAGTCGAAACCATGATCACGAATGGCGCGGACCAGGCCGAGCCGGGCCTTGGTGGTCGGCGTGTGCGGCTCGACCGAGTCCCGGATCGCATCGTCGTACATCGCGATCGACACGGCCAGGCTGACCGGCACCCGCCGGCCCACCTCCGCCAGCAGTTCGAGGTCACGTTGCAGCAGGGTGCCCTTGGTCAGGATCGACAAGGGCCTGCCGCGGTCGGCCAGCGCCTCGATGATCCCCGGCATCAGCCGGTACCGCCCCTCCGCCCGCTGGTACGGATCCGTGTTGGTGCCCAGGTTCACCCCGCTGACCCGGTCACCGAGCCGGCCCAGTTCCTGGCGCAGCCGGTCCACGATGTTGATCTTGACCACGATCTGGGTGTCGAAGTCGGTGCCGACATCGAGATCGAGGTAGCTGTGGGTCGGCCGGGCGAAGCAGTAGACGCAGCCGTGCTGACAGCCGCGATACGGGTTGATCGTCCAGGCGCCCGGCATGATCGCGCTCTGCGCCGACACCTGGTTCAGTGCCGACCGGGCCAGCACTTCGTGGAACGTGATCCCGGCGAACTCCGGCGTCCGGACGCTCCGCACGAGCCCGCTGAACCGGCCCAGGCCGGGCAGTGCGTGCTCGTCGACCGCATCCACTCGACGACCTTCCCAACGCACCCCTCGATACGAACACAAGTTCGAATCGATGTCAATCGTGACGCTCGTCCTCGCGCAGGAACGTCCGGATCGCGGTGTGGACGGTGGCCACCGGATGCCGCCGTTGCGGCGGCTCGACGACGGTCGAGGCGGTCGCGTCCCGGACCGCCTCGGCCATCGCCGCATAGCCGGCGACCGTCGGGTGCAGATGATCACCGGGGTCGTAGTCGGCGCGCAGCCGGGCCGGCCGGCGCCGGTCCCGGAGCAGTGCATCGAAGTCGATCACCTCGTCGAACGCGCCACCGGTCCGGATCCATCGGTTGGCGTTGCGTCGTTGGGTTTCACCGGCGCGGGTGAAGCCGCGCGAGTCGCCGTACGGCGTCAGGGTGGCCCCGATCACCCGCAGGCCGGCGGCCCGGGCCCGCCGGATCAGGTCGCCGTACCCCTTGATCAACTGGGCCGACCGAACCGTCCCCTGGCTGCGGATCAGGTCGTTGATGCCGATCAGGATGATCACGGTCCGCACGCCGGGCCGGTTCAGCACGTCCCGGTCGAACCGGCTCAGTGCGCTCGGCCCGGAACCGTCCCGGAGCAGCGCGTTGCCGCTGATCCCGGCGTTCAGGACGGCCAGCCGTTGTCCGGGCGCGCCCAGGGCCTCGGCGAGGCGGTCCGGATAGCTGGTGTCGGCGTCGATCGAGAGTTCCTCGCAGCAGCCCTCGGTGATCGAGTCGCCGAACGCGACGACGGCTCCGGCGGACCGGGTCAGCACGTCGACCCCGGCCAGGAAGTACGTCGACGTACCCACTCCGGCGAAGCGATCGGCCCGGCGGTCCACCCCGGCGTCGCCCTCGGCCAGGAACGTGGTCGCCCAGCCGCGCCGATGCCAGGTCGCCGGCCCGGTGGGCTTCGGAAAATAGAGGCTGACCAGCAGATGTGCCCGATCCGGTACGGCGAGCTCAACCGGGTCCGACAGCACCTCGACCCCGGCCGGGATGGTCGTCGCGGGTCGCCCGGCGAAGGTCAGCCGGATCGGCCGGCCGATCGTGGCGGCTCCGGAGGCCCCGAGCCGGCGGGCGATCGACGCCGACCCGACCCGCAGCGGCCGGTCGCCGAACACGTTGGTCAGCCGGACCCGGACCAGGTCGCCGCCCAGCGACAGGTCGACCACCTGGCGCAGGGTCTGGTCGGCGAAGCCGGTGGCGGCCGGCCCGCTGGTGCCGGGCCGTTCGGCCGCGGTCATCCAGCTGCCGACCCAGTCGTACGTGCTGGAGCCGGAGGCCGGCGGCCCGGGGATGTCGACGACCACCGCGGTGGCCGTCGGAATGGCCCCGAACAGGACGACAGCGAACGCGAAGACCGCCGTGGCGAGGCGCGCTGCCAACCGAGGCATCCTGAACCCCCGTCAAGCCGGTCGATGTTTCAAGCAGAACTGTAAGCCACGGACTACCGGCCGACCGGCATCCGGAACGAGAGACCCGCCGCCACGAAGATCAGCAGCGCGCCGACGCCGAAGGCGACCGGGTAGGAGACGTGGTCGGCCAGCACCCCGGCGACCAGCGGCCCGGCGATCGCGCCGAAGTCCGCACACATGGAGAAGATCGCCACCCCACGTCCGGCCCGACCGCCCGCCGCGTCGCCCACGGCCGCCGCCGGCGCGGTGCCGAGGAACGCCGCGGCGATCCCGTACCCGCAGAGGACGGCGACCAGCACCCAGATGTTCGGGGCGAAGGGGATGGCCAGCGCCGCGGCGCCGCCGAGCAGACAGCCGATGATCATGGCGGGCCGGCGGCCGACGGTGTCGGTCAGCCGGGCGGCCGGCGCGACCATGATCGTCTGGACCACCGAGGCGACCGCGAAGGCGATCCCGGTCCAGGCCGGCTGTCCGTGCAGCACGTCGACGATCAGCACCGGGACCAGCGAGCTGCGGACCCCGAACGAGGTCCAGCCCTGGGCCAGGTTGGTGAAGCAGGCGGCCTGGAACCGCCGGTCTCGGAGCAGGGTGCCCAGCGGTACGGGCGGGATCGCCCCGTCCGTCGTCTCGGCCACCGAGGACCGCAGCAAGATCAAACCGACCGTGCCCGCGACCACCAGGGCCCCGGCGTAGAAGTAGAACGGCGCGGTCAGCGAGATCGTCGAGAGGCCGCCGCCGACCGCCGGCCCGGCCATGCTGCCGATCAGGAACCCGCCCTGGAAGAACCCGGTCGCCCGTCCGCGCCGATCCGGCGCCACCGATGCCAGCAGCAGCGTCATCGCCGAGACGGTGAACATCGCCGACCAGATCCCGCCGATCCCGCGCAAGATCAACAACTGCGGGTACGTCTGCGCCAGCCCGGCCAACCCCGCCGAGATCGCGACCAGATACATGCCGACCCCGAGCACCAGCCGTTCGCCGAACCTCGTGATCAACTTCGCGCACAGTGGAGCACTCAGCAGCCGCATCAGGGCGAACGCGGAGATGACGGCGCCGACCTCGAAGTTGCCGACGCCGAACGAGCGCGCGAACACCGGCAGCACCGGCACCAGCACCCCGAACCCGACCGCGACGCAGAAGGAGATGATCCCGAGAACGATCACCGCGCGGGGTAAGCCTCTCACGCGGGCACTCTAGATCGGCTGCTCGTGAAACCTCGTGGGTGGGTGGGGTGGGCCAAGCAACTGGACCTGAGTCTCAGCGTCTGCATCCGGCCCTCTCGTGCTCAGCGTCCGGCAGATCCTGGGGCATTGAGAGATCAGCGAATTCACCAGAGCGTGCCGTGCGGTCAAGGCAGGATCATGAGTCGCGGAGACGTTAGATCGGGCGCCGTTATCGAAGCGGATCTGCCGTCAGTCGGTGACGTGCTGGTAGCAACTCACCTGGACTCCCGGGTCAGAGGCGGTCATAGCGATGACCGCCGAGTCCTCGTCGACGGCAGGTCGTTTACCACGCCCTCCGGGGCGGGTCGCCGCCTCCGCAGGAGGGCGACGAATGGCGGTTACTTCTGGGCGCTGAAGGACGGGAGTCGGTTGAGGGATGTTCGGGCCGAGTTCCTCGGTCAGGCTAGGCGAACGAATGATTCGGTACGGCATGCCGCCTCCGCCGCAGCCCGGCAGGCCTAGCCAGACGTCGGCAACAGGTTGCTCGCGGTACTCGACCAGCTCACCGCCAACTCGTCGCGGGCCCGGGTCGCGGCCACATACAGCAGGGACCGCTCGCGGAGGAGTGCGTCCGCCTTCTCCTCGTCCGAATAGTCGTAGTCGCTGAGCGTCTTCGGTACGGACTTGTCGGAGATGCCGAAGAGCAGCACCTTGACGAACTCGGTGCCCTTGGCTCGGTGCATGGTCATGACGACCGGATCGCCGGTCGGAACCGGCCCGCGATCGACTGCCCGCACCGTGACACCACGCTCTGCAAGACCCGCCACAACTCGATCACGCTGGTACCGATCCCGCACCAGAATCGCGATCGAATCAGACGGCAGTCCCTCCGCTTCGACCTCGGCCTCCCAGTCTCGGACGATCGTGGCGGCTTGATCGAACTCGTCCGCCATGGATGCACAGGGCAGCAGCTTCGGCCGGGGGCCGGTCCGCGCCGATCGGTAGCCGGAGGAGATCTCGCCCTCGTCCTCGAGATCGGAATAGTGCGCGTGCTCCAGGACGTCGACGGCGAACTTCAGGTTCTGCGCGGTGGTCCGATAGTTCAGAGTCAGTCGACGCGAGCGACCGGTGATCTTGAATCCGTACCTGGAGAGCACGAGCCGCTGCCCGTAGATCCGCTGGTGGGAGTCCTCGGCGATGAAGACGTCGTTCGGGCCTTCGGAGATCAGGGCGCGGATCAGTTGCCACTGCGCCGGGGACAGGTCCTGACCTTCGTCGACCAGCACATGGTCGAACAGACGGTCCGCCCCCGCTCGGGCCTGCCGCTCGAGATGGAGCGCGGCCAACGCGGCTGCCTCGCCGAAGTCGATCGCCCCAGCCCCACGCGCCGAGATCCGGAAGGCCTCGATGACCTGCCAGACGGCCGTACGCTCGGCTCTGCTGAGACGGATCCCTCGGCCAGGGCGCCGGATCCGGAGGTACTGCTCCTTGGTGATCACCCGGTTGGGCAGCACGACCATCGTGTACTCGGCGTGGAAGAACGCCGGCGTACGCAGCTGATCGGGGACGTCCTGACCAGCGGAGTCGATCGCATCACGCCACGCGGTGCCCCAGGTGAGTCGGCCGGTGATGGCCCCGTCGGGCGATCCGAGCAGCTCCTGCCGGGCGGCGGCAAGATCATCGGGGTTCGCCTGTTTCAGGACGGCGCTGGCCAAGGCATCGATGCCGGTCGCCCAGACGCCTGACGATCCGATTGTGGAGACCTGGGGGAGGTCCGGGTCGAGCCTCCGAAGGGTCTCGCCGAGATCGTCGGCCAGGTTCGTCGTGAAAGTCGTGAGCAGGATCCGGGCCTTCGGCCTGGCCTTGGCCAGGCGACGCGCACGGTGGACCAGTACGACGGTCTTTCCGGTGCCGGCACCGCCGGTGAGCCGGTACGCGCCCTTGTAGTCCCCCGTGACGTAACGGTCCTGTTCGGGATGCAGGAACGTGCGCCAGGCATCGAAGTTGCCTCCCTCGATGATGCGGCGGAGCTCCACGTTGTCCTCGATGAAGGCGTACGTCATCCGAGCGGCTGGATGTCTGAGGCCGGCGAGCAGAGTGGCGTCGGTGGTTTCGCGGTCGACCGGTGCCACCGCGGAGGAGATGCTCAGCTTCGCCTTTACGTCGGCGGCGGAGGTGCCGCCGGCAAGGTCGAGCAGCGCCATGCCCTGCCACTCGGGCAGACCCTCGACGAGGTCCATCAGGTCGTCCTCGGACGTGATCAGCGCGGCGGCCTCGGCCGCGGCTGCGTCGATGCCCAGCTCCTCGCGCAACTCCGCAGCCGTATGCCCGAGAAGGGTCGGCTTGTCGCTCGGCTTGGCGGCTGCGATTGGTGGCGCGTAGATGGCTGGTGGCGTCGCGTCCTCGAGGTAACGGATTTCGGTGATGCCGTTCACCGGGTTGACCGTCATCTTCGCTTTACGGGCCCGCTCGATCGCATCGTCGTGATTCCACACGCCGACGAAGACGTACGCCCGGCTGGCGACCTCGGTGAGGCGGAACAGCACGGCACGGAACTGCAGCGTGACCCGGCCGGTGCGCACTCGGGTATCCGCAGAGTTCTTGATCGGCTCGATGTGCAGGCCGGGGGCAGAGTCGTCGGTGGTGAGCTTCTCGAGAAACGCCATCGTCTCCTTGCGAAGGGTCGGGTCGATCTTCGCGCCCTTGCCCATGATCAACATGCAGTCACTCATGACGTGGTGGCCTCCTCGGCATCGTGCAATGCCCGTTGAATTGCCTCGAGATCGGGTTCGGAGATGACGGTCCAGCCGTCGGCGTGAAGATCGTCGATGTCCTGTGCGTCGTCGCCGTGCAGATAGACGACGCGAAGAGTTGGCCAAGCGAGATCGACCGGGATGCCGTAGCGGCCGATTTCCTCGCCCGCACTGGGCAACGGGACCGATGCTGCTGCGAGTTCGGTGACCAGTTGCCGGTCGACGTCGTCGATCATGGCGGCGTGGACGTCCAGCCACTCCGGCGACAGTTCGACGGTGATCTTCGTCGGCGTACTCAGATCGGCTCGGGGAGCGGAGGCGCGAGTCGTGATCATGACTGGGATCGAATGCCGTTGCAGCGCGTTGCTCAGTGACAGCCAGTCCCGCCAGGCGTCGTCGAAACCCTGGTTGCTGACCGCAGCGTCCGTGTCGTCGATCAGCGCGACGATCTCCCGGTGAGTACCGGCGAACCGGGCCGTCACGGTCAGGGCGCCGTTACGCCAGCAAATGGCTTGCGAGGCGCCGCCTGGTGGCAGCCAATGGTCGATCCAGTTCCTGGCGACCTCGACCAGGGAGATGTCCGGATCGATCGGTGTCACGGCGCCGCCGATCGTGAACAGGTACGGCATGATGTCGGCGAGATCCTGCTGTTCGCCGGCAGCCGGCTTCTCCAGCCATCGGCGGAGGAAGCCGATCGGTCCCTCGGTCAGTGTGTTGACGATGTTGACGATGCTTGGGCGTGCGTTGATCAACTTCGAGATGGCGCCTGGGTGGTACCACGAGGGCGCCGCCCGAGGATGATCAAGGTCCGCATCGGTCACGCCGAGGACGATGAAGCCGGCATCGCGCAGGGTGCGGCGTTTCTCGGCGTCGTCGGCGAGTCGATTGTGGGTCGGTGACGCATGGTAGGCGTACCCGTCGGTGAAGATTGCGATCCTCGGCACCTGGCCGCCGATCGGGGTGAGCACGAAGTCCGGCTTGGAGCCGTGCATCATCACCTGCGGTTCGAGCAACCACTGCCGGCCACCCGGCATCACCAGGCTCACCGTGTTGCCGGTCGGGCCCGGCACTTCCTTGATCGTGGCGGTCAGCGAGCGCGCCAGCTCGATGAACTTCTCGCGGAACCGAAGTTCGAGGTGTGAGCCAGGGTCCCGGGATCCCGGCGACTCCTGGGAATAGCTCCAGCTCATCTCCTCGGCCGGGGTGTCGAGGGTCGTGCCGTGGGTCAGGATGTCGCGCAGGTGACGTTCCGCGGCGGCCCGGGAGACCTGATCGGTGGCGTACGGCGGCGCGAACGGCAGCAGGCAGTGGTGGCAAGCGAGCCGGCTCTCGCTTTGGCAGCTGCACTCGGCGACGATCTTCCAGGCCGCGCGAAGCAATGCCCAGACCTGCTGCGGCTGGGCGAGTTCCGCCAGATAGCCGGTGCCACCGGGCACAAGATCATGAAGCAGCAAGGCCGGGCGGTTGGTGCCTTCGGGATCGGGATCGGGATCGACGGTCGGCAGGACACCGAGGTGGTCCGGTGATCCGCCGAACTGTTCCCGAAGTCCGAGCAGCAGGGCAGCGGTCAGGCTCGGCACCGCGAACGAGTCACCCATGGTCACCGACCAGGGCAGCGGGATCACGACTCCCTGCGTCTTCAAGGTCCGGGAGAGGAGGACGGTTTCGGTGTTCTCCTCGGTCGCCGTCCGGTAGCGGCACCAGGGCCGGTGCTCGTCCGGACGATTGGTCCGGCTGGTCTGATCGAGGACGCCGCAACCGGCACAGAGCCGGAACAGCTGTCCCGGCATTGTCTCGCCGGCGATCGTCCGCGCCGGACCGAAGCCGGACCTCGGGCCCAGATTGAACCAGCGGACCGTCAGTTGGCGGAGATAGCGGACCCCGAAGTCCAGGCCGTCGAGGAACCACTGTTCGGCACCGTCGAGGTTGATGTCGGCGGCCGGCACGATGGTGAACCTGGCTCGGCGGCGCTCGTCCCGATGATCGCTGATCCGGGCGTCGTCGCGGTGCGCGTGGGCAGAGACCCGTTCCAGCTCGACGACGCGGTAGCGCTGCCTGCTGTCGGTGATGGCGCTCGACCCACACCGGGGACACGGTCCGGATCCGCCACCGTGCAGGGCCGCCGTCCGTCGGGCAAAGCCGCAGCCTGGGCAGAGCGACCAGTCCTCGACCTTCTCGCCGTCGGACCCGAGGTCCACCGCGTCGATGGTGATCTCCATGCCTCGGGCATAGAACGTCGCACCGGGCGCGAACTCGTGCAGCGCAGTGGCCGAGGCCCGGCTGTGGGTCGAGTTGGCGTTGTCGTACTGCTGGGTCTCCGGGTCCAGCCAGCTGAGCGAGACGTCGAGCGTGACCCGGTCGTCGAGCAGCGTGTAGTTCGGGAGCAGGCCGTATTCCTCGAGCACTCCGATCCAGTATTCGCCGCGCAGGCCGGCCAGGGCGCCGCGGACCTGGCGGAGCGCAGCCTCGGCCTCCCGATGGGTGCGTTTGTCGTCCTCGGTCGCGGCCGGTGACTCCGCGCGTTTGCGGATGTCGTCCAGCGCGGTCTCGATCGATTTCTGCCGGTGCTGCAGCGTTTCCACCGTGACTTGCCAGCGGAGCGAGGCGTCGTGAAGTTGCCGCGACAGCCCGCTGGTGCCGGGACCATCGGTGGGTGTGGCCCAGGTTCGAAGGCTCCGTTCGGCAGCCGAGACCAGACGATCGAACCGGCCCAGGAATCTGTCCAGGTGCCGATCGGCATGCTCCTCGGCGTGCCTGATGAGCGCGCCGAGGAAGCTCCGGTGCTCCACGGAGCCGATGGCGGCCGTGGCCCGGCGCGGGTGCGGACGGCCCGGGTCACGGGCGAAGTCGTCGACGAGGTGCGCAATGTACTGCCGCTGCAGGATCTCCTCGGCGCTGAGGTACGTGGCTGGTGGCCGGACCGCACCGTCGATGATCGACAACGGGTCACCGAGCCGCGGAAGTTGATCACCGCGACCCGTGACGTAGGCGAGGTTGAGCGAATTGCCGGTCAGTCGTCCGGCGCGTCCGACGCGTTGCAGGTAGGAGGCAACGGTCTTCGGCAACGACGCGAGCAGCACCGAGGAGAGATCGCCGATGTCGATGCCCATCTCCAGGGTCGGGGTCGCGACCAGCACGTTGGGCGCTCCCGGTTCCTGGCCCGCGGCGCGGAAGGCGGTCTCGTAGGCGATCCGGTCCTGTGGTTCGAGCAGACTGGAGTGCTCTCGCGAGATCACCCGCCGCATGTCCGGCGACGCGTAGAGATGACGGTAGTAGTTGTCCTCGACGGGCGTCGGCTTCAACTGTCCCGGGCAACGAACCAACAGGCACGGCGCCTCGTCCAGTTGATCGATGACGGCGGCGCTGCCCGGGTGCTCGGTCTGGCAGACCGAGCAGGTCAGCCGGAAATGGCCCTTGCCGAGTCCGTCGAGGTCGGCCGGAGTGACCACGATCGAGTGGGCCGGAATCGCGTAGGCGGTGCCGCTGCCGGCCGGTTTGGCGAGCAGTACGTCGTCGCGGGCGAGCCGATCCAGCAGCGCGCGGGCGAGCCGCGCGCCGTGGCCGGGCGGAACGCCGAGCACTCGGCCGGTCCAGCGGGCGTACCAACTCTGCGGATTGGTCACGCTGTCCAGCAGGGATTCGGCCTTCTTCGTGCTGTCCTTGCCGACTCTGGGGAAGGCGGGCGCTGTTCCGCCCTTCGGGAACGCGGGCATTCCGCCGGCCCGATCGCGGCCGCCCCAGATCCGGTAGCGCGACCCGTCCTCGGCGATGTACTTGTCCAGCCACTGATGATCGATGCCACCCTGGGTTCGCATGTGCTCGAGCACGCCGCGAACCCATGCGACGATCTGCCGGTCCGAGATGTCCGTTCCCTGAGCTTGTCGAAGGGCATCCGGATTCAACTCCGCCTGATACTCAGCTCCCTCCAACGCAGCCCGACCCATGCTGGCCAATCGCACACCGGTCCCGGCATCGACCTCGACCACCAGTGATCCGGTGGCTTCCAGGGTGCGGCCGATCCGCGAGTGCACGCCGAACTCGCACGCAAGATCGAACTGCAGGCGTCGCCGGACCGCTTGCCGGGTTCGGTTCGGGATGGCCGAGGATTTCCAGTACGGATCGAAGAGCGTGCGACCGATCAACTCCGGCGCCAGCAGCCGGTAGCGGCGGAACCGGTCCGATCCGGCATCGTTGATCATGGCGTCGACGAGCAGGTCGAGGCTGATCGGTTCCGTGATGCAGGTGCGAATCGCCGAACGCAGCGTGAGGGCGTGCGAGCGGGACTCGATGAATCCGGCGCGGTGTGCGGCGTCCTGCACGCTGTCGGTGAAGACCAGCGCCTTCTTCTCGGAGGTGTCGATGTGGCCGGCGCCGAACAGGGACGACAGACTGACCGACAGCAGGGTGGCGATCGCGGAACCGAGGAACCGGATGCTGTCCGTCGTGTCGCAGGCCGGGCAATGATCTTGCTGTGACTTGGCGTCCGCGTCATCGGTGAGCGTCAGCACCGGCAGGATCTCACCGCTCAGCAGATCCTCGTCGTTCGCCGCTGGCCGCTTCCTGAGCAGCTCGCGATGTTTGGTGTGAAACCAGGCCAGTCCTTCCTGCCCCTTGCCCGAGTCGGCGGACTCCTCATTCGCCGCGTCCTCCCTCGGCGCGTGAATCAGTGCGCGGAAACGGCCTTCCCTGGCGGCGTGCCTGGGCCGGATCTGGGTGTCGTCGGCGGTCAGATTGAGCCCGGTCGGTGCCAGCTCGACGCCCCAGCCGGATCGGCCACAGTTGCGACAGTAAATGGCCGGGAACGCCGGCGGCACCGAGTCGCCGGTGGTCGGATCGTCCGGGACCAGCGCGCCATCATCGGACCATCGGTAGTCCGGCGCCGACGTGGCGACCCGGTCGATCCGGGTCAGTTCGCGAACCCACAGATGCGCTTCGACACTGACGAAGTCCCGTCCGGCGATGCCGCGGAGGTGGCTCAAAGCGGCGATCAATTGGGTGATGAAGGTCTGCCCGACAGCGTCGGACACCTCACGAGGCAGGACCTCGGCCGCCAGGTCCCGGAGCCCTCTGGCCCGCCCCGTGGCCTCGACCAGCCGTCGGACCACCGGATGGGATCGGGCCAATCCAACCAGTTCGGCGTCGGTGAATGGTTGCTCCTGCGCAACCCTCAGGAGATTGTCGCCGTGTACGAGCACCCCCTCCGCGTCGACACTGCGATGCTCGTAGAGCCCGGCCAGCACGGTCTGGGCCAGCTCTGCCCCGTCGATGACCTTGTCCGCAGCGTCGGAGGTCAGCCCTGCGAGCAAGCTGGGAGTTACCTGATCGACCGCCACCAGCCCGCGCCGTTCGACATGATCATCGGGATCACGAGCCCAATCGTCGACCGACGACCGCGACTCGGTGATCACCGCATCCTCCGTGAACGGCTCTCCGAACACCTCGGTCGCGAACTCGATCATGGCCGAGGGGTCGCCGCCGTCACCCAAGGTCGCCGACGTGGCCACCGGCGTAACTTTCCCCAACGGCGACGCGCCCCCTTCGTTCCCTGAGCCTGTCGAAGGGCGAACCACATCCCGCTCCGAACGCTCCGAACCCCGAAACGCGTCCAACGCAATCCCGAGCCGCCGCAGCAGCATCGCCACATCCGTGCCCTGCGCCCCGTCGTAGGTATGGAACTCATCCAGCACCAGATACTGCAGGCTGTCCGCACTCTGCTGCCACAAGGTCTGGTCCTCGTGCCGCAGCAGCAGTTGATCAAGCATCTTGTAGTTGGTGAGCAGGATGTCCGGCGCCCGGTCCCGGATGATCTCCCGCGACCTGATCAAGCTCTCGGCGGTCACCTTGGTGGGTGCCGGATCCGGCTCGTCGCCCGTGTACAGCGCGGCGGTGATCCCGGCCAGCCGTTGATCACCGGCGATCAGCCCGGCGAGCCGGCCCGCCTGGTCGTTGGCCAGCGCGTTCATCGGATAGAGGATCAGCGCCTTGGTCCCGGTGATCCCGGCCGCCCGGGCGCGGAGCACATGATCGATGATCGGGTAGAGGAACGACTCGGTCTTGCCCGACCCGGTGCCGGTCGTCACCAGCGTCGGCTGCGGCCGCTCGATGCCGGTGGTCCCACGGCTGCTCAACCGCGCGAACGCCGCCGCCTGATGGCCATACGGCACGAACGTCTCCGGCAGCCAATCCAGCAATGACTCCCAGCCCGGCGCGGCTGGCTCGAACGGCAACCGGAGCCGGACATAGGGACCCTTGAACATCCCGTCCGTCTCGTGCTGCAGGAAGTCCTCCAACGCGAGCCGAGCATCGCTATCGGCCAGCGCGAACGTCGTCGCCAGGTAGTCGATCAGCGCGTTGCGAAGGTCCTGCGCCTGCGTCGTCGGGAGCAGCCGTCCCATCAGCGTTCCCGCATCCGCCGCTCGAACTCCGCATACGCCCGCCGCATGTCCTCCTCGCGATCGAACGTCCGGAACGGCAGCTCATAGACGTAGGTGTTCCCCGCCTGATTCGTCGCCGTCCGCTCCTCCTCCGTGATCCTGTCCCCCTTGGCCCGCCACACCCTGAGTACGGAGTTCGGCACGAGGCGGCCGTTGACGTCATAGGTGTAGTCGTTGTGGTCATAGCCATAGAGGACGGCGAACTGGGTTCGGTAGACGGTGCAGAGCTCATCGGCGGTGACGCCGAGTATTAGTGCGACCAGAGCATCGATCTCCACCTGCGCCTGTCGACGATCGAAATCGATTCGCAGAGGTGTCGCAGATGTCCATCCCGCCGTCACCGCACTCAGGTGTGCAGTGTTGGCCTCGTCAGTCCTCGTCCAATCGTCCGTTCGGAACTCTTGCTGGAACAGGCTGCGCCAGAGTGGCGCGTATGCCTCGGTAACAGCGTTGAGCCTGGCCGTGCGAAGCGCAACTGGTGTTGTCAAATCGGATTCTGAGTCCAGCTCGGGGAGCCGGAAGATGGTCGATCCTGTGATCGCCGACTTGGGGGTAGCACGCACAGCGAAGTCGGCGAGCAATGAACTGGTCACCGCTGCCAGCAGAACCAGATCCATCGGCGAAGGTGCCGCCAGCGAACTAACGGTGTGAACGTGTGCAGTGCCGGGCGGGATGATGGCGGAAATCAGGGTACGTTCGCCAGTGTTGGCCGCCATCGCCCGCCATGCAAGTCGATAATGATCACGCGCCGCGATCTCGCCATCCTCGCCCCAGTGGGTGTAGGCGGCGTCGTAGATGGCGCGTCGGCCAGCGGGCTTGTAGGCGGTGACGGGGATGGCGTCAGCTTCGAGCGTTTCGAAGTCGGTAGCCGACCAATCCTGCTGATTTCGCATGCTGGCGTTCGGTGACTTGTACAGCGGGGCGTTTACGAAGAGGTGTGGCCCCTGCAGGATCGCCTCCGCCCAGGAATCTGGGGCGCCCCATCGCTGAACAAACCGGCCTTTAGTTCGATCATTCTTCTCATGCCATCCGGGGGAAAAGCGAAGATCGAGCTGGACAAGCCTTGGCGCGCGCGCGACCTTCCTTAACACACCGGCGACCGCAGTGTTTACCGTATAAAGCATGCGTGTCTGATTGATGGGGACGGCGCTATTCTCCAAAGTGTCGTGCCACGATCGAAGCGTATCCTGAGTTACAGTGAATATCCGGTCACGATGCGGGCGAAGGTCCCATTGTCCATTTTCGTCCTTGAATCCGGGTACCGGGCCGGAACCATCGTGGTTAAACGATCGTACAACTGTGTCAGGATGGTAGAGGCTTGTCGCATGTAGGAATCTGACATCCATGCGGATTCCAAAGATGCTCAAACCCCAGTGCTTCTGATCCTGGATCTCGAAGAGTTGGAGTTCGTTGATGAACTCCCAATGGCGCCGGAGACGATGGTAGTTCTCGGCACGAAAGGCGCCGGCTCTCTCGTCAGTAAAGTGCGTCTCGTAGTGAATTACGGCTGAGATTCCGTGAGCATTGGAATGATTCCATGTTGCTGAGATAAAGCAGCGATAAAGGTCTGGTTGGAGACCATCGAGGAGTGGAAAGTTTGTCCCTGAGCCGACATATTCGGCTAATGCGACTAGGTCTGTTGCTCCACGAATCAGCAGATCCCGGATGCCGGGCAGGGCTAGGGTCACAGCCCGCTTGGTCGCCCGCCACTCCTCACTAGGTTTGAGCGCTAGTTGCCACCACGGATCGCCCTCGGCGAGGAGTGTGTCGACATCCGTGCGTGGACGAACCCAAGGCGGATTTCCGATCTGAAGATCAAAACCGCCACGGCCGAACACGGTGGAGAAGTCGAGTTCCCAGTGGAAGAAGCCCTGTTGCTTCGCCACTTGGGCAGACACCCGCAGCCACGGGTGGTCCTCGAGCACCTTCTCAACCGGTTGCGTAACAGCAAGTCGAAGATCGAGGTCTTCGGCGTCGCCGAGCTCGGCCCAGTCACCGGGGACAGCAAAGGTGTCCATGCCAGGCTTGCGCAGCTTGACCGGATCGCGGCCGACGATCTTCGCGCACGCTTCCAGCCAGTCGTCCAGAGTCGGCAGGCTGGTCCACGTCGACGGGTCCCCGTGTTCGCCATGCAGCGGCCAGAACCAGAGAGTGCACCAGGCGTCCATGATCATCCGGAGCCGTCGGTAGGCGCCGTCCGGATTGGCGAGGGTTTGCTCGATCTCTTCGCGGCTGACGGAGCTTCCGTGCAGCTCAGCATCCCTGCCCCACAAGGGGATGTCGCGCCAGGACTCCCGTTCCGCGATCTCCAGGCGGCGGTAGGCGAACTGCCAGAGCGTCTCGACCCGGCGGGAGAGTTCGACCAGCTGGTCGACCTGCTTCTTGGTCGGCTTGGCTTTGATCCGCTTCCGCCACTCCTTGAGCCGATCGGTCGCCTCGGGGGCGAGCTCCTTCGCCTCCTTCGCCTCGGCGGTCGCGCCCCAGCCGGAGGCCGGAACGAGGAAATGGTGGATCCGCCCGCGCACGTCGGCCATGGTGTTCTTCTCGATCGCCGCTGCAAGATCAGAAACCGGGACGTCCTTGGGCGGCGCGTCCAACCAGGTCTTGGAGGTCACCTGATCACGTGTATAGAAGGCGTGCCGGGCGCCTATCAGCGAGTTGCCGCGGCGAAGTCGGAGGCCGAACCACGGAGCCTGCAGGCCTTTCGCCATGGTGTCGAGCCAGAGTGAGACCTCGGCCAGCTCGACGGCGGTGGAGTTCAGGTCGACGCCGTACACCTGGTGCAGAGCGAGGTAGGCCTTCACCCGCTGCAGCTCGGTCGGGTACTCCTCCGGTGGGATCTTCTCGCCCAGTTCGTTCTGCCGGCGTTCGAGGTACTCGGTGGCGAGCTGTCGTACCGCCTCGATCGCGAACGCACCCGAGCCGAGGGCCGGCTCACAGACCGTGAGCGAGAGGATTTCCTCGGCTGTGGTGGTGTGCCCGTCCTGATCAAGCAGTTCGGCCAGCGCCTGACTCACTGTGAAGCGGGTCAGCACCTCAGGGGTGTAGTAGGACGCCGACTGCTGGCGTTCCCGCCCGGACAACCGGTAGACGAAGGTTCCGCGCCGGTGCAGCACCGGCTTCAGTTCGCCGGTGTCCGGGTCCTCGACGCGGACGAAGTCGTCCTCGTCGATGTCGTCGATCCGGTCCGGCGGCACGACCCAGGAACCCTTCTCCGGATTGCCGTTCTTCGCCACCTCGTAGAGATCGGTCTCGGCGAAGAAGCCGGTGTAGGACATCAGGCCCTCGTAGACCGCGCCGAGCTGGTTGATCCCAAGATCAACATAGGAGATGAAGCCGCGATCCCGGCCGCGCGACTGCTTGCTCAGCAACAGCCGCTGCAGCACCTGCTGGAGCGCGAAGTTGCCGAGCCCGGTCTCGTCGATCAGGGCGGTCGCGGGCGGAGCGAACAGGTCCGCCCGCAGCTCGTTGAACTCCAGACCTTCCGCACCGGAGTCCTCGCCATGGTCGGGTCGATGACCATGGTCGACGAGCCGGAACAGGAGTTGCAGCGACTCGTAGAAGTGGGTGCCGTTCCGGCTCTGCAGCGAAGCGATCGGATTGAGTACCAGCTCGCGGAGCCGATCCAGGCTGTAGCCCTGGCCGTACTCGGGTGCGCCGACCGGCAGCACGCCGAGCTCGGGCGACGCCTCGGCGTACAGGAGGAACAGGATCCGGTAGAGATACCGCAGCGATTGCACGGCCAGCGGCTGAGCCTGGTCCTGGGGCAGGGGAGGCATGCCTTGAGCGGCACGTCGGGCGACGACTTCGTTGGCGATGATCTCGATCGATCGCCGTACGCCCTCGCGAAGGTCCTTGCTGACTCCGACGGTGTGCTTCACCGACTCGGCCAGCACAGTTGTCCACCAGACGTCGCCGTCGGCATCTGGGCCGAGCGAGGCGGCGTCGAGGCAGGTCAGCGCCTTGTCGATCTCGCCGCCGCGCTTGCCGTCGTTGCGTTCCGCGACGGCCTGCAGGTCGATGCCGAGGTAGCGACCCTCGGCCCAGCGATCACGATCCGCGACGACCGCCCAACGCCCGGCCAACACCAGCGCGAACGATGGACCGGAGTCGTCGAGGAACAGCCGGGACAACAGCCGGCCGATCGACGTCACCTCCTCCTCGTCTTCCTCGGGCTGGTACGGCTCCAGCAGGGTCTCCGCGTCGCGGGCCACTACATCGTCCAGGGTCTCGGTGGGCCGTCCTTCGATGATCACCAGCGGGAATCCCTCGACTCCCGGCGTTCCGTACCTCAGCACCGGGCCGTCCTGTTTGACGGAGAACCCGCCGGCACCGAAGCCGAAAATGTCGCGCAGGCGACGATAGAGGTCGGTGACCGCTGAGGAATCGACGGTCGTGTCGGCCTCGTACAGGACCGCGAACTCGGTCTCCAGATGCCGGCGATCGGCCAGGAATCGCGAGCGGGTAGTGTCCCCGCCTTCCGACTTGTCCCATTCGGTGCGCCGCGCCAGCACCTTGGCGTGGAACGTCTCGCTGCGGCTCTCGGAGTTGAAGTAGTGCTCGCTGATCCAGTCCTCGACGACGATCAGCGCGTCGCTGGCGGCCATCAGCGCTTTCCTCCCTTGCTCGCCCGCTTCGTCTTCTCGGGTACGAGGACCAGCAGCGGACGAATCAGGTGCCGGTCGGGACCCAGGTCGGAAGTCAGCAGTTCCTCGGCCTGCACGGCGGTGCGGCGCTGGTTCAGTTCCGATCGCTGGATCAGGGCGTTGGCATCGTCGACCCAGCGGGCCGCCCGCCGCTGCCAGGCTCCGATCCGTTCTAAGGCGGCGGTCCTGGCTTGCTCGGTCAGCAGTTCGAGTTGCTGAGTGGCTTCCCGCACCGCCGGCCGGAGCAGGGCCTGAAGTTGATCAAGGTCGCGGACCGGGCCGGGGTTGTGCCGCTGCTCGGCCAGTCCGGTCGCGTCGGCGAGTGCCGCGATCGACGGGTACGGCGTCACCAGTGCGAAGCCTGGATTGTCGGGATTGGGGAACTCGACGGTCAGGAAGCTCGCGGCCACCACCTGGCCACGCTTGTTGGTCAGCGTCCCGTACAACACGAAGGTCGGCTGGTCGACACCGCCGCGGACCACGAACAACCGCTGCCGGGACAAGATCGCCAGGGCCCGGTCCGCGGCCCAGTCCAACACCGGGTGCAGCGGGCCGAGAAAATGCGCCTCGGGCCAGGTCGAATCCGAGGAGTCGGTGAGCGCGTCCGCGAGCGCGGCTTGACCGCGCTGAGCGGTCACGGCCAGCTTCAGTTCTCGATCGACCTGCCGGTCCCGCAGATAGGACTGCGGCAGCACCCGGAGTCGTTGCCGGAGATCAGCCGGCGGAGCCAGTTGCACCAAGCCGTGGTCGGGGAACTCGCGCCAGCGGACGCCGCCGCCGTCGCCGCGTTCCTCGGCGCTCGGGTCGCCGTAGATCTCCTCGAGCGCGTCGCGGAGGAAGTCCACGTCCTGCTCGTACAAGCCCAGCGCTGGCCGGGTCAGTAGCGCACTGGGGTCTGCCGGTGCCATCGCTGTGAGGTCGTTCAGCAGCCCGGCGAGCGAATCGGCTTCGGCCAGGACAGCCTCGACATCGGGCACGGCATCGTCGAGGTCTCGTTGTCCAGCCAGGACGCGCCGAATCTCCTCCTCCTCGGCCTCGACCGAGTACTTGCCCATCAGCGCGGCCGAGTCACCGAGAGCGGTGTGGGCCTGCGCCTCCTTCTGCAGCAGCCGGCTGAGCACCCGGAGGTCGCCCGCGAAGCGCTTGCTCGCCGGATTCAGCAGCAGGGTTGTGATCTGCGGCCTCGTCCGCTGGCCGAAACGATCAATTCGACCGTTCCGTTGCTCGATCCTGATCAAGCTCCACGGGATGTCGTAGTGGATCAGTTCGTGGCATTGCGCGTGCAGGTTCACCCCCTCCGAGGCGATGTCGCCGGTGATCAACAACCGGATCGGCGAGCTCGACTGCTTGAACGAGTCGATGATCTGCTGCTGCTCGATGTCGGACAGCCCGCCGTGCAGGACGACGACGGCTTCATGATCAAGTTTGAGGTCGGCGATCAGGTGCTCGCGGAGCCAGGTCAGTGTTGCGACCCGTTCGGCGAAGATCACGGCGCGTTCATCGGAGGCACGCCCGATCCCGATTTCACCGAGGTAGTCGACGAGCCGGTCGTACTTGCCGCCGGCAGAGCGGAGACAGTCGTCGTTCAACTCGTCCAATCGATCCAAGGCTTCGGCTTCATCGCGGGCTGCCGCGCCGTCACCGAGCCGGCTCCGGCGATTGGCCAGCGTCTCCCGCAGCGCTGCCGGCGAAGACAGGAACGCCTTGGCCAGCGTCCACGGAAACAGCGTGCTCGCCCGTCCGGAATAGGGATTGCGGCCCGAATCTGGATACAGCCAAGTCCGCTCCAGCTCCTCGGCCACCGCGTCCTCCGCCGGAGAGGCGTCGACCAGCAGGTGGCGCGGTTCCTTGCGCTGAGCCCAGTCGCCGCCGACCACCTCGGCCACCTCCGGACTGTGCCGATGCCGCCGTACGACGATCCGCTTGACCTCTTCGGGGTTCAGCTCACCCTCCGGGGTCACCGCGGTCGGTTCCAGCAGCCGGATCAGTTCGGCGAAGGACTCCTTGGTCCCGTTGTGCGGCGTCGCCGACGCCAAGATCAGCGCGTCGGTCTTGGGTGCCAGGGTCCGAGCCAGCTGATTGTTCTGCGTCGCGGAGTTGGTGACGTTGTGCGACTCGTCGATCACCACCGCATCCCAGTGATGCCGGCGAAGATTCTGCGCGAACCGCTCCTGCTTCAACGTGTCGATCGAGATGATCACCCGCTGGAAGTAGCTGAACGGGTTCCGAGTCGCCGGCAACTCCTGCTTGATCCGCTGGATTCCGACCGAGTCCAGCCGGACGAACGGCAGTGCGAACCTGGTCCACAGCTCGTGCTGCATCTGCTCCAGCACATGGCGCGGGGTCACGATCAGCACCCGATCGGCGCGACCTCGCCGCGCCAGCTCGGACAGGATGAAGCCAATCTCAAGCGTCTTGCCGAGACCCACGGCATCGGCCAGCAGGATCCGTGGACGCAGATTGTCCGGATCAAGCGCGCGACGTACGGCCGTCTGCTGGTAGACCAGCGGAGTAGCCAGCATCTTGTCGGTGATCACCGGCTCTGGATCGGCAATCGGCACCGGCGTCTTGCGAACCGTCGCCTCGAGCCAGAGCTTCGAACGCCGGTAGGACGGCGAATCGTCGCCGACCAAGATCAGATTCCCCGGATCCTGGGTGGTGATCGTGTCCAGCGAACTGTAGAACGACGCCGTGGTTCCCTGAACCAGTTCGGACAGGCCTTGGACATGGAACAGTGGACCGTCCGCCGTGTTGTCGATCGACGAGACCAACCACTCCTCGTCCCGGACAACAATGACCGAACCAGGTGCAATCTCCACCGCAGTGCCTCCCACTCCCGTCGCCGAAGCTAACACGACCATGCAGCGAGCGGTCCTGAAGCTGGGTCCATTCTGAGCAACCGGTTGCGTCGGCGGGCGGATTCGACGAAATTGCGATCACTTCGTTGGCCTCGGATCAGATCTCGGTCATGCCGGGTCGGCCGTCGCGGACTTCCACCCTGTCGCTCGAGCCACCCTTCGACAGAGGTAAGAGATGATGCTGAGAGCATCGAGACAGTCGTGCCAGGAGTAGACACCGACCTTCTCGAGGTGGCGGATCGACTGGTGGCTCGAAGGATTGCGGAAGGCGGCCAGGACGCCGCGTGCGAGGTTCCCGTGGCCGTCCTCGAACGAGTGGCGTGAGGCCTGAGCGATCCGCGTCGTGTCGAAACATCCCAGGAGCGTCAGACGACGGGACTCCTCCCGGCCGAAACAATCGTTGATCAGTCGATCCTCAGCCGTGTCGTAGTCACCTGTCACCTCGCGGAGCAGCTCGACGAAGGCTTTGAAGCCTTCGACAACCGCAGCAAGATACTGCTCACTCCGGTAGAAGGGCGCCGCCGCTTGTTGCACCACGGGATGGAGAGTGCGCCAGAACAGATCGGCGTAGAGCGGCGCCAGTTCTTGCAGCTCCGACACCGCGTTGCTCATCGCCGTGTCCGAAAGGTCCGACTCCTCAGACGTCAGGATGTCAAGCAGTCGACCGACGTTGCGAGCCTTGGACCGGTCCTTGATCGATGCTTTCCACTCACCCGGGTCGATCCCGGTCTTGTCCCGAGTCACCTTCACCCGGGCAGCATCCCGCTGTCGGCGGCGATCCTGCGCGATAGCCATCACCGTCTCCCGCAGGATCGCAGCAAAGATGCGGGACTCGGGCATCTCCCAGTTCACGGCTCGGCGATCCGTCGCGATCACGTCGGGCTTGATCTCGTCGAGTCTGTCGATCTGTACGTACCCCGTCAGATAGGCATAGGCATAGCTCGAGTCGGAGGCGGCGAAGAACTCGGGCTCGTTGACCATGCGACCGTTCGCGTACACGGTGATCCCGCGGACCTGGGTCGGCAGCGGCTTGCGAGCCGCCACGATCCGACCGGCGACGCCGTTGGCGGCAAGGCCGGTCCGCAGCTCGTCCGACAGGACGCCGCAGTCCGGCAGCTCCCACTCGAACTCCGCATCGATCCCTTCGAGGCGGATCGTCGCGTTCACAGGATGAGCCTGGCGGTCCCGGCCTACGACGGACACGGCCAAGTCATTGTCGGCGTAGTTGAACAGCCGCGAGAGGCTGGCCGCGAGATCGGCCGGACTGATGTCGCTCTTGCGATCGAGGCGCCGAATGGTAACGGTGGTCCCGTGACTCCGCGGATCCTTGGGAAAGGGCGTTTCCTGAGGCGAGTACACCGCACCGCCGCCACGCAGTTCGTCCCAGTCCAGCGTGATGGAGGTGCCGTACGAGTGATCAGCTCGGCCGGTACGCACCTCGACGACTCCGCCGATGCCGAAGAGCGCGAGCTTGCCGAGCCCCTTCTTGCCGGAGACCTTCCGCCGGCCCGATTCCGAGACATCGCTGTCCATGTGGGCACGTCGATTGCGGCCGATCCTCAGGTACTTGTCCTGGACGTCGTCGCGAGACATCCCGTGACCGTTGTCCCGGACAGCGATGGTCTGATCCGGACCTCTGCCATTGACGACCACCTCGATGACACTGGCGTCGGCGTCGAACGCGTTGGCGACCAGTTCGGCGACGGCGTTCGGCAATCGCGAATACATGTTGGATCCGAGGTGCTCGATCGTCGCCGGATCGAATGACAGCTGCAGCGGGTCGTCTCCCATGCCACCCCCTGCCCGCTCACGGAACGGCTGTGGCGATGAGCTTACCGATAGCTGTTGCCAGCTCCAGCGGCACCGCGTTCCCGATCTGACGGGCGATGGCCACCTTGCTCCCGACCCACCGATAGTCGTCGGGGAAACCCTGAAGCCGAGCAGCCTCGTGATGTGTGATCGCCCGGTGCTCGGTCGGATGCAAGTAGCGCCCCTTCTCCGGCTTGAAGAATTCGGTCCTGATCGTCACCGATGGCTTGTTCCAGTGCAGCCGGCCCATCACGTCCCATGAGCCGCTCCTGTGCCGGCGCCAGCACGGCGCGAGCAGCTCATCCGGAATGTTGTGTCGATTGCCGCCCTCCGGAATGGCGGCGAACCGGCGCAGTGACAGGTCTTCGTACCGCCTGGTCAGATGCAGTTCGGCGCTTGTGAATACTCCTGGGAGTTCCTGGCCGGAGAACTGCGTCCAGCGGTTGGGCAGTGCTTGGTGAACGACGACCTCTGGCAACCCCTGCAGGCGATCCTTGACATGGACCCGGTGGTCCTTGTCGTGCGTCGTGGTCGGCCATCCGGGGAACGGGAGGTCACGGAGATGTCCGATCATCACGGCGCGTTTGCGTTCTTGGCCGGCACCGTGGTCGGCCGCATTGAGCACCACGGCCCTGACGTCCCAGTCCCGCAGGTCTCCGTGCTCGATCCGCTCCCGGAACTTCTCGAACTGCGGACTGCGCAGGAACATGCTGACGTTCTCGACGACGAAGTAGCTCGGCCGGGACCGCAACAGGGTGTGTGCATACTGCTCCCACAGCTGATTCCGATCGTCGTTCACGTCCTGCTTCCCCAGGGATGAGAACCCCTGGCAGGGCGGACCACCCACGACGACATCGACCTCGGGCACCGATCCCTCGTCGAGCCAGTCGGCGATGTCGCCGCAGTGGACGTCGGCTTCCGGATGGTTCGCGTGGAAAGTCGCGGCGGCGGCGACATCGTGCTCGACGGCGGCGATGGTGCGAAATCTCTTGTCGGCCCGATGGAAGCCGGCTGTGAGGCCCCCGGCGCCGCTGAACAGGTCCAGGACGCGGATCTGCCTCTCAGCCATGGGCGCGAGTGGACGCGAGGGTCATGTGCTCACGGTAATCGGGCAGGCTGACGATCTTGACGGGACTCGCCGGCTGGATGCGGAGGGGTGTAGAACATCCAGGGTGGAGCCGGTCGTGGCCTCGAGCGCTTCGGTGGCGGCGAGGATGGCGCGTCAGCGTCGGCGTGACACCTCGCCGGAGCTCGGTCTGCGCAAGCTGCTGCACCGTAGCGGCTACCGCTATCGCGTGGATGCTCCGTTGCCCGGAATGCCGCGGCGGCGAGCCGATCTGCTGTTCACCCGGGCGAAGGTCGCGATCTTCGTGGACGGCTGTTTCTGGCACAGCTGTCCGGTCCATGCCACCGCGCCGGTGGCGAACGGCGCGTGGTGGGCGGCGAAGCTGGCGGCCAACCGCGATCGCGATCGCGACACCGACGAGCGGCTGCGGCAGGCCGGCTGGACCCCGGTCCGGATCTGGGAGTGCACCCCCTTGCCGGAGGCCGTCGAAACGGTCGTGGCTGCGCTGGAGCAAGACGGACATTGACATACCGCTACTCCAGGATCATCTCTGCGAGCCCGGATCCGGGAAGATCAAAATCTCCGATGATCATGATTCGGTCGAGGAACTGGTTGCGGTGTTCGCAACTCGTCTCCGGCAGCAGCAGGCAGGCGTGACAGGCGGCAAGGTTTAGGCTGTCGGCTCCGGACGGGCCGGACTCGGCGCAGACCGGATCCGCGGAGCACCACTCGGCACGTCGGAGCGCGTTCATCATCACTTTCCCGAAGCGGTTCTCCTCGGCGAGTGCGGCGAGGCCGCCGAGGCTGCCGGCGGAGTCGGAGGACGCGGTGTAGATCAGGAAGCCGGATTGATCGTCCTCGGCGTAGACCCGTTCTCGGAGCGAGCCGGCGGGATAGCCGGCGTCCATGCTCATCTCCTGGAGGACTGCGTGCGCCAGTGAATGGAGTACCACGAAGCGGGCCGACACCGGAGGTGACGGCGGCAGTTTGAGCTCCTGATCGCGCCGCGCCTGGGCGTCGTTGATCATCCGGATCCGGTTCCTGACCGACTCAGCATGCTCCCAGTCGACGAGGATGTCGTTGTGGGTTCGGACGAAGACGCCCTCGCCGAGTACTTCGACAGCGGGGAGCCACGACGGTCGCTGCAACGACAGTGCGGTCCCGTTGCTCCTCGCCTGATCCCGCAACGGGACGGGATTGACGCGCGAGAAGCCCTGAAGTGCGCGGACCTCTCGGAGCCGGGACACCTCACCGACCTCGAAGACGAGGTCAGTGATGTCGTCGGCCGCCGGGCCGGTGGTGCAGACGAAGTTGTCGGCGCCATTGGTCTCGTTGCCGCGGCACAACGCTTCGTACTCGTCGCGGCGGAGTTCGCTCTCGGTGGGAACGTGATCACTGGTCAGTCCCCTGCGCCGGTGAACCAGGCCGATGATCTCGGCGGGCTTGATCCTCTCCGTCTCGGCAAGATCCTCGGCGGCTCTGCTCAGTGCTTGATCATCCATTCCTCTCAGCAGCTTCCAGTGCTTCTCGACCAATCGGGCGGCTTCCCCGGACCACGGTGGGATCGAGATCGCCGAGCGCACCGTCCCGAACCAGACGTTGGAGGAGCCGCGTTGCAGGGCTCGCAGCGGCCTGTCGCAGTCCTGGGGTTCGGCGTCCAGCAGCCACGGTCGGAGGCCGTGGCAGCGGGTGACCTCCCGCAGTGCGGTCTTGCCGAACGACCCGTTCATGCTCACCGGCGTGACGCCACAGGAGCAGCTGATCTCGATGTCGGCCAGGGACGACGACTGACCGCGCGCGGTGATCTTGAGTTGGTGCCCGCGACCGCTGCCGCTGTCCTGGCGACTGTGCACCCACTGGAAGTACGGGAAGTCCTCGATGTGGCCGTCCTCGCAGCAGGCGACGAATCGTGACGGTGTCAGCTCGCGGCTGCAGTCACGACACTCCAGGCGATCACTGGTGGCACCGAGGTCGGAGGGCTTGCCGAGCTTGCGACAGCCTGCACAGTAGTGCATCACCGGAAACCTGGTGACCGGCACGTCCCGACGGCCGGTGGCCGGCGGGGCTCGGAACTCGTCGACGCCGAGGGAGAGGGCGAGCCGGGGCTCGTCCACCAGGTCGGCTCGTCTCTCGTCCCAGGAGTCGATCCCGCAGACCATAAAACACTGATCACCTGCGGGGATCAGCGACCCGACGCCGTAGGTCGTCACCAACTGACTCTGCCGGGTGCTACCGATCTCAATCCGTGCCACGGGTCCTCCTACGCGCTCGAGCCAGGTAGAGGCTGCTGGTCCGGTCGACGTTGCGCAGGCTGGTCAGGGTCGGCCAGGGCGCTTCGCGTACGGGAAATGTCTCGTGTGCGAGCTGTCCTGACGTGAACGGACCGCCGCCGGCCGGGACCATGAGCGCGGATCCGGGGTCGCGCCAACCGGCGTACTTGCGGACACCCCCGACTTGGACAGCGTTCCGCCAGAAGTCAACGAGAGTCTCGAGTCCCTCGGCGACCTTGTCGACGGCATCGGGATCGACGCGTTCTGCCCGGGCGATGATCGCGTTGACGACGTCGTCGAGGGTCGGGTCGTCGACCGCGATGGCAACGCTCGAGTCCGACGCCGACGACGGCACGGTGTGTCGGGCGAGGCTGACCAGGACACCATGCAGCGCTCGATCGAGGGCGCGGCGGGCGAACGGGGTCGTGCCGGTGGGTTCCACCTGCTGGTAGAGCGTGCGGTGGTAGGTCGTGAACGACTCGTAGTGCGACAGATCCCGCGACCTCGCCGCGTTGTACAGGGTGAAGACCAATCCTGGGAATCGACGGCCGACCCGGGAGGTCGCCTGGATGTACTCGGCCGTCGTCTGCGGCTGGCCCATGACCACCATGAGCGCGAGACGGTCGACGTCCACCCCGACGGAGATCATGTTCGTCGCCAGCACGAGGTCCGGGCTGCCCGGCTCCGGGTATCGGGTCGCCAACGCCTGCAACTCGAGCGGGATCTCGGTGGAACGCTTGCGGGATGTCATCTCCCGCGGCTCACGGACCCCGCGCATGGTCGCGTTGTTGCGGCCGGCGAGGACGCCGATCCGATCCGGTACGTCGTCGACGCACTGGATGTAGGCCGCACCGAGGACCCTGAGGCTGTTGAAGTAGCCGAGCAACGTCCAGTAGGCATCCCGGACCTCGTCGTCCACCTCCAGTTCCTGGCCGGCCTGGAGCAGCGCGGCATAGGTCCTGATCATCAGGGTCGCGTGGCTGGCGCCGGGCGCCATCACTCCGACGTAGTGCCGGGTTCCTCGTTCCTCGGGCGGCGCATCGACCGCGAAGAACGAGTCACCGGCGTCGATCCCGGGAGGCGGGAACAGGCTGGCCGTACGGTCGAACACGGCCTTCACCTGCTCGTCGGCGCGTCTGATCGTGGCAGTTGAAGCGACGAGCTTCGGCCGGCTGCGACCAGTGGCCAGGTGATCGACCGCGGTTTCGTAGAGGCCGACAAGCGTCCCCAGCGGGCCGCTGATGAGATGCAACTCGTCCTGGATCACCAGATCTGGGCGTTCGAACTTCCCGTCGACGGAGAACAGCTGTCCGGCTCGTTCCTGCCAGGCCAACATCGCGAACTTGTCCACAGTTCCGATGACCAGGGAGGGTCGTTCTCGGTAGACGTCGGAGTCGACCAGGTGCACCGGGAGGCCTTGCCGGAACTCGCAGAGCTGGTCGGAGCAGCGCACGACCAACCGGTCCGCTCGAGTGTCCGCGTCGTAACTTTCCGGCGGCAGCCCGGCACCGCACCACGGGCAATTCAGTAGTTGTCGGGGATCCCCCTCGTCCGCGTCCTCGGGGGAGCCGGTGGCGCGCCGCAACACCTTCGCCGCGGTTTTCACGTCGTTCGGAGTGGCGCCCTGCCCGAGCCACAGACCGATCGAGATCGGCGCCGCGTCCGGCAGCTTATTCCGGCGCCAATGCTCCAGGGCGCAGATCAGGCCGGCTGCTCGCTCGAATTGCTGGATGGTGAGAAGCCGCAGGGTGTATCGCATCAGGACTGCGACGCCCCCGCCGTCACCCGTTCGGAGTCGACGCAACACCAGCGTGAACGCGATCAGCCCGAGGTACGCCTCGGTCTTGCCGCCTCCGGTGGGGAACCAGAGCAGATCGGCCTCCTCCCGGTCGGGTGATCCGGGCTCGGCCAGACCTTCCAGGTTGAGCAGAATGAACGCCAGCTGGAACGGGCGCCACTGGAACTCAGCCGTCGGGAGAGTTCCGGACCTGATCAATTCCTGCCGTGCTCGTTGCTCCTGCATCGCCCGGTTCATCACCTGGAAGGCCTGCAGCGCCTGGGCGCTCTGCTCCAGCACGAAGATGCCTGCCCGCATCCGGACCACCGCACGACGTCCTTCGTCGATGTGGGAGCGAGCGGTCTCGGCATGGTCGGCCTCGAGCCGGTCGACCTGGGCCGCCTTGGCGTCGATCCACCGTTCGTAGGCGTCCACGAGACCATGGAGCGACTCCGTGCTGGTCGTTCGGCTCAGAGTCTCCATCCCGAGCTCAGGGACGTCGCTCCTGTCGGCGCGGGCGATCAGAAGATCGTGGTCGGGGAAGAAGGTCGTCTCCAGCCGGTCCACAGGCTCGCCGGACTGCCAGGTCACCGAGCATCCGTGCCCGACCGCCAGATGGCGTTGTCGACGATGCAGCAGCTCCGCGCTGCGCTCGTCGCGATCGAGCCGGCGAGCAGACCGCGGAGGTCTGCGGTCGACGAATCCGCCGCCGACCGCCCGGACCGAGAGCTTCGGTCGGAACCAACACCGCGCCGGATCCCGCATCTCAGTGCCCTCGCCACGGACGTTGATCAGGACGACAGTCACGCTGACGACTCCGTCGCGGGGAGGTCGGACCACCCAACTCAATCTGAGCCCACGCGCGACCGGCTTGTCGTCGCGTCGCGGCACGCGTACGTCGATGGTCACCGGCTTGCAGTCGGCCGGAACTCTCTTCCAGGAACGTGTCTTGACCCCACGCCGGTGTAGCAGACCTTCGGGGCTGGGAGGCAGGGTCTCCTCGCCGGGTTCGTACCGGTCCGCCTCGATGTCCACGACGACGGCTGCGGTATCGACGGACACCGCGAATGTGAGGCCCATCGATGCAGGCCTGCGGAGGTGTGCGAACGCGACGGCGGGGTCGGAGACTGCGTCGCTTCCGGTCCCGACTGCGTCCTCGGCCTGGTCTCGGGGATCGTCGATCTCCCCGATGTCATCGCTGGGGTGGAGAACGCCCACGATGAATCGGTCCAGCGGACTCTCGTCGAGAGATTCGTCGGTCGAGGACCCTTGCAGATCGCTCACCACAGCCTCGACCATCAGCTGTCGCGCCCGGTACCACGGGGAAAGATCATCCGCCACTCTCGTGTTCCTTCCAGATCACGTCCAGCAGTCCGATCATTGTCGGCGCCGGCCAGAGGCCATGGCCGGGAATTCCGGATCGCACACGCGGCTCACCCGCGGCGGTGATCACGGCCTCCAACTGCGCTCCGCTCAGTCGCGGCCAGGGCAGGCTGCCGCGCTGCCGACGCCGCGCCGAGCGGACCCGTGCAGCGAGTGCGCCACCGAACTGCGCGGAGGTCCGGCCGATCACCGCGCCGTCGTGCGACACCGAGTACACCGGAACATCCAAGGTGGTCCGGAACGGGTCGAGCACCAAGTCGAGACGATCACCCGGCCGCATCCGCCACAGATGATCACGGGCCTCGGAGCTCGCCTCCTCCGGCGGGGTGTCCGTCGCAATGTCTCCGGGGCCACACTGGAAACCGAAGGTCTGCCAGGCCTGTCGGCCGCGACGGACCCAGCGGCCCGATGCGGCGTCCTTCACGATGTCTCGGGCCGCCGGACCCTTCGCACGGACGATCAAGGCCCGAGCCCGGGTGATTGCGACGAATCGCCGCCGAACCGCGTCCTCGGCGGTGAAGAGGTCGGAGCAGCGGCGGTCCGGGAAGTCGATCAGCACGACGTTGTCGAACTCGAGACCCTTGGCGCGGTGGACCGTCGAGACTGTGACCGCCGACGTCTCCGGCACCAGCAGCTCCGGCGGCAGCGTCCGGCCGCTCCGGAGGGCATCGACGAGTCGTGAGAGCTGCAGCTCTGCGCCACGCGATCCGGCAACGGCCCGAAGAACCCGCCAGAGATCGGCCGGTTCGTAGCAGACATCGATGGATTCGACCGACCTGATGAATTCCTCTCGGGTGATCGAAAGGTGCTCCAAGTCGCCGAGCGTGCCTGCGATCCACGGTGCCGGCAGCTGGGACTGCGCCGGGCGGCGCTGCGTGGCGCGTACTCCGAGATCGGACAGGGCTGCGGCGACGAGTAGTGCTTCGCCGTTGTCATCGGTCAGGAATGCAGTCGTGCCGGACCATCGGGGCATCCGAGCGACGACGTCCGCGATCTCGCCCGCAGCCACGATCCCGGCCTCGTAGGCACCGACAGCGGAGGGCCCGGACGGAGTCAACACCTCATTCCGAAGGCTTGCTGCGGTCGCAGCGTCCTTGGTCCGAGCCCGGTACTGCCCGGTGAGTCGGGTTTCCAGAACCTCGCCCAAGGACCTCGCCGCGACCAGCAGGTCGGCGTTCCGTCCCGACGTCCCCTTCAGCTGGAAGTCGTAGATCCCCTGAGCCGGGTCGCCCAGAAGAGTGAAGCCGACATCCGAGGGAAGTGATCGCAGGATCTCGACGAGAAGTCCGGCACGGAGACCGACGACGTCCTGGACCTCGTCGACGATGACGTGGGTCATGGATCCTGCATCGTCCCAACCGTCCTGACGCAACTGTCGAACCGCTGCGGCGATCCGATCGTCGAAGCTCGCGAGTTTCTGGCCGTCGCCGCTCTGCTCGCGCAGGATCGTCGTTGCTAGTGAGTCCAGCGTGCGCACCATGACAGGGTCACGCCCGCTCTCGCGTAGCCTGCGCGACACGGCATGTACAGCAGCATTGGAGAAACTGAGGACCAGGATCTCGTCCGGCTCCACTTCCTCGACGCCGATCAGATGATCGACGAGTGCCGCCACGACCTCGGTCTTCCCCGAGCCGGGGCCTGCGGTGACGATCTGCCGGGTATCCGGCGGGATCTGCGCGGCGCGGCGCTGATCGACGTCCAACTCCATGATCAACGTCGCCACAGGTACTCGAACTCCCTGAAGGCCAACAGATCCCCGTACTGTTCGAAGTTGTCGCGGACGTTGACGATCAGCACCTCCTCCGAACCACCGTTCTTGGGTCCACGAAGCCCGCGACCGATCATCTGCTGGTAAAGCGCTGGGCTGAAGGTGGGTCGGGTCACGTACACGGCCTGGACCTCCGGAGCATCGAATCCTTGCGACAGGACGTTGTAGTTCGTCAGCACGCGAATCCGCTTGGCCTTGAACTGCTCGATGTAGTGTCGGCGGGCGGCGCTGTCGGTGTTGCCGGAGATGGACACTGCAGGGATTCCGCGGTCGGCGAGCAGGGCAGCGATGATCCGTGAGTTGTGCACCGAGGGTGCGAACAACAGCGTCGTCCAGTCGTGGGGCAGCGCTGCAATGGACTCGACGATGCGCAGGTTCCTGGCCATGTCGGCGCCCAATCGCTCGGCGACCGCGGCCGGCACCTTGCCCATCCTCTCGATCTCCTGTCGGTCGGACTCCTCGAGCTCGACGTCGACGCCCTCCAGCAGCTCGTGTCGGACTCGGGCCAGCACGCCCATGGCCTGGAGCTCCTCGTACGGGTCCTCACCGAAGAACGCGCCACGGTCCAGGCGATTCCCGTCATAGCGGTTGACCAGCCTTTGGGTCCGCTCGTCGGACCGGCCGCTGAACGGAGTGGCCGTCAGGCCGAGCAGTGGCTTTCTACCCTGTCGTGACCTTACGGACCGTCCCAACCATTCCAGAACCTGGGTGTAGGAACGGGCGATCGATCCGTGAGCCTCGTCGATCACGACGACCGACGCGTCTCGGACCCACTCGTACGGCGTGTTCGTGCGTTGGCGCACCGAGTCAAGCTTCTGGATCGAGGCGACGACGATCTGGTGTGTGCCCGGTTCCTCGACGATCTCGTTGTTCGCCCAGAGCCGTCCGATGGACAGTGGAGCTGGCAGCCCCACGGCACGCCATACATGGGCCCAGGTCTCGACAGCCTGTTCGCACAACTCGTCGCTGTCGGCGATCCAGACGATCGGCTTCTCCCGCGGCAGCACGTCGTCGCGCATAGCGCCGACCAGAGCCTCGGTCGTCACCCTTGTCTTCCCGGCGCCGGTGGGCAGGGAAACCACGCCTCTGTCCGGTCCGGCACCGAGCAGAAGGCTCTTGATCCGATCGATGACGTAGGCCTGGTACTCGTGCAACGGGCGGAGCGTGACCGGCCCCTCGACGGCCTCGATCGCGGGACGGGATCCGCCAGGGAAGCCGGCCCACTCGATCGGAAAGCCGAGATCGGCACAGAACAGGCGCGCTGTCCGTCTGCCGGACCATTCCCGCGGCGGCTCCAGCCTCCGTTCCTCGAGTGCCGAGGTCAGCGTCTTGAGGACATCGACGCCGTGCACGGCGCGAGCCAGCGCAGCCACCCGGCGCGGTTCCAGGGGTGACGCGGTGGATTCGAGCGCTGCGATCGCTTGCTCCGGAACGCATCCACGAAGTGCTTCCACACCCACGGCCTCGATCAACCGCAGGTCGTCGTCAGCAGCCGCCCGGATCCGGTGACGGAGTTCGTTGGCGGCTGTGTTCTTCATCTGCTCGAGGACCCGGTGTGCCTCGCGTTGATCAAACCCGGGCAGCTTCAGCGCCTCCCCGATCTGCAGCAACTGCTGAACGGGTTCCGTGGCGGTGACGTAGACGCAATGATTCTCCAGCAGCGCGGGAAGCGGCCGGTCGATCTGGCCGCGCGGGGTCGCGATCATCTTGACGATGCGGTTGCAGGGCTGCAGGAGCAGGTTCTGGTCCTCGGCATTCTGGAGGTACAGCTTCAGCGGCGGGAACTCGTCGACGAGGTAGGTGGCCTCACCGGCCACCTCCGGCTCGACCTGCTCCTGGAGCAGGTCCTTGCCCGGATGCAGGTCCCAGGACGAGACGAGGATCCCGACGTCCTCGTCGGATTCGAGCCACAGAGCCGGCACCCGCGCGTCGATCATCGAGGTGTAGATCGTGCGCTCGGAGGTCACGCCGATGTGCTCGGGCGCCACCGGCTGCCGCCCGGGGCCGACCCGGACGACAAGGGTCTCCGGCGGCGCGATCCTGCCCGGCAACCAGGCATAGAAGGCGGCTCGTCGCTCGTCATCGGTCCAGGTGTCCGCGATCGACTTGAGCTTCGTCCAGTCGTTGGCGCTGAAGTCGTCCACGCTCTCCTGCACACCGAGAGGTTCGGCGACCTGGGCCGGCAGGTCGACCACGGGCAGGATGTGCGGATCGAAGGCCTCGTCGGGTTGGACTGCTCGCGATGCCCGGAGCGGACCGAACGACGTCTCCACCAGCCCGTTCTTCGCGAGGAACCAGATCTCGGGCGCCTTGAACCGATGCACGCCGTACGAGGCGTTGGTGCTGTGATGGACCGTCCACGATCCTGGCAGCCCGCGGGACAGGACCAGCTTGGTGCCCTCCACCTTGGCCTGGTCCGACATCGACGCCAGCGGCCCGAGTGGCCACGGCGGCGGTGTCCCGGTGACGACCAGCTTGGCCGGATCCGGCTTGCTGCCGCGCTGACTTCGGATGAAGAGGTCCTTGATCGCCTGCTCGTACTGGCCACGCCACGCCTCGAACGGAGGATCGTGGCGCCAGGTCGGGCCCTCGACCGCACCGAGTTCGCGGAGCAGTTCGATGTCCTCGCGGTGATAACGGGGATCGATGAGGCGATCCCGGTCACGCCTGCCGTCGGCCGGGACGACTGCACCGGCCAGGTAGGCCTCCGCGATGGGTCGCCAGCCGCCGTCAGCGGTGTGAACTCGACAGGCGACTTCGGGCTGACCGCTGAGGTCGTCGAGGATGATGTCCCGCGCGGTCTCCGGCGCCAGCGTGCGTGAGATCCGCCAGATCCGGTCCCACACGTCACCCAGCCGCCTGGAATCCTTGCGGGCCACCAGGCCGCGACACTGCCGCAGCAGTGCCCGGAGTTCCCCCGAACGGTCCAGCAGAACCACGCCGAGTTGTGCCAGATCCTCCGTCACTCGCGGGAGAGCCGCCAGCTCCGCGTCGACGAAGTCATGACCTTCGTCCGCGGCCGCCACTCGGACGAACACGCGGCCTCGCTCGGGGCGTCGGAAGGTCCCGTTCTCGAGTCGGATGAACCGAGCTCGACTCACCGCCAGCTGCACCTGCCGCCGGCGGTCGCGATCGAATCGTTCACAGTCGCGGACGATGAAGGCGGCGAGATGGATCGCGGCAGCGGACGACTGAGCCGTGCCGTCCTGGACCAGGGCCTCGAGCCAGGTCTCGATCCCGCTGGCCTCACCGACGAGCCGGCGGATTTTCGAGACCCGCTCCGCGGTCCGATAGCCATCGGAGTGGACCCAGGTCGTGCGGGGGGCCGCGGGGATCTCGGCCCATGCGGCCAACCAGGAGAGCTCCACGCCGTCGACCCAGTGCAGACGAGACGGCGTGGTCAGGGTCCCGTTCATGTTCGGCACCGACGGAATGGTGCGCGCGTGCGTGAAGATCGGCTGGTTGATCCGGTCGTCGGCCCAGTTGCGCGCCTCGCGGCCCCGAGCCGGAAGGGCATCGACGGCCGCCATCGGGTTGCCTGCTTCGGCGACAACGGACAGGCTCTGCCCGACCAGTCGAGGCACTATCTCGGTCAGGATCTCCTCGTTGAACATGCCTTCGAGCAGTCGTGTACGGTCCTCGCTGAGTCGCCAGGGCGCGTTCACGAAACCCGCCAGCGTGGTGTCGAACGCGGTTGGGAAGTACGCCCAGAACTGGCCCGTCGTGGCGCGCGGCGGGACCGACACGGCATACTGGACCTGGATCAGTTCTCGAGCCGCCATGCGACTCGCCGCCGCCAGAGCTTGCGGGCTCGGCCGGTAGCTGGCGCGGACCACACACCAGGTCGACGACCGTCCGCCCACGGACAGGTGCACGTGGGCCCCGTCGACCCGCTGACCGATCTCGTCGTCGACCGGATCAGCTCGAGTCTCGTCCCGGAATCGTGCTTTTTGCACGTGCGGCGAGAAGAGCAGGAATTCGCGAGGGAACTCGGCGAGCTGAGCGGACAACTTGGCGGCGGGTGCGGCGAGCGGGAGTGCTACGACGGTCGAGGCCCAGCTCAGGAGATCCGCGAGTCGGTCGTCAGAGCCCGACTCGACATCCGGATCGAGCGGCCTGGCCAGGCGCATCACCGGGTAGCGCGGGGCTTCGAACCCGGCGTCGCGGATGACCTGCGCTGCCCAGTCACGATCGAAGTCGAAGGAGATCGACCGGCTGAAGATCCTCGGGTTGCGACTGATCGCCAGGACCGACTTGATCCCGATGCCGAATCGCCCGATACGGTCGTCGTCCTTTCTGGAGAGGTCGGAGGCCATGACTGCCTGGACCCCCTCAGCGGTGAAGGGCTGACCGTCGTTGGCGACGTAGAGGGCTTGGTCAGTCAGCAGAACCTCGACCCGTGAACCGTCCGAACGCGCAGCGTCGACTGCGTTCTGGATCAGCTCGTGCAGCTGCCGTTCGCTGTATCCGCCCTCGAAGATCCGCAGCTCCGCATTTGCGTCCTGTTCGACTCGGCTCGGATCCTCGGCGTAGACCGCAAGGCAACGCTCGTTCTGCTCGCGGACGAGTTCTGCCAAGTGGCGGTCGCCGAGTCCGAACTCACCCATCGCAAGCTCCCTCGGTGATGGAACTGAGTCCGAGAGGGCAGGGCACGATGGCACTGCGATCCGTGGAACTCGGTCGACCTCTGACCGTCGGGCACGCCCGGTCGTCGAATTGCTGATCCTCGGCCGAGCCACCAGCGTCCGAGCGCATCGCAATGGCTCCAAGTGTCACCGCAGGCCCCCACCCCGTGAACGTCGCTGCTCCGCTCGAAGCAGCCTGTCTGCCTACAGTTTGCGCAAACGTTCAACGATTTGGGGAGGATTCTTGAAATCAGTTTCGGATTCGTAGGACGGCGGACGCGGTCGCGGTCAATCGCGCTGGGTCAGGATGATCGGGCCATCCGCGGTGATCGCGATCGTGTGCTCGGAGTGCGACCCGCGGGAGCCGTCCTGGCTGCGCAGGGTCCAGCCGTCCTGATCGGTGTAGATCTTGTCGGTGGTCTCCAGGAACCAGGGCTCGATGGCGATCACCAAGCCGGGCTTCAGGGGGAGACCGCGGCCGCGCCGACCGTTGTTGGGTACGTGCGGATCGCCGTGCATGGTGCGGCCGACGCCGTGCCCGCCGAAGTCGGTGTTGATCTTGTAGCCGGCCTTGGTGGCGACCTGGGCGATCGCGTACGAGATGTCGCCGAGCTTGTTGCCGACCCGGGCCGCGTCGATCCCGGCGGCCAGTGCGACCTCGGTGGTCTCGATCAGCTTCAGGTCCTGCGGGCGCGGCGTACCGACGACGACGGAGAGCGCCGAGTCGGCCACCCAGCCGTCCACCTCGGCGGCGAAGTCGACGCTGAGCAGGTCACCGTCGACGAGCTGGTAGTCGTGCGGCAGCCCGTGCAGGACGGCGTCGTTGACCGAGGTGCAGAGCACCTTGCCGAACGGGCTGGCGCCGAACGACGGGTGGTAGTCGATGTAGCACGACGTGGCGCCGCGGTCCTTGATCATCTGGTGCGCGAGCTCGTCCAGCTCCAGCAGGTTGACGCCGACGTCGGCGTGCTTGCGCAACGCGGTCAGCACGGAGGCCACGAACTGGCCCGCCGCACGCATCTGCTCGATCTCTGCCGGGGTTCGATACTCGATCACAGCCCGATTCTGCCTTGTCGGACGATTTCCCGCCCGGCGGGGGCGTCGGTCAGAAGAAGAGGCGGGCGGCGCCCCAGGCCTTGCGGTACGGCCAGCCGCGCGGGATCGGCTCGATCGGGGGAGCCTCGGGGCACGGCCGGTCGGTCGAACGCCAGAACTCCTCGCCCTGGTGCAGGACGCGCCAGGCGCCGCACGCGCAGCGCTGGTAGCAGCGGCCCGACTCGGTGGTCGTTCCGTCGGACCAGCCGTGCGAACCGGCGGGGCGGGGAAATCTGTGGGGCAACACGCCATCCATGATCAGGTAACCTGCCTGGGCCGAACAACCCTTACAGGGACTGAACCCGTCAGGACCATGGCGTGACCGGCCGCGGCTGGGGGATCCCGTCGAGCATGACATCCACGCGCTCGTCGAAGAAGCAGATCATGCCGCGGACCTCGACCCCGTCGGACAGCGGCTCCTCGTACGACCAACACAGATCCGGTACGACGCCGCCGGACAGCTGCGCCGACCAGTAGCGGGCGGTCCCCTTGTAGGCACATTCCGTGCGGGTGTCCGAGGGGATCAGCAGGTCCTGCCGCACGTCCTCGGCCGGGAGGTAGCAACGCGGCGTGATGTGGGTCTCGAAGAGGAGCTTCGGCCGGCGGCTCTCGGCCAGCCGCTGACCGTCCCGGCTGATCACGACATGGCGGGAACTCTGCCGCACGTCGATCCGCTTGTACGGATCCCGCGGATGCGCGTAGATCCGGTCGTCCTCCTCGCGCCACTCCTCGAAGGCGGCGAAGTCGAGCACGACGTAGTCGGCGAGTTCGGGGTCCTCGCAGCGAAAGGCGGCACCGGGCAGCTCGGCGTCATCGGTGCGGAGGGTCAGGGAGGTACCCGGCGTCGTGTGCACCGGGAACGGGGTCCGCGGGTCGAGGACCGGCGGCCCGTCGTCGCCGAGCCGCACTGGGTGCTCGGCTGCCGCGGCCACGTTCGCCGGGACCAGCGCGCCGGTCAGGTCCGCGACCGGGACCGCGTAGGAGGGAACCACCCGCTTGGGCTCCCAGACCAGCACGGCGTTCCGGGTGTCGACGACGGCCCGGCCGCGCGTGAACGCACGGATCCGCTTCGGCGTGGGCTCGTACTGCAGTTCGGCGAACTGCTCGATGACGCGGCGGCCGAGATGGAGGGCCATGGTCCCAAGGTCCTCCCGGACCGGGGTTCGGTCAACCGGTGTCGGCGGATCCGAGGCGGTGCCGGGCGAAGTCGATCACGTCGTCCAGCACCGCGTCCTGGTTCGTCTCGTTGAACACCTCGTGCCGGGCCTCCGGATAGACGATCTCGGTCAGGTCCGTGCCGCGGAGCCGCTCGATGCCCTGCCGGCTGGGCCCGATCGGGACCAGGGTGTCGGCCTCGCCGTGCACCCACAGCGTCGGCAGGTCACCCAGGTCGCCGCCGTTGTTGATCACGTCCAGGGTACGGGCGATCGACCGCAGCATCGGGCGCTTGAAGGGACCGTGCCAGACCAGCGGATCGGCCGAGTAGGCGGCGCCGACCGCGTCGTCCCGGGACAGCGTGGACGTGTCCAGCGGGTCGTCCGGGATCTCGTCCAGGTCGGCCAGCGCGGTCGGGTGCCAGGAGCCGAGCACCGGCCCGGACAGCACCAGCGCCCGCAGCCGGTCACCGTGCCGCTGGGCGTAGCGCGCCGCGATCATGCCGCCCATCGAGTGGCCGATCATGATCACCGGGAGCCCGGGATTCACTGCCACGGCACGGGAGACGACCGCGTCCAGGTCGTCCACCACGGTCTCGAAGTCCTCGATCAGGACCCGCTCGCCGGCCGACGCGCCGTGCCCTTCATGATCAGGACCGGATACCATGGCGCCGGCCGCGTTGAGCCGGGCCGCGACGTGCGGGTAGCGGCCGAGATGCTCGCCGTACCCGTGCACGAGGATCGCGATCCAGCTCGGCTCCGGGACCGGCCAGTCGTGCACCGCGATGCTGCCGTGGCTGCCCTCGATGGTCGAGACGGTCATCAGGTCAGCAGGACCCGTCGTACTCGCCGATCGCGGCGACCTTGGCCGCCGAGGCGGAGGACGGGTCGAAGACGTAACCGAGCCATTCCCGGGCCAGCCGGCGGGCCAGTTCGATGCCGACCACGCGCTGGCCGAAGCAGAGCACCTGGGCGTCGTTGCTGAGCACGGAGCGCTCCACCGAGAACGAGTCGTGCGCCGTGACGGCCCGGACGCCCGGCACCTTGTTCGCGCTGATCGCGACGCCGAGGCCGGTGCCGCAGACCAGCAGCGCCCGGTCGGCCTTGCCCTCGGCGATCAGCTTGGCCGCCTCGACCGCGACGTGCGGGTAGGCGGTGTGCTCGTCGGCGCCGACGCCGACGTCGACCACCTCGGCGACCCGGTCGTCGCCGGCCAGGTCCTGCTTCAGGATCTCCTTGTACTGCAGGCCCGCGTCGTCACAGCCGACGACGATCCGCCACTTCGGTTCACTCATCTCAGTCCCTATCGATTCCGGTACAGCTCAGCAACCACGGTGACACACCGGGCGAACGACACCGCGCCCGCGTCCGGAGTGCCGACACTGCGCTCGGCCAGCGGCCTGGCCCGGCCCACCTTCGGCCGCAACTCGGCGGTCCGCCCGGCGGCGTCGGTGGCGGCCTTCGCTCCGGCGGTCCAGGCCGCCAGCCAGTCCGTACCCCGGCCGACCTCGGCCTCGACGGTCTCGGCGAACGGCAGCCAGGCGTCCAGCATCGTCTTGTCGCCCGGCTGCGCTCCGCCGAGGTCGATCAAGGCCTGGTACGAGGCTCGTACCGCCTCCGCCAGCACGGCGCCGTCCGGCCGGCCGGCGTCCCCGAGCCGCGCGCCGAACGCGGTCAGCGCCGCGCCCCAGAGCACGCCCGAGGTGCCGCCGGCCCGGGCCGCCCACTGGTCGCCGGCCGCCCGCAGCGTTCCGCCCGCCCCCGCGCCGGCCTCGACCGCCGCTCGGGCCGCATCGCTCGCGGCCTGGGAACCCTTCACCATGCCGCGACCATGATCACCGTCGCCGGCCACCGCGTCGATCCGGCCCAGTTCCTCCTCATCAGCCGCCATCGCCTCGGTGATCACCGCCAGGGCGTCCGCGATCCCGGCGGCGACCCGCTGCGACTCGGCGTCGCCGGCCACGGTCTCAACGTGCGCTGAGCCTGTCGAAGCGCTCTCCCGCCGTCGTCCTTCGACAGGCTCAGGACGCAGGGAGCCGCGGCGGAAGGTCGGGGTGTCGGCCGGGGCCAGCCAGAGCCGCTCGAGTTCCTCGTCCAGCCAGGTGATCGTCAGCGAGCAGCCGGCCATGTCCAGGCTGGTCACCAGCTCGCCGACCTCGGGGCGGACCAGGTCGAAGCCGGCCTCGCGGAGCAGCCGGGCGGCCGTGCCCCAGACCACGAACAGCTCCTCATACTTGGTCCGGCCGAGCCCGTTCAAGATCACTGCCAGCCGGCGCGGCGCCGCGTCCGGCACCTCGGCCAGCACCCCGTCGACCAGGAGCCGGGCCAGGTCGGCGGCCCGCGGTTGATCTTGCTCGGCAACGCCGGGCTCGCCGTGGATGCCGAGGCCGACACCCATCCTGCCCTCCGGCACGGTGAACAGCGGCTGGTCGGCGCCGGGCAGGGTGCAGCCGTCGAAGGCGACGCCGAGGGTACGGGTGGCGGCGTTGCTCGCCTCACCGACCCGGACCACGTCGTCGATGCCGTACCCCTCCTCGGCGGCCGCCGACATGATCTTGAAGACGGTGAAGTCGCCCGCGATGCCGCGCCGCTTCTCGTGCTCCTCCGGGCCGGCGCTGGCGATGTCATCCGTGACCGCGAGATAGCGGGCGTCGATCCCGTCCGCGCGCAACTGCTGCACGGCCAACCCGAAGTTGAGCACGTCGCCGGCATAGTTGCCGGTGGTCAAGATCACGCCCGCGTCGCCGTGGGCCGCCCGGGCCACCGACGCGGCCTCGGCGGCGGACGGCGACGTGAACACGTTGCCGATCACCGCGCCGTCGGCGAAGCCCGGCCCGACCGTTCCGCAGAACGCCGGGTAGTGCCCGGAGCCGCCGCCGGTGACCACGGCCACCTTGCCCGGCCGCGTCGCGGTCGCCCGGACCACCCCGCCCGGCACCCCGACCACGTAATCGGCATTGGCGTCCAGGAACCCGGCCACCACGTCCTCGGTGAACGTCGCCGGATCATTCCACAGCTTGGTCACAAACCCTCCCCAAAGAAAACTTCCGCCGACCGGTCACCAAAGCAGCGGCGGCGCCTGTCCTGAGCTTGTCGAAGGGACGGCGTGTCGCTGCACAAGTGACCGGTCGATCGTCGTCAGCGAATGCGTTCCGACGTGTCCGGGTGGAACAGGTAGACCCGTTCCGGCGGTGCCGTCAGCCGCACCTGATCACCCACCGCGTACGTCTCGGCGGCCGGAGTCTGGACGATCACGTCGGCACCGTCACCGGCCAGGTCCAGCGTGGCCTGGCCGAATTCCATCAGGTGTTCGAAGTACTGCACGGTGACCTCGACCCCGGCCCCTTCGACAGGCTCAGGGGACGAGGAAGCCAGCAGGGCATCCTGGGGCCGGATGCCGACCAGCACCCGGTCACCGTCGGCGCCGCCGGTGACCGTCACCGGCAGTTCGCCGTCGCCGATCCGGACCGAGCGCCGCTCACCGGAAACGATCAAGGTCCCCTCGATGATGTTGATCTGGGGCTCGCCGACGAACCGGGCCACGAACAGGTTGGCCGGGTCGTCGAACACCTCGTCCGGCGTGCCGAACTGCTGGATCACGCCGCCGTCCATCACGGCCAGCCGGTCGGCCAGGCTGAGCGCCTCCACCTGATCATGGGTGACCACGATCGTGGTGTAGCCGAACTCCCGCTGCAGCAGTTTCAGTTCGCGCCGAACCCGGTTCCGGGCGGACGCGTCCAGGTGCGACAGCGGTTCGTCGAGCAGCAGCACCGGCGGATTGCGGACCAGCGCCCGGGCCAGCGCGACCCGCTGCTTCTGACCGCTGGACAGGGCGGACGGCCGCAGCTCCAGCAGATCGGTCATCTCCAGCCGCTCGGCGATCTTGGTCACCAGCTCGGCCGCGCCGGGCACCTTCCGTGCCTTCAGCCCGTACGCGAGGTTCTCCCGGACCGACAGCGGCGGATAGAGAGCGTACGACTCGAAGCCGACGCCGATGCCGCGCTTGCCCGGCGGCAGCTGGCTGATCTCCCGCTCGCCGATCTTGATCGAACCGCTGGTCACGGTCTCCAGCCCGGCGATCATGCGCAGCGTCGTGGTCTTGCCGCAGCCGGACGGGCCGAGCAGCGCGATCAGCTCGCCGGGCTCGATCTCCAGGTCGATTCCCTTGACCGCATGGAATTCGTGCTTGCCCTGCGGGTTGTAGATCTTGTTCAGCGAGCCGAGGGTGAGGCTCTGCGCCACCTGCGTGGCCGTTGCGGTGCTCATGATCAGGACTCCTTCCGCTGCGCTGCGGCACTGCCGAGCCGCGCCGTGTCCCCGTCACCGGCGGCGAACAGGTGGACATGCTCGAGGTCGACCCGGACCGACACGTCGACGCCCTCCTCGGCCAGCGGCCCGCCGGGCGAGAGCCCGATCAGCGTGGTGCCGCCGAGGTCGACCGAGACTTCGATGTTGCGGCCCAGCCGCTCGGCCAGGATGACCCGGCCGGGCACCGTGAGGTGCCCTTCGACAGGCTCAGGGCGCGAAGGATCGGCCAGCTCAAGATCGCTGGGCCGGATGCCGATCCGCACCCGATCGCCGGCGCCCAGACCAAGATCACCGGGAACCGGAATCGCGAACCGGGTGTCCGGGATGATCACGTTGCCGCCGTCGATCACCGCGTCGACCAGGTTGATCTCCGGCTGGCCCAAGGCCCGGGCGACGAACGTGTCGGCGGGGTGGTGCCAGATCTCCGCCGGGGTGTCGACCTGGACCAGTCTCCCGTTCCTGATCACCGCGATCCGGGTGCCCAGCGCAAGCGCCTCCTGGTAGTCGTGGGTCACGTAGACCGTGGTCGTGTTGGACATTGCGCCGAGCGTCTTCAGCTCGGCCCGCATCTCGGCCCGGAGCTTGGCGTCCAGGTGGCTCAGCGGCTCGTCCAGCAGATAGACGTCGGCCGGCCGGACCAGCACCCGGCCGAGCGCCACCCGCTGCCGCTGCCCGTTGGACAGCTCGCGCGGGAAACGATCTTGCAGGTGGTTGATGCCGAGCGTCGTGGTGACCTGGTCGATCCGCTCCTGCTGCTGGGCCGGCGTGTACTTGCCGGTCCGGCCGGACTTGAGCGGCGAGGCGAGGTTCTCCCGCAGCGTCTTCTGCGGATAGAGCGCGTACGATTCGAAGGCCATCGCCACGTTGCGGTGGTACGGCTCGACCCGGGTCATGTCGGTGCCGCCGATGTGCACCGACCCGCCGTCGATGTCGAGCAGCCCGGCGATCGACTTGAGCGTCGTCGTCTTCCCGGCCCCGGACGGGCCCAAGATCACGAAGAACTCGCCGTCACCGATCTCCAGGGAGAGATCGTCGACGCCCACGGTCTTGCCGTAGTGCTTGGTCAGATTGGCCACAGCCACGGTTGCCATCAGGACTTCACCGCCCCAAACGAGAGGCCCTGGACCAGGTAGCGCTGGATGGTCAAGGCCAGCACCAGCGGCGGCAGGGCGCCGATCACCGCGGCTGCCGCGGTGAGGTTGTAGTAGGCCTGGCCGCCACCGCCGAGGAACTTGGTGATCGCCACGGTGACCGTACTGGCCGCCGTGTCGGACAAGATCAACGGGAAGACGTAGTTGTTCCAGGCGAAGATGAACGCCAGCAGGGCGGCCGCGGCGATGCCGGGCCGGACCAGCGGCAGCGCCACCATGACGAACGCCTGCCGGCGGGTGTAGCCGTCCAGCAGCGCGGCCTGCTCCAGGTCCTCGGGAAGATCCTGGAAGTACGACCTCAGGATCCACACCACCAGCGGCATCGTGACCAGCTGCAACACCCAGATCATGCCGACCTGCGTGTCGAACAGACCGACCTGGTTGTAGATCACGAACAGCGGCACGATCACCATCAGCTCCGGGGCGAACCGGAACGACAGCATCTGGAACATCAGGTCGTTGGAGCCGCGGTACTTCCAGCGTCCCGCCGCGTAGGCGGCCGGGATGCCGATCACCAGCGAGACGATCACCGCGCCGCCGCAGTTGATCAGGCTGGTCAGCAGGGCCGCCTTGTAGTCGACGCTGGTCAGGTCGGTGCCGCGCTGGGACAGCACGGTGGCGAAGTTCTCCAGCGTGGGCGAGAAGACGAAGAACGTCGTGGTCTGCTCGGCCTCGGTCTTCAACGACAGCAGGACCATCCAGAAGATCGGGAACAGCGAGAACAGGAACCAGCCGAGCAGGATCAGGTCGCCGCCGATCCCGGCGGGAGTGAACCGGCGCTGGCCGGGCAGCAGTTCGCGTGCCATGGTTCAGCCCTCCGTTCCGGCCGCGCGGGCCTGCGCTTTGCCCAGCACGCCGACCAGGTAGCGCGCGGTGATGAACACGATGATCCACAAGATCAACATGTAGGTGGAGCCGCGGGAGTAGTCCATGTTGGTGATCGAGTCCTCGAAGGCGCCGATCTGCAGGGTCCGGGTGGCAACGCCGGGTCCGCCGGAGGTCAGCACGTAGATGTGGTCGAACACCTTGAGGTTGTCCATGAACCGGAAGATCACCGCGACCAGGATGTACGGCCAGATCATCGGCAGCATCAGCCGGCGGAACATGTAGAACCAGCTCGCCCCGTCCACGTCGGAGGCCTCGAACGGCTCCTTCGGCAGCGACCGGATCCCGGCCAGCACCAGGATCGCCACGAACGGCGTGAAGATCCAGATGTCGACCAGGATCACCGACGCCAGCGCGTTCTGCCGGCTCAGCCAGTCGAACGTCGCGCCGAGGCCGAAGATGTGGTTCAGCACACCGAACTGGGGATTGAACATCAGCTTCCAGATCACCCCGGCGATCACCGGAGCGATCATCAACGGCAGGATCAGCACCTTCTCGAAGATCCGCCCGATCAGGCTGGACCGGTTGAGCAGCAGCGCGATGATCACGCCGATCACGGTCTCCAGCGCGGTCGCCGCGACCGCGAACAGCAGGGTCACCCCAACACTGCCCCAGAACTTCGTGTCGGTGAGCACCGACTCGAAGTTGGCCAGCCCGACGAAGCGCGGGTTCGGGTTCACCGCCGCGTAGTTGAGCACCGTGTAGATGGCGCCGATCGCGAACGGGTAGAGGATGCCGATGATGATCGCCACCGCCGGCACCGACAGCAGATAGGGGCGCAGCTTGCGGCGCCAGTCCGGCACCTCCGGCGGGGCCGGCCGGGCGGCCTGGCCCGCGGGGGCGCCGGTGGGCGCTTGGGTCGTCGTCATTGATCGGCCTCCCTCAGAGATTGATCTTGGACGTGTTGGTACGGGCCAGGCTGTCCAGCCGGCTCCGGGCGTCCTCGCCGCCGTAGATGTCCTGCAGCGCGACCGCCCAGTCCTCTGTGGTGCCGAAGAACTTCTTCTGCGGCGAGAACTGGATCTTGGAGTCCTTGATCACCGTCTCGAAGGCCTCCAGGTAACCGGGCTGATCATCGAGCTGGCTCTTGAACACCGAGTCGAAGACCGAGGCGCGGACCGGGTCGGCGAACTTGCCGCCCGACACCGCCTTGCTGAGTGCCTGCTTGCCGGTCGCCCACTGGATGAACAGCCAGGCGCCGAGCTTGTTCTTGGCCTGCGAGTTCATCGCCAAGGACCAGGTCCACAGGTTCGTCTTGTAGTTGCCGTCGGGACCGGCCGGCCCCGCGTACCAGCCGAGGTTGCCCGACTCCTTCGCCACTCCGGCCCGGTTCTTCGGATACGTGGCGGAGTCCGCGTCGTAACACATCATCGCCACGCCGTCACCAAGATCACCGGTGGCCTGCGGGTAGTCGTACGTCGTCCAGGAGGTGGGTCCGGCCTGCCGCATCAGCTCGATCCACTTCTCGTGGAAGGCGACCGAGAGGTCGGAGTTCATCTGGGCCGTGTACGCACCGTTCTCGAACGCGTAGTCGACGCCGCCCTCCCGGCTGAACTGGGTCATGAAGCCCGGGTGGATCGTCGCCCAGGACTTCGAGCCGCGGGCCGCGACGCCGTACCGGTTCTCGGTCCGGTCGGTCAGGTCGACGGCCAGCTGGATGAAGTCGTCGAACCGGTCCGGCAGCCGGATTCCCTTGCTGTCGAAGTACTTCTTGTTGTACGTGACGACGTTGTTCTCGAAGCCCCACGGGATGGCCCACTGGCCGCCGCTGCCGAGCGGGCTGCCGGCCTGGAAGTCCCACTGGGTCGACTGGCGCAGCCCTTCGTAGATGTCCTCGAAGTCGTACTCGTCGTGGGTGGCGGCCGGGTTCTCGATCCAGGGCTTGAGGTCCTCGAGCCAGTTCGGCGGGCCGTACTGCCAGATGAAGTAGGCGCCCAGCATGAACGCGTCGTGCTTGCCGGTGCCGCCGGCCAGCTCGGTGTTGAGCTTGGTGAAGTAGCTGCTCTCCGGCACCAGGTCGGTGATCACCTCGATGCCGGTCAGCTCGCTGAACTCCTTGAGCAGCGGCTGGAAGGACTGCTGGTACGGGTGCGGCGTCTGCAGCACCTTGATCGTCGTACCGGCGGCCTTCTTCCAGTCGAAGCCGCCGGTCACCCCGGCCGCGCCGTTGACGACGGCCGGAGCACCGCCGATGCCGCAGGCACTGAGCAGGGGAGTCGCGGCCGCCGCGGCGCCGAGTCCGAGCGCCGCGCGCCGGGTCAGTCTGTGATCAGCCATCGTTCTTGCCTCTCCGTTGAGTAACGCCACAACGCTCCCTGAGCCTGTCGAAGGGCCAAGCCCCATGCAGCCAAGGCCCTTCGACAGGCTCAGGGCGCTGAAGGGTCAGGGGATCAGGGAGACCTTGATCGACGAGGTACCGTCGCCGACGAGGTCGAGGCCCTTCTGGAAGTCCGCCAGCGGCAACTGGTGGGTGCAGATCTTGTCCATCGGCAGCGCGCCGGACTCGATCAGCCGGATCGCCGCCGGCCAGCAGTGCGGGCCGAGGTGCGCGCCGAGCACGTCGAGTTCCTTGTCGTCGCTGATGATCGACCAGTCCACCGTGACGTCGTCGCGGAAGACCCCGTACTCGACGTAGGTGCCGAGCTTGCGGAGCAGCTTCAGCCCCTGCGGTACGGCAGCCGGGTGGCCGGTGCCCTCCAGGTAGACGTCCGCGCCGTAACCGTCGGTGAGGTCCTTGACGATCTTGTCGGCGTCCTCCTCGGCGATGTTGATCACCACGTCGGCGCCGCACTCCTTGGCGATCTCCAGCTTGTGCGGCGCCATGTCCAGCGCGACCACCTTGGCCGGGTTCTTCGACTTGGCGCCGGCCACCATGCCCAGCCCGATCGGGCCGCAGCCGGCCACCACGACGACGTCGTCGAAGCCGATGCCGGCTCGCTCGACCGCGTGCAGGGAGCAGGACAGCGGCTCGGCGAACGCGGCATGGTGCGGCGGGATCTCGTTCGGCACCTTGTGCACCAGCGCGTCGACGTTGTAGATCATGTACTCGGCCATGGCGCCCGGCGTGCGGCGCTTGAACCCGTACAGGTCGTGCGGGCCGCACATCCAGTACTGGCCGCGCAGACAGTAGCGGCACTTCCAGCAGGGCACGATCTGCTCGCTGACCACCCGGTCGCCGACGCCGACCTTCCACTTCTCGGCGGCGAGATCGTCGAGCTGAACAACCGTTCCGGCGAACTCGTGACCGGGGATCACCTCGGTCTCCGCCCAGGCCGGCCGGGAGTCGTCGCCCCAGAACTTCGCGGCACCGTGGTAGCACTTCAGGTCGCTCGCGCAGATGCCCACCGCGTCGACCTTGACCAGGGCCTCACCGGGTCCGGGCGTGGGGACCGGAACCTCTTCCAACGTGTAATTCTCGGGGCCGTGACAGATGACGGCCTGCATGGTCTGCGGGATCTCCGCGGGGTTCGACATCGAGCTCCTCCAAGTCCGGGCCAACACCGGAGAGCCACGCTCCGGCGTGCTAGGACGACTGTAGGCGAGCGCTCGTACATATGTCCAGAACAAAGTTGCAGACATGAGAGAGATGTGCACATTCGTTCAGATTCCGTACCGATGTGGGTCATACTGTCCGCATGGCAATGACCAACGGGTCCGAGCCGCCGGCGGAGCGGCCGGTGGAGTTGGGTCGCCGCGGCCGTACCAACGAGGCCGGCCACTTCCCCGCTTCGCTGCTCTACACGGCGGCGAAGATGTACTACGACGACGAGGCGACGCAGGCCGACGTGGCCAGCCGGCTCGGCACCAGCCGGGCCACGGTGTCCCGGCTGCTCGCCGAGGCCCGCCGGCGCGGCATCGTGCGGATCGAGATCATCCCGCCCGGCGAGGACTCCGACGCCGGCCTGGCCGACCGGCTGGCCGCCGCGCTGGGACTGGAGCGGGTCTATCTGTCCGCGTCGCTGCGCGGTGCCCCGCCGGTCGGCGAGACGCTCGGTCCCGCGCTGGCCCCGGCGGTGAGTACGGCGCTCGCCGAGGCGAACCTGGCCTCGGGTGATGTGCTGCTGGTCTCCTCCGGCCGGACCGTCTACGAGGTGGCCCGCTGCGAGCTGCAGCAACTGCCCGGCGTCGTCGTCGCGCCGACCGTCGGCGGGCAGGATCAGCCCGAGGGCTGGTACCAGACCAACGAGATCACCCGGATGATCGCGGCCCGGGTCGGCGGCCGCGCGACCTACCTGTTCGCGCCCGCGCTGCCCGGCCCCGACCTGTACAAGACCTTGATCAAGGACCCGTCGATCCAGCGGGTGCTGCACCTGTGGCCGCGGGCCCGCTGCGTGCTGACCGGCGTCGGCGCGCCGCCCATGGTCCGCTCGGACATGCCGCTCTTCGTGCCCGCCGGTGCGGCCTCGTTGGTCGACGCGGTCGGCGACGTCTGTTCCCGGTTCTACGACCGGGCGGGCCGGCCCGTCCCGTACCCGGGCAGCGAGCGACTGATCGCGCTGTCCCTGGAAGAGTTGCAGCGGATCCCCATCTCGATCGCCGTCGCCTCCGGCCCGGACAAGATCAACTCCATCCTGGCCGGCGCCCAGGCCGGTTATTTCAAGCGCCTGGTCACCGACCCGGCGACGGCCGAGCGGCTGATCGCGGCCGCGGCCGGTTAGCGCGGGCGGCGGGCGCGGCTCGGTGACGCCTGTCATGATCATCGGGTGACCAAGCTGCTGCTCGATGTCGACACCGGGATCGACGACTCGTTCGCCCTGCTCTACCTGCTCGGCTCGCCGGACGCGGAGATCCTCGGCATCTCCGGTACGGCCGGTAACGTCTCGGCCCGGCAGGTGGCGCTGAACAACCTGGCCTGGCTGGAGTTGGTCGGCGCGCCGGAGATCGAGGTCTGCCTCGGCTCGGAGATCCCGTTGATCCAGCCGCTCAAGACGTCGCCGGAAACCCATGGCCCGCAGGGAATCGGCTGGGCCGAGCTGCCGGCGCCGACCCGGCGGATCTCGGACCGGCACGCGGTGGAGCTGTGGAGCGAAGTGGCGCGCCGCCATCCCGGTGAGGTGGTCGGCCTGATCACCGGCCCGCTGACCAACCTGGCGCTCGCCGTACGCACGGATCCGGAACTGCCCCGGCTGCTGCAGCGGATCGTGATCATGGGCGGGACGTTCGATCATCCGGGCAACACCACGCCGACGTCGGAGTGGAACATCGCGGTCGACCCGGACGCGGCCAAGATCGTTTTCGACGCCTTCAGCGGACTGCCGGAGGACCGCCGGCCGATCGTCTGCGGGCTCAACGTCACCGAGACCATCGCACTGCAGCCCGAGCACGTGATCCGGCTGGCCGAGGCGGCCGGGTCGACGCCGGCCGAGGCGCCCTCGCCGGACCGGCCTGACGGCACCCGCTCGACCGCGAGCAACCCGCTGATCCGGCACCTGACGGATGCGATCCGGTTCTACTTCGAGTTCCACCGGGACTGGAACTGGGGCTGGTTCGCCCACCTGCACGACCCGTTCGCCGCCGCCGTCGCCCTCGATCAGAACTGGGCCGAGCTGCGCGCCGCGACCGTCGACGTGGAGCTGGCCGGGACCTTGACCCGGGGTACGACGATCGCGGACTGGGACGGCAAGTGGGGCCGCGAGCCGAACGCCTGGGTAGCGGTCCGTACCGATCCGGAGCGGTTCTTCGACGTTCTCATCGAGCGGATCGGGCTGCTGGCCCGGCGGCTCGGCAGGGCAGACTAGGGTCCCGTGAGTTACGCCGAACCGCCCCGCAGCTTCTACCCGATCATCACCGCCCTGTTCACGGCGACCTTGATCATCTCCAACGTCGCGGCCAGCAAGGGTGTCAGCTTCTTCGGCGATCAGTCGCTCACGCTCGGACCGCTGCAGATCCTGCCGATCAACACCGACGGCGCGTTCTTCCTCTTCCCGCTCGCGTACGTCCTCGGCGACGTGCTCAGCGAGGTGTACGGCTTCCGCGCCGCGCGCCGCACCGTGATCACCGGGTTCGTCACCCTGCTGCTCGCCTCGGCCTGCTTCTGGATCGTGATCCAGCTCCCGGCCGCCGACTTCTACGAGAACCAGGCCGCGCTGGAGGCCGTGATCGGCGTCGTACCGCGGCTGGTGCTGGCCGGCGTGATCGCGTACCTGGCCGGGCAGTTGCTGAACTCCGCCGTCCTGGTCTGGATCAAGAACCGCTACGGCGAACGCCGCCTCTGGGTCCGCCTGATCGGCTCGACCGTGGTCGGCGAGTTCGCCGACACCCTGATCTTCTGCAGCATCGCCGCCGGCGCCATCGGCATCACCACTGCCGCCGACTTCATCAACTACGTGATCGTCGGCTTCCTCTGGAAGACCCTGGTCGAGGTCCTGGTCATGCCGATCACCTACCGCGTGATCGCGATCCTCAAGCGCCACGAACCCACCTACGCCGACCCGGACAAGGTCCCGACCGCCGCCTGAATCACCCCTTGCCGACCCGAAGTCACGGCAGTCACGCGCAGCACCCGCCGCCCGTCCGCGGCAGTGTTGCCGAGTGGACCCTGACGCGGCACCGAGCCCCCGGGCTCGCGGCCGGTCGAGCTGCTGGCAGCCCTGGCCGGTACCGCCGTCGCCGGGCGTGCCCAGCGTCCCGCCCGGCGCTGCTCCGACGCCGAGAAGGGTGCGGTTGTCGACAATCCCACCGACCGGGCCCCTTCCGCGGTGGGGTTGTCGACAAACCCACCACTCGGCCGCCGGAGCTGGAGTACGTTGGTCGCCCCCGTGCCGTCGCGGCTTCCTGGTCAGCCGCGCGAGGGCTGGTTCTGACGGGACCGAGGCGCGCCTCGGTGCCTGGCTCGGTGCGTGCGCCTTTGCCCAGCCTCCTCACCTCGAGAGCCCGAGTTGCGGACCGTCCGCGTCACGGTCGTCGGCATCGCTGCGCCACCGTTCGACACCCTCCTAGGCATCGACCCACTCGACCGTGTCCCGGCCGAACCGCCGCCCGACCCAGGCGAACGCCCGGTGGTCGGGTCCGAAGGCCGGTCGTGACTGGCGGACCAGGCCGAGCTCCGTCCTGGTCTCGGTGAGCCACGGCCCGGGATCGTCGAGGTGGTGGGCCGGGCCGTCGTGGGCGTCGGTACGCAGCAGCCAGTGGGCGGTCCTGGCCAGATGGGCCGAGACCCGCCAGGTGCCGCCCTGCTCGGCCCGGCGCCGCAGGGCGCTGAGGACCCCGGCCGCCAGTAGGTAGCCGGTTGCATGATCGAGCGCCTGGGCCGGCAGGGCGCCCGGGTGGATGCCGTCGGCCGACTCGATCAGCGCGATGCCGGTCGCCGCCTGCACGATGCTGTCGAACCCGCGTCGACCTGCCCACGGCCCGCTGGGTGTCCAGGCCGAGAGGCTGGCGTGGATCACCTGAGGGTGGGTTCGCGCGAGGTGATCGGCGTCGAGCCCGAAGGCCGCCAGCGCGCCTGGGCGGTACCCGGTCACCACCACGTCGGCGCGGTCGAGCAGTTCGTGGACTCGCCGGCGGGCGTGCGGGTCGTGCAGGTCCACCAGCGTGGAGCGCTTGCCGGCGTCCGTGTCGAGGTGTTGCGCCCTCAGCTCCGGCATGGCGGGCGGATCGACCCGCAGCACGTCACAGCCGGCGAACGCGAGTGTGCGGGTGGCGACCGGCCCGGCGATGACGCGGGTCAGGTCGAGGATCCGGGGGCGTTCCGGCACCGCCACGCTCGGCGCCTCGGCCGGCAGTCGGTCGACCGCCAACACGGGGTGCCGCTCGACGGCCTGGGCCTGCTCGCCCGCCAGCCACTCCCGACGGGTACGTACGCGTACGCAGATGCCGTGGTCGGCGGTGATCACGTCTTCCAGTTCCTGGGCTCCGCGGTTGGCGATCACCGCGGCCACGGCCTCCCGGTCGGCGTCGTGCGGCAGGCCGAGGGCACGGGCGAGCCGGTCCCGGTGGTGCGGGTAGTTCGCATGCGTACGGACCCAGCCGTCCCGGGCCGCGAAGAACCCGGACATCGGGGCGAACGCGGGCTCCCGCTCACCGTCGACCGTCTGGAGCTGATCATTGCGGAACGCGACCGACACCTGGCGCGGGTCGACGTGCACCCGCTCCCCGCCGCCGCGCAGCGCCTCGGCCGACAGGGCGGCCAGTGCCACCGAGCCGCAGGCGAGCGTGTTGACCGGAAGAACGGCGGGCAGCGCGCTGTCGGACGCGAGGTCGAGGCGCGCCGCCCACCCGTCGTCCAGGCCCAGTGCGGGCAGCAGTTCACCCACGAGGCGGTTCATGGCCTCGACCCTAGGCGCCGAGCCGAACGAGCGCCGGACCTGGTGGTCCGGTTGAACCGAGATCGGGCTTGCCCTTCGACGGGCTCAGGGGACGTTCGAGGTGGGCTTGGACCATGGCGGGCTCGGTGGACGTAGCGGCAGCACCCTTGGGGCCGGGGTCCGACCTCCGGCTGCGGGCTCGCTCCGGGGCCTGCGTTTCGGGATGGGTCGTGAGCCGCGAGTCACAGTGGGATGAGGGTGCGGATCCGCTTCGCGGTCTGCTCCGGGGCGAGTTCGGTGACGTCGATGACGTGATCGTCGACGGCGGCGTTGTCCAGAATCTCGGTGAGTTCGCCGACCCGGTCGAGGTGCCAGTCGCGGCCCTCGGGATCCTGCTCGTGTCGCCGCCGGATCCGCTCCTTGATCAACTCCAGGTCGGCGGTCAGGCGGACCAGGTGCAGCCGACCGCCGACGGCCTCGGCGAAGCGGGCCCGCTGGTCCGGCGTCTCCACCACGCCGGCCATGATCAACTTCTCGGCGCCGGCGGCCCGGGCGTTGGCGGAGAGATCGCGCAGGTTGGCCAGGGTGAAGGCGAGGTTGAAGCCGTCGCCGGGCGGATTCGGCCAGAGGCGGCCCAGCTCGTCCAGGTCGACCGCGACCCCCGGGATCCCTTCGGCCGCGAGTTGATCACCCAGTGCGTCCAGGACGGTCGTCTTGCCGACGCCGACGGTCCCGTTGATCAACACGGCCTCGTACCCGATGGTCATGGGTCGAGCCTACTGTTGCGGGCGGAACCCCCGCAGCCGCTGTACGGCCAGCGCGAGCAAGCCGGCGACCGCGCCCCAGATGGCGTTGCTGATCAACACGGCGATGATGGTCCACGGCATCGCGAGCGGGCCGCGGAGTTCACCGGTGAGGACCGGCGACATGACCCCGCTGAGCAGGGTTTCGAAGACGCCGTAGCTGATCCCGGCGAAGATCAGCGTGAGCACCGGATGCCGGACCCGGGTCAGGCCCACGACCGCGATCCAGACGATCGAGATCACGATCGCCAGTCCGGCCCGCACCGGTGGCGCGGCCGGGGCCCCGCTCGCGGTCGTGATCATGCCGAGCAGCGGCTGGACCAGGGCCAGGGCGGCCAGCCCGAAGACGAGCGGCCAGTGCAGTTTCTTGATCACGTCCATGCTTCGAAGGTACGGATCCGGACCGGCCCGGACATCCGTCGAGAAGCGTGCCCGGGAGTCGCTTCTCGACGGATCGGCCGCCGCTCAACTGCGCGTCATCGTCGAGTCGTAGCCGCCACCGCCGGGGTAGACCCAGGCTCCGTCCATCACGCTGTCGTCGGCGTTGAACGTGCCGCGGAAATAGGCCGGGCTGCCCTTGGCTCCACCCCAGATCGTCAGGGTGTCGCCCTCCAGCTCGTACACGTAGTCGAGGGTGTTGCCGAGCGAGTCGTAGAACCGCGAGTGCACGTCCTGACTGGCCGGCTCGCCGAACGGCCGCAGCTGGCCGATCACCTCGAATCCGCTGATCTGCTGTCTGCCGCTGACCATGTCGACGTGCTGGATCAGGAAGAAGCCGCCCGGCTGCCAGGCGTACCGCACGGTGCCCTCGGCGCCGCCGGTCACGGTCCAGGTGCCGACCAGTCGGTCCAGCGCACGGACCGCATCGCTCGGGGTCTGCGGGATCTCCTCATGGGTGGTGTCGTCGGTGCTCATCGTGGTCTCCTTCTCGGTTCGTCGCGGCCTCCCCGCGACACTGCTACCTCGGAGCCGACCGGCCCTCCTTGACACCAGGATGATGTGAGCCACGTCACATACGCTGTGGATAGGGGTCCCTGGCTACCATCGTCGCGACCATGTGCATCGCGCCGACGAGACGGAGCTCAAGATCATGAAGTATCTGCTGCTGGGCTACACCCCCGCCGCGGCCTGGGATGCCGGGGTGCCGGACAACGAGAACGAGGAGGCGCTGGCCGCCTTCGCCGCCTACCAGAAGTTCGAGGCGGAGCTCCGGGCGACGGGCGAGTTCGTCTCCAGCGAGGGACTCGGCCACCCGGCGGTCAGTGTCACGGTCCAGAAGTCGGGCGACGGGGTGACCGCGACCGACGGGCCGTACGTCGAGCTGAAGGAGGTGCTGGCCAGCTTCGCGATCATCGACGTCGCCGACCAGCAGCGCGCCGTCGAGATCGCCGGCCGGATCGTTCAGGTGCTCGGCGAGCCGATCGAGATCCGGCCGATCATGGGCGATGACTTCGCCTGAACCGAAGGCCGTCGAGGACCTGCTGCGCACCGAGGCGCCGCACGTGCTGGGCGCGCTCACCCGCCGGTTCGGCCGGTTCGACGTCGCCGAGGACGCGGTGCAGGAGGCCCTGCTGACGGCCAGCCGGCAATGGCCCGAGGCGGGCGTGCCGGACGAGCCGCGGAGCTGGCTGATCAGGGTCGGGTATCGCCGGATGGTGGACCTGCTGCGCTCCGATCAGGCCCGGCAGCGGCGCGAGGCTGAGCTCGGCGTCGCGGACCTGGCGATGCAGGAACCGGCCCGGGCCGCAGCTGTCGTCGACACCGACGACAGCCTGCAGGTTCTCTTGCTGTGTTGCCATCCGGCGCTGACCCCGGACTCCCAGGTGGCCCTCACACTGCGTGCGGTCGGCGGTCTGACGACGGCCGAGATCGCCCATGCGTACGGGGCGACGGAGGCGACGCTGGCCAGCCGGATCAGCCGGGCCAAGCAGCAGCTGCGTCAGGCCGGCGCTCGGTTCGCGCTGCCGGCGCCGGAGGAGCGGCAGCAGCGGGTCGCGATCGTGCTGCGGGTGCTCTATCTGATCTTCAACGAGGGCTACACGGCGAGCGCCGGTGATCGGCTGGCCCGGTCCGAACTGACCGGCGAGGCGATCCGGCTGACCCGGATGCTCCACCGACAGCTACCGGACGACCCGGAGGCGGCCGGACTGCTGGCGCTGATGTTGATCAACGAATCGCGTACGGCGGCGCGGTCCGGACCCGACGGCGGGCTGGTGCCCCTGGAGGAGCAGGACCGGGCCCGCTGGGACCGGGCCTTGATCGACGAGGGTACAGCGATCCTGAACCAGGCTTGGTCCGGGCGCACGGTCGGGCCGTACCAACTGCAGGCGGCCATCTCCGCCGTGCACGCCCAGGCGGGCAGCGCCGCCGAGACCGACTGGGAGCAGATCGCGACCCTCTACCTCTGGCTGGAGCGGGCCCAGCCGACCGCGCCGGTCCGGCTCAGCCGCGTGGTCGCCGTCGCGCAGGCGTACGGGACCGAGCGCGGGCTCGCCCTGCTGGCCCAGCTGGAGGACGAGTACGGACTGTCCGACGACCGGCTGCTCCGGCAGCGGGTGCTCGCCGTCCGCGGCCACCTGAAGGAGCGCCGGGGCGAGACCGGCGCCGCCGTCGCCGACTACCGCGCGGCAGCCGAGCTCACCGACAACGCCGTCGAGCGCGACTACCTGACCCGCCGCGCCGACGACCTCGGGTCGGCAAGCTGAGCTTGCGGGCGGCGCTCAGAGCCGAGGCCGGGTCATCGGTCGAGGCAACGGCTGCAGCGCCCCGGCCTCCCGAAGTTGCCGATAGAGGTCGACCACGGCCGCCGGTTTCCCGTCCTGGGCGACGCGCAGCACCATCCCGCCGTCCGGCAGCCTGTCGCCGGAGATCCGCAGGGCAGCCGGGACAAGCGCGGCGCGGGCCGGGGAAAGATAGCCGACCCAGCCGGTCACGGGATCACCGACGGAGTACCCGGCGTCCTCGAGCGCGTCGAGCAGATCGTCGTCCGTCACGTCGCCGAAGTCCGGTTCCCAGCCCTGGGCCAGCAACGCCAGCAGGCGGTCCCCCGCGGTCCCGGTCCGGTCATCGGGCGAATCGATCGCGACGACGTAGGACTGGAGCAGGTACTCGGGTGCACCGCCCGCCAGTCCACTGACCTCGACCCGCCAGCCCGGCTCGCCGGTGCCGATCAACCGTAGTCCGGTGCCGGTGAGATCGGACCAGGCCTCGTCCCGCTGGGCCACGGTCAGCAGGCTCAGCAGGGTGTCGAAGTCGGGGGCGATCCTCGTTGCGGGGCGGTCGGGGTGGACCTGGCTCCAATCCTCGACCGGCTGCACCTCGCTCAACTGCTCGAGGGTCGTCCGCCACCGTCCGGCCAACTGTTCGACCGGCTCGGGTCGCGGACCCCAGAACACCCGCACCAGCCACCGCACGGTCAGACCTCGCCTGAAATGATCACGCGGGCAGGCTACCCGCGCTCCACGGCGGAACGATGCCGCGGGAGTTCTCGATCACGACCGGGCGCCGCGCGGCCGGCGGCGTGCCCGAGCTCGATCAGCCGGCTGCAGCGCCCGGCCACCCGCGGGTCGTGGGTGATGATCAAGACCGCAACGTCGGCGGTGAGCCGGTCCAGGTCGGCCAGCAGTCGCTCCGCGGTCGGCGCGTCCAGGTGCTCGGTCGGCTCGTCCAAGATCAACACGTCGGGGTCGGTCAGCAGCACTCGGGCCAGGGCGAGCCGGCGCGCCTCGCCGCCGGACAGCCGGGTGCCGTGGACGCCGACCAGCCGGTCCAGGGCCAGGTCGAGCCCGACCCGGTCGAGCACCATGATCAACTCCTGGTCGTCGGCGTCGCGACGGCCGAGCCGGAGGTTCTCGGCGACGGTCGTGTCGAAGAGGTACGCGTCCTGGGCGAGGTAGCCGACCCGGCCGCGGACGTCGACCGTGCCGGCCCGGGCCGGGATGAGGCCCATGATCGTCGCGGCGACGGTGGTCTTCCCGCTGCCGCTCAGCCCGACCAGGCCGACCCGGTCGCCCGGCCTCAGCTCGAGATCGAGCCCGGTGGTGACGACCGGTCCGTCCGGCCAACCGGCCGTGACCCCGTCCAGCCGGACACCCGGCCGGGTGGTTGCAGCCGCGGCCGGTCGATCACCGGAGCCGACGGCCGGCGCCTCGACCACATGCCGGACCCGGCGGAGCGCCGCCCTCGCCCGGGTCAGGGTCTGCACGGCGGGCGGGATCGCGGCGATCACCTCGGCCAGGGCGAGCGGGGTGAGGGCCAGGACGGCCAACTGCACCGGCGGTACGGTTCCGGCGGCGAGTCCGGCCGAGCCGAGCAGCAGCGCTCCGATCACGGCGGCGCCGGTGCCCAGGGTCTGGCCGGCGGCGGCGACGCCCTGAGCCAGCGCGGCCCGTTGCTCGGCCCGTCGCAGCCGTTCGTCGGCACGGCGGATCCGGTCCAGGGCCGGCTGCGGCCCGTACGCGATCAAGTCGGGCGCCGCCTCGGCCGCCTCGGCAACGGCCTCGGCCAGTTCACCGCGCAGCACGGCGACCCGCCGGTCCAAGCCGGCCGACAGCCGCCCGGCCAGCACCGGAACCAGGCCGGCGGCCACCGCGACGCAGACCAGCGTGGCCAGGCCGGCCGCCGGGGACAGCACGGTGATCATGCTCTGAGCGCCGACGATCACCAGCGCCGCGGCACTGATCGGGACGATCACCCGGACCACGACATCCTGGACGGCCTCGACGTCGTTGATCATCCGGGACAACAGGTCGCCGCCGCGGCGGCCGAGCCAGGTGGTCCGGGCGAGCGCGCGGTAGCTGTCCAGCCGCAGCGATGCCTGGGCCCGCAGCGCCACGTCGTGGCCGACCAGCCGTTCCAGGTAACGGAAGACGCCCCGGCCGAGGCCGAGCGCCCGGACCGCGACGACCGCGACCAGCAGGTAGAGCACGGGCGGGTGTTCGGCGGCCCGGGACAGCAGCCAGGCCGAGGTCGCCAGCAGTCCGACCGCGGCCCCTTGCGCCAGGACGCCGAGCGCCACGGCGCCGGCCAGCCGCCGGCGGTCAACGTTGATCATCAGCAACCTCACCACTCCCGGAGCCGGTCGAAGGGTGGGCCGGTGTCGCCCGCGGCAGCGCGACGATCCGATCAGCGGCGTCCAGCACGGCGGCCCGGTGGCTGATCACCAGCCCGCCGACGCCGAGCTGCCGTACCCCGGCGATCGCGGCCAGTTCCGTGTCCGGGTCGAGCCCGGCCGTCGGTTCGTCCAGCAGCAGCCAGCGCGCGCCGCCGCAGTCGATCTTGAGCAGGGCACGGGCCAGGGCGACCCGGCGCAGCTCACCGGCGGACAGCTCGGCGCCGGCGGCCCGCAGCGGCCGGTCCGGGTCGAGGCCCTGGGCGCCGGCGCGGAGCAGCGCGGCCCGGATCCGTCCCGGCGGAGCCCCGGGCGCTCCGAGCCGGACGTTGTCGGCGACGGTGCCGCTGATCAGGGCCGGTTGTTGCGGCACCCAGGCCAGCTGGGCCCGCCAATGGTCCTGATCAAGGTCGGCCAACGGGGTCCCGCCGATCGTGATCGTGCCGGCCGTGGGGCGACGGAACCCGAGCAGCACCTGAAGCAGGGTGGACTTCCCGGACCCGCTCGGTCCGGCCAGCGCGACCAGCTCGCCGGGTTCGATGACCAGGTCGACGCCCGACACCGCGGGATGGTCGGCGTCCGGGTACGGCACGGTGATGCCGGTCAGCTCGATGAGCGAGGGCCCGAGGGGGACTGATCGGGCCTGCCCTTCGACAGGTTCGGGGGACCTTCGGTCGATGATCGCGAAGGCCTGCTCGACAGCGGCCACGCCGTCCGCGGAGTCGTGGTAGTGCGCGCCGACCAGGCGCAGCGGCAGGTACGCCTCCGGCGCCAGGATCAGCACGAACAGCCCGATGGTGAGGGTCAGGTCGCCCTCGACGACCCGGAGCCCGATGCCGACCGCGACCAGGGCGACGGACAGCGAGGCCAGCAGCTCGAGCACCAGGGCGGACAGCAGCGCGATCCGCAGCGTGCGCAGGGTCTCCCGCCGATGCAGTTCGCCGGACCGGCGCAGCCCTTCCGCCTGGGCTCGGGCCCGGCCGAACACCTGCAGCGTGGGCAGCCCGGCGACCAGGTCGGCGAAGTGGTGGGCCAGCCGGGACTGAGCGGCGAATCGGCGCCGGGTCAGGGCCTGGGTCATCCAGCCGACCAGGATCATGAACAGCGGGATCAGCGGCAAGGTGAGTGCCACGATCAGGGCGGAGACCGGATCGGCGGAGAGGATCGCGGCCCCGATGATCAACGGCACCGTGACGGCCAGCACGAGCTGGGGCAGATACTTGGCGAAGTAGCCGTCCAGTGCGTCCAGCCCACCGGTGATCGTGGTCACCAGCCGTCCGGCCGGCACGTCGGGCGTGTCCGGTGCGGAGAGCCGAGCGGTCATGATCTCCAGCCGCAGTTGCGACTTGACCGCCGCCGCGGCGCGGGCCCCGACGGTGTGGGTGAGCCAGTTCAGACCGGCTCGGACCATGATCACGAGCGCCAGCCAGGGCAGCACGGCCAGGGCCGGGCTCAGGGTCCGCTCGGCGAACGCGCTGCCCACCGATGACGCGATCAGCCAGGCCTGCCCGACGATCGCGGCGGCGGTCGCGGAGCCGATCAGCACCGCCAGCACAAGGAGCCGGCGGACCGGCCGGGCCCGGCGGAGCAGTCGTGGATCGACCGGTCCGCGAGCCCGTACGGCCTCCTCCGCGGGGCCGACCTCAGTGGGCATGCTGGTCCTCCGGGATCGAGGCGACCGTGAGCCGCTTCCGGAACACCCAGTAGGTCCAGCCCTGATAGGCCAGCACCACCGGCGTCGCGATCAGGGCCGCCCAGGTCATGATCGTCAAGGTGTACGGAGTCGAGGCGGCGTTGCTGACGGTCAGACTCCAGGCCGGATCGAGACTGCTCGGCATCACGTTCGGGAACAAGATCACGAACAGGTTGCTCACGGTCGCCACGATCGCCGCGGCCGTGCCGAGGAAAGCCCAGCCTTCCCGGCCCGCCGCGTTGGCGACGAGGCCGCCGATCAGGCCGGCTGCCGCGATGCCGGCGAGTACCCAGCCGACCGCCGTCCCGCCGTGGAGGTTCGCCCAGACCAGCAGGACGGCGGCCAGGCCGGTCGCGAGTACGCCGGACCGGGCGGCGAACCGGCGGGCCCGGCCGCGGATCTCGCCGTCGGTCTTCAGCGCCAGGAAGACCGCGCCGTGGGTGAGGAAGACGGTGAGCGTGACCAGCCCGGCCAGCAGTGCGAACGGGTTGAGCAGGTCGACCAGCCCGCCGACGTACTCCCCGGACGCGTCGATCGGCACACCGCGGACGAGGTTGCCGAATGCCACGCCCCAGAGCAGCGCCGGCAGCGCGGAGCCGCCGATGATGCACCAGTCCCAGCGCCGCCGCCAGCCGGGATCGGTGCGCTTGCCGCGGTAGTCGAAGGCGACATTGCGCAGGATCAGCGAGACCAAGATCACCAGCAGCGGCAGGTAGAACCCGGAGAACAGGGTGGCGTACCACTCGGGGAAGGCCGCGAAGGTGGCCCCGCCGGCGACGATCAGCCAGACCTCGTTGCCGTCCCAGACCGGGCCGATCGTGTTGATCACGAGCCGGCGCTCGCGGTCGTTGCGGCCGAGCAGGCCGACCAGCATGCCGACGCCGAAGTCGAAGCCCTCCAGGACGAAGTAGCCGATCCAGAGGAAGGCGATCAGGCAGAACCAGAGCGTGGTGAGTTCCATGATCGACTCCTAGTAGGCGAACGTGAGCGGGGTTTCCTCGCCGTCCTCCGCCTTCGGCGGGGTGACGTCGGGCAGCCCGGCCCGGATGTAGGTGAGCAGCAGCCGGACCTCGATCACGGCCAGTGCGCCGTAGATCAGGGTGAACGTGGTGAGCGAGATCGCGACCTCGGTGAGGGTGGTGCCGGGCGAGACGCCGGCCGCCGTCGGCAGCAGGCCGAAGACCAGCCAGGGTTGTCGGCCGGTCTCGGTGAAGATCCAGCCGAAGCTGTTGGCGAACAGGGGCAGCAGTGGCAGGGCGACCAGGACCGGACCCCAGAACCAGGCCTTCGGCAACCGGTCCCGCCGGGTCACCCAGAGCAGCAGTGCGCCGAGCCCGACCGAGGCCATCCCGAGACCGATCATCAGCCGGAACGTCCAGTACGTGCTCGGAATGATCGGCGCGTAGCTGCCCGGCCCGTACGTCTCCTCATAGGTCCGCTGCAGCTCGCGGATCCCCTTCACCTCGCCCTGCGGGTCACCGGTGCTGAGGAACGACAGCAGGTAAGGGATCCGGATCGAGAACAGCTCGTGCTGGCCGTCCAGCGTGCCGATCGTCAAGATCGAGAACGAGGCCGGCGCCTCCGTCTCGTACAGCGCCTCCGCGGCCGCCATCTTCATCGGCTGCACCTCCACCATCACCTTGCTCTGCGCGTCGCCGCTGACCGCGACCCCGGCCCCGGCGACGATCATCACGACCGCCCCGATCCGCAGTGCCGAACGGAACGCCCGATGATCATGCTGATCCGTGCCCTGAGCCTGTCGAAGGGCCCCCGACTCGCTGCCCGGATCGGGCGCTTCGACAGGCTCAGCGCGCGGTGCCCGCCACAGGTGCCAACCGGCGACCGCAACCAGGAAGGCCCCGGCGACCAGGTAGCAGGCGAAGATCTGGTGCGGGAAGGTCACCAGCACCACCGGATTGGTCAGGACGGCGACGAAGTCGGTGAGCTCGGCCCGTTCCGTCACCGGGTTGTAGGTGAAGCCGACCGGGTTCTGCATGAACGAGTTGGCGGCCAGGATGAAGTAGGCGCTGAACACGGTGCCGATCGATGCGATCCAGATGCAGGCGAGGTGGATCCGCTTCGGCAGCCGATCCCAGCCGAAGATCCACAGGCCCAGGAAGGTCGACTCGAGGAAGAACGCGAGCAACCCCTCCAGGGCCAGCGGTGCGCCGAAGATGTCACCGACGAACCGCGAGTACGAGCTCCAGTTCATCCCGAACTGGAACTCCTGGACGATCCCGGTGACGATGCCCAGCGCGAAGTTGATCAAGAACAGCTTGCCGAAGAACTTGGTCAGCTTGAGGAACGCCTCGTTGCCGGTGCGGTGCCAGATCGTCTGCAGGACGGCCACCAGGCCGGACAGCCCGATCGTCAGCGGTACGAAGAAGAAGTGGTAGACCGTCGTGATCCCGAACTGCCAGCGGGCCAAGGTCAGTGCGTCCATGTGCGGTGGCCTCCTCGTCTCGCAATCTACTACTGAGTGTCGTACTAAGCAAAGTAGTACGAAGCCAGGTAGTAGGATGGCGGCGTGGCACTCGGAGAACTCGAACGCAAGGTGATGGAGCTGCTGTGGGACGCGGCCGGCCCGCAGTCGGTCCGCGACGTGCACCATGCGCTGAGTCAGGACCGGGAGCTGGCGTACACCACCGTGATGACGGTGCTGGACCGGCTGGCCAAGAAGGGCGTGGTACGGCGCGAGCGGGACGGCCGTGCCTACCGCTATCTGCCGGTGCAGGACCGGGAGGAGATGGTGGCCGAGCTGATGCACACCGCGCTCGAGTCGGGCCAGGACCGGACCGCCGCCCTGGTCGCGTTCGTCGGGCGGGTCAGTGACACCGAGGCCGCCGCGATGCGCGCGGCCCTGGACTCCCTGGAGACGTCAGGAGGCGAACCGGCCACCGGGCGGCGCAGGACGCGCGCACCGAAGGGCTGAGTGATCATGGGGATCACGCTCGCGGCGGCGGCGCTCGGCCTGCTGACCGTGATCCTGGTCGGCCCCGGTCCGCTCTGGGTCGGGCGCTGGCGCTTCCTGCAACAGGTGCCCCGGGCGGCGATCGTGCTCTGGCAGGCCGGCACCGTCGCGGCCCTGGTCTCGGTGATCGGGGCCGGAGTGTTGATCACGCTGCCGCTGCTGGCCGATCCCGCGCTGCTGACCCGGATGCCACCCGCGGAAGCCGTGATCACCGCACTGGTGGCGGCCTTCACGGCGATCGTCATCGGCCGCCTGGTCTGGTCGTTGATCAAGGTCGGTGCGGACACCAGTGCCCGGAGGCGCCGGCACCGGCTGGCCGTCGATCTGCTCGGCCGGCCGGACGACTCACGCTCCGTCCGGGGGCTGCGGATCCTGGCCGAGAAGCTGCCGATGGCGTACTGCCTGCCGGGCGTCCGGGAGTCCCGGGTGGTGCTCAGCGCCGGCGCCCTGGACCGGCTCACCGAGGAGGAGATCACCGCGGTGCTGGAGCACGAGGCGGCGCACGTCCGAGCTCGTCATGATCTTGTCCTGGACGGCTTCCAGGCGCTGCACCGGGCGTTCCCGGTGATGGTGCGGAGCGAGATGCCGTGGCACCGTTCCCAACTGCTGGTGGAGATGCTGGCCGACGACGCCGCCCGCCGCCGGACCGGTCCGTTGCCGCTGGCCCGGGCCCTGGTCGCCATGGCCGGCGCCCCGAGCCCGGCCGCCGCCCTGGCCGCCGGTGACCGCGACATCGCCGTCCGGGTGATCCGGCTGGCCGAGCCCGACCCGCCACCCGCCCGCCGCCGAGCCCTGGCGGCCTTCGTCTATCTCCTCGCCGCCGGTCTGATCGCCCTTCCCCTGATCATGCTGTTCGTCCTGCTCTGAACCACAACGCGCGGAGGGTCACTGGCCGGCGGCGGGGTCGATGATCATCTCGTAGAGCACGGTCGAGCTCTCGCCGCCACGGCCGGCGGCGACCGCGCGCCGGTAGAGATCGCGTACGGCAGCGGGCAGGCCCGGGTCCAGGCCTGCTTCGGCACTGGCGTCCGTGATGTGCTCCATCCCGGCCGCCATCATCGCCGTGTTGCCGCCCTGGTCGGGGTAGTTCCGGCTGCCGATCTCGTCCGCCATGCCCTGCATGAAGTACGGCATCTGGCCGATCAGCTCCTGTGCGTACGGGAAGAAGTCCTTGGCCGGTACGCCCGCGGAGCCGACCAGCGCGGCGGCGTGCGAGGTGCTGGCCAGGATCGTCATGAACAGGTCGAGCATCGCCTGATACCAGACCTGGGCCAGCTCCGGCGCCTCGCCGCGGTAGTCGACGCGGCCGAGCGCCTCGAGCGTGGACCGGTGCCGCTCGACCGCCTCGGACGGCCCGCTGTAGAAGACGTACGAGCCCTCCTTGCCGACCAGTGGCGGGTTGGCCATGACGCCGCCGGTGACGAACGTCGCACCGTGCTCGGCCGCCCAGGCCGCGGCCCGCACCGAGGCGCTCGGGGTGTCGGAGCTGAGATTGACCAGGGTCTTCCCGGCCAGCCGGTCCACGGCCGGCCCGAGCAGGTCGTACATCGCCTGGTAGTGGGTCAGGCTGAGCACGACGACCGGGCTGGCGTCGAGCGCCTCGGCCGCCGTCTCGGCCCGCTTCGCCCCCTCGGCGACCAGGGCGTCTCCGCGGCTCGGTGTGCGATTGAACACAGTCGTCGGATGGCCGCGATCCAGATAGGCCCGGGCCATCGCCTGGCCCATCGGGCCCAGCCCGATCACGGTCACGGGAGTGGGGTCGGACATGAGCTCACTTTCGTTGTACGGATGGAGATCTGCGGCGCCGTCGAGGCCAAGCCTCACCCCGGATCGGAGGTCTCACAAGTACGCACTTCGAAGTGGGTCACCCACCCTGAAGTCAGCATCGGACCACGCTTGACTCTGATACCCAGCAGGGGTATACATTGAGTCAGGAAGTACCCCTAGGGGGTATGAAACGTGACGAAAGGAACCGAGATGACTGTCGCCGAGTACCAGGTGAGCGGAATGTCCTGCGCGCACTGCGAGGCGGCCATCAGGTCCGAGGTCGAACAGCTCGACGGGGTCCAGGGCATCGAGGTCAGCTCCGCGACCGGTCGCCTGGTGATCACCTCCGCGGCCCCCCTCACGGTGGAGCAGGTCCTGGCCGCCGTCGACGAGGCCGGCTACTCGGCCGTCCCGGCGTCGTGAGCCCGGCCGTCAAGCTCGGCGGCTTCGCGGCGGCGCTGGTCCTGCTGGTCGGGGGCAGCTTCGCGGCCGGCCGGATCCTGCTGCCGGAGGACCCGACGCAGCAGGCGGCGCCGGCCGCGCCGACGCCGACGATGTCCGGCCACGGCGGCGGCTCCGAGCACGGCGGCGACGAGCCGGGCGAGACCCCGGCCCCCGGCGAGTCCGAGGGCCACGGCGGTCACAACTCCGGCGGTTCGGGTGAGGTCCGCGGGCTGTCGCTGGAGCAGGACGGTTTCCGGCTCTCGCCGCCGACCGCCCCGGCCCGGACCGGCCAGCGGGGCACCCTCGAGTTCATGATCATGGACGCCGAAGGGAAACCGGTCACCGCCTTCGAGGTCTCGCACGAGAAGAAGCTGCACCTGATCATGGTCCGCACCGACGGCCGGGAGTTCCGGCACGTGCACCCGACCATGGCCGCGGACGGCACCTGGTCGATCGCCTGGCAGTGGCCGACCGCCGGCACCTACCGGATGTTCGCCGACTTCGTGCCGACCGCGTCCGGCGACCCGACCACACTCGGGTACGCCTTCGACATCCCGGGCGAACTCCGTCCGGAACCGGCGACCAAGATCAAGACCACCAGCACCGTCGACGGCTACCGGGCCGAGCTGTCCGGCGAGCTGACCGCTCACGGCGAGTCCGAGCTCACCGTGACGGTGACGAAGGACGGGAAGCCGGTGACCGAGCTGCAGCCCTACCTGGGTGCGTACGGTCACCTGGTGATCCTGCGTCAGGGCGATCTCGGCTATCTGCACGTCCACCCGGAAGGGGCGGAGCCCAAGCCGGGCGAGACGTCCGGGCCCGAGGTGACCTTCATCGCGCAGGCGCCGACCGAGAGCCGCTACCTGCTCTACTTCGACTTCCAGGTCGACGGGAAGGTACGGACCGCGGAGTTCGTCCTCGGCGGCGACGACAGCCACGAACAAGATCACGAATCGGACGACTCCGATGATCATGGACACGATTCGGGAGAACAGGAAGAGCGATGACCACCACCGAGTCTGAGCCGATGCGCGCCATCGAACTCGAGATCGGCGGGATGACCTGCGCCTCCTGTGCGGTACGGATCGAGAAGAAGCTGAACCGGCTGGACGGCGTCTCGGCGACCGTCAACTACGCGACCGAGAAGGCGGCGATCACCGCTCCGGCCGGCGTCGAGCCGGCGACCCTGATCGGCGTGGTCGAGCAGACCGGCTACTCCGCGACGGTGCCCGCACCGCCGGCCGGCCGGGACGAGCCGGACCGGCCCGAGCCGGCAGATCTCGAACTGACCGCGCTGCGGAACCGGCTGATCGGTGCCGTCGTGCTCGGCGTACCGGTGATCGTCCTGGCGATGGTCCCGGCGCTGCAGTTCAACTACTGGCAGTGGGCCTCGCTGGCCCTGGCCGCGCCGGTGGTGATCTGGGCCGGTTGGCCGTTCCACCGGGCCGCCCTGCTCAACCTGCGGCACGGCACCGCGACGATGGACACGCTGATCTCGCTGGGTACCTTGGCGGCGTTCGGCTGGTCCTTGTACGCGTTGTTCCTCGGCACGGCCGGGATGCCGGGCATGAAGCACCCGTTCCGGCTGGTGATCGAACTCAGCGACGGCGCGGCCAACATGTATCTCGAGGTCGCCGCGGGCGTGATCATGTTCGTCCTGACCGGCCGCTATCTGGAGAAGCGGTCCAAGCGGCAGGCGGGGGCGGCACTGCGGGCCCTGCTCGACCTCGGCGCCAAGCAGGTGTCGGTGCTGCGGGACGGCACCGAGACCTTGATCGACATCGGTGAACTGGCGGTGGGCGACCGGTTCGTCGTCCGCCCCGGCGAGAAGATCGCGACCGACGGCGTGATCGTCGAGGGACGCTCGGCGGTCGACGCGAGCATGTTGACCGGCGAGTCGGTTCCGGTCGAGGTGGCCGAGGGCGACCCGGTGACCGGCGCGACCGTGAACGCGGGCGGCCGGCTCGTCGTCCGGGCGACCCGGGTCGGCGCCGACACCCAGCTGGCCCAGATGGCCCGGCTGGTCGAGGACGCACAGTCCGGCAAGGCCGCGGTGCAACGCCTGGTGGACCGGGTCTCCGGGGTGTTCGTCCCGATCGTGATCGGGATCTCCGCGATCACGCTGGGCTTCTGGCTCGGCGCCGGATCCGGGCCGGCCGGCGCGATCACCGCGGCGGTCGCCGTCCTGATCATCGCCTGCCCGTGTGCCCTCGGGCTGGCCACGCCGACCGCGCTGCTGGTCGGCACCGGCCGGGGCGCGCAGCTCGGCATCCTGATCAAGGGTCCGGAGGTGCTGGAGTCGACCCGGCGGGTGGACACCATCGTGCTGGACAAGACCGGGACCGTGACCACCGGCACGATGGCGCTGCACGGCGTCGTTGCCGCCGAGGGTACGGACTCGGACGAGGCGCTCCGGCTGGCCGGGGCGGTGGAGGACGCCTCCGAACACCCGATCGCCCGAGCCATCGCCGCCGCTGCGGCCGAGGCGGGCGACCTGCCGCCGGTGTCCGGCTTCGCCAACGTCGAAGGCCGCGGCGTCCGGGCGACGGTCGACGGTCGCGAGGTGCTGGTCGGTCGGGAGTCCTTCCTGGTCTCGGAATCCGTGACTGTGCCGGACGACTTGATCACGGCCCGCGAGAAGGCCGAACAGGAGGGCCGGACCGCGGTCCTGATCGGCTGGGACGGCCAGGCTCGGGCGGTGTTGATCATCGCGGACGCGATCAAGCCGACCAGCGCCGAGGCCGTGCGCCGGTTCGCCAAACTCGGCCTGACCCCGGTGCTGCTGACCGGTGACAACCGGGTCGTGGCCGAACGGGTCGCCGCCGAGGTGGGCATCGACCGGGTGATCGCCGAGGTGCTGCCGCAGGACAAGGTGGACGTGATCACCGAGCTGCAGGGCGAGGGCAAGATCGTGGCCATGGTCGGCGACGGCGTGAACGACGCGGCCGCCCTGGCCGCGGCCGACCTGGGCCTCGCGATGGGCACCGGGACCGACGTGGCGATCGAGGCGGCGGACCTGACCCTGGTCCGGGGCGATCTGAGGGCCGCGGCGGACGCGATCCGGCTGTCTCGGCGGACCCTGTCCACGATCAAGATCAACTTGTTCTGGGCGTTCGCGTACAACACGGCGGCGATCCCGCTGGCCGCCTCCGGCCTGCTCAACCCGATGCTGGCCGGCGCGGCGATGGCGGCGTCCAGCCTGTTCGTGGTCGGCAACAGCCTCCGCCTCCGCAGCTTCCGCTGAGGCCAGGACAACAGGCTCAGTGCGCGTTGGGGGCCGCTACGCTCACGTGCCATGGCCGACGACCGTGGCACGCCCGCCGAGCGGGTCGCGTACGCGGTCCGGCTGTGGGGCGCGGACCGCGTGGTCCGGGTCGCGGCTGAGACCCTGGGCACCGACCCGGCCGAGGTCGTCTCCGGGGAACCGCTCGAGTTGATCACCATGCTCAGGACCGACATCCGGGAGGGCGTGGCCGAGCGGGCGGCGACCCGGGACTGGCTGGCCGGCGGCAAGCCGCCCGGCCACCGCTACTGGGCCCGGGTCTGGGCCTGCCGGGCCCTGCTCTACGTCTGGGACGACAGCGCCGGACCGGCTGTCGCCGCCGCGCTCGATGATGATCACTGGCGGGTACGAGAGCTCGCCGGGAAGGTGATCAGCAACCGGGAGGTGCCGGACGCGGCCGACCGGCTGGCCGACCTGGTCGCCGGCGACCCGGTGCCGCGGGTCCGTGCCGCCGCCTGCCGGGCCCTGGCCGCGGTCGGCGAGGGCGAGCACCTGCCGGTCCTGGCCGGCGCCGCCGACGATCCCGACCGGCTGGTCGCCGCGGCCGCCGAGCGCGCCCTGGACCGGATCCGGCAGCGACTCGACCGCGACCTGTGAGTCAAGATCTTTTGTCGTAGAACGACACGTTGATCACAGATCTTGTAAATCCTTGACATGGCCGGTTGCAGGCCCCTACGGTCACTCAATACCCTGCCGGCAGGCTGCGGCGACGAGGAGAAGACAACCCATGACGTTCCACCCCCGGACCTTCCATCCCCGGAGGTTCTCTCTCCGTGCGGCTGCTCTGATCGGCGCCGCGGCGTTGATGATCACGGGCTGCAGCACCGCCGGTAGTGGTGGCCAGCAGCCGGGGCAGAACGGCGGCGAGCAGCCGGTGCTCAACGTGCACGCCAGCTCGACGCCGACGTACCAGGCGAACTTCAACCCGATCTCGGTCACGTTCCTGCCGGGCACCCGCGGGCTGATCTACGAGCCGCTGATGGCGTACACGCCGATGAAGCCGAACGAGGGCCAGCCGTGGCTCGCCGAGAAGGCGGAGTTCAACGACGACGGCACCGAGCTCACCCTCGACCTGCGGGCCGGGGTGACCTGGTCCGACGGCGAGCCGTTCACGGCCGACGACGTCGCGTACACCTTCAATCTGTACGTCGAGGAGCCCGCGACGAACACCGGCGCACTGCCGGTGAAGTCGGCGAAGAAGGTGGACGAGGACACCGTGACGGTGACCTTCACCGAGCCGGCGTTCGCCCGGATGCCGAGCATCGGCAACACCACTCCGCTGCCGGAACACGTGTTCGGCAAGGAGAAGCCGGTCGAGTTCACCAACGAGAAGCCGATCGGGACCGGGCCGTACACGCTGAAGTCCTTCAGTGATCAGGTCTACACGCTGCAGAAGAACCCGAAGTACTGGGACGCGGAGTCGATCAAGGTCGAGCAGATCGCCTTCCCGGCCTCGACGACGCAGACCTTCACCACCAGCCTGCAGCAGGGCAAGCTGGACTGGTCCGGCGGCTTCGTCGCCAACATCGACCAGATCTTCGTGGCCAAGGACCCGCAGCACAACAAGTACTGGTTCCCCGGCGACGGTTCGGTCAACCTGTTGGTCAACCAGCAGAAGGCGCCGTTCGATGATCTTGACCTGCGCAAGGCGATCAGCCTCGGGGTCGACCGGCAGGTGCTGTCGGACACGGCGATGCAGGGCTACACGCCGCCGGCCCACCCGACCGGCCTGGTGCTGCCCGCCTTCGAGTCCGCGATGGACCCGAAGTACAAGGACGCGAAGTTCGTCCACGATCCCGCCCAGGCGAACAAGATCTTGGACGACGCCGGTTACACCCGCGGTGCCGACGGCATCCGGACCTCGCCGGACGGCAAGAAGCTGAGCTTCGACCTGGTCATCCCGTCCGGCTACGTGGACTGGGTGGCGATGAGCAAGCTGCTGCAGGAGCAGCTGAAGGAGATCGGGATCGATCTCAAGCCGCAGGGCGTCGCGACGCAGAACTGGTCGGAGAACCGGAACCTCGGCAACTACGACATCACCATCGCCTCGGTGGCCGGCGGCACCGCGCCGTACTTCCTCTACCGGTCGATGATGAGCTCCGAGTTCAAGGTGGCCGAGGGCAAGCCGGCCACGTCGAACTACAGCCGGTGGTACGACACGGAGACCGACGCGCTGTTCGCGAAGTACGAGGGCAGCAACGACGCCGCGGCGCAGCAGCAGGCGATCGCCGGGATGCAGCAGATCGTGGTCGACGAACTGCCGCTGATTCCCTTGCTGCAGAGCCCGAACTGGTTCCAGTACCGGACGGTCAACTTCGACGGCTGGCCGACCAAGGAGAATCCGTACGCGCTGCCGGCGCCGTACTCCTACCCGGACAACCTGTTGGTGATCAAGCAACTGAAGCCGACCAAGTAGCCCGCGTTCTCGATGCGATATCTGCTTCGCAAGATTGCGCTCTACCTGTTCATCGCGTGGTCCGCGATCACGCTCAACTTCCTGATCCCCCGGCTGATGCCGGGCGATCCGGTGGACCTGCTCACCGAGCGGATCGAGGGCACCCTCGATCCGGCGGCGCTGCAGGCCCTGCGCGAGGCCTACGGGCTGACCGAGACGAATCTGCTGTTGCAGTACCGGGACTACCTGTTCGCCTTGTTCCGTGGCGATCTCGGCCTCTCGATCGGGTTCTATCCGGTGCCGGTGGCCAAGATCGTCGGGGACGCGATGCCCTGGACGATCGGGCTGATCGGCACCACGACGGTGATCAGCTTCCTGATCGGCACGCTGCTCGGGGTGCTGCTGGCCTGGCGCCGCGGCAGCTGGACCGATCATCTGCTGCCGGTGCTCACCTTTCTCAACGCGATCCCGTACTTCTGGCTGGCGTTGATCTTGGTGCTGGTGTTCGGCGTGACCCTGGGCTGGTTCGAGATCGCCGGCGGCTACGATCCGGCGATCACGCCGGGCTGGACCGGTGACTTCATCGGCTCGGTGCTCTACTACGCCGCGTTACCGGCGATCACGATCGTGCTCGCCTCGTTTGCCGGCTGGGTGATGGGCATGCGCAACATGACCGTCACCATCCTCGGCGAGGACTACGTGACGCTGGCCGAGGCGAAGGGCCTGCCGAAGCGGATGGTCATGCTCGGGTACGCGGCTCGCAACGCGATCCTGCCCTCGGTCACGTCGTTCGCGCTCTCCCTCGGCGCCGTCGTCGGCGGCTCGATGCTGACCGAGGTGATCTTCAACTATCCCGGCGTCGGCTACGCCCTGTTCACCGCCGTGCAGAACCAGGACTTCCCGCTGATGCAGGGCATGTTCCTGGTGATCTCATTCGCGGTGATCATCGCCAACCTGGCCGCCGACGTGGTCTACGTCTTCCTCGATCCGCGCACCCGGCAGGAGCAGGCATGAGCCGGCACACGAGCCCTGAGCCTGTCGAAGGGCCGAGCCCGATCCGCACGGCATTGGGGCGACTCTGGCCCGAGTCGGGCAAGGTCCGGGCCGGCCTGATCATCGCGATCTTCTTCGTCCTGTTCGCGGTGTTCGGCCCGCTGCTGGCCCAGCACTCACCGGACGCGACCAGCCGCGACCTGCTCCAGCCGCCGTCGCCGGCGCACTGGCTCGGCACCACGCAGATCGGCGAGGACGTCTTCGCCCAGTTCGTCTACGGAGCGCGCGTCTCGCTCGCCGTCGGCGTCTTCGCGGCGATCATCTCCAAGATCATCGCGGTGCTGATCGGTGTGATCGGCGGCTATGTCCGCGGCGTCACCGACGATCTGCTCTACATCCTGACCGCCGTGTTCCTGGTGATCCCGGGGATGCCGCTGCTGATCGTGCTGACCGGCTACCTGCCCAACCGCGGCATCCAGGCGGTGGCCGTGGTCATCGCGATCACTTCCTGGGCTGGCTCAGCGCGCGTGCTCCGGGCTCAGACGATGTCCTTGCGCAACAGGGATTTCGTCGAGGCGGCCCGGGCCACCGGCGAGTCGCGCTGGCGGATCATCTTCACCGAGGTGATCCCCAACGAGCTGCCGTTGATCGCCTCCGGCTTCCTGTTCATGGTGATCGGCGGCGTGATGGCCGAGGCCGGCCTGTCCTTCCTCGGACTGGGTTCGCTGACCACGGTCAGCTGGGGCTCGATGCTCTACTTCGCCCAGAGCTCACAGGCGTTCCTGTACGGCGCCTGGTGGTGGTTCGTGCCGCCGGGTCTGGCGATCGCCCTGCTCGGCGCCGGCCTGGCCTTGATCAACTTCGGCATCGACGAGTACGCCAACCCGCGGCTCCGGACCGGCAAGCGGCGTGGAAAGGCCGCCGTCGGGCGGCGCGCCGCGGCCCTGGACCTGTCCGCGGCGAGCACACCGCCCGGGGCCGGGCCGGCGTTGACCGAGCCGGTGGCCGGCGAGGAACCGGTGGTCGAGACAGCCCGCGAGGCCGATCGCCGGGAGTTCGCCGAGGCCGAACCGGTGATCCGGGATCGGGCCGGTCGGGACGGAGCCCCGGTGATCGAGGTGCGCAACTTGCGCGTCGACTACCCGACCGATCATGGTCTGGTGCATGCCGTCCAGGACGTGTCGCTGACGTTGCATCGCGGCGAGATCCTCGGCCTGGCCGGCGAGTCGGGCAGCGGCAAGACGACGCTGACCAACACCGTGACCCGGCTGCTCCGCGCCCCGGCGGAGGTGGCCGGCGGCACCGTGACGTACCACCGGCGTGCCGGCCGAACGTCCCCTGAGCTTGTCGAAGGGCAGACCGGACCCGACGACGCCACGGCCGTCGACGTGCTCGGCCTGTCCCAGCCGGAGCTCCGCTCGTTGCGCTGGTCCGAGATCGCGATCGTCTTCCAGTCGGCGATGAACGCGCTGAACCCGGTCACCACGATCCGGGCGCAGTTCGACGACGTGCTCCGGGTGCACCGGCCGCGGATGTCGCGCGCCGAACGGACCGAACTGGCCCAGCAGATGTTGATCAAGGTCGGGATCGAGCCGGACCGGGTGCACAACTACCCGCACGAGCTGTCCGGCGGAATGAAGCAGCGGGTCGCGATCGCGCTGGCGCTGGTGCTGGACCCGGACGTGATCATCATGGACGAGCCGACCACCGCGCTGGACCTGCTGGTGCAGCGCGAGGTGCTGGATCAGATCATGGCCCTGCGGGACGAGTTCGGCTTCGCGATCATCTTCACCACCCACGACCTGGCCCTGCTGTTGGAGATCAGCGACTCGATCGCGATCATGCGGGCCGGTCGGCTGGTCGAGTACGGCCCGTCCGTCGAGGTGTACGCCGAGCCGGGGCACCCGTACACCCGATCGCTGCTCACCTCGCTGGCTGATCTGGGGGCCCGACTGTGACCGAGTACGTCCTCGAGGGCCGGAACCTGATCAAGGAGTTCCGCCGGGCCGGCCGGCGGATCGGCTCGGCGAACCGGTTCCGCGCGGTCAGCGACGTATCGCTCGGCCTGATACCGGGCCGGGTGACGGCGCTGGTCGGCCAGAGCGGCTCGGGCAAGAGCACGGTGGCCCGGCTGATGGCGCAGCTGCAGCCGATCACGTCCGGCGAGATCCTGCTCGACGGGGAACCGGTGCGAGCGCTCGGCGGCAAGGCGTTCACCCGGTACTGCGGCTCGGTCCAGATGATCTTGCAGGACCCGTTCGCGTCACTGAACCCATTGCACCGGATCAACCACGTGCTGGGCCGGGTGCTGAAGATCCACGGCAAGGCCTCGACGGCCGCGGAGATCAGGGAGCGCTCGCTGGAGCTGCTCCGCCGGGTCAACCTGGAGCCGGCCGACCGCTACCTTGATCGTTTTCCGCACGAGCTGTCCGGCGGCGAGCGACAGCGGATCTCGTTCGCCAGGGCCCTGGCCGCGGAGCCCAGGGTGTTGCTGGCCGACGAGCCGGTCTCGATGCTGGACGTCAGCATCCGCAAGGAGATGCTCGACCTGCTCGACACCCTGCGCCGCGAGGAGAACCTGGCGATCCTCTACATCACCCACGACCTGGGCAGCGCCGAGGCCTACTCCGACGAGACCCTGGTCATGTATCACGGCGAGGTCGTCGAACGCGGCCCGAGCCGCCAAGTGATCGCCGACCCGCAGCACGAGTACACCCAACGCCTCCTCGCCGCCGCTCCCGACCCCCGCAAGCGCCTCCTCTAAGATTCCGCCGACCGGTCACCAAAGCAGGCGTTCTGGCGGCGTGTCGCTGCAGAAGTGACCGGTCGACGGAAGGGGTCGGTGGCTGATTTCGCCTCCGGAACGGCATCGACGAGCTTGGTGAGGCGCCCCACCGGGTTCCCCGCGGCATCGAACCCGGTGGTGAGCGCCTCGTGGACGATGATGCCGGGACCCGGGTTAGCTGCGGGTTACCTGCAGGCGACGACTGTGACAAACCGTCTCAGAGTTGCCGCGGAGGGGCTCAGGGCTTCGGGTCGAGGCCGGCCAGGAAGGCGATCAGGTGATCGGTCACCGCCTGCGGCCGTTCCTGCTGGGTCCAGTGCCCGCAGCCGGGCAGGATGATGATCGCGCGAAGATCGGCCGAGTGGGCCTTCATCGGTTCCAGCGTGCCGAGCCGGTAGGCGGAGTCCAGGTCGCCGGTCAGATAGAGCGCCGGCTGCGTGATCGTGCCCGTACCGAGCTCGGGCAGGTCGAACCAGTCGGCGTCGATGTTGCGATAGCGGTTCAGCGTGCCGGTGAAGCCGGTGCGCCGGTACTCCGCTGTGTAGCGGTCCAGGTCCTCCTCGCTCAGCCAGTACGGCAGCCGAGCCGGCGCCGGCAACGGTTCGAGAAAGCCGGAGCCGGCCGGTGTGCCGGTCAGCCATCTCGGCACCAGCTCCGGGTCGGCATCGCCGGACTGAGCCGCGAACACCTTCAGCAGCGTGTCCCGGACATCGGCCTGCAACTCCTGCTCCGGGACCTCGGGCTGCTGGAAGTACGTCACGACGTTGAAGGTGTCCGGAGCGTGCTCGGTCAGCAGTCGGGTCAGCGGCTTGGGCGGCCGCGGGTGGTACGGCACCCCGAGCGCGGCGACCGCGGTCACCCGCTCGGGATGGGCCTCGGCCAGCGCCCACGCCAGCAGCGCACCCTGATCATGGCCGACCACGACCGCCTCGCCGACGTCGAGTGCGTCCAGCAGGCCGGTGAGGTCGGCCATCAGCGTGCGCATCCCGTACGCCTCGACCTTCGCGGGCGCAGCGGATCGGCCGTGACCACGGAGATCGGGAGCGATCGCGCGGTAGCCGGCCGCCGCGAGCCCGCTCAGCTGGTGGCGCCAGGAATAGGCGAGCTCCGGGAAGCCGTGCAGCAGCAACACGGCCGGTCCGGTTCCCGCCTCGCTCACGTGCAGAGCGATGCCGTTGGTTTCGACGACGTGCTGTGCCGGTTCTGGCATGGCCGCTCTCCCCATCGCTTGATTGAGCACCTCTAAAAATATAGCTGCCTTAGATTTCCTCTGGGTCAGGCGGCCGCGAGCGCTCCGATGACCCAGGCGAGGTCGATGTCGATCGTGGCCAGGCGCCAGCCTTCGGCGCGCCGGATCAGTCGGTAGTCGAGCCGGAGTCCGGCGGTCCGGTGTGGCGGCTGGCCGGTCCGGAAGACCTGCACGAGCTGGTTGCCCCGGACCCTGGCCCGGTCGCCGTCGAGGTCGATGATCAGGTCGGTGTGGAAGTGCTGAGCCCGCTCGTCGGCGGCATCGTCGCGGGTCAGGTACGCGATCACGGCGTCGAAGCCGGTGAACTCTCCGCCCGGGCTGCGAACGACGACGTCCTGGTCGTAGATCGAGGCGGGGTCGCCACCGCGGCGGTCGAGCCAGAAGCCCAGCCGGGCCACGAGGTCGGCGATCTCGAGTCGGTCGTCGGGGAACTCGGTGATCATGGTCGGATCCTTTCGTTGGTACGGCCAACGATAGACGACTTCGTTGGGAACACCAACGAGTCGGTAGAGTTCGGTCATGGCACCTCGTCCCGAGCGACTGTCCCGCAAGCCGAGTTATCTCACGACGCAACTGGCCCGGCACGTGCACCGGCTGGTCGGTCAGGCGTTCGAGAGTGTCGGGGCCAAGGGCTACCACTACCGGCTGCTCGCATCGCTGGACGAGTTCGGCCCGTCCAGCCAGGCCGATCTCGGGCGCAGCGTCGCCGTCGACCGCAGTGATATCGTCGCGGCCGTCAATGAGCTCGCCGCGGCCGGCCTGGTCGAGCGCACCCCCGATCCCGCCGACGGTCGCCGCAACATCGTGTCCATGACCGCGGCCGGGCGCCGCCAGTTGCACCGGCTCGACCGAGCCCTGGACCGGGTCCAGGACGACTTCCTCGAGCCGCTCTCGGTCGCCGACCGGCGCCGCTACGTCGGACTGATCCGGACCTTGCTGGAGCACCATGAGGCGACCGACCCCGACGGCGACTGAACGGTCCGCTGCGCCGCGGTGAGCATGTCTTCTCGGGAGTGAATATTGACCCAGTGCCGGTCGGGCACTTAGCCTCGAGGTCAGAAACCCCTTTCTCGACGAGGAGGAACGATGGTCGGACTGACCAGGCGCGGGCTGCTCGGGCTGGCGGGTGGCGCTGCCGTGGCCGGGCTCGCGGGCTGCGGCCGGAACAGCGGTGCGCCGACGGGTGACGGGTCGGCGACGGTGATCTTCGCGTGGTGGGGCAACGACCTGCGCAACGCCCAGACCGGGCAGGCCATCGAGCTCTACCTGAAGGATCATCCGGGCCTGGTGGTCGACCAGCAGCCGGCCGAGTTCTCGGCGTACTGGGAACGGCTGGCCACCCAGACCGCCGGCAACGATGCGCCGGATCTGATCCAGATGGCCGACGGCTTCGTCGGCGACTACGGCTCCAAGGGCGCGCTGCTGGACCTGGCCGACCTCGTCGACGTGTCGAAGTTCGGGCCGGGCACGCTGGACTCGGGGCGGGTGGACGGCAAGCTGGTCGGGATCAACGCGGGCATCAACACGCCGGTGATCATGGCCCGGCCGGACGTCCTCGAGAAGGCGAAGGTCGAGCTGCCGGACGACCAGACCTGGACCTGGGCCGAGTATCGCGAACTGGCCGCGGAGGTCACCGCGAAGTCGCGGGACGGGATCTTCGGCACCGCCAGCCCGTTCAGCGACAAGGCGATGCAGGCCTGGCTACGGCAGAACGGCGCTGACCTGTTCACGCCGGAGGGGCGGCTCGCCTTCACCGCGGCGGATCTGGAGGCCTACTTCGCGCTCATGATCGACTTCATGGAGGCGAAGGCCATCCCGCCGACCGAGGTGGTGATCGAGGACGGCAGCAAGTCCCTCGAGCAGTCCACGCTGGTCGAAGGCCGGACCGCGTTCATGATCAGCTGGTCCAACCAGTTGGCCGCGACCACCAAGGCGGCCGGCACGGAGATCGCGATGCTGCGGCTGCCGAGCGTGACCGGGAAGGCGGCCGATCTCAAGGCCTGGTACCACCCCTCGATGATGTGGTCGGCCTCCAGCCGGACGAAGCATCCCGAGGAGGTTGCCGCGCTGATCGACTGGTGGGTGAACAGTGTCGAGTGTGCCTCGATCTGCCTGGACGAGCGGGGCTATCCGGCCAACCTGGAGGTGGCGGCGGCGATCGAGTCCAAGCTGACGCCGGAGGGGCGCCGGGTCGCGCAGTTCATCGCCGACCTGGAGCCGGCCCTCGGTGACACGCCGCCGTCCCCGCCGCCGGGCGGCGGCACCATCCTCGGCGACGTCCTGGCCCGGGCCCACTCGGACGTGCTGTTCGGGAAGATCTCCGGCCAGGAGGCGGCGGCTCGGTTCACGACCGAGTCGGAGACCGCCCTCGGCTGATCGGCCACTCTTGACGACTCCCGTACGATAGCCTCAGGAAAACGGTTTCTCAATCGAGGTTCTCAGAGTCGAGGAGTTCCGATGGGTGTACTGAACCGGCGCGGGATGCTGGGAGCGATGGCCGGGCTGGCGGGGCTCGGCCTGGTCGGCTGCGGGCGTTCCGGTACGGCCGGCCCCGGCGGCGGACCGGTCCGGTTCGCCTGGTGGGGCAACGACTACCTGAACCGGCAGACCCAGGCCGTGATCGACCTGTTCACCAGCCGGCACCCGGACATCCCGGTGGCGCCGGAGCCGGGCGAGTGGGGCAGCTACTGGGACAAGCTGGCCACGATGACCGCCGCGAACGACGCGCCGGACGTGATCAACATGGACCAGAAGTACATCGCCGAGTACGGCGAGCGCGGTGCCCTGATGAATCTCCGCGAGGCGGCCGGTCTCGAGCTCGGCACGATCGACGAGCAGGCCCTCGCCGCCGGCAGCTACACCGACCAGCTGTACGGCATCAGCACCGGCCAGAACGCGTACACGGTGGTCGCGAATCCGCAGTTGTTCGCCGACGCCGGACTGGACCTGCCGGACGACCAGACCTGGACCTGGGACGACTATCGCGAGGTCGCGACCAAGATCGGCAAGGACTCGGGCGGCAAGATCATCGGCACCGCGTACGGCATCAACGAGGCCTATTTGATCATCTGGCTGCGGCAGCACGGCGAACAGCTCTACACGGCGGACGGCGGGCTCGGCTACCGGCCGGAGACCTTGATCGACTTCTTCACGGAGCTGTTCGCGCTGATGGAGGCCGGCGCCGGCCCGGCGGCCGAGCGGTACGTCGAGGAGGCGGATGCCTCGCTGGAGCAATCGGCGTTCGGCACCAACCGGGCCGCGATGACCTGGTACTGGACGAATCAGCTCGGTTCGCTGGAGGGCACCAGCGGCTCGGACCTGGTGCAGCTCCGGCCGCCCAGCCGGACCGGGCGGGCGGCCGACAACGGCCTCTACTACAAACCGAGCATGTTCTGGTCGCTGTCGGCGCGGACCGAGCGGCGGGACCAGGCGATCACGTTCCTGAACTTCCTGATCAACGACCCGGACGCCGCCAAGACGCTGCTGGTCGACCGCGGCGCGCCGATCAACCGGGCCACCCGGCCGGCCGTCGAGGAGGCACTGCGCCCGGTCGACCTCGAGTCGCTGCGCTTCCTGGACGGGCTCGCCGACGAGATCAAGGACGCGCCGCCGGTGCCGCCGGTCGGCGCCAGCGACGTGCAGAACGTCCTGAAGCGGTACGTCTCGGACGTCTTCTTCACCAGGCTCAGCCCGGAGCAGGCCGCGGAACGGTTCACGACGGAGGTGCAGGGGATGCTCGATGCGGGTTGACGAACCAGGGGCCGACCCCGCGCTGTCCGTACTGGACCGGTCGCTCGACCGGGACGCCGTCTCGGCCGAGCAGCGGCTGGCGTACCTCCGCGACCTGACCACGCCGTTCCTCGGGATGCGGATCGACACCGAGCCCAAGATCGTCGAGCAGGTGGACTGCGACGGCTACCGGCGGGACCGGATCGAGCTGGAACTCCTGTCCGGCCTGCGATGCCGGGCCTACCTGCTGATCCCCGACGGCGCGCCGGCCCGGGCCCCGGCGGTGCTCGCCGTGCACGGCCACGGGTACGGCAGCCGGCAGGTCACCGGGATGCTGCCGGACGGTGCCCCGGATCCGGATGATCAGGACGGACACCACCACTTCGCGGTCGCACTGGTCCGCCGCGGCCTGATCGTGCTGGCGCCGGACGTGGTCGGCTTCGGGGAGCGGCGCAGCCGGGCCGATCACGGCTACGACGCCGACGCCGGCAACGCCTGCTACCGCCTGGCCAGCACGTTCCTGATGCAGGGCGCCACGCTGACCGGCCTGCGGGTGGTCGAGCTGCTCGGCGTCCTTGATCAACTCGCGGCGCGGGACGACGTCGACCCGGACCGGATCGGCATCGTCGGGCACTCCGGTGGCTCGATGCTGTCCATGATCGTCGCGGCGCTCGACGACCGGGTCCGGGCCACCGTGCTGTGCGGCTACCCGAACACGTTCGCCGACTCGATCCGCGCGGTCCGGCACTGTCTGTGCAACTACCTGCCGGGTGTGCTGGCGCTGGCCGAGCAGCCCGATCTGCTGGAGTTGATCATGCCTCGGCGGCTGTTCCTGGAGTCGGGCGAGCGGGATCCGATCTTTCCGCGCGGCGGCTTCGAGCGCGCCGCGGACCAGCTGGCCAAGGCTTACGCGGCAGCCGGCGTGGCGGACCGGTTCGGTACCGACCTGCACCCGGGCGGCCACGAGGTGAGTGGCTGGCAGTCCTTCGCCTGGCTGGAGCGGGCACTGGCCTGAACGCCGGTGTGGACCTACCCTCGGTCCATGGATGGCTTCGTGATCAATCGTGAGGACGGCCGCGACGACGGCGAGGACTGGGAACAGAACTACGAGGAACTGCCGGGCAACGCCAGCATTTCGATCATTCTCGAGTCGACGACGCGGGAGGGCATCGGGCCGCGGCTGCACAAGCACCCGTACGCCGAGACCTTCATCATCCGGCGCGGTTCGGCCACCTTCACCATCGGCACCGAGCAGCTGGTCGGCAAGGCGGGACTGGTGCTCGTGGTACCCGCCGACACGCCGCACAAGTTCGCCACCGGCCCGCAGGGGTACGAGGCGGTGCACATCCACGCGGGCAGCAAGTTCGAGACCGAATGGCTCGAATGACTAGTCGACCGTGATCGACACCGAGTGATAGCCGGTCGCTCCGTCCGGCGCGGGCGGGGCGGTCGCCTCGATCTGCGGACGGCCCTCGGCGTCGACGGCCCGGACCGTGATCGTGTGATCACCCGGACTGGCGGCCCACTCGTACGCCCACTGGCGCCAGGTGTCCGGGCCGGTGACGTCGGCCAGCCGGGCCTGCTGCCAGGCGTCGTCGTCGATCTTGACCTCGACGCTGCCGATGCCGGTGTGCTGGGACCAGGCGACGCCGGCGATCATGACCGTGCCCGCCGCGACGCTGCGGCGCGGGGTGTCGATCCGTGACGCGAGCTTGATCGGGCCCAGCGCGGACCAGCCGAGCGGCGTCCAGTAGCCCGCGTCCTCCTCGAACGTCGTCACCTTCAGCTCGACCACCCACTTGGTCGCCGAGACGTAGCCGTACAGGCCGGGCACCACCATCCGGACCGGGAAGCCGTGCTCGAACGGCAACGGCTCGCCGTTCATGCCCACGGCGAGCAGCGACTGCCGGCCCGGATCCGTGAGCACCTCGAGCGGCGTGCCGGCAGTGAACCCGTCCTGGCTGCGGGACAGCACCATGTCGGCGCCCGGCAGCGGCCGGGCCGCGGCCAGCACCTCACGGATCGGCCAGCCCAGCCAGGTCGCGTTGCCGATCAGGGATCCGCCGACCTCGTTGGAGACGCAGCACAACGTGATCTGGTGCTCGACCAGCGGCTTGTTGATCAACTCGTCGAAGCTGAGGGTGATCTCCCGCTCGACCATCCCGATCACGCGGAGCTGCCAGGTCGCCGGGTCGACCTGCGGCACCTGCAGCGCGGTGTCGATCCGGTAGAAGTGCTCGTTCGGCGTGACGTACGGCGTCAACCCGGGCACCGCCAGGTCGGCGCCGGCCGGCACCGGGTCGGCCGGTCGCGCCGGAGCCGGGAGCCGGATCCGTTGCCGGGCCTCGTTGACGGCCTGCAGGGCACCGCCGATGGCCCGGCCGGCCAGGGTTCCGGCGGCACCGAGCCCGGCCACCAGCACGGAGAGTCCGAGCACCCGGCGTCGGCCGGCCGGGTCGGTCGTCCGGCCGGACGGCCGCAGTCGCGCGATCAGGTTCCACAAGATCAGGTACGCCAGCGTGCTGCCGATGATCATCGGGACGTAGGCCAGCCAGCCGCCCGGATCACCGGCCCGGATCGCCAGCAGCGCCAGGACGGTGAGCACCAGGACCGGGGCCAGGCCGGCCCAGCGGAGCCGGCGTTCGACCACGCCGGCCACCGCCGCCACGGCCAGGCTGACCAGCGCCACGATGACGATCAGGACCGGCTTGTCGGCGGTGCCGAGCACCTCCTTGCCGAAGTTGATCAGCGGAGCCGGAAGGTTGGCGATCACGGCGTCGCCGACGGCGACCAGGGGTGAACCGGCCGGCGCCAGCACCGCCGAGCCGAACTCCGCGACTCCGATGCCGAGCAGGCCGGCGGCGGCGCCGACCAGGGCAGCCCGTCCCGTCAGTCCACGGCCGGTGCCGCCGGCGGTCCCCGGCGAACCGCCGGTCGGCATGCCGCCGCCCGAACCGTTCGCTCCCGGGCCGTTCCTGCCTGAGCCGTTCCCGCCAGACCCGGAACCGCCCGCGCTGGAATCACCCGCGTCGGACCCGCCCGGGCCGGACCGATCCGCCCGGGCCGCTGGAGCGGAGCCTGGCCGGGCGCCCTGGGTCGGCTCGTCGAGCGGGCCGGGACCTGTGCTGCGGTCGGGTGGGGCGGTCGTCACCCTTCCATGGTGCGCCCGCCGGTTCGGCGGGGCAACGCCGGGCGGCCCGCCGTCAGAGTTTGACAATATCTGATGTTCTAACGATCCTTAGAATATGAGTCAGGAGAGCAATACCACGACGCGCCCCCGGGCTGCAGCGGGAGACGGCTGGCGGGACCTGTTCGGGCCGGAGGCGCGCGGCCCGATGACGGTGCTCGGCGGCGGCGTCGCCCTCTACGCGATCAACGTCTATCTGACCACCAGCCTGTTGCCCAGTGCCGTCGTCGAGATCGGCGGCATGGAGCTCTATGCCTGGGCGATGACGGTGTTCCTGATCGCCTCGGTGATCACCTCGATGCTGGTCAGCCGGACCCTGTCCGGCCAGGGTCCGCGGCGTTCGTACTGGATCGCACTGGGCCTGTTCGGGGCCGGCAGCCTGGTCGCGGCGGTGGCCCCGACGATGCCGGTGCTGCTGGTCGGTCGCGGGCTGCAGGGACTGGGCGGCGGCCTGCTGGCCGGGCTGGCCTTCGCGGTGATCCGGACGGTCCTGCCGGAGCGGCTGTGGCGTCGGGCCTTCGGTCTGCTGTCGGCGATGTGGGGCGTCGGCAACCTGGTCGGACCGGTCCTCGGCGGCCTGTTCGCCCAGTTCGGCGCCTGGCGCGGCGCCTTCGTGCTGCTGGTGATCAGCACGCTCGGGATCGCCGTGCTGGTCCGCCGGGCCATGCCGGACCAGCACGCGGACGGGGAGGCGAACGCCCCCGCCGCCGTACCGGTTCTGTCGCTGGTGCTGCTCACCCTGGCCACCACCGCGGTGAGCGTGGCGTCGATCAACGAGCAGGCGGTGATCAGGATCGGCCTGATCGCCGTGGCCGTGATCTTGGTCGTCGGGTTCGTGATCGCCGAGCGGACCGGCTCGGTCCAGGTGCTGCCGCGGCGGACCTTCCGACGCGGGTCGGTCCTGATCTGGTTCTACCTCAGCATCGCCGCGCTGGCGATCGGCTCCACCATCGAGACGTTCCTGCCGCTGTTCGGGCAGCGGATCGGCGGCCTCTCGCCGCTCGGTGCCGGGCTGCTCGGCGCCTCGCTGTCCTGGGGCTGGAGCCTCGCCTCGATCCTGTCCAGCGGCGTGTCCCGGCCGGCGGCGACCCGGGTGGTCCGGCTGGTCGGCCCGGCGCTGGTCGCGATCGGACTGGCCGGCTACACCGCGTTGCAGGTCACGGATCCCGGGCCGGTGTTGATCGGCCTCTGGTTCGTGGCGTTGATCATCGCCGGAACCGGGATCGGGATGTCGTTCGTCCAGTGGATGCCGGCGGTGATGGCCAGTTCGACCGACCCCGCCGAGTCCCAGCAGGCCGCGGCCGGCGTCAACACGGTGCAGCTGATCTCCAACGCGTTCGGTTCCGCGCTGGCCGGTCTGCTGGTCGGGCTCGGCGGGCCGGCGATCATCGGATCGGCCCAGCTGCTCGGCTACGGCTACGCTGTGGTCGGCGTGCTGGCCCTCGTTATCGCCGCCCGAGCCCTCCGGATCCGTACTTAGGAGGATCATGAATCGGCCAGAGCCGAACGATTTCGACGACACCGGCGTCTACGACCAGTTGGCCCGGCTCGGTAAGGCCCTGTCCAATCCGGTACGGCTCCGGCTGCTCGACCTGCTGGAGCAGGGTGAGCACACGGTCGAGGAACTGGCCCGCGCGGCGCACCAGCCGGTCAAGAACACCTCGGCCCAGCTGCAGCAGTTGCGGGCCGCGCAGCTGGTCGAGACGCGGCGGGACGGGGTCCGGATCCACTACCGGCTGGCCGGCCGGCGGGTGTCGAAGTTCCTCGGCGAGTTCCAGGCCTTTGCGGAGGAGACGCTGTCCGGGATGAAGATCGAACTGGACGAGCTGAGCCGCAAGCCGGGCGGGCTGCAACGGGTCTCGGTCAAGGAGTTCCGGGAACGCCTGCGCGACGAGCACACGGTGATCATCGACGTCCGGGCCGCCGAGGACTACGCCCGGGGGCACATTCCGGGCGCGGTCTCGATCCCGCTCACCGAGCTGCGGCAGCGGATGGACGAGATTCCCGCTGATCACGACGTGATCGCCTACTGCGACGGCCCGTACTGCTTCGCCTCCGGCCGGGCCGTCGAGCAGCTGGAGCGGGCCGGCCATCCGGTCCGCCGCTTGGACGGCGGCCTGGCCCGCTGGGTCCGCTCCGGCGGCCGGCTGCAGTCGGACTGAGCCGATGATCAGGAACCGGCCGACTCCGCGCTGAACTTCCGGCTGATCGATTCGCGAGACGTCTCCGGGCCGTCCGTGTGATCAACGCCGAGCTCGGTGAGCAGCTCGAGGGCGGCCTGCCAGTGCGCCCGGGCCCGGCCCCGATCGCCGAGAAGGGCCCAGGCATCGCCGAGGCCGTCTTCGGCCCGCGCGAGATCAGCCTGCACCCGGCGGCGCTCGGCCACCAGCTGAGCTTGCCGAAGGTGGTCCAGCGCGGAAGGGCCGTCACCGAGGTCGAGGTGGGCCCGGCCGATCCCGAGGTGGGCCTCGTACTGCCAGTTCTGGTCTCCCACCCGGCGGGCTGCCGCCAGCGCCTCGCGATAGCGGTCCAGCGCGGACACCGGGTCGCCGGCCCGCCGGACGGCGGCCGCCAGACCCGACAGCCCGGAGAGTTCGGCCATCGGCAGGCCCTCCTGGCGGGCCAGACGCACGCCAAACTCGAAGTCCTCGACGGCCGCTTCCCGTTGCCCCAGCCCGGCCATGGCCCGCCCTCGACCGATCATCGATTCGACCACGCCCGCTCGGTAGCCCACTCGACGAGAGAGCGTGAGGGCCTGGTGGAAGTGATCAGCCGCCGACCGGTAGGCGCCCTCGTTCAGCCGGGCGTGGCCGATCAGGAAGTGTGACTCGAGCAGTCCGAGCTCGTCACCCGTCGCCTCCGCGAGTTGCAGGGCCCGGGTGAAGTGTTCGTCGGGGTCCACGTCCGTGCCGCCGTAATGCACCGTGGCGGCGAGTTCGATGCGCGCCTCCACCTCCACCAGGGGCAGTCGTTCCGCCACGGCCATGGTCAGGGCCTGAGCGAAGTGGCCGGCCGCTCCCCGGAAGTCGACCTGGTGTCGTCGTACCTTGCCCAGGTCCCGGTGCGCTCGGGCTGTCGCGGCACGATCGCCCAGCTTCTCGGCGGCACGAAGGGCCAGCTCGAGCAGGCTGCCGGTCTCACCGATCAGGTGCTTCATGATCAACGTGCGGGGCAGCAGGCCCGCCAGGTCGATGACGTACCGGTCCAGGCCGAATTCGGCGGCGGCCCGGGCGCCGGCCAGCAGGTTGGGCAGCTGGGCGTCGAGCCAGGCGTTCGCCTGGTCGGCCGTCCAGTCCGGGTGCTCGACCTGGGGCAGCTCCGGTCGCCGGCTGCGGGTGTACGGATGGGCCACATCCATCGCAGCGCCCGCCCAGGCGCAGTAGTGCTCGAGAAGCCGGACCAGCGCGTCCGTACGGTCCTGTTCGGTCTGGACCAGCCGCGCCTGCCGGGCTGCGTGGCTCCGGGTGAGGTCGTGCAGGCTGTACCGCCCGGCCGGGTCCTCGTTGAGCAGGTGCAGGTCCTGCAGGCTCTCGAGCGCCGATCCGGCGGCGGTGACCGCGGTGCCGAACAGTGCGGCAGCCGCGTCGGCACCGAGATCGGGGCCGGGCGCGAGACCGACCAGGCCGTAGGCGCGCCGGGTCGGTTCGTCCAACGCGGCATAGGAGAGGTCGAGGGCAGCGGAGACGCCCGGGACGTGGTCGTCGTGCTGGTCGAGAAAGGCCGCGCGCTGCTCGCGCAGCCGCAGGACGAGGTCGGCCAGCCGCCAGGACGGCCGGGAGCGGAACCGGGCTGCGGCGATCCGGACCGCCAGCGGCAGTCGGCCGCAGAGTTCCACCACCTCCGCCAGCAGGTCCGCGTCGGGCGAACCGGGAGTCTCCGAGGTCCGGACGAACAGGTCGGCGGCCTCGGACCGCGCCAACACGTCCAGTCGGACGGTCGCGTCCCGGTCGAGGCCGGTGAGCGTGTGCCGACTGGTGGTGAGGACCAGGCAGGTGGGTGTGGCCGGCAGCAACGGCGCGACCTGGCTCGCCGTGCCGACGTTGTCGTACACGAGGAGCAGGCGACGATCCGCGACCAGGCTGCGGAACAGGCTGGCCAGTTCTTCGACGTCCGCCGGCAACTGGTCCGTCGACAGGTTCAGCGCACGGATCAGCCGGACCAAGGCCTCGGCCGGGTCGACCGGCCGGGTGCGGTCGCTGAAGCCGTGCAGGTCGATGAAGAGGTGACCGTCCGGGAAGTCGGGCGCGAGCAGTCGCCCGGCCTGGATCGCGAACGCGGTCTTGCCCACGCCCGCCATACCCTCGACGGCGACAACGGTCCGGCCCGCGGACGCGTGGCCCCGCACCGCGGCCAGCTCTTCGCCGCGGCCGACGAAGTGCGACGGGGCCGGCGGCAACTGCTGCGGCCGTTCGGGCGTCACGGTCGGGGCCGGTGTACTGCCGCCCCGAGCGGCAGCCGCCAGCGTCGCCGCCTCCTCGGGATCCAGGTCGAGAATCTCGGCGACCCGGCGCAACGAACTGCCGTGCGGTCGGGTGGCTGCGCCGGACTCCCAGCGGCGCAGGGTCCGCGGATCGAGCCCGGCCCGCCGGCCGAGCTCCTCCTGGGTGAGCAGCGCACGCTCGCGCCAGCCGCGCAGCACCTCACCGAAATCCGACGGTCGTCCAGGTTCGCTCACACCTGCCTCCCCGCCGAAGTCTAGGAGGGTTCGGCGGCGGGTGTCCCGGGGTCGGCCGGGTCCTGAAATGTCCGGCAGCTGTCCGGTCGGCGACCTGTCGGCGGTGTGCGCGCAGACCGAAGGATCGAGGGGACGTATTCAACGAGGAGGACGGATGAGCACCGCGCGACGGCCGGAACGGCACCTCGCCGGGATCCCGGCGCAGCCGCCGCACCGCCATGACTGGCAAACCAGGTCCCGCCATCGGATCAGCCTGGGACTGCTCGCGTACGACCACTGCGGCGGTTGCGGCCGGTGGCGGGTTCAGCTCGACCGGACACCGACGACGAGCTTGCTGGAGGTTCCATGACCCACGAGGCCGATCGGGCCTTGTCCCCCATCCCCCTGATGCAACTGACGACCGGCTTCTGGGCGTTCAAGACGCTCGCCGCGGCGCACGAGCTCGACCTGTTCTCCCGGCTGGCTGACAGCGGCGGTACGACGAGCGAAGAGCTGGCCGGCTCGCTCGCGATCGAGCGGCGGCCAGCCGAGATGCTGCTCACCGGGTGCGCGTCTCTCGGGTTGCTGATCAAGGCCGACGGACGCTATCGCAACAGCCCGCTGGCCGAGGAGTTCCTGGTCCGCGGCCGGCCGTACTACTTCGGCGGCTGGGTGGAGATGCTGGACCGGCGGCTCTATCCCGGCTGGGGCCGGCTGGCCGACGCGATCCGGACGAACCGCCCGACGACCTGGGACCCGGACCGGCAGGATTCCCTGTTCGACGGCGAGGATCCCGAGCTGCTGGCGGTGTTCTGGGAAGCGATGCACTCGCTCTCGACGTTCACCGCCCGGGTGCTGGGACAGGCCGTCGACCTGAGGGACGCGCGCCGGGTGCTCGACGTCGGCGGGGGCTCCGGAGCGTTCGACATCGAACTGTGCCGGGCCTATCCCGACCTGTCCGCAACGGTGTACGAGCTGCCCAAGGTCGCCGACATCGCCGCCCGGAAGATCAAGGAGGCCGGGCTCTCGGACCGGATCGATGCGGTGCCCGGCGACTTCTTCGCCGACCCGTCGCTGCCCGAGGGGTACGACACCGTCCTCCTCTCGATGATCCTGCACGACTGGTCGGAGGACCACGGCCGGGCGATCCTGCAGAAGTGCTGGACGGCCCTGCCGAGCGGCGGGCGGGTGATCATCTCCGAACTGCTGGTCGACGACGAACGCACCGGCCCACCCCCGGCCGCGCTGATGAGCCTCAACATGCTCATCGAGACGTCCGACGGCCGCAACTACACGCCGGCCGAGTACGGCAGCTGGCTGGCGGACCTCGGCTTCCGCGACGTCAGCACGGTCTGGTTCGACGCCGCCGGGGCGAACGGAGCCGTGATCGGCCGGAAGCCCTAGCCGCGGAGCCGCGGGACCGACCGTAGAACGCCGAAACCGCGGGCCGGAAAGGGATCCGGCCCGCGGTTCGGTGTCGATCACTCCATGATCATCGACGCATGGCCGGAGCCGGCGTGGGGGTCCCACCGCTCGGCGCCGCCGCCTCCTCGTCGATCTCGATCGCGCCGGAGAACTGCGAGTTGTACAGGTCGAAGTAGTGACCCTGCCGGTCCAGCAGTTCGTTGTGCGTACCCTGCTCGACGATCGCCCCGTTCTCCATCACCAGGATCACGTCGGCATCCCGGATGGTCGACAACCGGTGCGCGATGACGAAGCTGGTCCGGTCCGCGCGGAGCGCCGACATGGCCTGCTGCACCAGCAGTTCGGTCCGGGTGTCCACCGAGCTGGTCGCCTCGTCCAAGATCAACAGGGCCGGGTCGGCCAGGAAGGCGCGGGCGATGGTGATCAGCTGCTTCTCGCCGGCACTGACGTTGCTGCCCTCTTCGTCGATCACGGTGTCGTAGCCGTCCGGCAGCGAATGGACGAACCGGTCCACGTAGGTGGCCTCGGCGGCCGCCACGATCTCGGCGTCGGTCGCGCCCGGGCGTCCGTACGCGATGTTGTCCTTGATCGTGCCGTGGAACAGCCAGGTGTCCTGCAGCACCATGCCGATCCGGGAGCGCAGCGCGTTGCGGGGCACGGTGGCGATGTCGACACCGTCCATGGTGATCCGGCCGCCGTTCAGCTCGTAGAACCTCATGATCAGGTTCACCAGCGTGGTCTTGCCGGCGCCGGTCGGGCCGACGATCGCGACCGTCTGGCCCGGCTCCGCGGTCAGCGACAGGTCGGTGATCAACGGCTTGTCCGGCTCATAGCTGAACGAGACGTGATCGAACTCCACCCGGCCCCGGGTCGAGTCGAGCACCCCGGTGGCCTCCGGCGACTGCTCCTCGGAGTCCAGCACCTCGAACACCCGTTCCGCCGAGGCGACCCCGGACTGCAGCAGGTTGGCCATCGACGCCACCTGGGTCAGCGGCTGGGTGAACATCCGGGAGTACTGGATGAAGGCCTGCACGTCGCCCAGGCTGAGCGTTCCGCTGGCGACCCGGAGGCCGCCGACGACGGCGATCACGACGTAGTTGAGGTTCCCGATGAACATCATCGACGGCATGATCGTCCCGGAGACGAACTGGGCGCCGAAGCTGGCCTTGAACATCCGCTGGTTGCGCTCGTCGAAGTCCGCCTCGACCTCCTTGGAACGGCCGAAGACCCGGACCAGGGTGTGGCCGCTGTAGGCCTCCTCGATGTGCGCATTCAGTTCGCCGGTGCTCTTCCACTGCTCGACGAACAGCTTCTGCGACCGCTTCCCGATCAAGGTGGTGATCACGATCGTCACCGGTACGGTGATCAGGGCGATCACCGCCAGCACCGGCGAGACGACGAACATCATGACGATCACGCCGATCACGGTCAGCAAGGCGGTGAGCAGCTGGCTCAGCGTCTGCTGCAGCGACTGGGACACGTTGTCGATGTCGTTGGTGACCCGGCTCAGCAGTTCGCCGCGCGGCTGCCGGTCGAAGTAGCTGAGCGGCAGCCGGTTGATCTTGGCCTCGACCTCGTTGCGCATCCGGAAGATGGACCGCTGGATCGCGCCGTTGACCAGGTAGCCCTGCAACCACAGCACCAGCGAGGCGATCACGTAGATCACGATCGCGCCGCCGAGGATCTGGCCGAGCCTGGCGAAGTCGATCCCGGCGCCCGGCACGATGTTCAGCCGGGACGCGACGTCGGGCGGGATCTCCGAGGCCGGCCTGGTGCTCAGGAAGCCGGCGAAGATCGTGTCGGTGGCCGCGCCGAGGATGATCGGGCCCAGCACGTTCAGCAGGATCCCGACCAGGGCCAGGATGATCGCCACGACGATCACCTTGCGCTCCGGACCGAGATGGCCGAGCAGCCGCTTCAGCGACGGCAGGAAGTTCATCGACTTCTCGACCGGCCGGGCGCCGGGCGGGCCGGCGATGCGTTCGGTCGGTGCGTACTTCGGTCGTTCCGGAGCCTTGGCCTTCGGTTGCTCCGAGGTTTCGGTCTTCTCGGTCACGCTGCAGCCTCCTCGGCGCTCAGCTGGGAATCGACGATCTCGGCATAGGTCGGGGAGGTGAGCAACAGCTCGTCGTGGGTGCCGCGCCCGACCACGGCCCCGTCCTCGAGAACGATGATCACGTCGGCGTCGGCGATCGTCGCCACCCGCTGCCCGACGATGATCACCGCGGCGTTCCCGGTCTCGGCCTTCAGCGCGGCCCGGAGTCGCGCGTCGGTGGCCACGTCGAGCGCCGAGAACGAGTCGTCGAAGATGTAGATCTCCGGCTTCTTGACCAGGGCCCGGGCGATGGCGAGCCGCTGGCGCTGACCGCCGGAGACGTTGGTGCCGCCCTGGGCGATCGGCGCCTCCAGCTGGTCCGGCATGGCCCGGACGAAGTCCTCGGCCTGGGCGACCCGGAGTGCGTGCCAGAGCTCGTCGTCGGTCGCCTCCGGGTTCCCGTACCGCAGATTGCTGGCGACCGTCCCGGTGAACAGGTACGGCCGCTGCGGCACCAGCCCGATCTTGGACCAGAGCTCCTCGCCGTCAAGATCACGAACTTCGGCCCCGTCCACCGTCACCGATCCGCCGGTGGCGTCGAAGAGCCGCGGGATCAGCGAGATCAACGTGGTCTTGCCGGCACCGGTCGAGCCGATGATCGCGGTCGTCTGACCGGCCCGCGCCGTCAGCGACACGTCACGCAGCACGGGATGATCGGCGCCCGGATAGGTGAACTCGGCGTTGCTCAGCTGCACCTGGCCGACGGTGCCGCCGACGGCGACCGGACGGTCCGGCATGACCACCGAGGACTCGGTGTTGAGCACGTCGGAGATCCGTTCCGCACAGACGATCGCACGCGGCGCGATCATCAGCATGAAGGTCGCCATCATGACCGACATCAGGATCTGGATCAGGTACGTCAGGTAGGCGGTCAGCGAGCCGACCTGCATGGCCCCGCTGCCCACCCGCTGGGCGCCGAACCAGAGCACCGCGACGCTGGACAGGTTCATGATCAACATGACGATCGGGAACATGGAGGCGAACAGCCTGCCGACCGCGGTGGCGGTGGCGGTCAGATCGCCGTTGGCTGTGTCGAAGCGGCGGACCTCCTCCGGCTCGCGGACGAAGGCGCGGACCACCCGGATGCCGGTGATCTGCTCCCGCAGCACGCGGTTCACGGTGTCGATCTGGGTCTGCATGACCCGGAACAGCGGGCCCAGCTTGCGGACCACGAGGCCGATCGAGACGCCGAGCACGGGCACGGCGACCGCGACCAGCCAGGACAGCCCGACATCCTCGCGCAGGGCCGCGATGATCCCGCCGACCATCGTGATCGGCGCCATCACCAGCAGGGTGAACGTCATCAGCACGAGCATCTGCACCTGCTGGACGTCGTTGGTGTTGCGGGTGATCAGCGACGGAGCGCCGAATCTGTTCAGCTCCCGGGCGGAGTAGTGCAGCACCCGGTCGAAGATCGCGCCGCGCAGGTCACGGCCGAACGCCATCGCGGTGCGGGCGCCGAGGTAGGTGGCGCCGATGGCGCAGACCAGCTGGACCAGGCTGACCACGAGCATGATCATTCCGGTGCTGGTGATGTAGGCGGTGTCGCCCTTGGCGACGCCGTTGTCGATGATCGCGGCGTTCAGGCTCGGCAGGTAGAGCGACGCGATGGTGCCGATGAGTTGGAACAGGACGACCCCGACCACTGCGGCCCAGTAGGGCCGCAGATAGGTCCGGAGCAGCTTGATCAACATGAGCGTCCTCGGGGTTTCGGTGGAGTGGGCAAGGCGCAGTGCGGAGGGTCAGGGTGCGGGCCGGGCACAGCTGTGGTCTCCGGACTGCGAGATCTGGGCGAAGGCGGCGGCCAGGTCGACCCGGTCCGTCGCGGGGCCGTCGGCGGCGAGGCCGTACAGCAGCAGGTCGATGATCGCCTCGGGGTCGGTGGCCTCGATGTGGAGGCCGTGCACCCAGGCGACCATCGGGTGGGAGAGGGCGAACACGGTCGACCGGAGCAGGTAGGCGGCGGCGGTCGCGTCGACCCGGAGCTGGCCGGCGTCGTCGCCGATCAGCTCGGAGATGGCGTCGGTCAGCAGTTCGGCGTCGGCGATCATCCGGTCCCGGAGCTTGCGCCGATCGTCCTCCTTCGGTTCGGCCGGCGGGCCGATGGCATGGATCAGGGTGAAGCTCTCGATCATCCGCTGTTGCATGACCCGGGCCATCTCCACCAGCCGCTCCCGCAGGCTCGACCGGGTGGAGATCTCGAGCAGCTGCTGCAGCGTGACCTGGGAGCTGAACGCCCGCTCCAGCACGGCGTCGATCAGGGCCTGCTTGCTGTCGAAGACGCGGAAGATGGTGCCCTCGGCGACCCCCGCGGCCTCGGCGATCTGCTTGGTGCTGACGGTCCGGCCGTGCTCGCGCAGCAGCGGTTCGGTCGCGGCGATGATCATCGCGCGGCGGTCTTCCGCGGACATGGGGGTAGCACGGGCCATGTCGAGCAGCATAGGTGAGTGAGCGCTCACTCACAAGCTGGTTTTCGGAGGTTTCCGAATCCGCTGGTTGAATGAGGCGGTGACCGACGTGACTGCTGCCGACCCCTTGGCCGGAATCGCGGACCGGCGGTTCGCCGCCGTGATCTTCGACATGGACGGGACGCTGGTCGACTCTACGCGCGCGATCATCAGGGCGTGGACGGCGTGGGCGATCGACTTCGGGATCACCGCCGAACAGCTCGCCGGCGGGCACGGGCTGCCGTCCGCGGACGTCGTCCGGCGGTTGATCGCCGAACCGGATCAGGCCCGCGCGATCGAGCGGATCAACGAACTGGAGCTGGCCGATCTGGCCGACATCGTGGTGCTGCCGGGCGCCGACATCGCGCTGCGCGACCTCGCCGCGGCCCGCAACGCCATCGCCACCTCGGCCAGCCGCCCGCTGGCCGCGGCCCGATTGGCGGCCGCCGGCCTGGTGCCGCCGACGGTGCTGATCACGATCGACGACGTACGGCGCGGGAAGCCGGCCCCGGACCCGTTCCTGGAGGCGGCCCGACGGCTCGACGTCGCGCCGGAGGACTGTCTGGTCGTCGAGGACGCTCCGAACGGGCTGCGCGCGGCGAGCGCAGCGGGGTGCGCGACGCTGGCCGTACTCACGACGTCGGAGCGTGCCGAACTGCAGGCTGACGCCGTCGTGCCGGACCTGTCACGGGTCCGGTTCCGGCCGGACGGCGACGAGATCACCGTCCGGCTGCACGAGTCGTAGGGCTTGAACTCCTAGCCGGTCTTGCGGCGGAACGTGCGCTTGGCCTCGATCCGGCCGTGCGGTTGCACCTGGGGGCCGTTGCCGTCGAGGTGATCCTCACCGCGGCGACCCTGCTTGGCCTCGAGTGCTTCCCGGAACTTGCGCTTGGTCTCATCCTCGACAGCGTCGACCGGCCGCTTGGACTTCTTGTTCTTGTCGGCACTCATGGCACCAATCCTAGGGGCAGGGATCAGGACTGGGAGGGCCAGCCCGGGCTCGACGGCGGCCACGGACCGGGCTGGTCGGGCCGCTTCAACGTCGTCGCCTCCGTCTCCGGAGCGGAGGCCGAGGACACCGGGGTGGCCCGGCCGGTCGGCCCGGCGTCGGCACTCGGGGCGCTGGCCGGGTCGGCGGGGATGTCCTCGCCGCCGAAGGCCTTGCGGGGAGCCGGTTCGTCCGCGGTCGCGACGCCCGGGTCGGTCTCGATGTCGTCGGCGTCGGCCGGGTGCAGCTTCACCGCGGTCCCGTACGCGGAGACCTCGCTGAGCGCCTGGGTGATCTCGCTGGAGTCGAACCGCAGCCCGATCACCGCGTCCGCGCCGGCGGCGGTGGCCATCTCGACCATCCGGCCGACCGCGTCCTGGCGGGACCGGGTGAGCAGGGCGACGTAGCTCTCCGCCGGATTGGAGGTACGGAGTTCGCGGGGCAACTCACGGGCACGGGCGACCACGCCGACCACCTCGCCGAGGATTTCGGACACCTCCCGGCCGGGCACCGTCTCGGTGGTGCTGACCGGCAGCGCGCGCTTGATCAACTCGGGCCGTTGCGGACGCTCCGGCTGCTGCGGCCAGGCCTGCTGCTGTTGCTGCCCGTACTGCTGCTGGCCACCGTACGGCTGCTGGCCGTACTGCTGAGGCTGCTGCTGCTGACCCCAGCCCTGCTGCTGCGGGTACTGGCCGGGGCGCTGTTGCTGCTGGCCGTACGGCGGTTGCTGAGGTTGTTGGTACGGCTGCTGACCGCCCGGCTGCTGGGGGTACGGATTCGGCTGACCGTACGGGTTCTGGCCGTAAGGGGGCTGCTGGCCGTAATTGCTCATGCGGCCAAACATAGTGCTCGGACTGACCCCGGGGCCATGGTCTGACGGCCGCGTCGAGCAGGGCTTCGGTGGACTAGCCGCTCAGGCCCGCGACGACGCCGGCGATCACCAGGAGCAAGATCAGAGCCACCGGGATCGTGATCATCAGGACCCAGGCGATCATGCCCGGCCGAGGCTGCTCGGTGAAGCCCATCCTGCCGGAGCCGAACGTGATCACCGGGCCCGTGTAGTGGACCTCGAGCGACTGACCCGGCGGGATGTCGACGGCCATCGTCTGCGGGCCGAACTCCCACATGTAACGGGACGAGCAGGACACCTGGTGATGCCCGGCGTGGGTCGGATAGAAGTTCTGGCCCCACTTCGCCGGCGCCGGATGCCCGTTGATGTTGACCACCGGGGACACCATCTGGTCGGCCAGCAGCCCGAACGGCTTGCGCAGGTTGACGACCAGCTGGGACTGGCCCATGGCCGGCGGAGGCGGTGTCGGAGCGCCGTACGGTGGTTGCGACATGACCGACACCGTAGTGGTTGCGCGGCTCGCCGAGGCGCTGCGTCACTCGGAGATGGGCGGAGAAACCGCCGATCGCGGATCGATAGGCTGACCCGGTGAGCCACGAAAGCGACATCGAGGAGTCCGAGCAACAGCGCATTCGGACCCAGAAGCGGGCGGACCTGATCGCCGAGGGGATTCCCGCCTACCCCGTCGCGGTCCCGCGCACGCACACCCTGCAGGAGGTGCGCAAGGACTGGGCCCATCTCGCCGCCGGCGAGGAGACCGACGACGTGGTCTCGGTGACCGGCCGGGTGGTGTTCGTCCGCAACACCGGCAAGCTCTGCTTCGCGACGCTGCAGGAGGGCCTCACCCTCGACGATTCCGGGGTACGGCTGCAGGCGATGCTGTCGCTGGCCGAGGTCGGCGAGGAGTCGCTGGCGACCTGGAAGCGGTTCGTCGATCTCGGTGACTTCGTCTCGGTGACCGGCCGGGTGATCGCCTCGAAGCGCGGCGAGCTCTCGGTGCTGGCGACCTCCTGGGAACTGGCCAGCAAGGCGCTGCGACCGCTGCCGACGCTGCACAAGGAGCTCTCCGACGAGGCCCGGGTGCGCCGCCGCTACGCCGACCTGATCGTCCGGGAACAGGCCCGGGACATGGTCCGGACCCGCGCGACGATCATGCGCAGCGTCCGAGAAACCCTGCACGAGCAGGGATTCCTGGAGATCGAGACGCCGGTGCTGCAGCTGATCCACGGCGGCGCCCACGCCCGCCCGTTCGGCACCCACCTGAACGCGTTCGACATCGACATGACGCTGCGGATCTCGCTGGAGCTGTTCCTGAAGCGGGCGGTCGTCGGCGGCATCGAGCGGGTCTACGAGATCGGCCGGATCTTCCGCAACGAAGGGATCGACTCCACCCACAGCCCCGAGTTCACCATGCTCGAGGCGTACGTCGCGTGGGGTGATCAACGGACCGTCGCAGACCTGCTGCGCAAGATCATTCTCGACATCGCGGACCGGCTCGGCAGCCGGGTGGTGCAGACCGCGGCCGGCCCGGTCGACCTCGGCGTCGAATGGCGCTGGCTCGGCGTCTACCCCGGCCTGTCCGAGGCGCTCGGCGAGGAGGTCACGCCGGACACGCCGGCCGACCGGCTGCGTGAGATCGCCGCGGCCCGGACGCTCCCGGTCGACCCGGCCTGGGACGCCGACAAGTTGATCATGGAGCTGTTCTCCGAGATCGTCGAGCCGACGCTGATCCAGCCGACCTTCATCCATGACCTTCCGGCGTCGAAGGAACCGCTGGCCCGCCCGCACCGGAGCGACCCGCGGCTGATCGAGGCCTGGGACCTGATCATCGGTGGCACCGAGCTGTGCACGGCGTTCTCCGAATTGATCGACCCGGTGATCCAGCGGGAGCGGCTGGTCCAGCAGTCGCTCGCCGCGGCCGCCGGCGACCCGGAGGCGATGCAGCTGGACGAGGACTTCCTGACCGCGCTGGAGTACGGGGCGCCGCCGATGGGTGGGCTCGGCGTCGGCATCGATCGGCTGGCCATGCTGTTCACCGGAGCCGGGATTCGGGAGACGATTCTGTTTCCGCTGCTCCGGCCGGAAGCGCAGCGGTGACCTCGGCGGTCCGTTTCTCGGTCGTACCGGCGGCCTACCTGATCTTCCTCCGCGGTGACGAGGTGCTGCTGCAGTACCGGTCCGGCACCGGTTACCGCGATGATCACTGGGCGGTCGCCGCGGCCGGGCACGTGGAGGCCGGCGAGTCCGTACTGGCGGCCGGGGTGCGGGAGGCTGCGGAGGAACTCGGCGTCACCGTACGGGAGCAGGACCTGGTCGGCGTGACCACGCTGCACCGGACCAACGACGATCCGGCCGAACGGCGCGGCACCGTCGAGGACGAGCGGTGCGACTACTTCTTCCTGGTCACGGCGTGGCAGGGCGAGCCGAAGATCATGGAGCCGGAGAAGGCCGCCGACCTGCGTTGGTTCGCCCTGGACCGGTTGCCGGATCCGGTGGTGCCGCACGAGTTGCGGGTGCTCGAGGCCGTACGCGACGAGCGGGCCGGCCGATCGCGGGTGCCGGCGATCATGATCCACGGGTGGTGATCAACCATCGCGGCGAGCCCTGAGCTTGTCGAAGGGCCGCCGTTGATCAGCGCTGGGTGGTGATCACGGAGCCGGTGCCGTACTTGCTCCAGATGTCGTTGCAGGACTCGCAGGTGTCGGCCGGGATGATCCCGGTCCGCATCAGCAGCCCGAACATCCAGCAGCCGGCGCAGAACCCGACCACCGATTCCAGCGTCGCGAAGATCAACAGCACCGCGATCAGCACCGTACCGGCAAGGGTCAGGCCGAAGCCGAGGCTGAGCACCGCGGCGACCGTGGTCAGCACCAGCCCGATCGCCTGAGCGAACCGCTTCGGCGGGCCGGGCACGAACTTCGGCAGGCCGAGCCTCGGCGCGATCACCTGGGTGGCCAGCCGGCCGAGCAGGCTGAACCGCGGACCGGCCGCGACCCGGGCGGCGAAGCCGATCGCCAGCAGCACGATCAACCAGTGCCAGCCGGTGATCAAGGTCAGGGCGGCGAGCACGACCACACCGCCGGCGACGACGCGGGCGGCCTTCTCGTTCACCGGATTGGGGAATCCCCACAGTGAGGCCATGGAATAACCGTAGGCCGGTGGAGGCGGCTTGTGGTCGGCGTCCGATGGGTGAGACCCTGCCGAACCATGAGCGGCGAGACGAGAACCGGCGCGTTCTGGGCTGCCGTACGCGGTGAGGCCCCGGTCCCGCCCGCGGCCGCGACCCTCGGCTTCGAGTTCGTCGACGTCGATCCGGACCGGGGCACCATCAGGCTCGCCTTCGCCGCGACGGAAGCCTTCACGAATCCGGCCGGCAACGTGCTCGGTGCCTTCGTCGCAGCCATGCTGTACGACACCGTCGGCCCGGCGCTGATCGCGACCCTGGAGCCGGACCAGTTCCAGTCGACGCTCGACCTGAACACCCGCTTCCTCCGCCCGACCCGGCCGGGCCGCAAACTCGGCCACGGCCGGATCGTGCACCGTACCGGCGACCTCGCCCACCTGGCCGCCGAGCTGACCGAACCCGACGGAACCCTGATCGCCACCGCCACCGCGACCGCCCGGGTGATCCCCCTCGCCGAGGCGCGAGACGCGGTCTGATCCCGAGCCGCGGTGTCGGAGGCCATGGATCGAACTCGACCCTTCGAGCGGGCCGGGCTCGCTCGGCCCTGGTGTCGAGCGTGACGGTACGACCTTCTGCCAGAGCTTGCCTGCGCACTCGCGGCCCGCGCGAGCTGCGATCCTGCGTTGCAGGCATCGCGGTCGCGGACTCTGGCACGCCTCGCATCCCGCGCCGACACAGGCGGTCTCGACTGGACGCAACGGGCCGGCTCTGCGCGCGTCCCGACCTACCGCGCCGAGAGTTGAGCGATCGCTCAAATTCGAGCTACCCTGAGTGGGGAGGTCATGAGGCGAATGAAGATCGTCGTTCCGGGTGGCAGTGGGCATCTCGGCAGCGTGCTCGGTGCAGCCCTGGTGGACGCGGGGCACGAAGTGGTCGTACTCACGCGGGCGCCGTCCGACGCCTCCGCCGTCCGCGAAGTCGCGTGGGACGGCCGGAGTCTGGGGGCGTGGGCGGCAGAGATCGACGGCGCTGATGCGGTGATCAATCTGTCCGGGCGGAGCGTCGGCTGTCGCTACACGCCGGCGAATCTGCGGGACATGATGAACTCCCGGGTCGACTCGGCCCGGGTCATCGGGCAGGCGATCGCCGGCGCCGAGCGGCCGCCGGCGGTCTGGCTCCAGATGAGTACGGCGACGATCTACGCCCACCGGTTCGACGCGGCCAACGACGAGCGGACCGGGATCATCGGCGGCGCGGAGCCGGACGTGCCCGACTACTGGGCGTACAGCGTGGACATCGCGCGCAACTGGGAGGCCGAGCAGTCCCAGGCCGACACCCCACGGACGCGCCGGGTCGCGCTGCGGACGGCAATGGTGATGAGTCCCGGTCGCGGCGGCGTCTACCGGGTGCTCCGGAGTCTGGCCCGGCTCGGGTTGGGCGGTCCGGTGGCGGGCGGGCGGCAGTACGTCTCCTGGATCCACGACCGGGACCTGGTGCGCGCGATCCTGTTCCTGCTCGACGATCCCGCACTGTCCGGCCCGGTGAATCTGGCCGCGCCGGATCCGCTGCCGCAGGCCGAGTTCATGCGGCTGCTGCGCCGGGCCTGCGGGCGGCCGTTCGGCCTGCCGGTGACGCGTTGGATGGCCGAGTTGGGTGCGTTCGTCCTGCGGGCGGACACCGAGTTGTTGCTGAAGAGCCGACGGGTGGTGCCGACCCGGCTGCTCGAGGCCGGCTTCCGGTTCGACTTTCCCTCCTGGCCCGACGCTGCCGCGGAGCTGGAGAGCCGGGTCCGGTCCGCGCGTCAGGGGAGCAGCAGGGTGGTGTCGCCGAACTCGTGCCAGAGATAGCCGTGCTCGATCGCGGCGTCGTAGGCCCGCTGGGTGAGGTCGATGCCGGCGACGGCCTCGACGAGCAGCAGGTGCGAGGCCTCCGGCTCGTGCCAGCCGCTGATCAGGCCCGACACCGCGCGGACCGGACGGGTCGGCCCGATCACCAGGTCGGTCCAGCCCATCCGAGGCCGTACGGTCCCGTCGGGATCGGCCGCCGACTCGACCGCGCGGGTCGCCGTGGTGCCCACCGCGATCACCCGCCGGTGCCGGGCCCGGGCGGTGTTGATCATGCGGGCGGTGGCCTCCGGCACGGCGTACCACTCCGGCAGCGGGGCCTCGCCGACCTCGGGCGAGGACACGGTCGTGTGCAGGGTGATCGGCGCGAACTGGATCCCGGCCGCGACCAGCCGAGTGACCAGGCCGGTGCTGAACGGGCGGCCGGCGCTCGGCATCTCGGCTGAGCCGGGGCGCAGCGCGAACACGGTCTGGTAGCGATCCAGCGGAAAGCTGCGGACCAGATGCCCGTAGCTGATCGGTCGGCCCTGTCGCTCCAGGTAGGCGGCCAGCGGACCCGGGGTGTGTACGGCAGCGCGCCAGAGTCGACTTCCGACGCCGGTCGGCGACGAGCCCGCCTCCGGGTACGGGCTCAGCAGGGTGAGCGTGGCCCCCGCCGGCAACTCCAGCGTCTCGCCGGCGCGGCCGTCCAGGACCGGGTCCGCGGCATGGGGCGCGGTGCGCAACTCGACCACCCGCCGTCCGTCGGCGAGCCGGTTGGCCAGATGGACGACGACCGGACTCCGGTCCTCCCGCCGGGCGTCCAGTTGACCGGCGACGGTCGCCGAGTTGTTGATCACCAACAGATCGCCCGGGACCAGCACGTCACCAAGATCACGGAACCGCAGATGATCAAGGCCGCCGGACCGGCCGACGAGGAGGCGCACGCCGTCCCGGGCCGGGCGCCGGGTTCCGCTGCCGCGCAGCTCCGGCGGCTCGGTGGCCGGCCGGATCGCGGCCGCCGAGAACCGGGTCTGCGGGCGGTCCTGCAACGCGCTCATGTCAGTTGACCTCGGCGGCCCGGTATCGGCCGCTGGCGGGTCGGCCGGTGATCAAGCGGAGGAATGCCGGCGTCGCCGTCTCCGGCAGTGGCCGGTCGCTGATGTCCTCGCCGGGGAAGGCGGCCTGGTGCATGGCGGTACGGAGATCGCCGGGATCGACTGCGTACCACCGGCGGTCCGGCTCCTCGGCGGCCAAGGTCGCCGTCAGGTGATCGAGACCGGCCTTGCTGGCCGCGTAGCCACCCCAGCCGGGGTAGTGATCGGCGGCCGCGTCGGAGGAGAGATTGATGATCACCGCGTCGGGCGCCAGCCAGGGCCGCGCCACGTTGATCAACGCCAGCGGTGCGATCAGGTTCACGGCGAGGATCCGGGCGAAGGTCTCGGGCTCCAGGTCACGCAGCTGCGGCTGTGGACTGCCGCCCAGTTCGCTGGCGTTGTTGATCAACAGGTCGATCGGCCCGGCGTCGGCGGCGAGCCGGACCAGGCGCTCCCGGTGGTCCGGGTCGGCGACGTCTCCGGCGAGCCAGCGGACGTCGCCGCCGAGTTGGCCGGCGGCCTCGGCCAGCGGGGCCTCGGTGCGGGCGGTGGTGGTGACGGTCCATCCGGCGGAGACCAGGTCGGTGATCAGGGCTCGGCCGAGTCCGGCGGAGCCGCCGGTGACGATGGCGTTCGGCATGGCTGCCTCCTCGATGACTGGAGGAAGCCAGTATCAAACCTCAAGCTGACGTGAACTCAAGTCCCGATTCCGGGCGTACTCTCCCGGATCACCACCGACGACTTCGCGGTCCAGACGACGCTCGCCTTGCCCGGCTGGGCCTCCGGGGTGTCCAGGGCGTGCCGGACCGCCTCCCGGCCGATCTCGGCGAGCGGGATGCCGACCGTGGTCAGGGCCGGCGTCACGTCGCGTACCGTCGGAATGTCGTCGTAGCCGGCCACCGCCACATCGACACCGGGCCGCAGCCCGACCGACCGCAGGGCGGACATGGCGCCGACCGCCATCACGTCGTTGACGGCGAAGATCAACTCGACCTCGCCGCGGGCCTCCTTGATCAACTCCAGGGCACCGGCATAGCCGCCGTCCCGGGTGAACTCGGTGCTGATCACGTGCCGGTCGGCCAGGTCGATGCCGTGCGCCGCGAGGCCGTCGCGGAAGCCGCGCAGTCGCTCGTTCGACGTCTCCAGCGCGTCGTTGCCCCGCAGTACGGCGAACCGGCGATAGCCCAAGCCGGCCAGGGCTTCGGCGAGCTGGCGGGCGCCGGTGGTGTTGTCCATCGCGACCGTGGGGAACGGCAGCACCGGCTGGCTGATCATGATCACCCGGCCGCCGGACTCGGTCAGCGCCGTCAGCTCCTCGATCAGTGCCGGCTGGTCCGGATTGTCGGCCAGTCGGCTGCCGGCGACGATCATGATCCTCGGCCGCTGGGCGGCCATCGTGCGGACCAGGTCGAGCTCGCGGGACGAATCGCGCCCGGTGGCCGCCATGGTCACCACCAGCCCGGCGGCGTCGGCAGCCTCGATGACGCCGGCGGCGATCCGGGAGAAGTACGGGTCGGACACATCGCCGACCAGCAGGCCCACCGTCGTCGTCGTACCGCGTGCGACCGCCTGAGCCGCGTAGTTCGGCTTGTAGTTCAGCCGTTTGGCGGCGGCGAGCACCCGAGCTCGATAGTCGTCGCGAACCCGGCGTGTGCTGCCGTTGATCGCCCGGGAGGCGGTCGCCAATGAGACGCCGGCCTCCCTGGCGACATCGTGCAGCGTGACCGGGCTCGGCCCGTTCGGTCGCGGCATGGGGGTCATTGTTGCAGCCGAGACGCCCGGGAGGCTCCAGGACGCGGCAATGAAATGATGGCGGTACGGACTCGCCGGTGAATCCCAACGGCAAATCAACCTGCAGATGAGGGGACCCATGACCGAAAGCCCGACCACCCAGCCCGGACTCGACCAGGCCCTGCGAGCCGCCGCCCGTGCGGCGACCGCGTTGGCCGGATCGGAACCGGCGACCCGGGCGGACTGGCTGCGGGCGATCGCCGACGAACTGGACGCGCACCGCGACGAACTCGTCGTGCTGGCCCAGGAGGAGACCCATCTGCCGCGGCCGCGGCTGGAGGGCGAGGTCGGCCGGACCACGTTCCAGTTGCGGCTCACCGCGGACGCCGTGGTCGAGGGCTCCTGGCTCGAGGTCGCGATCGACCATGCCGATCCGAACTGGCCGACCGGGCCCCGGCCGGACCTGCGCCGGGTGCTCCGCCCGCTCGGCCCGGTGCTCGTCGTCGCGGCCAGCAACTTCCCGTTCGCGTTCAGCGTGGCCGGCGGCGACACCGCCTCCGCGCTGGGCTCCGGCTGCCCGGTGCTGCTGAAGCTGCACCCCGGACATCCGAAGCTCTCCGACCGGACCGGGGAGCTGGTGCTCGCGGCGCTGGCCAAGGCCGGCGCACCGGCCGGGACGTTCGCCATGATCAGCAGCGAGGCCGACGCCCAGGCGGCCCTGAAGGACCCGCGGATCAAGGCGGGTGCCTTCACCGGGTCGATCCGCGGCGGCCGGGCGCTGTTCGACATCGCCGCCGGCCGGCCCGATCCGGTCCCGTTCTACGGCGAACTGGGCAGCGTCAACCCCGTCTTCGTCCTGCCGTCGGCGTTGCGCCGTCAGTCCGAGACCCTGTCCGGCTATGTCAGCTCGTACACCCTCGGCGTCGGGCAGTTCTGCACCAAGCCGGGCGTCCTGTTCGCGCCGCACAGCCAGTCCGTCCTCGACGAGCTGGCGGGTCTGGTCGGAGCGGTCGCGCCCGCGCAGCCGCTGAACGACCGGATCGCCCAGGGCTTCACCGGCCGGCTGGCCGAACTGCGGGAGCAGTGGCAGCCGGTCAGCGAGGGTGCCCAGACCGCCGACGGTCTCACCCCGTCGCTGTTCGCGACCACCATCGACGAGGCACTGGGTGACCTGGACGGTCTGTTCGAGGAGGCCTTCGGTCCGGCCTCGGTCGTCGTCTCGTACGAGGACCCGGCCGAACTCGTCGCCGTGGCCCGGCGGCTGCCCGGCCAGCTCACCGCGACCGTGCACGGCGACGAGGACGACCCGATCGCCCCCGAGTTGCTCAACGTGCTGGCCAACCACGCCGGCCGGGTGATCTGGAACGGCTGGCCGACCGGCGTCTCGGTCACCTGGGCGATGCAGCACGGCGGCGGCTGGCCCGCCACCACCGCCTCCGTACATACGTCGGTCGGCCCGACCGCCCTGCGCCGGTTCGTCACCCCGATCTCCTACCAGGACGTGCCGGAAGCCCTGCTCCCCGCCGCCGTACGCGACGACAACCCGCTCGGCATCTGGCAGCGGATCGACGGCAAGCTCACCCCGCCGAGCTGAATCAGCGCACGATGCGGCGACGGTCCCGTTTGCCGAGCTTGATCACGTCACCGGCATTGATCATGATCGGCGCGTCGGGATCGGTGAGCTTGGTGCCGTTCAGCGAGACGCCGCCCTGGCCGGCCAGCCGGAGCAGTTCGCTGCGGCTGGCGTCCGGGCGGGCCCGGCGGAGCAGCTCGATCACCGTGAGCTGATCGTGATCGAGGGCGAGGATCGGGAGATCGTCGGGCAGTTCCCGGGCCGAGAACAGGCTGAGGAACGCTGCTCGCTCCCGGGCCGCCGTCTCGGCTCCGTGGTAGCGGGTCACGACCGCTTCGGCGACGTCCAGCTTCGCGTCCCGGGCCTCGCGTCCACCGAGCTGGGCTCGGCGGGCCAGGTCGGCGATCCGGTCCGCGGGCAGGTCCGAGTAGACCGTCGCGTACGTCTCGATCAGCGGGTCGAGCAGGCGCATCAGCTTGCCGAACTTGTCCTGCGGGCTGTCGACCAGTCCGACGTAGTTGCCGAGCGACTTGGACTGTTTCGGTCCGCCGTCCAGACCGGGCGTGATCTTGGTCGTGATCACCACCTGCGGCTCGGCGCCGAGGCGCTGCTGCAGGTGCCGGCCCATCATCTCGTTGTACAACTGGTCCGTTCCGACGATCGTCAGGTCGCTGTCCATGGCGAAGCTGTCGTAGCCCTGCAGGACCGGGTAGATCAACTCGTGCCCGGCGATGTCGGCGCCGGCCGCGATCCGTTCCGCGAACATGTCCCGCGCGATCAGCCGGCCGTGGGTGACGAGCGCCAGCACGTCGAGCAGGCCGCCGACGCCGAGCGGCTCCAGCCACTCCGAGTTGCGGCGGATCTCGAGCAGGTCGTCGTCGGTGCGGAGCACGGTGGTGACCTGGTTGAGGTACGCCGTCGCGTTCCGGTCGATCTCCTCGGCCGAGAGCACCGGCCGGGTCTCGGACCGGTCGGTCGGATCGCCGATCCGGGTGGTCAGGTCGCCGATCAGGAAGACCACCCGATGGCCGTGATCTTGGAGGTGGCGCATCAGCCACAGGTTCACCGCGTGGCCGAGATGGAGGTCCGGCGCGGTGCAGTCGACGCCGTACTTGATCCGCAGCGGGCGGCCCGACTCGAGCCGCTCGACGAACGAGTCGCGGCCGACGATCTGCTCCGTGGTGCGCGCGAAATGATCAAGGATGGACAGGGCGGAAGGTCTTGCAGACATGGGATTCCCTCGGTGAGAGCCGGAAACTGAGCAGGGGTACGGGCTCTGCGAGGGCGCGCGGACGGCTAGGAGCGTGACGACAGGACCGGAGCTCCTCCCAGAGCCCGGCTATAGTCGTTCGTCCGCTGCGGCATGGGGCGACCCTAACATGCGATGGAGGATGCCGGTGAGTACGGAGGCGGGGCCGCCGGACGGCTACACCGACGCAGAACGGGCCCGGCGGGACGCCCGGGACGCCGAGGTTCGGCGGCTGCAGGCGGCCGGCCGGTGCTACCAATGTCATGATCAACAAGTCGGCGGCGCGTTGCTCGGCCGGGAGTCCGTGATCGCCGTCCGTGGCCCGGTACGGGTCTGTCTGGCGGCTGACCCGCGCGCGGTCGGGCACACCATCGTCGGCTGGCTGCCCCACGTGCCGGACTTCCTCGGGCTGGACGAGGACGAGACGGCGGTCCTGTTCACCGCGGCGCGGGAGGTCGGGCTGGCGCTCAAGGCGGCGCTGGGCTGCGAGCGGGTCTACCTGGTGACGATGTGCGACGGGGAACACAATCACCTGCATCTGCAGCTGATTCCGCGGTACGCAGGAACGCCGATCGGGTCCCGGCGGCTGGTCGACCCGCGGCGCCCGCTGCGGGACGCGGGCGTCCTGACCGAGGCCGTACGCGAGCGATTGGGGGCGGGGTGGCAGGCATGACCGGGAGTCCGGAGACGCGGCTGGTGATCATCCGGGGGAACTCGGCGTCCGGGAAGTCGACCGTCGCGCGGCTGCTCCGGGAACGGGTGGGCCGCGGGGTGACGCTGATCCACCAGGACCACGTCCGGCGGATCCTGCTCCAGGAGTACGACCGGCCCGGCGCGAGCAACATCCGCATGATCGACACGATCGCCCGGACTGCGCTGGACGAGGGCTACGACGTGATCATCGACGGGATCATGAACGCCGTTCGCTACGCCGAGATGCTGAACCGGTTGATCGATGACCACCGCGGCCGGAGCGTCGCCGTCTACCTGAACATCCCGGTGGACGAGACGATGCGGCGGCACCGGACGAAGCCGGACATCGGGGAGGTGCCGGAGGAGACCGTACGCTCCTGGTACGCCGCCGACGACCTGCTGCCGGAGCGCGACGAGGTGGTCTTCGGGCCGGAGTCGTCGGCCGCCGAGATGGTGCAGGAACTGTTCCAGCGCACGGGATTCCGGCCGCGCGACGGGTCCGCGGAACTTCCTCCGCACTGCCGTTGATCATGGCCCGGATCAGGGTAGGTTCATGATCATGACAACGGCGACTTCCTGGTACGACAGCCATGCCGACTGGTACGTGACCTACACGCAGGAATGGCGGCCGTTGGCCGCCGAGTTCCTGCCGCCCGACCTGACCGGCCAGGCGGTGCTCGACCTGGCCTGCGGCTGGGGCCAGCTGAGCCGGATCCTGGCCGAGCGCGGCGCGGCCGTCACCGGCGTCGATCTCGCCGAGCAGCTGCTCGCCCGGGCCCGCGAGCTGGAGCAGGCCGATCCGGCGGGTATCCGCTATCTGGCCGGGAACGCCGCCGGGACCCGGTGGTGGGATGGCCTGCCGTTCGACGGCGCCGTCTGCAACATGGCGCTGATGGACATCGACGACCTGGCCGGCGCGATGAGCTCCGTGGCCCGGGTCCTGCGGCCGGGCGGCTGGTTCGTCTTCACCCTGTTCCATCCGTGCTTCCCCGGCCGGGGCGACACCCAGTCGAGCTGGCCGCCGGACGGCGGGTACGCGACCGAACGGCGCTGGAACACCGGCCGGGACGGAGTCCGCGGGCATGTCGGCGCCAACCACCGGATGGTGTCGACGTACCTGAACACGGCACTGCGGGCCGGCCTGGAGTTCGAGGAATTCGCCGAACGCGACGCCGAGGTCCCGCAGACGCTGGTCGTCCGCTGCCGCCGGCCGGCCTGATCGACTCCGGGGCGGACCGGCGGGGAGCTTGCCGCGGATCCTTGTCCGAGGCGGACCGGCGTGCGAGGATTTGCTCAGCGGCGTCCGCCTGACGCCCAGTCCGGTGCCGGACCCCAGCTCCTGCACCAACGACGAAGGGGAGCACATCCTCGGGCGATCGGATTGCGCTTCGCTGTCATTCGACCCTTGGGCGTGTCCGGCGGGCTGGGGCTGTCGTACGTCCGGAGGATTCGACATGACCGAAGACGCCGATTTCAAGCAGTTGGTACGCGAGCGGATGGCCCGTACCGGCGAGAACTACACCACGGCCCGGGCCGCGCTGCGCCCCGACGAGCCCACTCCCACCGAGCCCAGCGCGCCGGATCCGGCGGTCGCCGAGAAGGCCGAGACGATCGGCCGGGGCGCGACTGCCGAGCGGGTTGAGCCGCTCGGTCCCGGTGACCGGAGCGCGACGGCGGAGCGGGCCGAGACCGATGACTCGATCGGGAAGGCCGAGCCTGCCGCGCCGGACGACCCGGCCGGGACGGGCGAACCCGTGGAAACGGGCGAACCCAGGGAATCTGGGGAGCCGATGGCGGCCGGCAACCGCTTCGGCTCCGGCGATTGGGCCGCGGCCGGCATCGAGGACGTGACCGGCGAGCAGGCCGAGGCGAGCGGGCCGGCGCGGCCGGCGTCCCGCAGCGTCGCCGCCTACCTCGACGTCGACCCGGCGCTCAGCGTCGACGACCTGATCATGCTCGGCTCGCTCGGCATCAGCCCGGCGGACTTCGCCGATGCACGGATCGCCTGGCCGGGCATCAGGCTCGACGAGGTGGCGGGCCTGCACAGCATGGGGATCTCGGCCGAGGTGATCCGGGACTGGCACACGCTCGACCCGTCCGTCCCGCTGGAGGAGATCATGGGCGCGGCCAGCGTCGGGCTGACGCCGGCCCTGTTCCGGTCCTATCGGGAACGATTCCCGGACCTGACCACCGAGCACGCCATCGCGCTGCACTCGGTCGGGCTCCGCGGCTGACTGTCGCGGATCACCCGCGCTGTGAGGTGAAAGGCCCGTTTCCGGCCGGTTCGCCTCACAGCGGGGGACTTCTGCGACAACCGGGTCAGCGTCCGCCGTCGGTGTCGTCGTCGGTCTCGCGGAGGTGGGAGAAGTCGCCGAAGTCGTCGTCCTCGCGGGCGGCCCGGCGGGACCGGCCGCCGTGGTCGGTGTCGCCGCGCCGGAAGAGCCGTCCGACGGCGGTCTGGGTCATCGTCGCGTCCGGTTCCTGAGCCGGCTGCTCGGACCGGCGGCCGGTCGTGCTCCGGGCCGGGCGGGGCCGCGGCTCGGCCGAGCGCGGCGATTCCGCGGAGTGGCTGGAGCCGGCCGAGCGACCCGAACCGGAGGAGCGGCCGGACCGGGCCGAGCCGGTACGGGAGCGGGTCGCGGTCACGGCCCCGCCGCCCGACGCCAGCGCCGGCGAGCCCGCCTTGGACCGGTCGCTGACCCGGACGACGGCGACGCCGATCGCGGTGGTCAGCGGCACGGCCAGGATCAGGCCGATCGAGCCGACCAGGGTCCGGATCACCTCGCCCGCGAACTGCTCGGTCTGCACCACCTCCAGCAGCGGCCGCTGGTAGATCACGATCAGCAGCAGCACCGGCAGCACGGCACCGGCCGTGGCGAAGGCGATCGTGTAGACCGTCGAGGCGATGTGGTCACGACCGATCCGCATGGCCCGGGAGAACAGCCGCTTCCGGTCCGGGTCGGCATCGGCGAGTTCCCAGACCGCGGAGGCCTGGGTGATCGTGACGTCGTTCAGCACGCCGAGCCCGGCGATGATGATGCCGCAGATCACCACCGAGGTGAGTTCCATGTTCGGCGCGGTCGCGGCGAGGACGTAGTCGTCCTCCGCGGAGACCCCGGTCAGGTGCGCCCATTTGGTGGCGATCCAGCCGAAGACGGCGCTCAGCACCAACCCGAACAGGGTGCCGAGCAGCGCTGTCGTGGTTCTGGCACTGAACCCGTGCGCCGCGTACAGGACGACGAACATGATTGCGGCCGACCCGATCAGGCCGACCAGGATCGGACTCGACCCGACCACCAACGCCGGGAACATGAACTTGATCAGGATGAACCCGGCGAACGCCAGGCCGATCAGGGACGCGAAGCCGCGCCAGCGCGCGACCAGCACCACCAGGGCCCCGAAGATCAGGGCCAGGATCGCCAACGGCACCGTACGTTCGAAATCGGAGAACTGGTACGCGGGCGGCTGTCCCGGCTCGGCCGGCACCCGCATGAGTTTCAGCTTCTGACCGATCGAGACGCCGGACTTGAAGATCGTGTCGGAGACCGCGACCTGGACCGTCTGCCCCTGCTCGGGCCCGTCGGTCAACTCGACCGCGAGGTCGGCACAGACCTGGTCGGTCCGGCCGGTCACCATGCCCGGCAGACCCTCACACTTGATCTGGTTGATGTTGGTCACCTTGCCGGTGACGAACGTGATGTCCGGCGGATTGGCCAGGCTCGGGTCGATCTTGGACTCGACATCGCGCGGCCACAGGAAGACCAGTCCGGCAATGGTCCAGATCAACAACGGGATCAGAATCACCACCATGATCCGCAGCGCCTTCTGGTGCCGGACCCGGTCGGCCTGCGTCAGGGCGCGGTCGTCCTCGTGGTGGTGGTGAGTCTCCGTCATAGTCTTAGTTCCCGTGAGCCAGATTCCGAAGGGCAAGAAGAAAGCTACCCGGTCGAGTCTGCCCGCGGCGAAACGAGAACATGATCCGAGTTGGCCGAGGGCCGGCCGCGACGATACCCGCTCACGATCCAATCCGCAGCGTTCCGGTGAATCCCGGTCCCGTACCGCGCCCATGGTCCTGGTGCTCACCGTCGTCGTCTGGGCGGTCGCGCTGACCGCCGGCATCGCCATCTGGACGACCAGGACGGACACCAGCGCCGGCGCCGGTTCGGCCGTCCCGCCAAACCTGCCCGAGGCTCCGGGCGGCACGCCGGAGGACACCCCGTCGCCCGACCCGGAGCCCGAACCCGACCCGGAGGCGGACCGCTCCGAGCGGCCGTCCCGCTCCGACCCGCCGCCGACGAAGAAGCCGAAGCAGACGCCGCAGATCCCGGCCGCCGGAAAGGGCACCTACGACCGGCAGCAGCGGACCGCGAAGCCGGCCGGCGACTCCGGCCAGAAGATCACCTACGACGTACGGGTCGAGAAGGGCCTGCCGTACGAGGTCGACGACATCGCCAAGACGATCCACACGATCCTCAACGACGAGCGGTCCTGGAGCGGGACCGGCGACTGGCGGTTCGAGCTGGTCGGGCCGGGCGAGGAGGCCGACCTGCACGCGTACCTGGCGACGCCGAAGACCACCGACAAGCTGTGCGCGCCGCTGCTCACCGGCGGTGAGGTGTCCTGCCGCAACGGCGAGAAGGTCGTGCTGAACGCGAAGCGCTGGGCGTTCGGGGCGGAGGCGTACGGAGACGACGTGGCCAACTACCGGCGCTACCTGGTCAACCACGAGTTCGGGCATGCGCTCGGCTTCGGCCACGTCGGCTGCCCCGGCGAGGGGCGCCCGGCGCCGATCATGATGCAGCAGACCAAGGGCGTGGACGGCTGTCGGCCCAACCCGTGGCCGGCCGGCGATGACTGAGGGCCGCGGATGCTGATCTTGTTACCACCCTCCGAGGGCAAGGCCGGGCCGACCCGGCGCGGCCGACCGGTCGAGCCGGACCGGCTGTCCCATCCGGAGCTCGCCGAGGCCCGGATCGCCGTCCGGGACGCCCTGATCAAGGCCAGCGGGCACGCCGACGCGCTGAGCATCCTCGGCGTCGCACCGGGGCTGGCCGCCGAGGTCGAGCACAACGTGCGGCTGGACACCATGCCCGCGCAGCCGGTCGCGAAGGTCTACACCGGCGTGCTCTACGACGCGCTCTCGTACGACACCCTGTCGGCCACCGGCCGGCGCCGGGCGAACCGGTCGGTCCGGGTGCAGAGCGCGCTCTGGGGTCCGGTCGGGCCGGGTGACCGGATCGCGCCGTACCGGCTGTCGATGGGCGTCACGCTGCCCGGGATCGGCCCGCTGGCACGGTTCTGGCGGTCCCGGCTGGGCCCGGTGCTCGGCGAACTGGCCGGCTCCGGGGTCGTCGTCGACTGCCGCTCGTCGACGTACACGAGTGCCTGGCAGCCCGACCCGGCCTCCGCGCACCGCTACGTCGCGGTGCGGGTGTTCACCGAGGTGGACGGCCGCCTGGTCGCGATCTCGCATCAGGCCAAGCACACTCGCGGCCTGGTCGCGCGGCTGCTGCTGGAGGCGCCGGCGGCCCCGCGGACGCCGGCCGGGGTCGCCGAACTGGTCGCCGCCGACCATCGCTGTGAACTCACCGACCAGGGTCGCCGCGGATTCAGCCTCGATGTGATCACATGAGGTCTGTGATCACCTTGCGCCGCCTGGACGAGCGGGACCGGCTCGGATTCGAGGCGACCGGGATGCTGCCCGGGCCGGCTGACGGGCTGCGCTGGCATTCCGAGTATCCGACCGAGAACACCTTGATCGGGTACCGGCTGTCCGTGGAGGCCGATCAGCCGGAACCCGACACGACACCGTGGTGGATGTATCACGTGGTGCGCGACGGTGAGGTGGTCGGCAACATCGGTTTCCACGGTCCACCCGATGATCAAGGAACGGTGGAGATCGGCTACGACATCGTGGATTCCCTGTGGGGACAGGGAATCGGCTCGGCGGCCTGCGCCGAGATCGTCCGGATCGCGCGGGACGCCGGCGTTGCCGAGGTGGTCGCCGAGACGGAGCCGGACAACGTCGGCTCGCAGCGGATCCTGATCAAGAACGGCTTCGTCCGGGTCGACGCCGACGAGCCCGGCGCGGTGAGGTTCCGGCTTCGATGGTGATCGCGGCCGAAGCGCGTACGGTCACTCTGGACACCGACGTGATGCTGGATTCGATCATGCTCGGACTGCGCCGCGGGTCGGGCGATCCGACCCACCGCCGGATCGGCAACGGCTGGCTGCGCGCCTCCCGTACCCCGGCCGGACCGGTGTTGATCATGGTCGGCGGGACCGGCCGGACGGTGCGAGCGCGGGCCTGGGGCGACGGCGCGGACTGGGCCCTGGACCAGCTGCCCCGGCTGCTCGGCGCCGAGGACGATCCGTCCGGCTTCCGGCCGCTGCCGGAACACCCGCCGCTGGTCGAGGCACACCGGCGCTTCCCGTACTTCCGGGTCGGAAGGACCGAGCGGGTCATCGAGGCGATCCTGCCGTCCTGCATCGAGCAGGTGGTGACCGGCAAGGAGGCGTTCCGCGCCTGGCGGCTGCTGGTCACCGAGTACGGCGAGCCGGCTCCCGGACCGGGCGGCGATCCGGAGTCGCCCGCCGACGGCATGCGGGTGCCACCGGCTCCCGAGGTGTGGGCCCGGGTGCCGAGCTGGAAGTTCCTGATGGCCGGCGTCGAACAGCGGCGCAGCCGGCCCCTGGTCCGCGCCGCCGGTCGGGCGGCGGCCCTGGAGCGGACCCTGGCCATGAGCTTCGCCGACGCGGACCGAGCCCTGCGGAGCCTGCCCGGGATCGGGCCCTGGACCTCCGCCGAGGTACGCCAGCGAGCGCACGGCGACCCGGACGCCTGGAGCATCGGCGACTACCACGTCGGGAAGGCGATCACCTGGGCGCTGACCGGCGAGAAGCTCGACGACGACGCCTGCACCGAGATCCTGGAGCCCTACCGCGGTCACCGGTTCCGGGTGCAGGCGCTGCTCGGGATGGCCGGCCACACGCCGCCGCGCCGCGGGCCGCGCATGACCTTGCCGACCCACACCCCGTACGCCACCCGCGGCCGGAGCTGATCACTGGTTCTGGGCGAGCCGGCGGCCTGGTCCACCGAGCGCTCCCGCAGGAGCGCGCTACGGACTCCAGTTGCCGAGTTGAGGAGGTTCCGCGACAGCACGATCAGCTCTGCCGCTGTTGGTCGGTCAGGCGCGGGGCCGTGGCGGAGAGGCCTTCCAGGGTGGTGGAGCCGGGGAGGCGGAGGGTGAACTCGGCGCCGCCCTGGGCGGAGCGACCGGCGGTGACGCTGCCGCCGTGCCGGTGGACGGCCTGGGCGACGATGGAGAGGCCGAGGCCGGTGCCGGGAGTGTTCCGGGAGGTGTCGGAGCGGTAGAAGCGGTCGAAGACGTAGGGCAGGTCCTCTTCGGCGATGCCAGGACCCTGGTCGGCGACGCGCAGCCGGTCGCCCTCGAGCTGGACCCGGATGGTGCCGCCGGGCGGGCTCCACTTGACCGCGTTGTCGAGCAGGTTGGTCACGGCCCGCTCCAGGTTGTCGGCCTCGCCGATCACGTAGAACGGGTTCAGCTCGACGTCGAAGGTCAGGCCCGGGCCGCGCCGCCGGACCCGGTCCAGGGCGGCGTTGACGACGTCGCGGAAGTCGATCGGCTCCGGCGCCGGCTTCACCCGGTCCTCCCGGGCCAGCTGCACCAGGTCGCCGATCAGCGAGGTGAACTCGACCAGCTGCGCCGAGACGTCGTGCAGGATCTCCTCGCGGTCCTCGGGCCGCAGCATCCCGGTCTCGACGTCGGACACCAGTAGTTCGATGTTGGTGCGCAGGCTGGTCAGCGGGGTCCGCAGTTCATGGCCGGTGTCGGCGATCAACTGCCGCTGCCGCTCCCGCGAGGACGCCAGCGACCGCAGCATCCGGTTGAACGACTCGGCCAGCCGGGTCAGCTCGTCGTCGCCGGAGGTGACCTCGATCGGCTTCAGCTCGTCGGTCGCGGTGACCCGTTCGACGGCCCTGGTCAGCGCCCGTACCGGACGCAGGCTGGACCGGGCGATCGCGGCTCCGGCGGCGGCCGAGATGATCACGCCCGCGCCGCCGAAGATGATCAGGACCAGCCAGAGCGAGCTGAGCGCGTCCTGGGTCGGCTGCAGCGGGCGCCCGAGCACCAGGGCGTACGAGGGCAGCCCGCGGACCGGCACCGCAACGATCCGGTACGACTCGCCGTCGGTGGTCATGCCGGTCCGGGCCGACGGCTCGGTCTGCAGCCGGGCGACGGCAAGCTCCTTCGGCCCCAGGATCAGATGGGTGCCCTGGTCCGGCACGTAGTAGATCTCGCCGTCGGCCCGGATCGCCGCGACCGACATGCCGCCGGCGCGCAACCCGACCTCGGTCAGTCCGCCGAGCCGGCTGATGTCGCGGGAGACCGAGCCGGTCAGGTCGTCCGCGATGGCGGTCAGCTCGGCGTCCATCGCCCGATAGAGCGAGAACCTGATCGTGACGTAGCCGGCGACGCTGGTCACCGCGACGGCCAGCGCCACGGCGACCGAGGTCAGATAGGCGACCCGGCTGCGCAGCGGAAGCTTCCGCCACTTCCGCCTCAGCGGGCTGACCATGAGCCCACCATGATCACGGCGGCGTCTCGCGGAGCACGTACCCGACGCCGCGGACGGTGTGGATCAGTCGCGGCTCGCCCTCGGCCTCGGTCTTGCGGCGCAGGTAGCCGATGTAGACCTCGAGCGAGTTGGCGGTGGTCGGGAAGTCGAAGCCCCACACCTCGTTGAGCAGCCAGCTGCGCTCGAGCACCCGCCGCGGATGCTCCAGGAACGCCTGCAGCAGGGCGAACTCGGTCCGGGTCAGGGTGATCGGGCGGGCGCCGCGCAGCACCTCCCGGGTGTGGGTGTTGAGGATCAGATCGGAGAAGGTCAGGCTCTGCTTCGACGGATCGCTGGACTCCGCAGTCGTACCGGCTCGGCGGACCAGGGCCCGCAGCCGGGCCAGCAGCTCGTCCAGCGCGAACGGCTTGACCATGTAGTCGTCGGCGCCGGCGTCGAGGCCGTCCACCCGGTCGCCGACGGCGTCCCGCGCGGTGAGGACGAGGATGGGTACGTCGTTGCCGGCGGCTCGGAGCATCTGGGTCGCTTCCAGCCCGTCCACCCGCGGCATCATGACGTCCATGATCACGGCGTCCGGCCGGACGGCGGCGAGCCGGGCCATCGCCTCGGCACCGTCCCCGGCCGTGCTGACCTCGTACCCGTTGTAGCTGAGCGAGCGCTTCAGCGAGTCTCGGACGGCCTGATCGTCGTCGACAACAAGGATGTGCATGCCCCAAGCATCCCAACCGCCACCACCTCACCCACGCACGGGTTCTCGCGGCGTGTCGAGCGGCTGGCAGGATCGCGGAGATGGACGTCCTCGAATCCCTTGCGGTACGGATCCGGGCGCTGCCCGGGCCGCGTTCCCTGGTCGCCCTGGACGGGCCGGACGCGGCCGGCAAGACCACTCTGGCGGACGCTCTGGCGGACCGGCTCGGAGACCGGGTGTCGCGGCTCTCCGGTGACGACTTCCACCACCCGGCCGAGCGCCGCCGGGCCCGCGGCCTGACCCCGGAGGCCTATCTCGAGGACACCTTCGACGTCGCCGCGCTGGCCGCCTCCCTGCGCGGCTTCGCCGCCGGGCAGCCGTACCTCCTCGCGGGCATCCACGACCTGGACACCGACGAACCGTGCAGAACCGAGCTCCCGGTGCCGCCGCGGAGCATCCTGATCGTCGACGGCGTGTTCCTGCTCCGGCCGGAGCTGGCGCCGTTGTGGGACCTGGCCGTCTATCTGCACGTCTCGGAGCAGACCACCCTGGAGCGGGCGGTCCGGCGCGACCTTGATCGTTTCGGCGACGCGGCCGAGGTGGAGCGGCGCTATCGCCGGAAGTACCTGCCCGGGCAGGCCCTCTATCGCGCGCGGCACGCCCCGCAGTCGCAGGCCGACCTGGTGATCGACATGACGGAGCCCGGCCGACCCAAGATCAACAGGACGCCGGGTGACCTGTGATGGCCCGTCGGCCGCCATCCCGACTTCCCAGCACTTCCTGTCGCTTTACCCCAGAAGCTTCTCGAGTAAAGCGCCAGTTTTTCACGTTAACGTGAAAAACTTGGGGCCAGAGTGACGACCCCCGGCCCAAGTTGATCAAGGGGTCAGGGGGCGGGTGATCGCGCGGATCAGCAGGTGCAGCGGGCGTAGGTCGGGGCGGCTCTCGTCCAGGGCGGCGAGCAGGTGCGCGTGCTGGTGGGCGGCCGCGCACAGCGTCACCGCGTCGTCCAGGTCGATCGTGAACTCCTGGCCGACGCTGTGCAGCAGGTCGTTGATCAACACCCGGAACCGGGCCAGGCATTCGTCCTTGTACGTCGCGTACTGCCGGCCGACGCTGCGGTGCCGGGCCGCGTAGAGCATCAGCTCCTGGTTGATGAAGATCAACTCCGGGTCCGGCCGGGCGGCGCCCTGCAGTACGTCGAGGGCGGCCGCGATCAGGTCGTCGATCGACTGGTCCCGGTCCAACGGCAGGTCGGCGATCTGCTCCAGCGCCGCGTACTGCTCCTCGACCTGGCGCTTCAGCAGCGCGAGCACCAGCTCGTCCTTGCCGCCGAAGTTGGAGTAGAAGGCGCCGCGGGTGAAGCCTGCCTCCTCGGAGATCTCCTCCACCGAGGCGCCGATGATGCCGCGCGCGGCGAAGACGCGGACGGCGGCGGCCATCAGCTTCTCCTGCGTCTGGGCACGCCGGGCTGACGGCTGCGTGCCTGCCTCGGTCATGCTGCGGTCCCCTTTGTCGTCAGACCGGACCCTACCGGCTGTGGTGCTGATCACGGGTCTGCGAGATTTGCATACACTTCTGTATTGGATACATTACTGTATCGAATCTGTCTGGCGGCTCGGTCGGGGGTACTCATGTCGTCCTTGCTGTATCGGCTCGGCCGGTACGCGGTCCGCCGGCGCATCGCGATGCTGCTGGCCTGGCTCGCCGTGCTGGCCGCCGTCGGCGGGATGGCCGGCCTGCTCGGTCGCTCGTTCGACGACGCCTTCACCCTTCCGGGTACGGAATCGCAGGCGGCCCTGGATTCGCTGTCCCGGACCTTTCCCGAGGTGAGCGGCTCGGCCGCCCGGATCATCGTCGTCGCGCCGGACGGCGCGTCGGTCCGCGACCCGGCCGTTCGGGATGCGGTGGCGGACAGCATCGACCGGATCGAGGATCTCGACCTGGTGAAGGCCGTCGCGTCGCCGTACGACAAGAACATCGACGGTGCCATCGCCGACGACGACAGCGCGGCGATCGTGTCGGTGCAGTTGGAGGGTGCGGCGGCGACCATTCCGGAGAACATCCGGGAGGCGCTCCGGCACGAGGCCGACACGATCGCGGCGGCGGTGCCGGGCTCGACCACCTCGATCGGCGGCGAGGTGTTCAGCGAGAACATCCCCAAGCTCACCATCACCGAGGGCATCGGCGTGGTGATCGCGCTGATCGTGCTCTTCTTCACGCTCGGCTCGCTGCGGGCCGCCGGGATGCCGCTGCTCACCGCCCTGCTCGGGGTCGGGATCACGATGGCGTTGATCTTCGCGTCGACCGGGCTGGGCACCGTGTCGTCGACGACGCCGATGCTGGCGCTGATGCTCGGCCTGGCTGTGGGGATCGACTACGCGTTGTTCATCCTGGCCCGGCACCGTGATCAGCTCGCGGCCGGGATGGCCGTCGAGGAGTCGATCGCCCGCTCGGTCGCGACCGCCGGCTCGGCCGTCGTCTTCGCCGGCATCACGGTGATGATCGCGTTGGTCGGCCTGGCGGTGGCCCAGATCCCGTTCCTCACCGTGATGGGCGTCGCCGCGGCGATCGGCGTCGCGATCGCCGTCGCCGTGGCGCTGACCCTGCTGCCGGCCCTGGTCGGCTTCGCCGGCGAGGCACTGCGACCCAAGCCCCGCAAGCCGCGGAGGAACAAGGCCCCGCGCGCGGAGCGGACCCCGCTCGGCACCCGCTGGGTCCGGCTGGTCACCAAGGTCCCGGTGATCACCGTCGTGATCGTCATCGCCGGGTTGGCCGTGATGTCCTTCCCGGCCAAGGATCTCCGGCTCGCGCTGCCCAGTGACGGGGCCGGCGCGCCGGGGGCTCCGGCCCGGGTCACGTACGACCTGATCAGTGATCATTTCGGCCCCGGTCACAACGGCCCCCTGATCGTCTCGACCACGATCGTCACCTCCGACGACCCGCTCGGCGTGATGGACGGGATCGCCGACGAGCTGCGCGACCTGCCCGGTGTCGCCGAGATCCCGCTCGCCACACCGAACCAGAACGCCGAGGTCGGCATCGTCCAGGTGATCCCGGAGACGGCGCCGGACAGCGACGAGACCAAGGACCTGGTGCTCCGGATCCGGGCCCTCAAAGATCATTTCGAGGAGAAGTACGGGGTGACGATCGCGGTCACCGGCTACACCGCGGTGGCGATCGACGTCTCGGACCGGCTCGGGAATGCCCTGCTGCCGTTCGGTGTGCTCGTGGTCGGGCTGTCGCTGGTGCTGCTGACGATCGTGTTCCGGTCGATCGCGGTGCCGATCAAGGCGACCGTCGGCTACCTGCTCAGCGTCGGCGCCTCGTTCGGGGCGACGGCTGCCGTGTTCCACTGGGGCTGGCTGTCCGGGCCGCTGAACGTGCACCAGACCGGTCCGGTGATCAGCTTCCTGCCGATCATCCTGATGGGCATCCTGTTCGGGCTGGCGATGGACTACGAGGTCTTCCTGGTCTCCCGGATCCGGGAGGACTATGTGCACGGTGGCGATGCCCGGGCCGCGATCGGGACCGGTTTCTCGGCCTCGGCGAAGGTGGTGACCGCCGCCGCGGTGATCATGTTCGCCGTCTTCGCCGCGTTCGTCCCGGAGGGCGAGGGAGCGATCAAGGCGATCGCGTTCGGGCTCGCGGTCGGCGTGTTCGTCGACGCGTTCCTGGTCCGGATGACCCTGGTGCCGGCCGTGCTGGCGCTGCTCGGCAAGGCGGCCTGGTGGCTGCCGAAGTGGCTGGACCGGCGGCTGCCGACGTTCGACGTCGAGGGCGAGGGACTGGCCCACCAGCTGGCGCTGGCCGACTGGCCGGCTCCCGGCGATGATCATCTCGTCTATGCCGAAGGGGTACGGGTCGGCGGCGGCACCGAGCCGGTCTCGGTGGCGGTCCGGCCGGGCGACGTGTTGATCATGGACGGCCCGGACGAGCGCTCCCGGCGGAGTCTGCTGCTCACGCTGGCCGGGCGGATGCGGCTGACCGAGGGCCTGGTCAAGGTGGCCGGGCTGGTGCTGCCGAGCCAGGCCGGTGAGCTGCGCTCGCGTACCGCTGTGGTGGCGGGCGACTGGGACGCCGCCACGGTCGACGAGGCGGTCCGCAGCAAGGCCTCGTTGATCTTCGTCGACGGCGAGGGTACGGCCGCCGGGCGGGACCGGCTGGCCGCGCAGCTCGACGCACTCCGCGAACTCGGCCGCGCCGTGGTCTGGTCGGTGCCGGACCGGGAGCGGATCGATGATGTGGTCGGCGGACCGTACAGCTATCTCACGCTCGGCCGGGCGCACGACCTGGCCGACGCGCACCACGGATGATCAAGGACTCCTCATGCTGAAGCTTGAACGCGCCCGCTCCGGGAACCCGGTCGGCCCGATCGCGATCATCGGACTGATCCTGATCCCGTTGATCATCGCCGGCGGAATGCTGCTGGCCACCTGGCAGTCCGACACCCGGCTCGGCCGGGTCCAGGCGGCGATCGTCAACCAGGACGAGGCTGTGGAGCTGAACGGTCAGCTCGTCCCCTTGGGCCGACAGTTGGCCGGAGCGTTGGTCGAGGGCGACCCCGACGACGCGTCCGCGCCCAACTTCGATTGGGTGCTGAGCGACGAGTCCGACGCGGCGGACGGCCTGGCCAGCGGCCGGTACGCGGCCGTGGTGACGATCCCGGAGTCCTTCTCGGCCGACGCGACCTCGTATGCGGCCAACGACGCCGACAAGGCCCGCTCGGCAACGCTGGAGGTGCAGACCTCGCAGGTCTCGGGGATCGCCGACCCGGTTGTCGGCCAGGCCATCGCGGCGGCCGCCCAGACCGCGGTGAACAAGCAGCTCACCGAGGAGTACCTGAAGAACATCTACGTCGGCTTCAACGACACCGGGAAGCAGTTCAAGGAGGTGGCCGACGGCGCCGGCAAGCTCGCCGACGGCGCCGGTGAGCTGGCCAAGGGCCTGCACCAGACCTCCGACGGCACCGAGCAACTGGCCGGCGGACTGGCTCAGCTGGACACCGGCGCGAAGGGCCTGGCCGGCGGCGTTCGTGATCTTGACCAGGGTGTCGGGAAGTTCGCCGACGGCGCCGGCGAACTGGCCCGGCAGACCCGCGACCTGCCCGGCCAGGTCGGCCAGCTGGCCGACGGCGCCCGGCAGTCGGCCAAGGGTGCCGGTGAGCTGGCCGACGGCACGGCGAAGACGGCCGACGGTACGGAGCAGTTGGCGAAGGGGATCCGGCAATCGGCCAAGGGCGCCGGCGACCTGGCCAAGGGTGCCGACGCAACGGCGGGAGGCACCGAGGAACTGGCCAAGGGCGCCCGCAGGTCGGCCGCCGGCGCGCGCGAACTGGCGAAGGGCGCCGAGAAGTCGGGCGAGGGCGCGGTGAAGCTCGGCAAGGGCGCGGACGAACTTCGTCGCGGCGCCGCGCAGAACGCCGGCGGAGTTGCGGAGTACACCAAGGGCGTGGCTGGTCTGAATACCGGGCTCAAAGGCTACAAGGCCGGCATGGAGGAGCTCGCCAAGAAGGGCATCACGTGCCCACCCGAGATTCCGAAGCCGTCCTGCCCGGTCTTCCTGGCAGGCTTCAAGGCCGGAGCGGGAGCCGCGGTCGAGGGGCTGGAGCGCGAGGATGGCGACCACCCGAGCCTGATGCAGCTGTCCGCGTCGCTGGCCGCCGGCGGTGGCGAACTGGCGACGGCTGCGCAGGGGTTGAGCGACGGCATCGCTGAACTGGTCGACGGTGTCGGCGAGTTTGTCGGAGGACTGCAGCAACTGGCCGCCGGCAATCAGAAGCTCGCCGGCGGTCTTGATCAACTCGCCGTCGGCGGTGATCAACTCGCGAAGGGTTCCACGCAGGTGGCCGGCGGGACCAAGGCACTCGCGGGCGGTCTTGATCAACTGGCCGACGGTGGTGATCAACTGGCCGACGGGACCGGGCAACTGGCGACCGGCACGAAGCAGCTGGCCGGCGGGCTTGATCAACTCGCGGACGGGACCGGGCAGTTGGCGGACGGGATGCCCGCCTTGTCCAAGGGGATCGGACAGCTCGCTGATGGCGCAGCCGACCTGAAGACCGGCACGGCTCAGCTGAGTGACGGCGCCGGGCAACTGGCTGACGGGACCGGGCAGTCCGCCTCGGGGGCGGCGGACCTGAACAAGGGCGTCGGGCAGTTGGCCGACGGCGGTGATCAACTGGCCGACGGCACCACGAAGCTTGCCGAGGGGCTGGCCGAGGGCGCCGAGAAGCTGCCCAGTTACACCAAGGCCGACCGGACGGCGCTGGCCGACGTGGTCTCGACGCCGGTCACCTCGGAGCGGCCGGACCAGGCGTTCGCGGACAGCGCGACGACCACCTTCCTCGCCGTCTTCGCGCTCTGGATCGGCGCCCTGGCGACGTACCTGATCGTGCAGGCGGTCAGCTCACGGGTGCTCACCTCGATGAAGTCCTCGCTCCGGATCGCGCTCGAGGGCTGGCTGCCCGGCGTGATCATCGCGGCCGTCCAGTCGGTCGTGCTGGCGGTCATGCTCCAGGTGCTGCTCGAGCTCTCGGCCGGCCAGACCGTGGGCCTGATCGGCTTCACCCTGCTCGGCGGCCTGACCTTCGTCGCGGTGAACCACGCCCTGGTCGCCTGGTTCGGCGGGGTCGGCCGGTTCGTCTCGGTGATCATGGTCGTGCTGGCCACCGCCGGTGCCATCACGGCCGCGGTGCCCGCCGTCTTCGACGTGATCCGGCCCCTGCTGCCGCTCACCCCGGCCCTGGACGGGATGCGCGCGATCGTCACCGACGGACCGGGCGTCAGCTCGGCCATCCTGTCCCTGCTGGCCTGGCTGATCGTGGGTCTGGGCGCGGGTCTGCTGGCCGTGGCACGGCGCCGGATCCTGCAGCCGCTCGCCGCGAGCCCCGCCTGACCTCCTACCGCCCCCAACCCGCTGACCGGGCACAAAAGCAGCCGTTTCGACGGCGTGTCACCGCACATGTGCCCGGTCGACGGGTGGCGCGAGCGTCGTCACGTGGGCGGGCGACAGGTGGCCGGGCGAAGGGGATCGGGCGACCGGTGGGCTGCTTGGCTGTCGCGATTTCTCTTGACGTCAGCCACATCTTGCCGCTGCCACGCGGCAACGGCCCGTCCGCAGTGAAATCGTGACAGCGGATCGCGCGCTCGACCCGGATGGTCGTGCGAGGGCGGCGTCACGACCCGGCCGTACGGGTCGGGTCGGTGCAACCCACGGCCGGGTCTGACCGGCCCAGGGTTCCACGGTGTGGGACTGGCGCGACCCGGAACGAGGTGGGTGACGTACCTTCAGGTTGAGCACGGGAGTCCGGTGAGCCGGGCTGAGAGGGAGTACTCGAACTCCGACCGTTGAACCTGATCTGGGTCATGCCAGCGCAGGAAGCGAACTTGGGTGGGGCAGCGTGCCCCGGTCCCCGTGCCGACGAGAAGGCAAGGGGGACCCTATGACCAAGATCATCGACGACCCGATGCGGTTCGGCGTCGGGGCTCGGGTGACCGTGGCGGTGATGACCGACCGGTACGTCGACGTCATCACGACCGCCTTACAGACAACGGATCCGGGCGACCTCGTGGTCCGAACCGGCGATGTCAGCACCTATCTCGGTGGCAGCGAGAGCGAGCTGCTGCGCTACCTGACCGACCTCGCCGCCGCCATCGCCGCGACCGGCGAGCACGCCTCGGTGACGGTGCACCTGTCCCGCGGCTGCCCGGGCGAGGTGGTCTGCGACCTGCCGGGCGGGGCGGGGCCGCGCCCGGTCGACGTACCGGAAGGCAGAGAGACCGGGCGCTTCGCCGCGGCCGAGTGGGCGCTCTATCCGCTGGCCGACGACGTCCGGGCCGGGGTCGAGCCGGACCACATGCGCGACATCTATGCGGCGATCGAGCTGGCCAAGGCCAACGGGACGTTCCGGGCGTCGGAGCACTTCGTGACCCGGCTGGAGGGCGACCTCGGCACGGTGCTGGCCACGGTCTTCGCCGGCTGGGTGATGGTCGGCCGCAGCGTCCAGCACGTCACCAGCCACCTGACCGTCTCACTGAACAGCCCGTCCCATGGCTGACCGGGCCAAGATCAACAAGAGGCTGCCGCTGCGCGACATCGTCCTGATGGTGATGCTCGGCGTGGTCTTCGGCTTCCTCTACTGGGCGTTGGTGCAGGCCTGGAACCTGCTCGCGGTCGCGATGGGGCCGGCCGGTGATCTTGCTCAGCATCTGCTGCTCGGCGGCTGGCTGCTGGTCGCGCCGATCGCGCTGGCGATCATCCGGCGCCCGTTCGTCGGGATCATCGCCGAGGTGATCGCCTCGATCGTCGAGGTGGTCTTCCTCGGCTCGCCGGTCGGCCCGCTGCTGGTGGTCGCGGCGGCGCTGCAGGGTGCCGGCAGCGAGCTGCCGTTCGCGATCACCCGCTATCGGCGGTTCAATTGGCTGACGTACGCGCTCTCCGGGCTGCTCGGCGCCGGGCTGGTGTTCGTCTTCTCGGCGTTCCGGTACGCCTGGTTCGGCCAGGACATCCTGCTGCTCCGGCTCGGCCTGCAACTCGCCTCCGGTCTGGTGCTCGGCGGCCTGCTGGCCAAGATCATCGTCGACGCGCTGCTCCGGACCGGCGTCCTGGACCAGTTCGCAATCGTCCGCGAGGCAGGCCGTGCCCGCTGAACCGGCCGTCCACGCCGCCGGGCTGACCGCGCGCTACCCCGGCGGCGGTCGGCTCGGTCCGATCGACCTCGTCGTCCGACCGGGCGAGTACGTCCTCGTGCTGGGCCCGTCCGGGTCCGGCAAGTCGACGCTGCTCCGGCTGCTGCACGGCGCGGTACCGCAGGCGATCGACGCCGAGGTCGCCGGCGAGCTCCGGGTGGCCGGCCGGCGGGTCGCCGACCACGAGATCGCCGACCTGGCCGATCGGGTCGGCGTCGTGGCGCAGGACCCGGAGTCCGGGGTCTGCTTGTCCGGCGTGACCGACGAGGTCGCCTTCCCGCTGGAGAACCTGGCCGTCGACCCCGCCGCGATCGGCCCGGCCGTCAGCACCGCGCTGGACCGGGCGGACGCCCGCCGGCTCGCGGACCGCGACACCGGCCAGTTGTCCGGCGGTGAACTGCAGCGGGTCGCGCTGGCCGCCGCGATCGCCGCCGAGCCGCGGCTGTTGCTGCTCGACGAGCCGACCTCGATGCTCGACACGGCCGGCGTCGACGCGGTCCGGACCGCGATCGCGACCGCCCGCCGCGGCACCGGCGCGGCCTGCGTGCTGGTCGAGCACCGGCTGGACGAGCTGACCGGCGAGGGCTTCGACCTGCCGGACCGGTGGATCGTGATCGACCGGGACGGCCTGGTCCGGCACGACGGTCCGCCCGCCGATCTTGGTACGGAAGCCCTGCGCGACCTGGTCGAGCAGGGCTGCTGGCTGCCGATCGACCTGGAGCTCCGGGCCGCCTTCGACAGGCCCGGCGGGCTCGACGATCCCGCCGTCGTCGACGCCCTGCTGCGCCTCGCACCAACGGTCCCTGAGCCTGTCGAAGGGCCGAGCCCGATGGCATCATCCTTGCCCTTCGACGAGCTCAGGGATCGAAGCCAGGCGCTCAGGGCTCGAAACCTGGCGGTGGGCCGGGGCGGACGCGCGGTGCTGGACGGGCTCGAGTTCGAGGTACGGTCCGGCGAGGTGACCGCTCTGGTCGGGGCCAACGGGACCGGCAAGTCGACGCTGCTGCGTTGCCTGGCCGGCCTGGAACGCCCGCTGTCGGGCACGGTCGAGGGACCGCGGCCGGGGTTGGTGTTCCAGAACCCGGAGCACCAGTTCGCCGCCGCCACGGTCGCCGACGAACTCGCCTTCGGCCTGCCGCCGACGAGCCTGCCGCGGGTCCGCCGGCTGCTCCGACGGTTCGGGCTGGCCGAGCTCGCCGACCGCAACCCGTACCGGCTCTCCGGCGGTCAGCAGCGCCGGGTCAGCCTGGCCGCGATGCTGCTGCACCAGCGCCCGTACCTGCTCGCCGACGAGCCCGGCTTCGGACTGGACCGGCCGGCGACGATCACCATGCTGCGCACGCTCGCCGAGACGGCGGCGGCCGGCCACGGCGTCCTGTTCTCCAGTCACGACCTGCGTGCCGTCGCCGGGTACGCCGACCGGGTGCTGGTGCTCGGCCACGGCGCCCTGCTCGCCGACACGACACCGCTGCGGCTCCTCCGCGACCAAGCCCTGCTCGCCGAGGCAGGACTGCGAGCCCCGCGCCTGCTGCGCCGGCTCGCCGCCGAGCCGATCGACGAGGCCACGCTCCGGTCGATCCTCGCCGGGCTCGACGCGGCCGCGCTGCGAGAGCCGGTGAGCCGATGACGAGCGTGCTCGGCCGCCGCAACCCGGCGGTCAAGGTCGCGTTGCTGTTCGCCGTCTCGGTCGTGACGTTGTTCCTGACCGACCCGTACCCGCTGCTCGTCCTGTACGGCAGCGCACTCGCCGCGATCCGGCTCGGAGCCCGGGTCCGGTGGCGGACCCTGCTCACGGCGCAACTGCCCTTCCTGGCCTTCGGCGTCGGCCTGGTCGCGATCAACGCGCTCAGCCGGCCCGGCCGGGATCTGCTGCCCGACCTGCCGGTCCGGATCACCGCCGAGGGCGTCACGTTCGGTGTCGCCCTCGCCCTGCGCGGCCTGGTGATCGGCGTGCTGACCATCGGCTTCCTGGCCTCGACACCGCCGCGCGACCTGATGGTCAGCCTGGTCCGGCAGGCCCGGCTCAGCCCGCGTTACGCGTACGCGATCCTGGCCGGACACCGCATGCTGCAGGCCATGCCGAACCGCTGGGCGACCATTCGGGCCGCCCAGGCGGTGCGTGGACCGGTTCGCCGCAACGGCCGGCCGCGCTTCGGCCCGCGCCAGTTCGGCCGTGCGGCGTTCGCGCTGCTGGTGGCATCGATCCGTTGCGCGGAACGGACCGCGCTGGCCCTGGAGACCCGCGGCCTCGGCGACGGACCCAGGACGGTCTGGCGGCCGGTCCCGTTCGGGCCGGCCGACCTGGTCCTGGCCGCCGCCGTTGCCGTGGCGGTCGCCCTGGTCCTGATCGGCGACGCGGTGATCCGCTAGCTGCTGAGCCGGAGCCGACTGGCGCCGAACTCCGACAGGGCCGCCGGGAAGGATGTCGGGCTGAGATAGCTCGTCCGCGACAGCTCCAGCGCGAAGCCGCCGACGGAGCGATAGAACTCACCGCGGTACGGCAGCACGACGATCTCGTGCAGCCCGCGCCGCCAGGCCGAGGCCAACTCCGCGACGAACCGGTTCTCCGGCCGCTCGCGGGCGGCCCGGCTGCGGTCGGCGTCGATCAGCGTCTCCTTCCAGGAGGCGAAGGCCTCCCGGTCGAAGTACGCACCGCGCTCCATCGGCCACAACGGCGGCTTCCCGATCCGGGTGAACAACCCCTGCAGGGTGCCCGTGTTGCGGCAGGTGTCCCGGCGGCTCCGCCAGGCCCACAGGTCACGCCAGCCCTGCTCCCAGGCGGCGTCCCACTCGGCCCGCTGGAGCCGGGAAAGGTGCCGGACACTGGGCGGCGGATCGGGCTCGAGCTCCGGAATCGGCGTCGAGGACCGGAGCCCGTACGAGGCCCGGAAGAACAGGTACTGCAACAAGAATTCATCGTCGACCGTGGTGGCGATCTTCATCTCGCTCGGCCACGGATCCTGCCAGGCAAGTGCCTGGGCGTCGGCAAACCGCATGTGGTCCCTACCCCTTAATTCGACCAACGCTGTTCCCCGAGCTCCGCCCATCTTGCGCCAGATCCACCCCTGAGGGGAAGATCCTGCGTCAACTCTGTGGGCGGTGACAAAGCCAGAGCACTCCGTTGCCGAACCGGCGCTCGTCGATCAGCTCGAGTTCCAGCCGGGCTCCGTCGGGGAAGAACCGGTTGCCGCCGCCGACGATCACCGGGCAGACCAGCTGGTGGATCTCGTCCACCAGCCCGGCCTTGAGCGCGGCACCGGCGAGAGTGGGGCCGTCGACGGACAGGTCGCGGTCGGAGGACTCCTTCAGCTGCCGTACCGCCTCGGGGTCGAAGGTCCGCTCGATCCGGGTGCGCCGGCTGGTCACCTCGGTCAGCGTGCTCGAGTAGACGATCTTGTCGGCCGCCTGCCAGACCTTGGCGTAGTCGATCACGACCTGCCGCTGGGCCGGATCCTGGTCGGCGGTCTCCCAGTAGACCATCGTCTCGTACATCCGGCGGCCGTAGAGGTAGGTGCCGAGGTCGGCGTACTGCTCGTTGACGAACGCGTGGATCTCCTCCTCGACGGCGTTCCAGCCGAACGCGCCGTCCGCGTCCTCGGTGTAGCCGTCGAGTGACGTGATCATCGAATAGATCAGCCGGCCCATCGGTCGTGTCCCTTCCTCCGAAACTGATTGCAATTTGCAAGCACGGACAACGGTAGGCTACGATGGTTGCATTGCGCAACTAGAAGGAGCGGATATGACCGAGGCACACCGTTCGGGTTGCCCGATCAACCTCTCACTCGAGGTTTTCGGCGACAAGTGGAGCCTGCTGGTGCTGCGCGACATGATCTTCGGCGGCCGCCGGCACTTCCGCGAACTGCTCACCGGGTCGGAGGAGGGGATCGCCTCCAACATCCTGGCCAGCCGGCTGAAGCGGCTCGTCGAGACGGGCATGCTGACCCGGTCGGACGATCCGACCCACAAGCAGAAGGCGATCTACAGCCTGACCGAGCGCTCGATCGAACTGATCCCGATCATGGCCACGCTCGGCACCTGGGGCACCAAGTGGCTCCCGGTCAGCGACGAGCTGTCGATCCGCGCGCGGTTGCTCACCGACGGCGGCCAGCCACTCTGGGATCGCTTCATGGAGGAACTGCGGGCCGAACATCTCGGCGCGGTGATCACGCCCGACCCCGAGGGCAAGACCGTCCGGCAGCGCCTGCAGGAGGCCTACCTCGACGTGGTCGCCGGCAAGACCGAGGCGCCCGCGCTCGCCTGATTCCGGGCCTGCCGGTTTTTCACGTTGCGTGAAAAACTGCCGCTTTACCACAGAAACCTCTCTGGTAAAGCGGCAGGAAACCTGGTGAAGTCCGACCCCGTTTCCGGGGTACGGGCTCAGCGAGCGGGTCGGGCTGCGACGAGGGAACGGGCCCGGTCGATGATCCCGGGCATCGCCGCCTCGATCGCGGTCAGCGTGTCCAGGAAGCCGGATTCGCTTCCGTACCAGGGATCCGGGACGCCCGAGCCCGGCTCGGCGGCCGGGTCGAAGTCGGTCAGCAGGGTGATCCGGTCGGCGTCGGGATCGATCCGGTGCAGGCGCTGGACGTGCAGGTCCTCCATCGCGATCACCAGATCGGCGCTGTCCAGCTCGGTCCGGTCGATCTGGTGCGCCACATGATCATCGGCGTGGTAGCCGTGTTGCCTCAGGGTGCGCGCCGCCCGCGGGTCCATCGGCTCGCCGAGCTCCTCGCTGCTGGTCGCCGCGCTGGTGAACTCGACGCCGGTCAGCCCGTCCCGTTCGGCGTACGCGACCGCGACGCGTTCGGCCATCGGGGAGCGGCAGATGTTGCCCCAGCAGACGAAGATCACCCGGACCGGATCGGGCTCAGCCACGCCGCGACTCGTTCTTGTCCTTGAGGAACGCGTTCAACAGGAAGCTGACGATCGAGACGATCAGGGCGCCGAGCACGGCCCACCAGAAGTTGTCCACGTGCCAGCCGAGGCCGACCAGGCCGGCGATCCAGGAGACCAGCAGCAGCATCACCGCGTTGATCACCAGCAGGAACAGGCCGAGCGTCAGCAGCACGATCGGCGACGTGAACAGCGTGAAGATCGGCTTCACCACCGCGTTCAGCACACCGAAGATCAGCGCGATGATCAACATCGAGATGACCTTGTCCGAGGTCGAGTCCGCCGTCAGTGAGATGCCGGGCAGCAACCAGGTCGCGATCGCCAGGGCCGCGGCGTTGGCCAGCAGCCGGAGAATCATCCTCATGCCTCGATCCTGGCACGGCTGGCCAAGATCGTCGCCGTGACGCGACGGTACGGTGGCTCGGGTGGACCGGGAATCGCAGGTACGGGAGCTGGCCGAGCAGGCGGTACGGGACGGACACGTCGGCGTGGTGGCCGGCGTCGTCGACGGTGACCGCCTGATCATCGAGGGTGCCGGCCGGATCGGCGGTGGCCGCGACGAGCCGCCGGACCGGCGGACCACGTTCCGGATCGCCTCGGTGAGCAAGCCGATCACCGCCACGCTGCTGGCCTGGGCCGTCGTCCGCGGCGAGGCCGATCTCGACCGGACCATCCGGGACGCACTGCCGGAGTGGGAGCTGCCGGCGGAGCCGTACGGGACGATCACGCTGGAACACCTGGCCACCCATCGGTCCGGCCTGCCGCACGGGCTGGCCGGCGGGATCGACGATCTGGCCGGCTACGTCCGGGGCCTGGCCGAACTGCGGCCGTCGGCCCGGCCCGGCGCCGAGTACGCGTACTCCAACCTCGGCGCCCAGCTGATCGGGATGGCGCTCACCGCCGGCACCCGGATCCCGTTCGGGGAACTGCTGCGCGCCGCCCTCGGCCCCATCCCGGGCACCGCCGCCATCGGCGATCAACTCGACGGCGCGCTGCTGGCGCCCGGCCACGATGTGGCCGGGGACCCGTGCGCGACGCCGGACCATCCGCTCGGTGTCGCGTCGGGCGGCCTGGTCGCGTCCGCCGAGGCGCTGCTCCACCTGGTCCGGGCGCACTGGACCGGCACCGGGGACGCCGAGGCCGACGCGGCGCTGAGGCTGACCACCGCACCGCGGGCGGACGCGTTCGGCGACAACCGGATCGGGCTGCTCTGGCATCTCGGCCCGGTCCCGGACGGCGACGGGCTCGAGGGCGTCTGGCACAACGGCTCACTGCCCGGCTACCGGAGCTTCCTCGGCTTCCGGCCGGACGCCCGGCTCGGCGCCGTGGTGCTCAGCAACACCTCGAAGTCGGTCGATCACCTCGGCGCCGAACTGCTCCGACCATGATCAGGAGTTCATGATCAGGCAGTTCATGATCAGGCTGGGAGCGCGGCCCGTTCGGCTCCGATCGTGGTGTCGTCGCCGTGCCCGGTCTTGACCACCGTCTCGTCCGGCAGCGCGAACAGCCGGTCCCGGATCGAGGCGACGATCGTGTCGTGGTCGCTGTAGGAGCGGCCGGTCGCGCCCGGTCCGCCCTGGAACAACGTGTCGCCGGTGAACACCACGCCCAGTTCCGGCGCATGGAAGCAGACCGCGCCCGGGGCATGGCCGGGCGTGTGCAGCACCATCAGCGTGGTGCCGGCGACCACGATCCGCTGGCCGTCGGCCAACTCGCCGTCGGGCTCGGAGTCGTGGGTCAGTCGCCAGACCACCAGATCGTCCGGATGCAGCAGGACCGGCGCCTCGAACCGCTCGCCCAGTTCCGGCGCGTACCGGACATGATCATCGTGCGCGTGGCTGCAGAGCACGGCCAGCACCCGGCGATCACCGATGACGGCGGCGATCGCGTCCACGTCGTGCGGCGCGTCGATCACCACGCATTCGCTGTCGTCGCCGATCACCCAGACGTTGTTGTCCACGTCGAAGGTCTGGCCGTCCAGCGAGAACGTACCGGAGGTGACGGCATGATCGATCCGGGCGGTCACCACACCACCACCGACCGCAGCACGTCGCCGTGGTGCATCTTCTCGAAGGCCGCCTCGATGCGATCGATCCCGATCTCCTCGGAGACGAACGCGTCGAGCGGCAGCCGGCCCTGGAGGTAGAGGTCGATCAGCATCGGGAAGTCCCGGTCCGGCAGACAGTCGCCGTACCAGCTGGACTTGAGCGACCCGCCGCGCCCGAACACGTCCAGCAGCGGCAGCTCCAGCTTCATCTCCGGCGTCGGCACGCCGACCAGCACCACGGTGCCGGCCAGATCACGCCCGTAGAACGCCTGCCGGTACGTCTCCGGCCGGCCCACCGCCTCGATCACCACGTCGGCGCCGAACCCGCCGGTCAGCTGCTGCAGTTGTTCCACCGGATCGCCCGCCGAGGAGTTGATCACGTCCGTCGCGCCGAGCTCCTTGGCCTTGGCCAGCTTCCGGTCGTCGATGTCGATCGCGATGATCTTGTTCGCGCCGGCCAGCCGAGCGCCGGCGATCGCGGCCGAGCCGACGCCGCCGCAGCCGATCACCGCGACCGAGTCGCCGCGGCCGACGTTGCCGGTGTTGATCGCCGCGCCGATGCCGGCCATGATCCCGCAGCCGAGCAGACCGGCCGCAGCCGGACGCGCCTTCGGGTCGACCTTGGTGCACTGCCCGGCGGCGACCAGCGTCTTGTCCGCGAACGCGCCGATGCCGAGCGCCGGCGACAGTTCGGTGCCGTCCTCGAGAGTCATCTTCTGGGTCGCGTTGAACGTCGCGAAGCAGTACCAGGGCCGGCCGCGCTTGCAGGCCCGGCAGGTGCCGCAGACGGCGCGCCAGTTCAAGATCACGTAGTCGCCCGGTTCAAGATCACGAACGCCTTCGCCGACCGCCTCGACGACGCCGGCGGCCTCGTGACCCAGCAGGTACGGAAAGTCCTCGCCGATCCCTCCCTCGCGATAGTGCAGATCCGTGTGGCAGACGCCGCAGGCGCTGATCTTGACCACCGCCTCGCCCGGGCCGGGGTCCGGGACGTTGATCGTGACGAGTTCGGTGGGTGCTCCCTTGGCACGGGCGATGACGCCCCTCACTTGCTGCGGCACAGCTGCTCCTCGCTGAACGTGATCTGGTCAGGCCAGCATCGTAACCAGCCGACTCCGCGTGCCGAAGGCCCCGAGTGGGTACGTCGGGCGCATGGAACGGACGGGGTGTGTGGTGGTCGGCGGCGGGCCGGGCGGGATGATGCTGGCCTATCTGCTGGCCCGGCACGGCATCGAGGTGACGCTGCTCGAGGCGCACCGGGATTTCGATCGGGACTTCCGCGGGGATTCGCTGCATCCGTACACGCTGGAGTTGCTTGATCAACTCGGGCTGGCCGACGACCTGCTCCGGTTGGATCACTTCCCGGCCCGCCGCTTCCGCATGCACACCCCGGCCGGGACGATCACGACGAGCGACTACGGCCGGCTGCCGAGCCGGTTCCCGTACGTGGCCCTGATGCCCCAGGCACGGTTCTTGGCCTTCCTCGCCGAGCGTGCCGCCGAACTGCCGTCGTTCCGGTTGATCACCGGCGCCCGGGTCCGCGAACTGATCACCGACGACGAGGACGTGGTGCGCGGTGTCGGCTGGCGGGAGGCCGGTGGCGAGCGGGCGCTGGGCGCCCGCCTCGTGGTGGCCACGGACGGCCGCAACTCGAAGCTGCGCCGGTTGTCCGGGCTGCCGCTGACCCGATTCGGCGTCGGCAGTGACCTGCTCTGGTTCCGACTGCCGCGGCGGCCCGACGATCCGCCCGAGGCCGACGTCGACCTCTACTTCGGGCGCGGCGGCTACGTCGGGCTGCTCGGCGGTGATCATGACTGGCAGCTCGGCTACTCGCTGCCGAAGGGCGGCTTCGCGGCGGCCCGGGCGGCGGGCGTCGAACCGATCCGCCGGTTCCTGCGGGAGTGGCTGGGCTGGCTCGGGGACCGGATCGACCTGCTCACCGACTTCAGCCAGATCACCCTGCTGTCGGTCGAGATCTCCCGGCTCGACCGGTGGCACCGGCCCGGTCTGCTGCTGCTCGGCGACGCCGCACACGTGATCTCGCCGGTCGGCGGCAACGGCATCCTGATGGCGATCCAGGACGCGGTCGCCGCGGCCAACCTGCTGAGCGGCCCGCTGCGGGACGGGGCCGATCCGATCCCGAGTCCGGTGCTGGCCGCCGTGCAGGAGTCGCGGCAGGCGGCGATCACGGCCGTACAGGCCCAGCAGGTCCGGATCGAGGCGCGCGCCCGACGAGCCCGGGAACGGGGCCGGCCGCTGGTGCCCGGCCGGCTGCTCCGGTTCGTGACCAGCCTTCCCGGCGTACGGACCCGGTCGGCCCGCGGCAACGCCTACGGCCCGAACCCACCCCGGCTGAGCCTGTCGGTCGACCCCGCTGTCACACTCCCCACCCCGGATCCGTCACAGTGAGCGACGGAGTCCGGGATCGAGGAGGACAGATGACCGACGGCGAAGCCGGCACCGGGCCGGGCCAGGATCTGCTGAGCGCAGCCTTCGAGGAGAACCGGACGCGGCTGCGCCAGGTGGCCTACCGGATCCTCGGCTCGGCCACCGACGCGGAGGACGCGGTACAGGAGGCGTGGCTGCGGCTCAGCCGTTCCGAGGCGGAGCGGATCGACAACCTGGGCGGCTGGCTGACCACGGTCGTCTCCCGGATCTGCCTCGACCAGTTGCGCTCGCGTACCGCCCGGCGGGAGGAGTCGCTGGACGTCCGGCCGATCGACCCGGCCGAGGACCTGGCGGCGGGTCCGGAGCAGCAGGCGGTCCAGGCCGACGCGATGGGCGCGGCCCTGATGGTCGTCCTGGACACGCTCGCCCCGGCCGAGCGGATGGCGTTCGTGCTGCATGACCTGTTCGGCGTCCCGTTCGACGAGATCGCCACCATCGTCGACAAGTCCCCGGCCGCGACCCGGCAGCTGGCCAGCCGGGCCCGGCGCCGAGTCCGTGGCGGACCGGCGGAGGAGCCGCCGGGCGCGGACGGGCGGCGGCACCAGGGCCGCGAGACCGAGGTCGTCGCCGCGTTCTTCGACGCCGCCCGGAACGCGAACTTCGACCGGCTGCTGGAACTCCTCGACCCGGACGTCGTGCTCCGCGCCGACGCCGCGGCCGTGCTCGCCGCGACCCGGTTCGGCGACCGCGGCGCACCCCGGATCGCCGCCGAGCTGCGCGGCTCCGAGGCCGTCGCGAACGCACTGTCCGGCACCGCTCAGGGCGCCCAGCTGGCCCTGGTCGACGGCTACATCGGCGCCACCTACGCGCCGGGCGGCCGGCCCGTCTCGGTCTTCGAGCTCACCGTGCGGAACGGGCGGATCACCGGCATCGAGCTGTACGCCGACCGCGACCTGGTCGACTCCTTCTCGATCGAGATCATCGACTGAGTTCGTCCGTCGCGCCGTAGGGTCCCCAGGTGACCGTCGAGGAGGAACTGCACGCGGCCGTGCTGGACCGGCTGCTGCCGGGCGGATCGGTGACGGGCGTGCGGCGGTTTCGCCGGCACCCGCTGCCGTTCCCGGTGGAGCTCACGCTGACCGGACCGGGTCGGAGGCTGGTCTGCGTGGCCAAGGCCTCAGCCGTGCCCGGCCAGCTGGCCGAGGAGGCGGCGGCGCTGCGGGCGCTGGCGGATCTCGACTTCCCGGCACCCCGGGTGCTGGCCGACCCGTACCCGGTCGAGACCGCGGACGGCCCGTTCGAGGTGCTGGCGATGAGCCGGCTGCCGGGCGAGGCGCTGCCGTGGATCGGAGTGAACGACCCTGCCGTCGCGGATCGGACCTGCCGGCTGCTGTTCGACGCGATCGACCGGTTGCACGAGCTGACGCCGCGGATCGCCGATCACCCGATCGTCGACCGGCTGGAGCACCGTACGCTGGACGCCGAACTCGCCGAGGCGGCCGACCGGGACGGACCGTGGGCCGGCACCCCGGTGGTTCGCGAGGCGGTGGCGGTCCTCCGCGACCGGATCCCCGAGCACCGGCTGCCGCTGGTCTTCTCCAACGGTGACTACAACCCGCTCAACGTGCTGGTGGACGACGCCGGCCGGGTCGGCTGGGTCGACTTCGAGTACGCCCGTCTGGAGGACCCGCTGATCGGCCTGCCCAAGTTCGGCTTCTGGGCCGACGACAGCGGCTGGTCCCTCGGGGCGCGGTCCGGTCTGGTCGAGCGCTTCCTGCACCGGCACCGGATCAGCCCGGCGACCTTCCAGGTTCGGGTCGCGCTGCGCGGCCTCACCCACCTGCACGACACCACGCCGGACGCGCCGCCCCGGCTCACCCTCGAGGCCGTACGGGACGCCACCGCCGCGCTCAGCTGATGCCGAGGGAGATGACCACGCGGGCCAGGATGAAGATGATCCCGTTGTTGACCGCGTGCGAGATCACGGCCGGCCAGATCGAGCCGCTCTTCTCGTACAGCCAGGCGTGCACCAGGCCCAGCAGGACGGCGGCGGGGAGCACGACGTTGATGCCGTGGGCGAGGCCGAAGACCAGCGAGCTGAGCACGGCGGCGAGGACGAAACCCCAGCGGCGCAGCCAGCCGTAGCCGATGCCGCGGAACAGAGCCTCCTCGCCGATCGGGGTCAGCACGGCGCCGAGGAGCAGCAGCAGCGCGAACTGGGCGAGCGAGCCGCCCATCGCGGTGTCGGCCAGGTTCTGCTGCGGGTTGCCCTGGTCGCCGGTGATCGCGACGTAGGCCAGGATGACGATCCGGTTGACCAGGAAGCCGGCCAGTCCGCAGCCGGCACCGATCAGCAGCCAGCGGCCGGCCGGCCGGACCAGCCCGAGCGCGGCCGCCGAGCGGATCCGCGGCAGCAGGGCGACCAACGCCGCGAGCCCCGCCGACACCGCGGCGACGAGGACCAGCACCAAGGTGGGACCCGGTGCGCCGCTGGTCAGCGCGTCGCCGCCGAATGCGGCCAAGATCACAAAGACGCCGCCGATCTGAATCGCGAAGTAGACCACCGCGCCGATCACGAATTCCGGCAGCCCGATCCGCCGTCCGGCGGCGTTGACACCGATGGTGATCTTGTTCTCCGGTTGCCGCTCGGCAGGCGGCGGCGACGCGTGGGCGGGCTGCTCGATCATGGCAGAACCCTACGGTGGCGTAGGAGTTCCCGATTGCTCGGATTGTGACGCTAATCACTGCAACATGATCTATCGGCGTACGTAATGAATGCCCCAGAGGTCGGGAATATTGTTTTGGATCGGGCACTTGCATGGGGTTGGATAGTTACCAGATTCGTACGTCTGCACGATCTTCTCTCACCGTTTGAGGACTCCTTTCATGTCTGCCGACATTTCGGCTCCCACGTCCTGCCCGCCCAACGAAGCTCCCGATTCAGCCGAGCCCGCGCAACGCACCGCACCGGTTGCGCCGCCGACTTCGCTGGATCGGCCGCCACTGATGGCGCCACCCCGACCCGGCAAGCTCAAGCGTGACGGCACGGTCCGTACCAGCCGGCTCTCTTCCCTGCTCCGCTTCGGCCCGTACCTGCGGCCCCACGTGTGGCGGTTCGTGGTCATGATCATCTTCGCGGTGCTCAGCGTCGCGGCGAGCATCGTGATCCCGCTGGTCACCCGCGCGGTGATCGACGGCCCGATCGCGCACAGCGACCGGACGGGTCTCTACACCCTCGGTGCCGCCGCGATGGCCATCGGCATCGTCGAGGCGCTGGTCGTCTTCGGCCGCCGCTGGGTGATCTCCAAGGGCACCCTGGCGACCGAGAACACGATCCGGACCGACCTGTACGCGAAGCTGCAGCGACTGCCGATGAGCTTCCACGACCGCTGGCAGTCCGGCCAGCTGCTGTCGCGGATCATGAACGACCTGTCGACCATCCGCAGGTTCCTCAACTTCGGCGCGATCTTCCTGATGATCAACATCGTCCAGATCGCCGTCGTGGTCGGGCTGCTGCTCAACATGTACTGGCCGCTCGGCCTGGTGGTGCTGGCGGCGATCGTCCCGATCACCGTGATGTGCCTGAAGAACGAGCGCGAACTCACCCGGCTGTCCCGCAAGATGCAGGACGAGACCGGCGACGTGGCGTCCTCGGTCGAGGAGAGCGCGCACGGTCTGCGGGTGATCAAGTCGTTCGGCCGCTCCGAGCACATGTTCGCGAAGTTCGACGGCAAGGCCGTCCAGCTGTTCGACACCACGTACCAGCGGATCCGGCTGCTGGCGAAGTTCCGTACCTTCCTGGAGATCGTGCCGAGCGTCACCGTGATCATCGTGCTCGGCCTGGGCGCCCTGGCGGCCGGCCGCGGCGAGGTCACGCTGGGCACCCTGGTCGCGTTCATCACCATGCTGCTGTCACTGGTCTGGCCGATCGCCGCGCTGGGTCTGCTGCTGTCGCAGACGCAGGAGGCGATGACGGCGGCCGACCGGATCGCGGAGATCTTCGACGCCGAGAACACGATCACCGACGGCCGGAAGTTGCTCACCGACGTCCGCGGCGAGATCCGCTTCGAGGGGGCCGCGTTCCGGTTCCCGGACGCCGACACCGACGTGCTGCACGACCTCAACCTGACCATCAAGCCGGGCGAGACCGTGGCCGTGGTCGGGGCGACCGGCTCCGGCAAGACGGCGCTGACCGCCCTGGTCCCGCGCCTGTACGACGTCACCGCCGGCCGGATCACCATCGACGGCGTCGACGTCCGCGACCTCAAGCTGGAGCAGGTCCGGTCCATCGTCGCCACCGCGTTCGAGGACCCGACCCTGTTCTCGATGTCCGCCCGGGAGAACCTCACCCTGGGCAACCCGGCGGCGAGCGAGGCCGAGATCACCCAGGCGATCGAGGTGGCCCAGGCCCACTTCGTGTACGACCTGCCGTGGGGCCTGAACACCCGGATCGGCGAGCAGGGGATGAGCCTGTCCGGCGGTCAGCGGCAGCGGCTCGCGCTGGCCCGGGCCGTGCTGGCCAAGCCCGGCGTGCTGGTGCTGGACGACACCCTGTCCGCGCTCGACGTGCACACCGAGGCCCTGGTCGAGGAGGCGCTGAAGCGGGTCCTGGTCGGCGTCACCGGCATCGTGGTCGCGCACCGCGCTTCCACCGTGCTGCTGGCCGACAAGGTGGCCCTGCTCAGCAACGGCACGATCAGCCACGTCGGTACGCACGCCCAGCTGCTCAAGACCGTGCCGGAGTACCGCGAGTTGCTCAGCGCGGACTTCGACACCGAGGAGGAGCTGGCCGAGCTGGACCTGCTCGAGCTCGAGGAGGCCCGCCGGTGACCGCCGTCCAGACCGAACCCCGGAACAAGAAGCTGGCCGTCGAGGACTGGCGCGGCGTCGGGGCCGAGGAGAACGAGGACGTCCAGGCACGTGGCAGCGTCTTCCTGAAGCGCCGCAGCCGCGCCCTGCTGGGCAGCCTGCTGAAGCCGTACCGCAAGTTCATCGTGATCTTGATCGCGGTCGTCCTGGTGGAGAACGCGGCCCGGCTGAGCATTCCGCGGCTGGTCCAGTTCGGGATCGACTTCGGGGTCCCGCCGCTGATGAACGGCGGCGTGGCCACCGAACTGCTCAAGGTGCTCGGGGTGATGCTCGGCGCCTTGATCATGCAGGGCTGTGCCCGCTGGTTCTTCCTGCGCAACTCCGGCCGGGTCGGCCAGGAGGTGCTGCTGGAGATCCGGCGCCGGCTGTATCGGCACTTCCAGAAGCTCGACGTGAAGTTCCATGATCGCTACACGTCCGGCCGGGTGATCTCCCGGCTGACCAACGACATCGACGCGATCATGGAACTGCTGGCCGGCGGTTTCGACGGCCTGGTCACCGCCGTGCTGACCCTGGTCGGCGTCGCGGTGCTGCTGCTGACGATGGACCTGCAGCTCGGCCTGATCTGCCTGATCGGGTTCCCGATCCTGATCGTGCTCGTGCGTTGGTTCTCGCGGCAGAGCCAGCTCACGTACCGGAAGGTCCGGGAGCACTCGGCGATGGTGATCGTCCACTTCATCGAGACGATGACCGGGATCCGCGCCGTCGAGTCGTACCGCCGCGAGCCGCGCAACCAGCAGATCTTCGAGGATCTGTCGGAGCGCTACCGCGACGCCAACCTGACCTCGTTCCGGCTGGTCGCGATCTTCCAGCCGGGGATCAAGCTGATCGGCAACATCACGATCGGCGGCGTCCTGCTGTACGGCGGCTACCGGGTGATCCAGGGCGACATGACGGTCGGCGTGCTGGCCGCGTTCCTGCTCTACCTGCGGATGTTCTTCGAGCCGATGCAGGAGATCAGCCAGTTCTACAACACGTTCCAGTCGGCCTCGTCGGCGCTGGAGAAGGCGTCCGGCGTGCTGGAGGAGGAGCCGGGTGTCCCGGAGCCGAAGAACCCGGTCCGGGTCCGCGACTCCAAGGGCGAACTGCACTTCGACAAGGTCACCTTCTCGTACGTGAAGGACCGGCCGGTGCTGCCCGACCTGGAACTGAAGATCCCGGCCGGACAGACGCTCGCCCTGGTCGGCACCACCGGCGCCGGCAAGACCACGATCGCCAAGCTGATGGCCCGCTTCTACGACCCGACCGAGGGCCGGGTCACGCTGGACGGCACCGACCTGCGCGAGATCGGCAACGACGACCTCCGGCAGTCGGTGGTGATGGTGACCCAGGAGAACTTCATGTTCGACGGTACGGTCGCCGACAACATCGCCTTCGGCAAGCCGTCGGCGAGCCGGGAGCAGGTCATCGAGGCGGCCAAGGCGGTCGGCGCGCACGAGTTCATCGCCGCGCTGCCGCAGGGCTACGACACCGACGTGGCCAAGCGGGGCTCCCGGCTGTCCGCCGGCCAGCGGCAGCTGGTCGCGTTCGCCCGGGCGTTCCTGGCCGACCCGGCGGTGTTGATCTTGGACGAGGCGACGTCGAGCCTGGACGTGCCGAGCGAACGGCTGGTCCAGCAGGCGCTGCAGACGATCCTCAAGGACCGGACCGCGGTGATCATCGCGCACCGGCTGAGCACGGTCGAGATCGCCGACCGGGTGCTGGTGCTGGAGCACGGCCGGATCCTGGAGGACGGCAGCCCGGCCCAGCTGATGGCGCAGCAGGACGGCCGTTACGCCGCCCTGCACGACGCCTGGGTCGAGTCGCTGGCCTGACCGGACGCGAACGTCGGGCGGAATTCGGCCGGAGTTACCGGCCGGATTCCGCTACGGCGTTCTTGAGCTGGTTCGGCAGCCAGTCCAGCAGGTCGCGCAGCTGGACCGCGGACCGGCCGAAGTTGGCGTACTTCTCGTCGCCGGTGCCGATCTGGTCCGCCACGACATGCGCGGCCCGATAGCCGAACAGCCCGGGGATGCCGAACGCGGCGCCCCAGATCAGCGGGCCGACCACGGCCCGGGCCGACTGTGGCTCGTCCTCCGAGCCGCCCTCCAGGACGACGGCGGTCGCGGCGGCGGTGGCGATCGCATGCAGCACCGGGACCTTCCGGGTCAGCCGCTCCACGGCCAGCCCGGCGAGGGCGATGCCGCCGACCACGGCGGCCGTGTGCACGGTGCCCCAGTTCGCATCATCGGAGTAGGTACGGTCCTCGATCACGGCCGAGGCACGCTCGAACCCTTCGACCGGCTTGCGGCGCAGGGGCTGTTCGATCATTCGCCCGGCGAGATAGCCGAGGGCGAGCCCCGCAACGCGGGAAAGACGGATGGTCGCAGACATGTGAGCCGATTGTGCCGTAACGAGTGCCCTGACTGTAGAGAGGGCACAAGTCCGGACGGTGAATGTTGGTGGGGTCCGACTCGACGCCCGGGCGGGTTCCCTGGAAATGTGTGTCTTTGGTCCCTTCGGTCCGGATCCGTACCGAAACCCCGAGGTCAGGAGGCAACGCTCAGTGTTCAGGCGCATCGCCATCGTCAATCGGGGGGAAGCCGCGATGCGGCTGATCAACGCGGTTCGCGAGCTGAATGCCGAACAGGGCACCGAGATCGAGACGGTGGCGCTCTACACCGAGGCGGAACGGACCGCGATGTTCGTCCGCGAGGCCGACCTGGCGCATCCGCTGGGCCCGGCCGCGAACCGCCCCTATCTCGATCATGCCGTGCTGGAGCGCGCCCTGGTCGAGACCGGAGCGGACGCCGCCTGGGTGGGCTGGGGCTTCGTCGCCGAGGATCCGGCGTTCGCCGAGTTGTGCGAGCGGATCGGGGTGACCTTCATCGGGCCGAGCCCGGAGGCGATGCGCAAGCTGGGCGACAAGATCGGCTCCAAGCTGATCGCCGAGGAGGTCGGCGTCCCGGTCGCGGCGTGGAGCCGCGGCGCCCTGGACACGCTGGACGACGCCCTCGCGGTGGCGAACCAGATCGGCTACCCGGTGATGCTCAAGGCGACCGCCGGCGGTGGCGGCCGCGGGATCCGCGTGATCGACTCCGACGACGACCTGCGCGAGGCGTACCAGCGGACCCGGGACGAGGCCGAGCGGGCGTTCGGCAGCGGCGTCGTGTTCCTGGAGCGGCTGGTCACCGGCGCCCGGCACGTCGAGGTCCAGGTGATCGCCGACGGACAGGGCACCGCGTGGGCGCTCGGTGTCCGGGACTGCTCGGTGCAGCGGCGGAACCAGAAGATCATCGAGGAGTCCGCGTCGCCGCTGCTCGATCCGCACCAGGTGGCCGAGCTGAAGGCGTCGGCCGAGCGGCTGGCCCTCGCGGTCGGCTACCGCGGCGCCGGGACCGTCGAATTCCTGTACCACCCGGACGAGAAGCTGTTCGCGTTCCTCGAGGTGAACACCCGGCTCCAGGTCGAGCACCCGATCACCGAGGCGACCCGCTATGTCGACCTGGTCCGGCTGCAGTTGCAGGTGGCGGCCGGGCAGCGGCTGACCGAGGAGCCGCCGCCGGAGATCGGGCACGCCGTCGAGGCACGGCTGAACGCGGAGGACCCGGACCGCGACTTCGCCCCGTCGCCGGGCCGGATCGTCCGGCTCGACCTGCCGCGCGGTCCGGGCATCCGGGTCGACACCGGCGTCGGTGAGGGGGACACCATTCCGGCCGACTTCGATTCCATGATCGCCAAGATCATCGCGTACGGACGCACCCGCGACGAGGCCCTGGGTCGGCTTCGCCGGGCGGTGGCCGACACGACGGTGGTGCTCGACGGCGGTACCACGAACAAGAGCTTCATCCTGGAGCTGCTGAGCCGGCCCGAGGTGATCACCGGGGGTGGCGCCGGCTGGGCCGACACCGGCTGGATCGACCGGGTCCGGGCGCAGGGCGAGTTGATCACCCACCGGCACTCCGGCATTGCGCTGGTCGCGGCCGGCATCGAGGCCTACCAGGAGGCCGAGGCGCTGGAACGCCAGCAGCTGCTGGTGTCCGCGTTCGGCGGCCGGCCGCAGGTGCAGCACGAGGCGGGCCGGGCGATCGACGTGAAGCTGCGCGGCGCCCCGTACCGGCTGGGGGTGGCCCGGATCGGTCCGCGCCGGTATCGGGTCACGGTCCGCAGCGGCGACGAACTCAGCACGGTCGACGCCGAACTGGAGCGGTACGACAGCTACGAGGCCCGGCTCTCCGTGGCCGGGCAGCGATTCCGGTTGATCACCGCGACCCACGGCCCGGTCCATTTCGTCGAGGTGGACGGCGTCACGCACCGGGTCACCCGGGACGAGGGCGGCGTGCTGCGGTCGCCGGTGCCGGCCCTGGTGGTGGCGACCCCGGTCGCCGTCGGTACCGAGGTCGAGGCCGGCGCCCCGGTCCTGGTGCTGGAGAGCATGAAGATGGAGACGGTCGTCCCGGCGCCGTTCCGCGCGGTGGTCCGGGAGCTGTCGGTGAGCACCGGCACCCAGGTCGAGACCGGCGCGCCGCTGATCCGACTGGAACCGCTCGGCGAGGAGGACCTGGCCGCCGAGTCGTCGGCTTCGGTTGATCTTGAACTGCCGGCGCCGGCGACGGTGCCGGATCCGGCCGAGCGCGTGACTCGCGGCTACGAGGACCTGCGCAGCATGCTGCTGGGCTTCGATCTCGATCCGCGCGACGAGGGCCGGGCGCTGGCCGAGTACTTCGCGGCGCGGGCCGAGTTGCCGGAACCGCCGATGAACTCCGACAGCGCGCTGCTCCGGCTGTTCGCCGACTTCGCCGACCTGAGCCGGAACCGGCCGGCCGGCGAGGAACTGGACACCGAACTGCGGGTGCACACGCCGCGCGAGCTGTTCCACACCTATCTGCAGACGCTGGACGTCGAGCGGGCCGCGCTGCCGGCCTCGTTCGTCGGCCGGCTGTCCCAGGTGCTCGGGCACTACGGGATCACCGACCTGGACCGCAGCGAGCCGCTGGTCGACGCCGTGTTCCGGATCTTCCTGGCCCAGCAGCGGGTGGCGCCGGACGTGCGGCTGGTCACCTCGCTGCTCGAGCACTGGCTGGCCGAACCGCGGCCGGCCGCGGAACGCACCGAGGAGACCCACGCGGTCCTCGATCATCTGGTGCTGTCCACCCAGCTCCGGTTCCCGGAGATCGGCGACCTGGCCCGGTCGGTCCGGTTCCGCTGGTTCGACCAACCGCAGGTGGACGAGGATCGGGCCGAGGTGCTGGCCGGCGTCAGGTCCGAGCTGGCCGACCTGGCCGAGCATCCGCACGCGCGCGACTACGCCGCACGGGTCGAGGCGCTGGCCACGATCCCGGAGCAGTTGATCAGGTTCCTCACCGAGCGGCTGGAACGCGGCGTGCCGCGGACCGAGCCGATGCTCGAGGTGCTGATCCGCCGCCACTACCTCGAGTACGGCCTGCACGACGTCGCGAACAAGAGCCTGCACGGGCGGCCGTTCACCATGGCCGGCTACGAACTGGACGGCCGGAAGACCTACCTGGTCAGCACGGTCGGCACCGTCGAGGAACTGGCCGGCCCGCGCAGCACCCTGGTCCGGGACCTGAAGGCCACGGTCGGCGGCCGGCCGTCCGGCTACGAGACGGTGGCCGACCTCTACCTGCACTGGCCGGAGGCGCCGACCGACGTCCAGGAGGCGTCGGACGTGCTCCGCGAACTGGTCGCGGCGCTGCCGTTCCGGAAGCGGATGCGCCGGATCGCCATTGCGGTGGCGGCCGGCGACGGCCGACCGGTCTTCTACTTCACCTACCGGCCGCAGCGCCGTGATCTTGTGGAGGACGAGAACGTCCGCGGCGTGCATCCGATGGTCGGCCGCCGGCTGAACCTGTGGCGACTCCGCGATTTCATGATCACCAGGCTGGACGCGCCCGAGGACGTGCTGCTCTATCACTGTGTGGCCAGGGAGAACCCGGCCGACGTCCGGCTGGTCGCGCTGGCCCAGGTGCGTCAGTTCGCGGTGGTCCGCGACGACGACGGCCAGATCACTTCGCTGCCGCACGTGGAGCGGGCGATCGCCAACTGCCTGGAGGGGATCCGCCGGGCCCGTACCGAACGGCCGGACGGGGCCAAGCTGGACATGAACCACGTCTGGGTGACGGTCTGGCCGGTGATCGAAGCCGAGGTCGCCGAGCTGACCGCGCTGGAACGCAACATCACGCCGCTGACCGTCGGTGCCGGGATCGAAGAGGTGCTGATCCAGGGCCGGGTGACCGGTTCGCACGGCGACCCGCTGCCGGTGGTCGGCCGGTTCTACAACCAGCCCGGTGCGGGCGTGCAGACGGTCGTGGAGCGGCCGCCGACCGAGCCGCTGCTGCCGCTGGACGACTATGCCCAGAAGGTGGTCCGGGCCCGGCGCCGCAACACCGTCTACCCGTACGAACTCGCGGGCATGATCGCCGGCACCGGCGGCTCGTTCGTCGAGCACGACCTGAAGCCGAACGGCACCCTGGCGCCGGTGAAGCGGCCGCGCGGCCAGAACACCTCGGCGATCATCGCCGGCGTGGTCAGCACCCCGACCCGGCGCTACCCGAAGGGGCTGACCCGGGTGGTGCTGCTGGGCGACCCGACCAAGGCGCTCGGCGCGCTGGCCGAGCCGGAGTGTGCCCGGATCGTGGCCGCGCTGGACCTGGCCACCAAGCTCAAGGTGCCGGTGGAGTGGTTCGCGCTGTCGTCCGGCGCGAAGATCTCGATGGACTCCGGCACCGAGAACATGGACTGGGTCGCCAAGGCGCTGAAGCGGATCGTCGAGTTCACCCAGGCGGGCGGGGAGATCAACATCGTCGTCGCCGGGATCAACGTCGGTGCGCAGCCGTACTGGAACGCCGAGGCGACCATGCTGATGCACACCAAGGGGATCTTGATCATGACCCCGGACAGCGCGATGGTGCTGACCGGCAAGCAGTCGCTGGACTTCTCCGGCGGCGTGTCGGCCGAGGACAACTTCGGCATCGGCGGGTACGACCGGGTGATGGGGCCGAACGGCCAGGCGCAGTACTGGGCGCCCGATCTTGCCGGCGCCCGGGACATCCTGCTCTCGCACTACGACTACACGTATCTGGCGCCGGGCGAGTCGACGCCGCGGCGGGCTGAGACGACCGACCCGTACGAGCGGGATGTCACGGCCTATCCGCACGACCCGGCCGAGGGCGGCTTCCGTACCGTGGGGGAGATCTTCTCGGCGACGACCAACCCGGACCGGAAGAAGGCGTTCAACATCAGGACGGTGATGCGGGCCGTCTCCGATCTTGATCATCCCGTGCTGGAACGGTGGGCCGGGATGGCCGACGCCGAGACGGCCGTGGTGCAGGACGCGCGGCTCGGCGGTCTGCCGGTCTGCCTGATCGGGATCGAGTCGAAACCCGTGCCACGACGGGGATTCCCGCCCACCGACGGCCCGGACACCTGGACCGCCGGCACGCTGTTCCCCCGATCATCGAAGAAGGTGGCCCGGGCGATCAACGCGGCCAGCGGCAACCGTCCGCTGGTGGTGCTGGCCAACCTGTCCGGGTTCGACGGATCGCCGGACTCGATGCGCAACCTGCAGCTGGAGTACGGCGCCGAGATCGGCCGGGCGATCGTCAACTTCCGCGGCCCGATCGTCTTCTGCGTGATCTCCCGGTATCACGGCGGCGCGTTCGTCGTGTTCTCCAAGGCGCTGAATCCGAAGATGACCGTGCTCGCGGTCGAGGGCTCGTTCGCGTCGGTGATCGGCGGGGCGCCGGCCGCGGCGGTCGTGTTCGCTGGCGACGTGCGGCGCCGGATCGCCGCGGACCCTCGGGTGGTCGAGCTGGAGGCCCGCGTGGCCGAGGCCGACGACGCCGACCGGGCCGCGCTGGCCGCCGAGCTGGCGGAGCTGCGCGCTGCCGTACGGACCGAGAAGATCGGTGAGGTCGCCGACGAGTTCGACCAGGTGCACAGCATCCGCCGGGCCGTCGAGGTCGGCTCGGTCGACGCGGTGATCACGGCCGCGGAACTGCGGCCGCAGTTGATCACCGCGATCGAGCGCGGCCTGAAGCGCTGAGGACACGTTCCCTGAGCTTGTCGAAGGGCCGGGCTGGCTCGGCCCTTCGCCAGCCAGCGCGCTGAGAATCCCTTACGCCACAGGGCGTCTGGTCAGGGCGAGGAACTCGGCCCGGCTGCGGGCGTCGTCGCGCAGCCGGCCGAACAGGGCCGACGTGGTGGTCCGGGCACCGGCTGCGCGAGCGCCGCGCAGGCTCATGCAGGTGTGCTCGGCCTCGATCACGACGCCGACCCCGTGCGGCTGAAGTTGATCTTGGAGATGATCGGCGATCCGCTTGGTGAGCCGCTCCTGGGTCTGCGGACGGCGGGCGTGGAGTTCGACCATGCGAGCGAACTTGGACAGCCCGAGGATGCGATCACCGGGCAGGTAGCCGATGTGGGCGACGCCGACGAACGGCAGCAGGTGGTGTTCGCAGACCGAACGGAGCGGGATGTCCTGGACCAGCACCAGTTCGTCGTACGCCTCGTCGTTGGGGAACGTGGTGAGCTCGAAGTCCGGGCCGCTGGTCAGTTCGATCAGCGCCTGGGTCATCCGGCGCGGGGTCTCGGCCAGGTTCTCGTCGGTGAGGTCCAGCCCGAGCGCGGTGAGCAGGTCGGCGGCGGCCCGCTCGGCGGCGACCGGGTCGACCTCCGGCCGGGCGTCGGCGATCCGGGAGCGCCAGCGCCGGACGGCAGGCGTGCTGGCCGGGCGTTCCGCGGCGTGGCTCCTCATGCCTCGGCCCGGTTCCGGTGGAAGGCCAGGACGGCCAGGGCCAGTGCGCCGACCAGGAGGCCGAAATCGCGCAGCGCGATGTCGTAGTAGGTCCCCATCGACACCAGGTTCACGATGATCCCGAGCAGCCAGGCGGCCACCAGCAGAGCTCCGTACCGCGGAATGATCGCGACCGCGATCCCGGCCACGATCTCGATCACGCCGACGATCAGCATCGCCATCCGGGCGTCGCCGGGCACGATGCCGTCGATCCACGGCGCGAGATAGCGCTCCCAGTCGGTGAGCAGGTTCGTGAACTTGTCCAGGCCGAACAGGATCGGCGCCACCGTGAACACGGTCCGGAGCAGCAGGAACGCTCGGTCGGCTCCGAGCTCGGTGCGGGTGGCACCTCTGGAGGTTGTCGTCGTCGGCATCGGAACACGCACCCTTTCTAAAATTGAATCTACTTAGCATTAGAGATGGCCCGAGGTTCTTATGTCAAGAGGATTCTGTTTTAGACTTCACGGCATGGACCTTGGCCCGCAGGCCGCCGGGATCGGTGCTCTGGCCGACGACACCCGGCGTCAGCTGTACGCGTACGTGGCCGCCCAGCCCGAGCCGGTGGGTCGGGAGCAGGCCGCCGCGGCGCTCGGGCTGGCGCTGCACAACGTGAGCTTCCATCTGGATCGACTGGTCGCCGAGGGCCTGCTGGAGACCGAGTACCGGCGGCTCTCCGGCCGCACCGGGCCGGGCGCGGGCCGGCCGAGCAAGCTGTACCGCAGGTCCTCCCAGGAATTCGCGGTGTCCCTGCCACCCCGGCGGTACGACCTCGTCGGCGAGATCCTGGCCGCGGCGGTGACGCGCGCCGGCGCCGGCGACCCGTTGGACGCATCGCTGCACGAAGCGGCCCGCGCGGAGGGGCTCGCGCTGGGGACCGCGGCCGCCGGCAGCGTGGACCGGTCGGAACCGCTCGCGGCGCTGGCCCAGGTGCTGGCCGGCCAGGGCTACGAGCCGCAGGTCCACGACGAACGGGTCGAGCTGGCGAACTGCCCCTTCGATGCCCTGGCCCGGAAACACACCGCGCTGGTCTGCGGCCTGAACCAGGTCTACGTCCAGGGCACGGCGGACGGCCTGGGCAGCCCCGAGATCAAGGCGTGCCTGGAACCCGAACCAGGCCGGTGCTGCGTCAAGGCACGGATCTCGGACTAGCCTCAGCCGGGTGACTCTCCGTGGGGCCCTCGAGCAGACCCGCCGGCATCCGTCCGCGGTGCTGCTCGCCGTCCAGCTGATCGGCGTCCTGATCTACCCGGCGATGGACTCCTCGACGCCGGGGCGGCTGGCGTTCGAGACGTTCGGGCTGCTGGTGCTGCTGCTGGCGATCTTCTCGGTACGCGAGCTGCCCGGCCCGACCTGGGTGGTGATCACCCTGGCCTCGTCGGCCGCCGCGCTCGCGATCATCGACATCTTCTGGCACAACCCGGTGCTCCAGGTCGCCTCCGCGGCGCTGCACGCGGCCTTCTACTTCTGGGCCACCGTGGTGCTGCTGCGGTACATGCTGAAGGACCGGAAGGTGACCACCGACGAGCTGTTCGCGGTCGGCGCGACCTTCACCCTGGTCGCCTGGGGCTTCGCCTACCTCTACGTACTGCTGCAGGTGCTGCAGCCGGGCTGCTTCATCGCCGCGGTCGACTCGGACCAGCCCCGGACCTGGACCGAGCTGCTGTTCCTGAGCTTCACCACCCTGTCCAGCACCGGCCTGTCCGACATCGTCCCGGTCACCGCGCACGCGCGATCCGTGGTCATGATCGAACAGCTGGCCGGCCTCGGCTACGTCGCCCTCGTGGTGTCCCGCCTGGTCGCCCTGACCACGCTCCGCGTCAGCGGTGATCACCACTGAGCAGGTCTCGGGCGATCGTGCGCCAGCCCTCGCCCCAGCCACAGATCGCGTACATCAGCGCGACCGCGATCGGATACACCCGAACGGCCGACCGCTCGCCCGGCGTCAGCGCCCGTTCCGCCGCACTGGCGTAGGCGTCGTACAGGCGGGCCGGATCGGACGCCTGCTCGGTGCGGAGCAGGTAGGCGTGGGCAACGGCCAGGTCCCAGGTGCGCGGTGCCTTGGCCAGGCCGCCGAAGTCGAAGTACACCGGGCCGTCGTCGGTGTGCACCAGGTTGGCGCCGTGCGGATCACCGTGGATCGTCTGGATCTCCTCGGCCGGGATCCAGCGTCGCCCGAGTTCCTTGATCATCGGTGCGAGCTCGTCCGGGTCCGACGTCGCCCCGTCGGTCGCGTTGCAGCGGAGCCAGCGACCGAGGGTGCCCGGATCGACGTACGAGGGCCGCAGGTCGCGGCTGATCGGTGCCGGCAGCCGGCGCAGGGCGCGGTGCAGCCGGCCGATCGCCGCGAACAGGTCCTCGGGTGTGCCGCGACTGGGCTGATGATCAAGGTAGGGCTCGACTTCGGCCCACCGGGTGCCACACCGGAAGATCGCCCGGCCGCCGATCCTGATCGGCACGGCGACCCGCAGCCCCTGCTCGGCCAGCCCGGCCCGGATCCGTTGCAGGTCGAGGATCCTGGGTCGCGTGACGAACGGCTTGTAGCTGCGCAGAACCAGTCGGCCAGCGCCGACCCGGAGATTCAGGTGATCTTCGCCGCTGAGGTCGCATGTCTCCTGGCCAAGATCAAGTTCCCGGAGCAGTCGCATGATCGCCGGAGCGTCGGGCGCCTGCTCGAACTCGTGTTCGGGATGCCGCTGGACCCAGCTCCGGACCAGCGGATGACCGATCACCGGAAGGTGAGGCCTGCCACGGCACCGACGACGGTGATCGCGGGCGGTCGGAGGCCGGCGTGCTCGGTCAGCTCCGCGATCCGGTCCAGCGGGCCGCGGACCACCTTCATGCTGGGCAGGCCGCCGTCCGCGATGGTGGCGGCGGGCAGATCGGCCGGCATGCCGTGCTTGATCAACTCGGCGGTGATCGCCGGCAGGGTGGCGACGCCCATCATGATCACCAGCGTGGTGCCGGACCGGGCCAGCCCGGCCCAGTCCAGCGTGCTGCTCGGATGGTCCGGCGGCACATGCCCGGTCACCACGGTGAAGCCCTGCACCAGATCGCGATGGGTCACCGGGACGCCGGCCAGCCCCGGAACCGCCGTCGCCGAACTCACCCCGGGGACGATCGTGACCGGGATCCCGGCCTCGGCACAGGCCTCCCACTCCTCGCCGCCGCGGCCGAACACGAAGTTGTCGCCGCCCTTGAGCCGGACCACCACCCGGCCCGCCTGCGCGTGCTCGATCAGTAGCGCATTGATCGACTCCTGCCGGGTGTAGCGCCCGCCCGGCACCTTGCCGACGTCGATCACCTCGGCCTCGGGCCGGGCCTCGGCCAGGCTGGCCAGCGGCGCCAGCCGGTCGGTGATGATCACGTCCGCCCGGCGCAGCGCGGCCAGCCCGGCGACCGTGAGCAGCCCCGGGTCACCCGGACCGCCGCCGACCAAGATCACCTCGCCCGCCTCGGTGGACCGGTCGGGATCGACCTCGGCCGGAGTTCTCTCGCCGAGGGGGTCACGCGGGTCGCCGGCCGGGCCGGCGCCGACCGCGCTTGCTCGGTCCGTGGCGTCCACCGCGGCGCCGTCCGGGGTGGAGTCGCCCACTGGTGTTCCCGCGGACGGTGTTTCGGCAGCCGCCGTACCACTGTCCTGCGGTGCGTCCACGATCCGACCCGGTCGCCCGGCAGCAGCGCCGGTCCCGGCCCCGTGCAGTCGCCGGACGGGCCGGCCCAGGGCCCGGCAACGGTCGGCCAGTTCCTGGTCACGCCCGGGATCGCCGGTTCCCACCACGACCAGAGCCACCGATCCGAGCAGGTCATCGGCGACCGGGCCGCGGTGCCAGCCGATCAAGCCGCGATCGGCGAGGTCCTCCAGGCTGACCACGACCTCCTCGGCCGCGACCGTGACCACCGCCGCCGCCTCACGCAGCTCCGCCACGGTCGCCAGCACTCCGGCTCCGCCCCCGACCACGAGCACGGCACACCCGGCCACCCCAACCTCATCCACACCGCAGACGCTACCGGTGCCGACAGTGTGGAACTTTCCGCCGGGTCTGGTGCCCTCGAAGTTCCACGCTACGGTCCGGGACAGGCAGGGCATCCGACCAAGAGGCCGGGCCAGCCGCGTCGCGCGAGGACGGCGGCGACCTGGGAGGCCACGGCGCACGGGGTTTCGACGACGTCGGCCCAGCCGTACCGGAGCGTGACCAGGCCGTCCACGGCCGCGCCGTTGTCCCGCTGCATGTCCCGGAACCGTCCCGCCTCCGTGTGCCCGAGGTGCCCGTCGAGCTCGACCAGCACCGCGTAGTCCGGGTATCCGACATCGTGCCGGCCGTGCCGAGCCCGGCGGCGGACCTGTCGTTGCCCGCGGGGCAAGCCGTGCCGGCGCTCGACCAGACGCAGGTAGTGGTGTTCGAGCGGCGATTCGACGCCCGTCCCCGCTTCGTTGAGCAACTCGAGCACGAGTCCTCGCTCGCCCAGCCGCTGCCGGGCCACGGCGGTCCGGTGCAGCCGGGCCGCGGTCGTTCGTCGGCGCTGGACGGCCGTGGTGATCCAGTGAATCGTCGACCGCGGGTCCAGGCACAGGTCGAGAACGGTGTCCTCCACGGTGAGGCGGGGCGGGCTTCCCGGCGAGCGGTCGGACCGGACCCCGGATCGCTCCCGCTGGAAGGTCCACGGCCACCGGTCCCGCAGTCGGCGCTCGGCCGGAACCATGACGGTGATCCGGCCCGGCGGTTCATCCACCAGGCCGTGCAGGTGGGCGGCCGCGTCCCCACCGATGCGCGCATCCCGTCCGCCGACCAGGACACCGGCCCAGGCCAGCGCCCGCCACGGCGGCTCCTGCCAATTCAGGTGGAGGACCGAGCGGTCGATCCGTCGCCAATGGCCCTGTTCGACCAGCCGGGCGACGCAGTGCCGGCTCAACCCACACTGGTTCGCCTGCCGGAGCGTGATCACGCCCGCCTGCGCCGCGGCCAGATCCCGCAGCGCCGAGGACGGCTCAATACGCAGCTTCATGCAGGGGACTCTGCTCAGCCGCTCCCCAACCAGCCGCCCCCAAAGAAATCTGTGGACAACCGAACGGACAACACCTGGTCTGTGTGGAACTTTCGGCCGGGTCTCGTGCCACCGAAGTTCCACAGTGATCAGCCGTAGGCGCGGATGCGGGCCAGGTGGTCGGGGGTGAGCCAGGGGATGGTGGGGTCGCCGACGCGGGGGGCGAGGTCCTCGGCCATCGCGGCGCCGGCCCAGCGGCGGAAGTCGGGGCCGGGCGGGGTCGGGTCGCCGTAGCCGGCGCGCCAGTCGGCGATGCCCTGCGTCAGCAGCGGCTCCAGGGTGCCGGCCGGGTCGGGCATCAGGGCGAGGATGGATTCGGTACGGGCTCGGTCGTAGCGCGGGTCGCCCAAGGTCGCGTTGGCCCAGTCGAGGACGGCGACGATCCGGTCGTCGCGGACCATCACGTTCAGCGGGTGGTAGTCCAGGTGCAGTAGCCGGGCCGGGCCGGTCGCACCGGGGACCGGGTCGCCGCGCCGGGCGATCCAGTCGGGGCCGTCCTCGAGCACCGGCCCGGTGCGGGCGTTGATCAGCGCCTGCAGTCGGCCGAACTCGGTCATCAACCGGCGCCGGATGTCCTCGGTGGCGGCGGGATCGAGCAGTCGCTCGGCCAGCGGGCGGCCGTCGACCCAGTCCATCAGGTACGCCGGACGGTCGGTGTCGATCGCCGCCGCCCGGACCGCAGGCACCGGGATCTCGCTGCCGGCCAGCGACCGCAGCATCGTCACCTCGCGGTTCGCCTGCGCCTGTCGGCCGGGCTTCAGCACCCGGAGCGCGTACGTCAGCGAGCCGCAGCGGACCCGCAAGAGCAGCGCGTCCGCCCCGCCCGGCACGGCCTCGACCGACGTCGGTTCGGCAACACCGAGCCGGGGCAGGAACTCGGCGGGATCGACGCTCATGATCACGAGGGTACGGGGCCTGACCGAGGGAGAGGCTGGTTCGGCGGGGTCAGTGCGCGTTCTGGCGCGGCGGGGCGAAGTCGTGACCGGTCCGCAGGGCCCGCAGGCCGCAGGTGATCATCTCGCCGAACAGGCCGATGCCGAGCGACAGTGGGTACGGCCTCGTCTCCGGGTGGACGCCGAGCGCGGTGCCGGCGAAGCCGAGGCCGAAGCCGATCGCGGCAGATCCGGCCCAGATCAGCAGCGTCTTCCAGGTGTACCGCTGGTGCAGCACGCCGTCCCGGACGAACAGCTCGCTGGACGCGCCCCGGATCGCCCCGAGGATCAAGCCGGTCCCGACGCCGAGCACCAGCCAGCCGACGTCGAGGGCGGTCCAGCCGGTCACCTTGGTCAGGCTGTAGACGCCGATGCCGAGCATGATCAGGGGCGAGGCGACCAGGTCCTTCGCGACCAGCGGCTCACCACGGAACCGCCGCGCGATGACGTAGATCACCAGGCCGATGATCAACACCGGGATCAGGAACTCACGCATGGACCACTCCTAGATTTATCACAGACGCGATAAAACAAAGTTAGCACAGGTGGGATAAAATGGTCGAATGCCGAAGCTGGTCGACGCGCAGGAGCGCCGCCGCGTCGTGATCGACGCCTTCTTCCGACTCGTCCGCGACCACGGGGTCGAGCGGGCCTCACTGCGCAACGTCGCCGACGAGGCCCAACTCAACATCGGTTCGGTCCGGCACTACTTCACCGACTACGACGACCTGCTCACCGCCGCCGGCGAGGAACTGGTCGAGCGGATCTCGGCCCGCCTGCTGGAGCACCTGGACCGGCTGCCGCCGGTCGGCGACCAGGCGGGCCGCTACCAGGTGGCGCTGGACATGCTCGAGGAGCTGTTGCCGCTGGACGAGCGCCGCCGCGGCGAGGTCACGGTCTGGATCGCGATGGTCGAACGAGCCCGGACCGAACCGTCACTGCGACCCGCGGTGGAGCGGCTGTTCGACGGTACCCGGAGCCTGATCCGACGGATCGTGGACCGGGTCGGTATCGACCAGCCGGCGGTACGGACCGAGCTGATCGCGTCCACCATCGACGGCCTGGCCTTCAACGGCGCGCACTACCCCGATCGGCTGACGCCGCGGCGGATCCGGCAGACCCTCCGGCTGCTGCTCAGCGAGCAGTTGGACCGGGCGCCGGACCAGGCCGTGGAATCCTGATCAGGACACCAGCGACCCGTTCACGACGACCACTCGGCCGGCCTTCGATCACGCCCCTCGGCCTCCGGATCGGGATGATCGGAACGATCAGGATAGCCAGAACGATCTTGCACGACCCCGGCCGGCGGGTTTGAATTCACCTCGACGGATCGAGGGTGAGTGGGGGTGAACCGGTGTCGCTGCGTCCCCGCGGGCCCTGGGTCGTCGCCGGACTGCTGTTCCTGGTGCTGATGCTGGTGTCCGCCCGGTACGGCTTCCATCGCGACGAGTTCTACTTCATCGAGGGCGGCCGGCATCCGGACTGGGCGCAGCCGGACAACCCGATCCTGGTCCCGCTGCTCGCGACGGCCTGGCACGACCTGGTCGGCGGCCACCTGATCCTGTTCCGGATCCTGCCCGCCCTGGCCGGTGCCGGCACCGTCCTGATCGCCGCCGCCACCGCCCGCCGGCTCGGCGGCACCGCCCGCCAGCAGACCCTGACCGCTCTGGTCACGGCACTCAGCTCGTTCCCGATGGCGATCGGCCATCTGTTCTCGGTTGCCACCTTCGACCTGTTGCTCACCGCGGCCGTGATCATGCTCCTGATCCGCGCCCTCGAGACCCCGGACCGGCTCGGTGGCTGGCTGCTGCTCGGCGTGATCACCGGAATCGCGCTCGAGATCAAGGTGTTGCCGGCCCTGGTGCTCGCCTGCTGCCTGGTCGGCTTGTTGATCATCGGGCCACGGGGGCCGCTGGCCCGGCCCGGTCCCTGGCTGGCAGCCGGGATCGCCCTGCTGCTGGCCGCGCCGAACCTGATCTGGCAGGCCCTGCACGGCTTCCCGATGCGCGAGATCGCCGCCAACATCGCGGCCGGTGGCTCGACCTCGTCGGCGGACCGGATCATGATCGTTCCGCTGCACCTGCTGCTGATCGGTCCGCTGCTGGCCGTGCTGGCGATCTCCGGCCTGGTCGCCACCTTCGCGCTGCCGCGGCTGCGGGATCATCGCTGGCTCGCGCTGGCGTACCTGTTGATGTTGATCATGGTCGTGGTGACCGGTGGCAAGCCGTACTACCTGGCCGGGTTCTTCCCGGCGGTGCTGGCCCTCGGGGTGCTGGCGCTCTCGGACTGGCTGGCCTGGATCGCTTGGCGGAGGGTGCTCGCGATCGCGCTGCTGGTGATCTTCGCCGTTCCGACCGCGATCTTCTCGCTGCCGCTGGCGCCGGCCGGTTCGCCGGTGTTCCAGGTCGCCACGGCGGTCAACCCGGACGCCGCCGAGACGGTCGGCTGGGAGGGCTTCACCGAGATCGCGGTCCGGCTCGCCCGCGAACAGCCGGACGCGGCGATGGTCTTGACCGCGAATTACGGCGAGGCCGGCTCGCTGAGCCGGGCCCGGCGGCTGGACCTGGCCACCCCGGCCGGGCCGGCCGGTGCGCTGCCGCCGGTCTACTCGGGGCACAACGCCTTCGGCGGGTGGGGCCCGCCGCCCGAGACCGTACGCACGGCACTCGTGGTCGGCGACTTCGACGAGGCCGACCTGGGGCGCTGGTTCGGCCGCTGCACCCTGCTGCTCCGGCACGCCTCGCCACCCGGCGTCGACAACGAGGAGGACGGCGCCCCGTTCCGGCTCTGCGCCGAACGGCGCCGGACCTGGGCCGAACTGTGGCCCGAGGTCCGCCACTACGGCTGAGCTCCAGGGCGAAGTCTTCCCTGATCTGTCACGCGTATGTAAATCTTCACCCGCGGACCGTCGAACGGTCTGCCGACCCGGGCCTGAGGCCGTAGGTTGTCGTTTGTTTCTTTCTCCGAGGTTGTGAAGGGGCGGGACATGAAAGCCAAGCCGAAGCGGATTCTGGCGGGCCTCGCGGCCGCGCTCGCGCTCACGGTCACGACGGCGCTGGCCGGACCGGTGACGCCGCGGGCCGTCGCCGACGATCCCGCGGCGGTGATGAAGGTGGCGATCACCACCGACATCGACACGTTCAACCCGTTCCAGGCGATCCTCGCCTCGAGCACAGCCATCCTGCGCTTCCAGTACGAGAGCCTGGTCACCTGGGGCAAGAACAACGAGACCGTCCCCGGCCTGGCCGACACGTGGGAGACGTCGCCGGACGGCAAGACCTGGACCTTCCACATCCCCGAGGACCGCAAGTGGTCCGACGGCAAGCCGCTGACCGCGGAGGATGCGGCCTGGACGTTCAATGCGATCAAGAAGGACAACAAGCTGCAGCAGGCCAACGGCGGCCTGGTCGAGAACGTCGCCTCGGTCAACGTCAAGGACCCGCAGACGCTGGAGATCGTGCTCACCGCCCCACAGGCCGCGAACCCCGGTGGCGAGCTGCCGATCGTGCCGAAGCACGTCTGGGAGAAGGTCGATGCGGCGACGTACGAGAACGACACGGACACGGTCGGCTCGGGCCCGTACACCATCAAGTCGTACGCGCAGAGCCAGAACGTCCAGCTCGTCGCCAACCCGAACTTCTGGCGCGGCGCGCCGAAGCTGGCGGGCCTGACCTGGGTCTACTACAAGAACGGCGACGCGGCCGTCCAGGCGCTGAAGACCGGCGAGGTCGACATCGTCAGCGGCCTGACCGCGGCCCAGTTCGACTCGCTGAAGAGCGCACCCGGCATCACCACCGTGACCGGCGCCGGCCGTCGCTACAGTTCGATCGCGATCAACCCCGGCACCATCGACGCCGAGGGCAAGCCGATGGGCGACGGCAACCCGGCGCTGAAGGATCCCGTGCTGCGCAAGGCGATCATGATGGCGATCGACCGGCAGACCCTGTTCGACCGGGTGCTGCACGGGTTGGGCAAGCTCGGCGAGACCGAGATGCCGACCGTCTACCCGCAGTACTACGGCTTCGCGCCGGGCGTGAAGGCGTTCCCGTTCGACCCGGCCGCCGCGAACAAGGCGCTCGACGACGCCGGCTATGCCAAGGGGCCGGACGGAATCCGGCTGGACAAGGAGGGCAAGCCGCTCAAGCTGCGGCTGATGGGCCGCAACACCGAGCCGTCGCACCAGCTGATCGCCGACTTCCTCAAGCCGTGGCTGAAGGACATCGGGATCGAGATCACCGTCTCGATGGTCACGCCGCAGCAGGTGAACGACGACTCGACACTGGGCAAGTACGACCTTTACTTCACCGGCTGGGGGATCGGGCCGGACCCGGACTTCCAGTTGTCGATCAACCAGTGCAACTCGCGGCCGAACGCCGACGGCTCCGGCAACACCAGCGAGAACAACTGGTGCGACCCGGAGTTCGACAAGCTCTACCAGGCCCAGCACACCGAGCAGGATCCGGCCAAGCGCGGCGAGATCGTCAAGCAGGCGTTCAGCATGATCCACGAGTCGGCCGTCAACATGGTGCTCTGGTACGCCGACAGCCTGGAGGCCTACCGCAGCGACAAGTTCGGCGGGTTCATCCGGCAGCCGGAGGGCCAGGGTCCGATCACCGGCCAGAACAGCTACTGGGGTCTCTACAGCGCGGCTCCGGCCACGGCCGAGGGTGGCCAGAACGGTGCGCCGGGCGCGACTGGCGGCGGGGTGCCGGGCTGGGCGATCGGGGTCGGCATCGCCGTCCTGGTCGTGATCGCCGGCGGCGCGGTGCTGCTGGTGCTACGCGGCCGCCGTACCGCCGACGACCGGGAGTGACGGGTTGAGCATCACCCCCACCACAACGGTCCCTGAGCCCGTCGAAGGGCAGGCCCGATGAGCATCACCCCGGCCGGCGAGTCGCTGGTCGTCGAGGAGGAGGCTCCGCGCGGCTCGACGCTGCCGCGCTACCTGCTGACCAAGGCCGGCGGTGCCTTGGTCAGCCTGGCCATGGTGGTCGTCGTCGGCTTCTTCGCGTTCCGGATCCTGCCCGGCTCCGATCCGGCGATCAACATGACCCGGGGCCGCCGGGTCAGCGCCGAGGAGGTGGAGCGGCTGCGGCACCAGTTCGGCCTGGACCAGCCGTTGATCATCCAGTTCTTCGACTTCGTCGGCGACCTGTTCCGCGGTGATCTCGGCTGGTCGTACGTCTACAACCGGCCGGTCGGCGAGTTGATCTTGGAGGGCATCCCGCCGACCCTGCTGCTGACCGGTACGGCTGCCGTGGTGTCGATCGTGCTCGGGTTGTGGATCGGCCAGCGGGCCGCCTGGAAACGGGGCAGCCTGTTCGACAAGGGCCAGACCGGGCTGGCGTTGATCTTCTGGTCGGTGCCGACGTTCTGGCTCGGCCTGCTGCTGTTGTTGATCTTCGGCGGCGGCCTGCGACTGTTCCCGGCCGGCGGCATGGTCACCGCCGGGACCAGCGCGACCGGGTTGGCCTGGGTGCTGGACGTGGCCTGGCACCTGGTGCTGCCGGTGCTCACTATGGTGGCCGTGGTCTACGCCCAGTATCTGATGGTGATGCGGGCCTCGGTGCTGGAGGAGATGACGGCCGACTACCTGACCACGGCGCGGGCGAAGGGCCTGCCCGAGGACAAGGTACGGACGCGGCACGCGGTCCCGAACGCGCTGCTGCCGACCGTCACGTTGATCTTCCTCACCGCCGGCGGGCTGATCGGCGGAGCGGTCACGGTGGAGACCGTGTTCTCCTGGCCCGGCCTGGGCTTCCTCACCTTCAAGGGGCTGGACGCGCCGGACCTGCCACTGCTGCAGGGCACCTTCGTCGTCTTCTCCGCCCTGGTGATCATCATGAACCTGATCGCCGAGCTGGTCTACCGCCTGCTCGACCCGAGATTGAAGGCCGCATGATCAGCCGTACGTTCCCTGAGCCTGTCGAAGGGCCATCCCGATGACCACCACGACGATCACTCGCGGCAGCGCCGTTGCCGAGCGGCGGAAGCAGCAGTTCAAGGACAACTGGACCGAGTTCACCCGGACCCGGTCCGGACTGGTCGGTGCCGTGCTGCTGCTGATCGTGATCCTGCTCTCGGTGATCACGCCGATCCTGGTCCCGGCCGACACCCTCGACGTCACCAAGATTACCGCCGCACAGAACGAGCCACCGACCGCCGCGCATCTGCTCGGCACCGACCCGGCCGGCCGGGACGTGCTCGGGATGCTGCTCTGGGGCTCCCGGATCTCCCTGCTGGTGGGCTTCGCGGCGACCGCGGTTTCCATGATCATCGGCACCGTGGTCGGCATGGCGGCCGGTCACTTCACCGGCATGGCCCAGGCGGTGATCATGCGGATCATCGACTTCTTCCTGGTCATTCCCGGCCTGGTGCTGGCGATCGTGCTCTCCTCGGTGCTCAGCCGCGGGGTCTGGACGATCATCATCGCGATCGGCGTGACCAGCTGGGCCGGCACCGCACGGGTGGTCCGTTCCCAGACGCTGACCATCGAGGCCCGGCCCTACATCGAACGGGCCCGGGCGCTCGGCGCCGGCGACGGCCACATCCTGGGCCGGCACGTACTGCCCGCGGTGCTGCCGATCGTGCTGGCCAACACCACGCTGACGGTCGGCTCGGCGGTGATCTCGGAGTCGACGCTGAGCTTCCTCGGCCTCGGCGATCCGGGCACCGTATCGTGGGGTTCGATGCTGAAGACCGCCCTGGACACCGGCGCCGCGACCGCCGGCTACTGGTGGTACGTCATCCCGCCGGGCCTGGCGATCGTCGCCGTCGTACTCTGCTTCACCCTGGTCGGCCGTGCCCTGGAAGCGGTCTTCAACCCGACCCTGCGGGCCCGCTGATGGCGACCTCGACGGAGACGGCCCTGGAGTGGAAGGACGTCCGGATCTCCTACCGGACGGCGCGTTCGGAGTCCGGCGAGATCGCCGCAGTCGACGGGGTGTCGCTGGCGATCGAGACCGGCGGCACGGTCGGCATCGCCGGCGAGTCAGGCTGCGGCAAGTCCACGCTGGCAATGTCGGTGCTGCGGCTGCTGCCGCGCAACGCCGCGATCACCGGTTCGATCGAGCTGGCCGGCGAGGACATCGGCTCGATGCGCTGGGGTCGGCTCCGCGCGGTCCGCTGGACCGAGGCGGCGATCGTCTTCCAGGGCGCGATGCACTCGCTGAACCCGGTCCGGACCATCGGCAAGCAGATCCTCGAGGCGCTGGAGTTGCACGCCGGGAAGGGATCGACGAAGGAGTCCCGGGCGGCTCGGGTGGCGGAACTGCTCGCACTGGTCGAGCTGCCGGCGGCGCGGGCCGAGTCGTACCCGCACGAGCTGTCCGGTGGGCAGAAGCAGCGGGTGATGATCGCGATGGCGCTGGCCTGCGACCCGGACGTGATCATCGCCGACGAGCCGACCACCGCTCTGGACGTGGTGATCCAGGCGCAGGTGCTGGACGTGCTGAGCGGCCTGGTCCGGGACCGCAAGCTGACCCTGATGATGATCAGCCACGACCTCTCCGTGCTGGCCGCGGTGTGCGAGCGGATCGTCGTGATGCGGGACGGCCGGATCGTCGAGCAGGGTCCCGCGCACGACGTGATCAGCAACCCGCAGCACGAGCACACCCGGGAGCTGGCCGCAGCCTTCCCGATCATCGGTGATCCCGAGTCGCGGTTCGCGTCCGCGGCCGCCCCGTCCGCCGGCGACCTCGGCTCGGCACCGCTGATCGAGGTCGAGGACCTGGTGGTCGACTTCCACGCCCGCGGCCGGCACACCCGCGCTGTCGATCATGTGTCGCTGGCCTGCCATCCCGGCGAGATCGTGGCACTGGTGGGCCAGTCGGGGTCGGGCAAGACCACGCTGGCCCGGACCGTGCTCGGCCTGCAGCGGCCGACGTCGGGCCGGATCTCGTACCAAGGCAAGCCGATGCCGACCGACCGGGCCGGGTTGAAGGCGTACCGGCGGGCGGTGCAGTTCGTGCTGCAGGACCCGAGCGCGTCGCTGAATCCCAAACACAGCGTGTACGAGGCGGTCGCGGAGGGTATTCGGATCCATCGGCTGCCGGGCGACGAGGCCGAGCGGGTCGCGAAGGCACTCACCCAGGCGGAGCTGACCCCGCCGGAACGCTTCCTCGGCGCCATTCCGCAGGAGTTGTCCGGCGGCCAGCGGCAGCGCGTGGTGATCGCCGGAGCGCTGGCCCTGGAGCCGTCCTACCTGGTGGCGGACGAGCCGGTGGCCAGCCTGGACGCCTCGGTCCGCGGCGAGATCCTGTCCCTGCTGCTGCAGCTGAAGCGCGATCTCGGCCTCGGTGCCCTGGTGATCACTCATGATCTTGGTCTGGCCTGGAACATCGCCGACCGGGTGCTGGTCATGCACCGGGGCAAGATCGTCGAGTCCGGTCCGGTGGAGCAGGTGCTGCTGGAGCCGGCGCACGACTACACGAAGACCCTGCTCGAGGTCGTACCCTCGAAGCTCGGCCAGCCATGATCACCGCGCCGGCGCCGGAGATGCTGTGGGAGAGCAGCGATCCGGACCACGAGCTCCGCCGGCGCTTCGGGTTCGAGACGGCGGGTGCCGCGGGCGAGTGGGCGACCGCGCTGCTGGCCGACGAGTACGCGATCACCGTGCGATCCGTGGACCGCCTGGTGATGAGTTCGGCGAACCTGATGATCTGGGTGTCGGGTAACCGGCGGTTGATGATCAAGGTCTGCGCGTTCGGTGCCGGGCACGACTGGCTGGCCACCCGGTCCGCGCTGGTCGACTGGCTCGCCGATCGAGGACAGCCGGTTGGCCGTCCCCTCGCCACGATCACGGGCGACCTGCAGGTCCGCCGCGACGGCTGGTCGACCGGCGTCCAGCCGGTGCTGCCCGGAGCGCTCCTGGACGGCACCGACCATGATCAGGTACGGGCGGCGGGAGCAGCGCTGGCCGCGCTGCACGACGACCTGGGCGACTGGCCGGCGCAGGCCAGTCTGGACCGTGATCACCGCTGGGGCGCCGACGGCCCGCCCGACCCGCGGTCCAACTTCCTGGCCGTACCCGAGCACAGTGCCGCCGCGGCGCCGGAGCTCAAGGCCCGGCTGGACCGCCTGGCCGAGGACCTGCCGGAACCTCCCGGCCGGCAACCCGTGCACACCGACTTCCGCGGCGCCAACCTGCTCTGGCACGACGGCCGGCTCGGCGGCGTGCTCGACTTCGAGGAGGCTCGGCTGGACGCGGCGGTGGTCGACCTGGCGCACGCGCTCGTCCTGCTCGGCACCTGGTACCGCGACTGGCAACCGATCACCCCGGAGGCCCAACAACTCTTCCTCGCCGCCTACACCGACCGCCGCCCGCTGACCGACGCCGAGCAGGCCTGGTTGCCGTCCCTGGTCGGCGCCGGCATGCTCCGCCAGGGCTGGCTCCCCGACGCCGCCCGCTGGCTCGCCGCCGACTGACCGGGCTCGGGCGGTTTTTCACGTTGCGTGAAAAACAGTCGCTTTACCAGAGGGGCTTCTCGGGTAAAGCGACAGGAAAGGTGGTGAGGTGGGTCAGGTGTTGCGGCGGCGGGCGAGGGCGACCGGGATCGTGGTGAGGGTCAGGACGACCGCAGGGGTCCACCAGAGTGCTCGGTAGCTGCCGGTCAGGTCGTGCAGCAGGCCGAGCAGCGGCGGCGCGGCGACGATGGCGAGCTGGTTGCCGGCCATCGCCAGGCCCAGCATCAGGCCGGTCCGGCCGGCGGGCGCGATCTCGGCGATCCGGGCCACCCACGGTCCGTACCAGCCGAAGCCGAAGAAGCCGAGCATGATCACGACCGCGGCGAGCACCGGCCGGGGAGTGCCGGCGGGCAGCAGCGGCAGCATGATCAGGCCGAGGCCGGTGACGGCGAGGCAGCCGGCGACCGGGCCGAGCCGGGTGTGTCCGGGCCGGTCGCTCCAGACGGCGAGCAGGATCCGGCCGGCCACGCCGGCGAGCTGGACCAGGGCCAGCAGCCAGGCGCTCTCGGTCAGCGGGATCGCCTGGCTGTCCCGGAGGAAGATCATCAGGTACGTCTGGATCCCGAACTGGGCCGCGACCAGGGAGATCCCGGCCAGCAGCACGATCCGGAGCGGTCGATGGGCCAGCCCGGCGGCGAGCCGTTCCCCCAGTGGGGTCCGGGCCGGCGACGGCGGCGGGCCGGGCGGGCGACGGTAGGCGAGCAGGAAGATCGTGCCGGCCAGGGCCACCACGACCGCGTCCACCGCGAACGCCCACGGCCAGCCGTGCCGGTGCGCCACGAACGGCAGCACGACCGCGGCCAGGGCGCCGCCGGCCGGCAGCCCGGCCTGCCGAATACCCAACGCGAGCCCCCGCCGGCGGTCGTCGAACCAGCCGGCGACCGCCTTGCTGCCGCCCGGCTGCGCGGTGGAGTAGCCGGCCCCGATGATCAACAACCCGGCCAGCAGCCAGCCGAATCCCGGAGCCAGGGCGACCAGTAGGGCACCCGCAGCGGTGATCATCGCGCCGGCGAAGACGATCTTGCCCTCGTGCCGCCGGTCCAGCAGGTCACCGACGCCGAGCAACCCGATGATCGTCGGCAGTCCGGCGACGGTGATCAACAGGCCGACGGCCGTCGTACCGAGGAGAAAGGACTCCTGGAGGAAGCCGGCAACCGCACCGAGTCCCTGCAGCACGAAGGACGAGCCGGCCTGGGCCAGGGTCGCCGCACCGACCACGATCCAGGCGCGTGGAACCGGGGTCCGGTCAGCCGCCACCCGACGACTCTAGCGCCTCCGGCGTGGTCGCCGGTGGGTCGGACCGGCGTCGCGTCGGTCGCCGGATCCCTTGCACCACGGTGATTCCGGCAATCACCAGGGCGCCGCCGAGCAGCTGGACCGGGCTCAGCGCCTCGCTCAGCAGCACGGCGGCGAAGATCACCGCGAAGATCACCTCGGTCAGCGCGACGAAGGAGGCGATCGGGGCGCCGAGCCGGCGGACGGCGACGATCCCGGACAGGTAGGCCGAGACGGACGTGATCAAGATCAACAGCAGGGCCGGGGCCCACCAGGGCAGCTCGGCGGAGGAGAGCAGCTGGATCGGCGTGGTCGCCGCGGTCAGGGGCAGGACGCCCACCGCGCCGAGGCCCAGGATCAGCGAGGCGCCGACTCCGGTGCCGACGGTCGTCATCACCAGGGGCGGTACCGGAGCGTCCGAGCCGGAGTCGCCGAGGATGAAGTAGCAGCACAGACAGGCGGCGGCGCCGAGTCCCCACAGCAGCCCGAGCGGATGCACGGCCGCGCCGCGGACCACGTCGAGCACCAGGAACAGCCCGAACACGGCGAGCCCGGCGCCGAGGAAGCGGCGCGGCTCCGGCCGGACCCTGGTCCTGGCCCAGTGCCAGAAGATCAACAGGACCGGGGCCAGGTACTCCAGCAGCAGGGCCACCCCGACCGAGACGTACTGCACGGCGCTGAAGTAGCACAGCTGGGCCAGCGCCATCGCGGTCGTCCCGTACCCGATCATGCGCAGGCCCTGCCGCCCGGTCGGCCGCCACAGCCTGCCCCCGTTGCCGTACCTGCGCAGCATCAGCAGGCACGGCACCAGCAGGACCAGGAACGCGCCGCCGATCCGGACCGCGACCACGGCGGCGGGCGACCAGCCGGTCTCCAGCAGCGGCTTGGCCAGCGACCCGGACAGACCGAACGCCATCGCGGAGAACAGGGCCAGGGCGAGGCCGGAGCGCGCGGCGTGCTTGCGCGCCGCCTCGGGGAGCGCTTCGGTGGTGGACATGGGCTGCCTAGACTGTAAGGAGTAAAGAGTGGGTACGCCCATGACAGTAGTTCGCCCGCATGTCAGGAGTCAATGTGATATTCGCCCATGACACCGAGGCTGTGCTGCGGGCCGCCGTCTGGCTGGTCAACTCGCTCAGCCCGACCGACGGGGACCGGCTCACCGAGCGCGCCCAGTTGGACGAGTTCCTCGCCCAGGAACGCTATTCCGGCGACATTCTGGGCACGGCCGAGGAGTTGAAGCAGGTCCGGGCGCTGCGGCCGCGGCTGCGGAGGTTCTGGGACGTCGACGACCGCGACCAGGCGGCCGACCTGGTCAACGAGCTGCTCGCCGAGTGCGATGCGCGGCCGTATCTGATCCGGCACGACGAGCTCGACTGGCATCTGCACCTGACGCGGGCCGACCAGCCGCTCGAGCAGCGGATCGCGGCCGAGACCGCGATGGCCTTCCTCGACCTGATCCGGACCGACGAGTGGTCGCGGCTGAAGCGCTGCGCCGCGACCGACTGCTTCGACGTGCTGATCGACCTCTCCCGCAACCGTTCCAAGCGCTTCTGCGACACCGGCAACTGCGCCAACCGGATGCACGTCACCGCCTACCGCGCCCGCCAGCGCAGTCTCGGGTGAGTTTCCGCCGCGACTGACCGGAAATTCACTCAGGTCCGCCCTACCAGATGGATTCGGCCCACTCCGGGTGGTCGATGAACGGGTTCCGGTTGTGCTGGTAGTCGGTGTAGATGATCTCGTTGCGGCGCTGCTCACTCGCCGAGACGGGATCGGCGGCGTGCCAGGCCAGCAGGACGGAGAGCTTGCCGTGCAACGGGGCGGAGCCGTTGTCGACCTGGTCGTTCAGCTCCAGGTCGGGCTTGCCGTCGTCGCCCTCGTACCGGATCGCCATGTAGAACAGCATCCGCGCCACGTCGCCCTTCACCTCGTCCGGCGGCTCGAAGGAGTCGCCGTCGCGCAGGCAGCCGGAGCACTCGTCGACCGCTGATCCGCCGAGGTCGAAGTCGAGGTTGCCGCGGTCGGCGTTGACGCTGACATCGGTCGGCCGCAGGTGGTGGATGTCGGTGCCGGGCCCGGCGTCGGTGCCGAAGTCGCCGTGGCTCTTGGCCCAGGTGTGCTCCCGGTTCCAGTCGTCGGGATCGCCGCCGTTGGACGACTTCGGTACGGAGCGGCGGGAGTAGAGCTCGATCACGTTCGAGGAGTTGTCCGGGTCCTCGTCGGTCCGCTTCAGGGCGTCCCAGACCTGGTCGTACGAGAGCTGGGTGTGGCCGTCGATGATGTCGTGCAGCGCCGCCCGCAACTCCGGCCCGGTCCTGCCGATCGCCGGCTGGTAGTAGTCGTCGCCGGCACCGGGAACCGGGTCACCGGGATCCGGCTCGCCCGAGCCGGCCGCGGTGATCGCGGTCGGGTTCTTCAGCCCGGCGTGCGGCGAGAAGTACGGGGTCAGGGTGCCGGTCACCGTGATCCGGTCGCCGAGCAGCCCGGCGTTGGAGCTCAGGCCCCACTCGGCGCGGAAGGCGCTGCTCAGCTGCACGTACAACATCGCGGCGGGGTCGGTCTCGCCGGCGGTGTCGGCCAGGGCGAGGGCGTAGTCGTTCGGGAAGCCGGTCCTGAGGACCTGGTCGCTGCTGACGGGCTGGCCGACGACGTAGCCGGTGACCGAGGCCGTCGAGCCGTCCTGGCTCCCGATCGCCGTGGTGACACTGGTGGCCGCCTGCGCCCGCCCTGGTACGGCGAGGCCGGCGAGCGCGACCGCGACGGCGAAGAGCACGGTCAGTGCGGCCTTCGTTCGTGCGGCTCGTAACGGGGTGGTCCGGGTTGGCTGATCACTCCAAGTGACGAGGGTCATAGGGCAGTCTTTTCGGAAGCTACGGTTTTCCGCAATGGTCGACGGCGTGTCGGCCCTGCGCTTCCGGGCCTGTTCAGGTGCCCTTCACCACTAGGACATCCGAGGAGTTTTCCCGGACCCGGCAACCACGATGTACGTTGTGGGAACGGTCGGGGTCGATGCCACACCCAGCATGATCACGGCCCGGTTCCGCGGCCGCGGAATCCCTCAAGTTCACCCGGACGCCCACCCCACGACCGGGTGCCGGCAAGCACGGATACCGACGTGTCCCGACGAGAGGATGTACGACGTGACCGAGGTCAACGACGCCGAGGTCGAGCTGGTACAGCTCCTGACCCCGGAGGGTGATCGGCTCAGCCACCCCCGGTACGCCTTCAACGGCGACGACGAAACGATCAAGGGCTATTACCGCGACATGGTGATGACCCGCAAGATCGACACCGAGGCGACGGCCCTGCAGCGGCAGGGCGAACTCAGCCTCTGGGCCTCCTGCCTGGGCCAGGAGGCGGCGCAGGTCGGCTCCGGCCGGGCGCTGGGAGCGAAGGACTTCGTCTTCCCGACCTACCGCGAGCACGGTGTCGCCTACTGTCTCGGCGTTCCGCCGGTCCGGCTGCTGGCGATGTTCCGCGGAGTTGATCTTGGTGCCTGGGACACGGTCGATTCCCGCTTCCACCTGTACACGATCGTGATCGGGGCGCAGACCCTGCACGCGGTCGGCTACGCGATGGGTGTCGAACGGGACGGCCTGGTCGGCACCGGCGAGCCGGGTCGTGATCTTGCGGTGATCAGCTACCTCGGCGACGGCGCGACCAGCCAGGGCGACGTGAGCGAGGCGATGGTGTTCGCCAGCTCGTACAACGCCCCGGTGGTGTTCTTCTGCCAGAACAACCAGTGGGCGATCTCCGAGCCGATCGAGCGGCAGTCCCGGATCCCCTTGTATCGCAGGGCTTCCGGATTCGGCTTCCCGGGCGTACGGGTCGACGGCAACGACGTCCTGGCGGTGCACGCGGTGACCACCGAGGCGCTGGAACGGGCCCGCTCCGGCAATGGCCCGACGTTCATCGAGGCCTACACGTACCGGATGGGCGCGCACACCACGGCGGACGACCCGACCAAGTACCGACTCAGCGACGAGGTCGAGCACTGGCGGCTGAAGGACCCGATCGAGCGGCTGCGGGCCTACCTGACCCGGTCCGGCGTTGTTGATCATGACTTCTTCGAGGCCGTCGACGCGGAGGCCCAGCAGGCCGCCACCGAGTTGCGGCAGGCCTGCCTGAGCCTGCCCGATCCGGAGCTGGGCGCCCTGTTCGACAACGTGTACGCCGACACGACGCCGTACCTGATCGAGCAGCGAGCCGGCTTCGAGGAGTATCAGGCGTCGTTCGCCGACGCCGCCGAAGGGGGGCAGGCATGACCAGGATGAGCATGGCCAAGGCGCTCAACGCCGGCCTGCGCCGGGCGCTCGAGGCGGACCCGAAGGTGGTGCTGGCCGGCGAGGACATCGGCAAGCTGGGCGGCGTCTTCCGGGTCACTGAAGGTCTGCAGAAGGACTTCGGTGATCATCGGGTGATCGACTCGCCGCTGGCGGAGTCCGGCATCATCGGCACCGCGATCGGGATGGCGCTGCGCGGGTACCGGCCGGTCTGCGAGATCCAGTTCGACGGCTTCGTCTTCCCGGCCTTCGACCAGATCGTCAGCCAGGTGGCCCGACTGCACTACCGGTCCGGCGGCAAGCTGCGGATCCCGATCGTGATCAGGATTCCGTACGGCGGCGGGATCGGGTCGGTCGAGCACCACAGCGAGTCCCCGGAGGCGTACTTCGCCCACACGCCCGGCCTCAAGGTGGTCACCTGCTCCAACCCGGTGGACGGCTACTGGATGATCCAGCAGGCGGTCGCCTCCGACGATCCGGTCATCTTCCTCGAACCGAAGCGGCGCTATCACGAGAAGGGCATCGAGGTCGACGAGAAGGCGAGCCCGCCGCCGCTGCACTCGGCCCAGGTGGTCCGGCCGGGCCGCGATGCCACCCTGGTGGCGTACGGGACGATGGTGAAGATCTGTCTGGACGCCGCGGCGGCCGCCGCCGAGGAGGGCCGCGAGCTGGAGGTGATCGATCTCCGGACGATCGCGCCGCTCGACCTGTCCAGCACGGTCGAGTCGGTCCAGCGGACAGGTCGCTTGATCACCGTGCAGGAGGCGCCGCTCAACCTCGGCGTCGGCTCGGAGATCTCGGCCCGGATCACCGAGCAGTGCTTCTATTCACTGGAGGCCCCGGTGATCAGGGTGGGCGGCTACGACATGCCGTACCCGCCGAGCCGGGTCGAGGAGGACTACCTTCCCGATCTTGATCGGATCCTGGACGCCGTCGACCGTTCGCTCGCCTACTGAGGAGGTCTGATCATGAAGAACTTCCTGCTGCCGGACCCGGGCGAAGGGCTGGTCGAGGCCGAGATCGTCACCTGGCGGGTGAAGCCGGGCGATCAGGTCAAGATCAACGACATCCTGGTCGAGGTGGAGACCAGCAAGTCCCTGGTCGAGCTGCCCAGCCCGTTCGAGGGAACGATCAAGGAACTGCTGGTCCCCGAGGGCCAGCTGATCGACGTCGGCACCCCGATCGTGATCATCGACGACGGCGAGGAGGCGGACGAGGAGGCCCCGGTGGCCAACCTGGTCGGCACCGGGCCGAAGAAGTCCGAGACCAAGCGCCGGCCGCGCAAGGGCGCGCCGGCGGCCGATCCGGGACCGGTCGAGGCTCATGATCAGTTCGTGGCGGCCTTCCAGACCGCGGCCCCGGTGTCCCGCCGGGCCGACGAGCAGGCCCCGCTGCGGCCGGCCCCGGCGGAGCCGAGCGGCAGTCCGCTGCCCGAACCCGGCCCGGCCCCGGCCGAGCCCGCGCCGACCGGTGGTGCGGTGCTGGCCAAGCCCCCGGTGCGCAAGCTGGCCAAGGATCTGGGCCTCGACCTGACCATGATCAACGGCACCGGCGAGGGCGGCGTGATCACGCGCGCCGACGTCGAGCAGGCCGCCGCCACACCGTCCCCCGAGCCGCGAACCACAACGTTCCCTGAGCCTGTCGAAGGGCAAGCCACACCGGCCCTGGGCGCTCCGACCGGCTCGGTGCACGAACTGTTCGAGGAGCGGATCCCGATCAAGGGCGTCCGCAAGGCCACCGCCGCAGCGGTCACCGCGTCGGCCTTCACCGCCCCGCACGTCACCGAGTGGCTGACCTGCGACGTGACCGCGACGATGGACCTGCTGGACCGGCTGAAGCAGCGCCGTGATCTCGGCGAGGTCCGCTGGACGCCACTGGTCCTGGTCGCCAAGGCGGTTCTGCTCGCGCTCGGCCGTACCCCGGAACTGCACTCGTCCTGGGACCAGGCGAACAACGAGATCGTGCTGCGCCGCGGCGTGAACCTCGGCATCGCCGCCGCCACCCCGCGCGGCCTGTTGGTCCCCAACCTCAAGGGCGCCCACGCCGACGACCTGGTCACGCTGGCCAGGAGGATCGACCAGCTGGTCAAGGTGGCCAAGGAGGGCAAGACCCAGCCCGCGGACACCAGCGGCGGTACGTTCACGATCACCAACATCGGCGTCTTCGGCATCGACGGCGGCACCCCGATCCTGAACCCGGGCGAGGCCGGAATCCTGTGCATGGGAGCGATCCAGCGCCGCCCCTGGGTCGTCGGTACGGGGGCCGAGGAACGCATCGAGCCCCGCTGGGTGACCACCCTCGCCGTCAGCTTCGACCACCGCCTGGTCGACGGCGAACAAGGCTCCCGCTTCCTCGCCGACGTGGCCCGAGTCCTCTCCGACCCCGCCCAAGCCCTTCTCTTCTAGACCCCCGAAGAAACCCGCCGACCGACCGGCGGGAGTCGGTCAACCTTTCAGAGCCAGGCGGATCGTGAGGGTGCAGGTGGTGGTGGTGCCGGCGAGGCGGAGGAAGCCGCCGAAGTGGGTGAGGCGGGTGAAGGTGCTGCCGGGGCCGGTCAGGGTCAGGGTGGTGCCCTCGTCGAGCCAGCGGATGCCGTCGGCGCTGAGTTGGACCCGGAGGTCGATCCGGGCGTCGGCGGGGGTCTGGTCCTCGGCGGTGACGAAGTAGATCGCCTCGTCGGCCCAGCCGCATTCGTACGGGAAGGTCTCGAAGGAGCCGCTGAACTCCTGGCGCAGGTCGGTGACGCTGGTCGCGAAGGTGTGCATCAGTGATCATCTTCTCGGTCGTAGGAGATCATGATCGAGTCCAGGTAGAGGTTGACCCGGCGGTCGGTGTCGGCCTCGATGAAGAAGACCGGGTTGATCAACTGCCCGATGTTCTCGTACGGATCCGCGAGGGTAGGCCCGGCATCGTCAGGAAAGGTGTACTCGCGGGGCCCGCAGCGGAAGCCGTCGTAGCGGCGGCGCGCCAGGTCGATCGTCAGCGACAAAGGCATCCAGTTGATCTTGTCGTCGGTCTCGTTGTAGATCAGCTGCTGCGGCCCGCCGTCGAACCACGCCGACGCTGCGGTGCTGCCGTCCGGTTGGCGGCGGCCGAACCACTGCGGGTCGATGCCGGCCCGGTGCCACCCGGGTTCGCCGTAGTTCCACTCCCGGTCGTTCGCCTCGGTCCGGGTGTAGTACTGCCAGCGCCGTTGCGGCTCGCCGCCGGTCGCGTTGACATAGCGGACGCCGGGCATGAACCGATGATCATCGTCCTGCAGATCGATCATCAGGCCGAAGGCCCGCATGGCGTCGATCGCGAAGCCGGGTCGGTCCTGATCCGTCGTGTACGCGAACAGGGCCTCGACCCGGAGCCGCCGGGCCCGGGGCGGCCGGGACAGCCGCTTGATCGCCAGGCTCATGCTGCCGGCGGCCGGCGGCTGGTCCGGTCCGGCCGCCGGTGACCGGGTGGCCAGTCGCAGCGAATACGTACCGGACGCGGAGCCGTGGCTGCCGGCGAACGGGAAGGTGGCGCTGCTGATCATGACCGAGCCCCAGTGCTGCAGGTCCACGATGTCGTCGTGCACGGCGAACCCGGGCCGGACGAAGTTGGGCCGCAGGTCCAGCCAGCCGGACGGGCCGCGGTCGAAGTCGTCGGCGGTGAGGATGCGTGGTAGCGGATCGAAGAATCCGTGGTTCACACCGGTCATCGTGATCACCGCAGCACCGGATGCACGACCGGAGCCGGATCGGCCGGAGCCCCGGGACCGGTGCGCGGCAGAAAGGCGGTGCCGGCGGCACAGATCAGGCAGAGCACGCCGCAGTAGATGCAGACCAGCCACGGGGTACCGCCGCCGAGCCCGGTCAGCCAGGTCGCCAGCAGCGGCAGCGTGCCGCCGACCAGAGCGCCGGTGATCTCCCGGCTGAACGTCACCGAGGTGTAGCGGACCCGGACCGCGAACAGGCTGGACATCATCGCCGCCTGCGAGGCCAGCGTCATGTCGCAGCACAGGGTGAAGATCATCACCAGGGCCGCCCAGATGATCACCGGTGTGCCGGTGTCGAGCATGAAGAAGAACGGATAGAAGAGCACGGCGCCGGCGACCGAGCCGATGATCATGATCGGCTTGCCGCCGAAGCGGTCGGACAGCCAGCCGGCGGTCGGGATGGTGATCACCTTGAGCAGGTTGGCGATGATGATGCCGACCAGGCCGATCCAGCTCGGCGCCTGCACCGAGGTGGCCAGGTAGCTGAGCGCGTACACGGACGGCAGGTAGCTCAGCACGTTCGGCCCGATGCTCATCAGCATGGCCAGCGGGATCCGCCGGCCGCCGGCGCGGAACATGTCCAGGAAGCGGGACCGGACCACGCCGTGTTCGGAGACCGCGCCGGTGAACTCCGGGCTGTCGGTGACCCGCAGCCGGATCAGGACGCCGGCCACCGCGACCCCGATGCTGAGCAGGAACGGCACTCGCCAACCCCAGTCCAGGAACGCCTGTTCCGACATCAGGGCCTGGACGCCGAAGAAGACGCCGGTCGCGACCACCGAGCCGACCGCGTTGCCGACGCTCGCGATCGAGGCGTTCAGGCCGCGGTGCTGCGGTTGCGCGTGCTCGGCGGAGAGCAGCATCGCGCCGGCGTACTCGCCGCCGGCACCGAGGCCCTGGAACACCCGCAGCACCACGAGCAGGGCCGGGGCGAGCAGCCCGATCGAGGCGTACGTCGGCAGCAAGCCGATCAACAGCGACGACACCGACATCAGCAGCAGCGTGACGAGCAGCATCTGCCGTCGGCCGAACCGGTCGCCGAGCAGGCCGATGATCACGCCGCCGATCGGCCGCGCGAAGAAGCCGACCGCGAAGGTCGCCAGCGAGGACAGCACGGCGATCGTCGGGTCCCCGGTGGGGAAGAAGATCTTCGGCAGGACGAGCGCCGCGGCGGTGCCGTAGAGCGAGAAGTCGTACCACTCGAGCGCCGTGCCGACGGTCGCCGCCAGCGTCGGGAATTTGATCGGTCTGCTCCGCTGAGCCATCGCTGCCTCCGGTTCGGGGTCCACGTCGCCGCTCAAGCTACGTCCGGGCCATCACTGGAGTCAAGAATTTTGCAGATTCATCACGTGATGGCTAACGTGACGCCATGGTTACCGCAGCGGACGCGAACGCGCTCCGGGACGCCGTACGCGGCGCCGACCCGGCCTTGTCCAGGTTCAATCCTCTTTCCCGCATCCTGTGCCACGACGACTTCAACACCGGTCTGCACGGCTGGGTCGAACTCGGCGGCAACTACAACGGCCGCGGCGACTTCGACTCCCTGGATCGCCACTTCCGCGACTTCCGGCCGCCGCAGCTTTCCTCCTGCGACTTCTTCGACGTCGGCACCCACGGCGCCATGTCCGGCACGTACGCGATGAAGCTGGCCACCCGGCCCCATCCCGGCCACACGGCGACGGCGATCCGCCGGCTGACCATGAGCGGCCGCGGGCTGCTCCAGATCGAGGCCTACCTGGCGTTCAAGACCGAGGCGAACGTCGGCGGCGACGATTCCGAGAACTCGTTCGGCGACATGGCTTGGGACGGCAACCAGCATCCGTCGGAGTCCCAGTTCGGTGCCTTCACGGTGGCGACCGACCTCTGCGGTGACGGTGGGCTGCGCTACCACAACGTTGCGCGCTATCAGAACGCCGACGAGAACGGCCGGCTGACCCGCGAGTGGCGCTATCCGATCGTGCCCGAGCCGACGCCCCGTGATCATCATCAGGGCCGGGTCGACTATCCGTACGCGGCCGACTTCACCGCGCCGGACCCGAACGACTGGCGGACGTTCGGCGAGCCGCAGGAGCTGTGTGTCAACGAGGTGCCGACCAAGGTGAACTGGCACTATCTGCGGTTCTTGATCAACACCGAGACCCGGAGCAACGTCGAACTGCAGCTGAACGACCGGGTGATGGACTGGCGCGGGGTTCCGGTGCCGCCGTACGAGGATCGTTACGGCTCGTTGGAGAATCTGCTCAACTTCTACTTCTCGGTGCGTACGCTCTCGGGCCGGCGCAACTTCCTGTTCCTGGACTCGGTCCTGATCTCGGTGGATTGGTGAAGACGATGCGCGAATCGCAGACCGCCGTGCTGGAGCGCGGCGTCGAACTCCATGATCAACTCACGACGGAACCGTTCGAGGCGGCCTGGGCCGGTGAGGCCCGCTGGTACGTCCAGTTCCTGCACCCCGATCCGGGCGCCGAGATCACGATCACCGCGCAGATCTCGCCGGACGGGCTGGCCTGGATCGATCATGAGTCGGAGCCGCTGACCGTACCCGCCGACGGGCTGGTGACCCTGCCCCTGCGAGACTTCGGGCACTGGCTGCGGCTGGAGCTGCGGCGCACGGGCGGCGCGGCGGCGCCCCTGACCCGGGTCTATCTTGCCCTGAAGGAATAGCCTGCACTCCTGCGGGCAGCAAGGCGAAGGAAGGGCTGATGACCGGACGGCGGACGACGCTGGGCGATCTTGCTTCACAACTCGGCCTGTCGGTGAACACGGTGTCGCGGGCCCTGGCCGGCAAGGACGGGGTCAGCGAGCGGACCCGGGCCCTGGTGCTGGACGAGGCCCGACGGGCCGGCTATGTCGCGACGCCCGAGCCGCCGGACCCTGGGCGGGCGCGCTCCCGTACCGTCGCCGTCACGATCCCGTCCGCGACGCATCTCTTCTCGTCGGAGCTGATCGGGGCGATCGAGGCCGGTGCTCGCGCGGCCGGCTACTCGCTGGACGTCTTCACGACGGAGGAGAGCGAGCAGCAGGAGCAGCAGATCGCCCAGCGCATGATCGACAACGAACTGGCCGGGGCGATCGTCATCCCGGTCCAGGACCGCACCGAGCCCTGGACCGAGGTGCTGGCCGCCGGGATCCCGCTGGTGCTCGCCTCCCGGGAGGTGCCCGCGCTGCCGTGCGACTTCGTCACGGTCGACAACACCGCGGGAGCGTACGCGGCGGTCCGGCATCTGCTGGCCCAGGGCTGCCGGAGCATCGTCCAGTTCGAGGAGGACCTGGCGATCAGCACCATCGACCACCGCCGGGACGGGTATGCCCGGGCGATGGCCGAGGTGCCGGACGCGGTGGCCCACACGATCCTGGTCCCGACCCGGCGGTTCGAATCGGCCGAGCCGCGCTGGCGCGCCACCGAGGCGCACCGCGCGGCCCTTGCCCTGCTCGACCGCAAGCTCGACTTCGACGCGATGGTGGCCGGGGACGACTACTTCGCTCTCGGCGCCCTGGCCGCGCTGACCGAACGTGGGGTACGGGTGCCCGAGGACGTCCGGCTGGCCGGTTACGGCGATCATCCGTACTCGCAGTGGCTGAACCCGCCGCTGACCTCGGTGCGGATCCCGGCCCGCTTGATCGGCGAACTGGCCGTTTCCCTGCTCCTGCAGCGGATCGCGGGCGAGGCCGGGCCCCCGGTCCGCCGGCTGATCAAACCCGAGTTGATCACTCGGAGATCCAGCACCGGTTGAACCGGGGGCCGACCGTGGATCAGGCGACGCCCCAGACCCACCCGGAGCAGTTGCTCTCATCCTTCTTCTTGGCGCCCTTGCAGACCTGCACGCCGACCTTGTGGCCTTCGGTGATCCCGCTGCCGTTGTCCGGCGAGTCGAGTCCGAAGGTGGCCCGCCACGGCACCTTGAAGGAGTCCGAGTCGTAGCGCATCCAACCATCCGGCGTGTGCGGATCGCGTCGTAGCACGTGCACGTAGGCGTAGGCCGCCTTCCCGTCGGTCACGCCGTCGCTGACGTGCAGCTTCTCGCCGCGGGCGCAGAACTTGGCGACGTAGTTGCTGCCGTACTTGGCCGTGACGTTCTTCCCGCCGCTGTCGCTGCCGCAGCTCGCCCGGGTGTCCGCGGTCGCGGGCGCGGGCCCGATCGAGAGCATCGCCGCCGTCGCGGCCACGCCTGCCGCGCCGGCCAGAACGCGGGTCAGAATGCGCCGTGCTCGTCCGCCCCGCGGGTTGATGCTGTCGTTGTTGATCATGCTGATTCCCTCTCCCTGATGTGTCCGAATGATCCGGCCGGAGTTCGCCCCGAATTCCTGGTTGATCATCTCCCCTTCCCTGGTCGCGGATTTCGCAACCGCGGTCCACGCTGACATTTCCGGATACATTTCCTGCACAAAACTGGCATACGAAAGGGTCACCGGAAATGTGCGCCGATGATCTTGATCACTGGTGTGGAATTCGTCCGGGAATGCCGAATTGCCGAGTCTGCATCGACCCGGCAAATTCGCAGATATTCGAGAATTCGCGTCAGCGCATGATCATCCGTTCGGCTCGTGATAGCCGCCGAACCAGCGATCGCAGTCGCCCGCGTCGACCAGTTCGTGGGAGCTGATGCTGCCGCTCCAGCTGCCGTCGTTGTCGCCGTACGGGCCGAGCCGGTTCACCCACTGTCCGGGCCGTACACAGAAGCTGTCGCCCTCCGGGTGTCCCTCGTTGTAGCGCGGGTAGTTGGAGAACCTCACGTGCCGCTTGGTCGTGTTGACGATCGACGCGGTCTTGTTGTCGAAGTCCTTGATGTCGCCCTTGCCGTCGCCGTAGTCCCGGTCGTTGTCGGGATCCTTGCCGTCGTTGACGCCCTTGCAGACGGTCTTCCCGTAGAGGTAGAGGTTCCCGGCGTCGCCGTACTCGTCGGCAGTCTCGTGGCAGGTGAAAGGCTCCTCGGGCGTCGGGCGGTCGCGATCACCCGTGCAGCCGTCCGCCTTGCTGGACTGCCAGCAGGTGTGCGCGGCGTTCCGTACGTCGGCGAAGTTGTCCGCGAATCGGTCGTACACGTTGGCGTCGTTGATCTGCAGCCAGGTCTCGTCGTTCACCCGGACCGAGCGATAGGTGAAGTTCACGCTGCCGGTGAAGACGATCTTCTGATTCGGTCGGCCGTCGTAGTTTCCTTCGATCAGCAGGTTCTTCTGGTGGGTCCCGAAGTGCTTCTTGCTGTAGAACTCGCGGACCTCCGGGCCGTGATAGTTCTGCTGCTTGCCGATCTCGGTGCGCTCCGGCTTGCGCAGCAGGGTCCGCAGCGGGCCGTTCGCGTTCGCGTCGATCTGATCCGCGACGATGTCGACGTAGCAGCCCTCGTTGTCGAGATCCCACAACCGCTTCGCGATCTTGACTCCGGGATCGCTCAGTTCGTTGCCGCTGATCGCCCACACGGCGACCCGGACGATCGTACGGTTCCCCGGATCCGTACCGCCGGTGGTGTTGTCGTGGCACTCGACCTTGTCGAGGATGTCCAGCACCGTGTTCCCGGATTTCCGCGGTGCGTGATACACCCGGTAATTGCCGATTTCGCGGGGAAGGTCCCGGTCGGTGTAATAGTCGTCGTTCGCCGGATGATCGGACGCGAGATCGCTGAAATACTTGTTGGCGAACCAGTCGTAGAGCGGCGCGTCGTTCGCGGCCGTATAGCCGCTGTTCCACATGAAGATTCCGTCGTTGTCCTTCGCCGGGATCTTTGCGTCCTCGAGATTCGAGGACGTGATGAACGTGACGTTCGGAACGCCGTGGGTCTCGGAGAACGTGAACTGCTTGTTGTGCATCTTGAAGCTGCCGATGCAGGCTCCGTCGGAGCCCTCGCCGGGACACGGTGCCGCCCAGGAGTCCTTGGTCTTGTCGCTGCCGATCCTCTCCTGCAAACCCCAGAACAGGTCGAAGTCGGGTTCCTCACTGTCGGCCACGAACCGGTGGTCCACGATGATCTTGACCCGGACCTCGCGATCGATCGCACGGTGCAGCGCGGCCACCACCTCCCCGTCGGCGAACCGGTAGCTGGCCATCCTGATCTCAGCGCCCTCGGGCGTCCCGTCGATCAGGCATTCGAGGTGTTCGTGGATCCGGCGTGGGTCGGTGTGCGGGTTGTTGAAGACCGCTCCCGTCCGGGCGCAGTCGGCCGCCTTCGGATCAGCCGCGGCCGGTCCGGCCGCGACCGTACCGGCGACGACGAGCATCGTGGCCAGGGCGGCCGCCAGGATGCGCCAGGGGCGTCCAAGGGTCCGGCTCATCACCATCTCCCGTCAGTCGTGATGTGCGCGCAGCAAGATTCGGCAGCGTAGGCAGGAGCGTTATCGGCGGCTTATCGGGCGGTTATAACGCCGCCGTACCGGGCCATTCGGTTCTCGGCATGCGCGAGCCGGTCACAAGGGACCGGGCCGCTGCCTAGCCTGATCGGGTGGACCTTCGAGTGCTGGGGCCTCTCGAAGTGACTGAGTCGGGCGCACCCGTCACCCTGTGCGGCCGACGCTCGCGCCAGGTGCTGGCGGTGCTCGCTGCGGAGGCCGGGAACGCGGTGTCGACCGAGAGGTTGATCGACGCCGTCTGGGGTCCTGCCCCGCCGGCGTCGGCGCGGACTCAGGTCTCCATCCAGGTGTCCGGGCTGCGCCGGGCGTTCGTCGGAGCCGGCGCGTCGGCGAACGCGATCGAGACGACGGACCTCGGCTACCGGCTCGATTCCGAGGCGGTACGGATCGATGCCGAACTCGCCGAGCGAGCTCTTCGAGACGCCGCCACCGCGGGCCGGGACGAGGCGATCCGGCTGCTCCGGTCGGCGCTCGGACTCTGGCGCGGGAGACCGTACGGCGACCTGGAGCTCGAGGTCCTCGAGCCGGTCACGCATCGGCTGGAGGAGCTGCGGCTGCGCATCGCGGAACGCCTGTACGGGCTCGAACTGGCCCACGGCCCGGGTCCCGGGCTGATCGACGAACTGGCCCGGCTGGTGGACGCGGCGCCGATCCGGGAGGGACTGCGCGCCCTGCTGATGGAGGCCCTGTGGCGCACCGGCCGGCGGGCCGAGGCGCTGGCCTGCTACCGCGACGGCCGGACCGCGGTGGTCGAGGAACTCGGGGTCGAGCCCGGCTCGGTGCTGCGCCGACTGCATGAGCGGATCCTCGCCGAACCCGAACCCGAACCCGAACCCGAACCCGAGTCCGACTCTGAACGTCAGGAGCGGACGGGCGCATCGACGGTGGTGCCGGCCGAACTGCCGCGGGCCAGCCCCGGCTTCAGCGGCCGGACCGCCGAGCTGGACCGCCTCACCGGGCTGCTCTGCTGCCCCGCCGCGGAACAGACCGTGGTCGTGGCGGTCTCCGGTCCGGGCGGGATCGGGAAGTCGGAACTCGCCGTCCAGGCCGCGCACCGGGCGGCGGCCGACCTGCCGGACGGCCGCCTGTACGTCGACCTGTGCGGCTCGACCCCCGGCGTCGAACCGTTGACGCCGTTGGCGGCCCTGACCCGGATGATGCGCTCGCTCGGCGCCGACGAGCGGTCCGTTCCCGCGGACCCGGACGAGGCCGCCGCCCGGTTCCGCTCGCTGACCGAGGGCCGTCGGCTGCTGATCGTGCTCGACAACGCCCGGGACGCCGCTCAGGTCGCGCCACTGATCCCGGCCAGCCGGACCTGCCGGGTCGTGATCACCGCCCGTACCGCCCTGGTCGGGCTGCCCGGGGTGACCCATCTTCCGGTCGACGTGCTGGGCGACGCCGAGGCGCTGGCCATGGCGGAGGCGTTGGTCGATCCGGCCCGCTGGGACCGCGACGCCGCGACCGAGATGCTCCGCTGGTGCGGCGGTCTGCCGCTGGCCATCTCCATCGCCGCCGGCCGGCTGAACTCCCGGCCGGCCTGGACCCTGCGCGACCTGGCCGACCGGCTCCGGGTCGAGGCGCATCGGCTGGACGAGCTCGCCACCGCCGACCGGGCGGTCCGGGTCGGCTTCGAGGCCAGTCACTGCCAACTGGACCCGCGGCAGCGGCGGACCTTCGGCCTGCTCAGCCTGCTCGAGTGCGCCGACATCGGCCTGCCCACCGCGGCCGCGCTGGCCGACGCCGCTCCCGGACCCGTCGAGGCTCAGCTGGAGGGCCTCGTCGACGTACAACTCGTGGACAGTCCGTCGCCCGGCCGCTACCGATTGCACGACCTGATCCGGCTCTACGCCCGCGAACACCTCGAATCAGGTACGACTTCGGCCGAGCGGGACGGGCTGACCCGGCGGGCCGTGCACTTCTACGTGGCCACGGCGCGGACCGCCTGCCTGCAGCTCAACGCCGACGCGACCTGGCGCACCGGATTGGGGCCGGAGTTGCCGCGCCGGACCGGGCTCGGGCTGCGCGATCGCGACGAGGCCTACGCCTGGCTGCGGGCCGAGTCCCCGAACCTGCCCGGCGTGTTCCGGCAGGCGGCGGCGTTGCCCGGGGACGGGCCGCGGCTGGTCGGTGCGCTCTGTGCCGCGATCGGTCTGGTGCTGACGCTGCGCGGCCGGGCGCTGGACAAGCTTCAGCTCGGCCGGCTGGCGCTGGCCGCCGCGTCCGACGACGACGAACTGAAAGCCATCGCGCACGACTGTCTCGGCTCGGCATTGCTGCGCTGCGGTGATCCCGAGCAGGCCCTGGACCACCTGCAATCGGCGTGCGAGGGGTTCGAACGGGCGGGCAACCCGGCCGGCGCGGCCGTCCAACTGGCGGCGATGGCGACCGCGTACCGGCTGCTCGGCCGGTTTCCGGAGGCGGTCGCGCACTCCACCCGGGCGATCGAGCTCAACCGCCGGATCGCCCGGCGGACCGCTCTGGTCGACTGCCTGACCAGCCTCGGGCTGACGTACCGCCGGATGGGGAAGCCGGAGGCCGAACTCGCTGTGCACGCCGAGGCGGCCTCGATCGCCGAGCTGCTGCCGGAACGGAACTGGCTGGCCAACGTGTTGGCGAACCTCGGCGAGGCGACCCGCCGGGTGGGCCGGCCGACCGAGGCGCTCGCCGTGTTCGCCCGGGCCCTGGACGCGAGCGGTCGTTCGGAACGGACCCAGACCTTCCTGGACGCCGAGATCCGCTGGGGGATCGGCCGGGCACATCAGGACCTCGGCGACACCGCACGGGCTGCCGCGGAGCATCGCGCCTCGGCCCGGATCCTCGACGAGCTCGGCCTGCTCGACGCCGAGGAGCGGAAACGGATCGGCGGCCCCGGTTGCCCGGAGCCGCCGGAGATCATCCGCCGCAACACCTAGTGTCGCCGAACCGTCAGTCGGTCTGGTCCTTGTCCTCGTCGTCGTTCTCGGCGAGCTTCTCCCGGATCGCCCGAAGGTCAGTTGCCGAACGGATGTTGGCGACGGCGGCCTCCAGCGCGACCCGGACGATGAGGATCCAGAACACCAGCGGGATCAAGCCGAGCAGAAGCGTCAGGACGCCGGTCACCCCGTTGTCCATGAAGTTGCCGATCACCGCGATCAGCCAGTAGGCCACGCCAGCGGCGATCGCCACACCGAACACGATCTTGGCGAGGCCGGGCGTGGCGTACTTGCCGAACGACATGTCGAACAGCGCCGCGATCGGGTTCGCGTCGGCCGGCCGGTCCTTCTGCTGGCCGCCCTGCGGGACCGGTTGATAGCCGAACCCCTGCTGCTGTTGCGGCTGGTACGGCTGTTGCTGTTGCTGGCCGTAGCCCTGTTGCTGTCCGTACTGCTGCTGCGTCTGCCCGTACTGCTGATCGCCGTACTGCTGGTGCGGCTGCTGCTGTTGTTGCTGTTCGCCGTACTGCTGCTGTTGCTGGCCGTACTGCGGGGCCTGGCCGTACTGCGGCTGCTGTTGCTGCTGACCGTACTGCTGCCCGCCGTACTGCTGCTGCCCGCCGTACGACTGCTGTTGATCACCACCCCAGCCGAACTGACCCGGGCCGCCGAGCTGCTGGGTCTCCTCCGGCACCGAGCTGGAGACCGGGGACCCGGCCGGCGAGCCCCAGGGCGACTGGCTCGGCGCGCTGGACTGCGAGGAGGCCGACGGGGCCGAGGAGGACTCCGGCCGACTCGGCGGCACCGGCGGTACGGCAGCGCTCGGCGGAACCGCCTGCGGCTGCGACAGCACGGTCGCGTCCGGGTCGGCAGCCGAGGCCGACGACGAGCCGAAGCTCGGCCGGTCGGAGTCGCCGCCCTGGTCCGAGCCCCGTCCGGAGGCGCCGGGCACGGTGTCCACCGACTGCTCGAACGCGTGCCGCGGAGTGACGGCCGGCGCAGGATCGGGCTGGCTCGGCGTCTCGCTGGACTGGCCGAAGCCCGCCGGACCCGGCTCGTTCGCCGGCCCGTTCTCGGTCCGGCCCTGGTCGTTCGGGTCTCCTGGCTGTTGTGACATGTCCCCAACTATCTCTTGTTTGGTTCTCCGTGGCTAGGACGCCGACTTGTTCGCGGCAGCCCGCTTCCGGATCAGCGAGATGATCAACAACGTGCCGCCGCCGACCACCGCGACCCCGGCCACGATCAGCAGCCAGAGTCCGATGTCGGAGCCCGTGTTGGGCAACTCACCGTCGTCACCCGGATCCTCGCCGGGGCCGCCCGGATTGTCGCCGCCGTTGCCCGGACCCGGCTCGTCGGTCCCGGCCACGATCATGAACCTGGTCCGGGCCTGCGCCTTGCCGTCGGACCCGACCATCACGTAGGGGCCGAGCTCGGTGTCCTCCGGGATCGTCACCCAGGCGGTCGCCTTGCCGTTCTCGTCGGGATCGACGGAGCCGAGCGGCACCGCCTCGCTGTCGTTCGGGGCGTCGCCACGGACCAGGCTGATCTCGATCGTGTCGCCGTTCCGCTCGAACTGATACAGCTCGAGCTTGATCCGCTCGCCGGGGGAGGCCTCGGCCGGCATCTTGATCTTCGGCTCGAACTCGTCCGGGTTGTTGTAGATCGTGACCGGATAGCTGATCACCGTCCCGGTCGGCTCGGCCGTGATCACCAGCGTCGACGGGCCGATCGGGAAGTCGGCCGGGATGTCCATCCGAAGCTTCGCCACCCCGTCCAGGACCGTGGCGGTGCCGACCGTGGTGCCGTTGATCTTGGCGGTCAGCTTGGTGTTCTTCGGCGCCTCCGGCCCGGTGAAGTCGATCGTGTTCAGCGGCCCGCCGGTGGTCCGGTCCGCGCTGCCGATGCGGAGCTCCGAGAAGTCGGCCCGGCTGAGTTCCTGCAGGATGCCGCCCAGGGCCACGCCACGCTTGGCGTACGACGGGCTGAGCGGCGACTTCTGCTGCACGTAGTCGGTCCAGGAATCAAGATCGATCAGGCCGGAGTCGCGCTTGTTGGCCGCGTCGGCCAGCACGTGGAAGTTGTCGCCGCCGGCGGCCAGGAAGCTCGCCGTACCGATCCGGTAGGTCGCGGCCGGATCGTACGGCTTCCCGTCGATCATGATCGTCGTGATCCGCTTGCCCCACGGCTGCGACTCGTCGTAGGTGTAGCTGACGTTGTCGGAGAGCCCGAGCTGCAGGTACGGCCTCGACCCGGTGAACGGCGAACCGTCCGCGTTGGTCTGCCACTGCTGCTCGAGCAGCGTCTTGAACTGCTCACCGGTCAGGTCGAGCGTCACCAGCGTATTGGCGAACGGCAGCACGGCCGCAGCCTCGGAATAGGTGATGTCACCTTGATCGAGATCGGCTCGGTTGCCGCCGGCGTTCTGGATGCCGATCTGGGCGCCGCCGCGCTGCGGATCGGACAGCTGCTCCCGGAACATGGTGGCGACCAGGTCGCTGATCGTCGACTCGGCGGCCCGGTCCTCCAGTGGCCCCTCGTCGGTCTGCACGGTGCCGCGCGTGATCGGTGCGGTGGCCTCGCCGATCACCTTGCTGCCCAGCTCGTCGGCCTTCGCCAGCGCGTCGGTGACGATCTCGCTGATCTTGGCGACCCGCGGGTACTCGGCGATCAACTCGTCGTTCGGCGTCTCGGTGATCTCCAGGTTCACCGCCGTGTACGAGGCGACGGCGCCGGCGTCATCGAAGCGCAGCGTGACCTTGCCGAGCAGCGCGCCGTACGACTCCGACTGCAGGATCGGCCGGGTCTTGCCGGCCACACCCGGGATCGGGCCGTCCCACACGTAGGCCTGGTGCGTGTGTGCGGTGAAGATCGCCGCCACCTTCGCCGAGGTCTCGTTGACGATCTTGGCGAACGCGCCGCCCTTGGACACCTCGTCCTCGAGCGTCCCGTTCGGTTCTCCCTCGACGGCGCCCTCGTGGTACTCGGCGATGATCACGTCCGCCTCGCCGTTCGACTCGTCGCCGTCGCTGAGCTTCTTGGCAACCCGGTTCACGGCGTCCACCGGATCCCCGAAGTCGAGATCCGCGATGCCGTCCGGCGAGACCAGGGATCGGGTCTCGGCGGTGACCGCCCCGATCACGGCGACGGTCCGGCCGGCCTTCTCGAAGGTCGCGTACTCCGGCAACGCCGGCGTCGTGGTGCCCTTGCGGTAGACGTTCGCGCCGAGGTAGGTCCAGTCGGCGTTCTCGATCACCCGATCGGTCAGGTCCGCGAAGCCGCGGTCGAACTCGTGGTTGCCGACCGCCGCGGCGGCCAGCTCGGCCGCGTTGAGGACGTCGATCGTCGGCTGGTCCTTCTGGATCGAGGAAGCGAACAACGAGGCGCCGATGTTGTCGCCCGCGGTGAGGAACAGGGTGTTGTCCTCACCGGCCTGCTCGCGCTGCTGCTCGACCGTGCCGAACACGGCGACCGTGTTGGGCGACTCCTCGGCGATCCGGCCGTGGAAGTCGTTCAGGTTGAGCAGGGTCAGCTCGCCGGCCGCCGCGAGCTTCGGCGTGGCGGCCCGGCCGGACGTGACGCCCATGATCACCGGGTCGTGATCACTGGCCCGGCGAGCGTCGTCGGCGTAGTAGTCGATCTTGGTGGAGCGGTACTGCGAGTACTCCAGGGCGGTCGACTCGCCGGCGTTGATGTTCCAGACCGCGGCGGTGGTCTTCCGCTGGGCCAACGGCCGGTTGACCAGGATGTGATCAAGAGAGCCGGCCAGCCCGGAGAAGTTGTACGAGTACTGGTCGGCCGGTGCCGCCTCGGCGAATCCAGCCTCGTAGAGGACCCGCAGCGGATCCTCCTGCGTGTAGGAGTTGAAGTCACCCACCAGCGCGATCGAATTGGCCCGGGTGGTCCGGCGCAGCGTCGGCAGCCAGTCGACCAGCGCCTCGGCCTGCCGGACCCGGTCGCCGTTGTAGGCTCCCTGCCCGTCGCCGGTGTCGGCGTTGTCGCCGGTCGCTCCGGAGCCGCTCTTGGACTTGAAGTGGTTCACCACGACCAGGGTCGGCTCGCCGCCCTCGGCGGAGGTGAAGCTGGCCGCGATCGGGGTCCGGGCGTTGCCGAACGCGCCGTCGTCGGTCGACGCCGAGCCGAGCGCGTGCGCCTTGCCGTTCAGCTTCACCTCGGCCGGCTGGTAGATCATCGCGTTCGTGATGAAGTCCTGGTCGGCGACCGGCTGCAGCTGGGTCGAGGACGGCACGAAGGCCCACTTGTCGGAGCCGGCGGCCTGGTTGAGCGCGTCCACCAGCGTCGCGGTCGCCTCGTCGACGTCCTCGCCGAGCTTGGCCGAGTTCTCGATCTCCATCAGGCCGACCACCGACGCGTCGAGTTCGTTGATCGCGGTGATGATCTTGGCCTGCTGCCGGGCCAGGTCGTCGGAGTCCCAGGCGCCGCGCACGTCGCAGTCGAAGGTCACGTTGAACGTGTCGTCGAGCGACTTGTTGCCGCCGACGCAGTCCGTCCGGCCCTCACCCGTCGTGGTGAAGTAGTTGAGCACGTTGAACGAGGCGATCGTGAAGTCGCCCTGGGGCTTCGGCGCCTCGGGCGTCTCGCCGGCGTTGATCTTGGCCGGCTCGTCGCCCGCCTCGACCGGACCGGCCGGGTTGAGCTTCCACTTGTCGTTGCGCCAGTCGATGATCACCGGCTCGGTCAGCTCCAGGGTGTCGCCGACCGTGACGCCCTCGCCCGTCTTCAGGTACGGCAGCGTCTGCCCGGCGGTGCCCCGGTTGGTGCCGTCGTCCAGGTTGACCATGGTGATCCGGTTGGCCGCGGCCTGCTTCGCGGCGGCGTCCGAACCCGGCGCCCCGACGTCGGTCGGCTGCACCGGCAGTTCGTCGCCGGCGGCCAGGCCCAGCTCGCCGTACGCCAGCAGCGGGTAGGTGTCGCTGACCAGGAACTCCTCGTCGCTCTCGTACAGCATCGACTCGAAGTTCTCGCGCTGCGCCGCCGTCTCCGCCCAGGCCGTCGTCACCGGCTCGACCGGATCGACGTCGGCGTCCTGCACCGTCACCGAGGTGAGCGCGAGCTGGGTCAGCCCCTTGAACTCGCCGGCCTTGCCGGTGACCGTCACGGCGTCGCCGATCTCGACGTCGAACGCGACATGGCCCGCGTAGACGAAGATCGCATCGGACGGTGCGGCCGGATCCTTGTCCTCGCCGCCGGTGCCCGGAGTCTGGATGACGAATCCGTTGAATCCGTTGTCCGCCTTGGGATAGACCGCCGTCACGACCGAGGTCTGGGTGGTCACCACCTGGCCGTTCAGCGGCGTGCTGTCACCGGTCCCCTGGATGTCGGCGATCGCGACCGGCTCGGCCGCGTGCGCGGGTGGTGTGGTCAGGAACAGCCCCAGGGCCAGTGCCACGGCCAAGAGCGTCGAGAAGATGATCCGAATCCTGCGGCCGTGACCTGACACCAGCACCTACGTTCTCCTCCGAGTCCGCCACCACGCCCCCAATAGGGCGTGGAAATCCCCGGGAGACAACCTCTCGCGACCGGCCCCGGTTCGCAACCCACTCCGAAGAAATTCGCCCAGCCGTCACCTGCGGCAGCGAGCCCGCGGAGGGCCGGTCGGCCAAGTGTCACAGAATCGCGTTGTGCGGTGATCGGAGATCGATTTCTCGGCCTCGGGGAGGTCGCGAGATGCAGTTCTGTGCCATCTGGCACTGCTGGGAGCTATGCGGTGCCCTGCTGTTGGTGGCGTCGCCACTGCGCCAGGATGATGCTCGCCTCCAGGACGTCGATGGTCTCCAGCACCGGCACAGCCAGGTCGGCGTGACCGCGGCTCAGCAGGAATGTAGCTGCGCCGAAGCGAACGTGTTTGTCCTCGGTCTCGGCCAGCAGCGGAGCCAGCAGTTGAACCAGATGCCCGGCAGCATCGTGCCGCGCGGCGATAGCCTCCATCCTGGCTGTAGCTGCGTTCGATGCGGTCGCCTCAGGATCGTCACCGCTGAGCAGTCGTTCGGCCTCCTGCAGATGGTGCCGGACCTCGTTACGATCCTCGTCAATCGTCGCCACGGTACTTCCTTATCTCTTCGTCGACCACGCTGCGGCCGAATGCGTGCTGCGTCTCGAACGGCAGGCCGTCGAGCGAGTCCCGCAAACGCGAGAAGCCCGGGACGCCCTTGTTATAGCGTGCCGTGATCTTCTCGTGCACTGGTCGATCGAGCCAGCCCAGGTTGTCACTGGAGTGAATCTGCTCCGGGGTGAAACCGGAGCGCTCCGGCCTGGCCTGAGAACGCTCCACCAGGTGATGCAAGTCCTGGCCGGGACGTGGCCCGTGCTCGCGGATGCTCGCCTTGCGGGCCGCATCGAAAGTGCTGAAGGACCGGGACTCTCCGAACTCCTCGGTGAGCGTCTTGAACCCTCGCTGCTTCTCGGGCTTGTCGTCGCCCTCGCTAGCAGGCTCGGGTTCCGGTACCTCGGCTTCTCTGGCCTCGGCAGCCTCCTCGGCCCGCTTGGCCTGCTGGAATCGGATCTCAGCGCCCGTGCGCCCTTGGGCATCGGTGACGACCGATCTCCGGGGAGGAAGATCGCCGTCGGCACCGTCAGCCTCGGGCGTCTCGTCCTCGGCCTCATCGATTTGCTTGTTGCGCAGGAACCGCAGCTCCGCTGCGGTCATACCGTTGGAGTCGCGCAGATCAACCTCGCGGCGACGCCCCTCCTCGACCGCCTGCTCCTGCTCGGCCTCCTCGGACTCCACCTTCTCGTTCCAGGCGCGGGTGTACTCGGCTGCGTTCAGACCGTTGGCGTCCCGCAGCTCCGAGCCTTGTGGCCGCGCCTCGTGACGGTCGGCTCTCTCGCCGGGGTCCTCCGGCTGGTCCGTTGGGCGATCTACCCGCATGGCATGACGATATGAGGCTCGAGAAACGGGGCCAGAACACCGAGCGGGGCGGTTCCTTCACTTCGGGGGGATGAAGGGTACGGAACGCCCCGCTCGGTGCTGTCCGGGGGTCGGCTCAGAAGGCCGACTCGGGCAGGTCCATCACGGCGTTGTCGGTCTGCTCGGCGATGGTCCGTTCGGCGGTCAGGCGCGGCAGGACGGTGCGGGCGAACCAGCGGGCGGCGGCGACCTTGCCCTCGTAGAAGGCCCGATCCGCCTCGGACACGTCGCCGGCCAGGGCCTGCAGGGCGACCTCGGCGCCGCGCAGCAGCAGCCAGGCGCAGATCAGGTCGCCGGCGGCCATCAGCAGGCGGGTGGTATTCAGGCCGACCTGGTAGAGGTCGCGCGGCTCGCCGGCGGCCGAGGACTGCAGCCGGGTGATCATCGCGGCGACGATCGAGCCGACGTCCTCGAGACCCTTCTGGAGCAGCTCGCGCTCCTCCTTCAGCTGCCCACTCTCGTCGGCGGCCGCGGCGAACCCGCCGATCTCCGCGGACAGGGCGCCGAGCGCCTTGCCCTGATCCTTGATGATCTTGCGGAAGAACAGGTCCTGGCCCTGGATCGCGGTGGTGCCCTCGTAGAGCGTGTCGATCTTGGCGTCGCGGACGTACTGCTCCAGCGGGAAGTCGGCGATGAAGCCGGAGCCGCCGAAGGTCTGCAGCGACTCGGTGCCGAGCAGCACCCAGGAGCGCTCCGACCCGTACCCCTTGACGATCGGCAGCATCAGGTCGTTGAGCCGTTCCGCCAACTCGTCGGTACGGCCCTCGGCGCGCGCGAGCGCCACCCGGTCCTGGATGCTCGCCGCGTAGAGCACGAGGGCGCGCATCCCTTCCACGGCGGACTTCTGGGTCATCAGCGAACGCCGGACGTCCGGGTGGTTGATGATCGTCACCCGCGGCGAGGCCTTGTCGGTGGCCTTCGCCAGATCGGGCCCCTGAACCCGGGCCTTGGCGTACTCCAGCGCGTTGAGGTAGCCGGAGGACAGGGTCGCGATGGCCTTGGTGCCGACCAGCATCCGGGCGTGCTCGATGATTTCGAACATCTGCTTGATCCCGTTGTGCACCTCGCCCAGCAGCCAGCCCTTGGCCGGGGTGGCGCCGTCGCCGAACGTGAGCTCGCAGGTGTTGGACACCTTGAGCCCCATCTTGTGCTCCAGACCGGTGACGTTGACGCCGTTGCGCTCGCCGGTCAGCTCGCCGGTTTCATGATCGAAGTGGTATTTGGGCACGATGAACAGGCTGAGCCCCTTGGTGCCGGGCCCGCCCTCGCCCTCGACCCCGTGCGGCCGCGCCAGCACCAGGTGGATGATGTTCTCGGTGAGGTCGTGCTCGCCGCCGGTGATGAACCGCTTGACGCCCTCGAGGTGCCAGGAGCCGTCCGGCTGCGGGATGGCCCGGGTCCGGCCGGCGCCGACATCGGAGCCCGCGTCCGGCTCGGTCAGCACCATCGTCGCGGCCCATTTGCGGTCGACGATGTGCTTGCCGATCTTCTTGTCCCGATCGGTGCCGTTGCGCCACACCGCGTAGCCCATGTGCGGGCCCTCCGCGTACATGTAGATCGACGGGTTGGCGCCGAGCACCATCTCGGCCAGACCCCAGGCCAGGCTGGGCGGGGTCGGCTGGCCGTCGAGCTCCTCCGGCAGCACCACGCGCCACCAGTCCGAGTCGATGTAGGCCTGGTACGACTTCTTGAACGACTCGGGCAGCGGCGCCGTCTGCGTCACCGGGTCGAAGACCGGCGGATTGCGGTCGCCGTCGACGAACGACTCGGCCAGCTTGGTCCGGGCCAGCAGGTCGACCTCGGCCAGCATCGCCTCGGCCGTCTCCTTGTCGAGCTCCGCGTACGGGCCGGTGCCGAGCACCTTGTCCGTGTGCAGAACCTCGAACAGGTTGAACGCGATGTCGCGGACATTGGACTTGTAGTGCGCCATGGGACTCCTCGCCAGGACCGAAGTTACCCGTCAGTAACCAAAAGTATGCTACTCGCCGGTAACCTGCGCAAGCTGCACTGATCCGAAGAGGGCAGCAGAGGATGATTCGCCGGGTGGGGCACCAGGGCCCCACCCGGCGTCACTCTCTCGATTCAGGGTGTGATCAGCACGGACGGGTAGCTCGGCCACACGGGCCACGAGAAGGTGGGGTTGAGTGCGGTCTTACGAGCTTCGCCGATTCACACTCCTGACCTGCCGGATTCCGGGGAGATACCCGGCAGAAGAGAGAGCTACATTCTAGGATTCGGCGCCCCGTCGCGGTAGGGGAAGTTGGTCCCATCTTGCTGCCGTACAAGCGAAATCTTGATGATCGTCCCGTCTTCGGCGAGTGGACGGGCCCGGCGTGGTTCGATGGGGCCATGACGCGTTACGCGGTGTTGCTGCGCGGGATCAACCTCGGCCGGCGCAAAGTGGCGATGGCGGAGTTGCGCGAAGTCGCCGAAGCGGCCGGCTTCGAGGACGTACGGACGCATCTGAACAGCGGCAACCTGATCATCGCGAGCGATCACGCTGCCGACAAGGTGCGGAAGCTGCTGGAGCCCGCGATCGCCGAGCGGTTCGGCTTCGACGTGCCGGTCGTCGTGCGCACCGTTGATCAACTACGAGCGGTGCTGGCCGCGAACCCGTTCCCGGACGCCGATCCGTCCCGCCTGATCATCAACTTCTGCGCGACCGCACCGCCGGCCGACGTGCTGGACCGGATGGCCCGGCTGGCCACCGACGCGGAGCCGATCGCGGTGGTGGGCGACGAAGTCGTCGTGGACTTTCGGGACGGGATCGGCCGGAGCAAGCTCGCCGGCGCCGGGGACAAGGTCATCGGCGTCACCGCCACCGGGCGGAATCTGCGCACGGTGCAGAAGCTGGTGGAGCTGCTGACGTGAACGCCAAGCTGGTTCCGGCGATCGCGGCGGCGCTGCCGGGGCTGGTGCTGGCCGGCATCGGCCTGGCCCATCCGCACGATCTCGCTCCGGCCACGGCGGGCCACTGGATCACCCTGCACGTCTGGCTGGTCCCGATCTTCCCGCTGCTCGGGCTGGCCCTCCTGATCCCGGGCTGGCGATCCCCGCGCTGGGCCCGGATCGTGCTGGCCGCGTTGATCTTCCTGTACGTCGTCTACTACGGCGCCCTGGACGCGGTCGCCGGGATCGGGGCCGGCATCGCGGTACAGCGGAACCAGGCCCGCGGCGACGTCGATCGCTGGCTGCTGGACGTCGGCAACAGCCTCGGCTGGGTGGGCAGCATCGCGTTCCTGGCGGCTGCCCTGTTGGTGGCCGGGTTGCTGTTCCAGCGGGTCCGCGGTCCGGCGCTGATCCCCGGGCTGCTCCTGGTCGGGAGCGCGGTCTCGTTCCTGGACAGCCACATCTATGCACCGCGCGGAGTGATCACCGTGTTGCTGATCGGCCTGGCGACCGGCTGGCTGACCTGGGTGGCCGGCCGCCGGGCGCCGGTGCCGGCTACGTCGTCTGGTTGATCCGGATCGCGTTGCCGAACGGGTCGCGCAGTCCGCAGTCGATCCCGTACGGGCGCTCGGTGGGCGGCTCGGTGAACTCGACGCCCTTGGCGGTCAGTTCCTCGTACGTCTTGTGGATGTCGTCGGTGGACAGGCCGATCCAGCCCCCGCCGGCGCCCTTGGTGACCAGTTCGCGGACCTGTTCGGCGGTGCTGTCGTCGTGCGCCGGCGCGCCCGGCCGCTCCAGCAGCAGTTCGCGGTCCGGCTGGCCTGGCACCCCGACGGTGAGCCAGCGCATGAAGCCGAGGTCCTGGTCGGTGCGGACCTCGAAGCCGAGCTTGTCGACGTAGAAGGCGAGGGCCTCGTCCTGGTCGAGGACGAAGATCGAGGAAATCGTGATGGCGTTCAACATGCCTCGAACCTAAGGTCCGCGACCGCGCGGATGCTTATCCGAAACTGCTCGGTCTGAGCCAGGCCTTGGCGAAGCAGGTCGGCGCGACGATCGGCGGCAACCCGACGATCCGGCGCCGGAACTCGGTCGGCGATTCGCCGACGATGTCGCGGAACGTACGGCTGAACGTGCCGAGGCTGCTGAACCCGACCTCGAGGCAGATGTCGGTGACGCTGCGGTCGGTCTCCCGGAGCAGCCGCATTGCCCGTTCCACCCGGCGCCGCTGCAGATAGCGGTGCGGCGTCTCGCCGAACGTCGCCCGGAAGGTCCGGATGAAGTGCGCCTCGGAGACGTGCGCCAGCCGGGCCAGGGCGGGAATGTCCAGCGGCTCGGCGTAGCCACGGTCCATCGCGTCCCGGGCGCGCAGCATCCGCCGATTGGTGTCCTCGGCGGCCCGGCTCATGGAGGTCATCCTGCCGGAAACCCCTTGGACGGGACGGCTCCGGGCTGGCCAGACTTGGCGGGTGCCGCCAGCCTTCCTGTCCGGGATCGAACTCGCCCGTAGGTTGTACGGGGAGGTCGTCGGGCCCGGTCTGGCGGCGGACTTCCCCGGGCTGCCGTACGCGGCCGCTCTGATCGGCCCCGGCTCCGAAGTGCTCGGGTACGACACCGAGCGGTCCACCGATCACGACTGGGGCCCGCGGTTGTTGATCTTCCTCGCCGATGATCATGCCGACCGCGCGGCCGAGGTCCGGGACGTTGTGGGCCGGCGGCTCCCGGAGCGGTTCCACGGGTTTCCGACCACCTTCCCGGAGGGTGATCACCGGGTCGTGGTGGCCGGGCTGGGCGATTGGCTGCGTTGGCGGCTCGGCTTCGATCCGCGCAGCGGGGTCGCGCTGCGGGACTGGCTCGGCGCGCCCGGTCAGTTGCTGGCCGAGATCACCGGCGGTGCCGTCTTCCACGACGACTCCGGCGAACTGGGCCGGGTCCGGGCGCGACTGGCCTGGTATCCGAACGACGTGTGGCGCTATCTGCTGGCCTGTCAGTGGCAGCGGATCAGCCAGGAGGAGCCGTTCCCGGGTCGCTGTGCCGAGGTAGGCGACGACGTCGGCTCCATGATCATCGCCGGCCGGCTGGCCCGGGACGTGATCAAGCTGTGCCTGCTGATGGAGCGCCGTTACCCGCCGTACCCGAAATGGCTGGGCACCGCCTTCAAGCGGCTGCCGATCGCGGCCGAGGTCGAGCCGCTGCTCACCGGCGCCCTGACCGCCCGCGACTGGCCGGAGCGGGAGCGGCTGCTCAACCAGGCCTACCTGGCGACCGGCCGCGCCCACAACGCCCTCGGCCTGACCGCGCCGATCGAGCCGGCCCTGGTCCCCTTCCACACCAGGCCGTTCCTGGTCCCGGCCGCCGGCCGCTATGCCGATGCGCTGCTGCAGACCATCACCGATCCGGAACTGCGGCACCTACCCAGGATCGGCGCGGCCGACCAATACCTGGACAGCACCGACGCGCTCAATGATCATGGACTGCGTGACGCCGCCGCGGGTACCGTCCTCCGCCCCACGCGCAACTCCGCTCCCTGAGCCGGTCGAAGCCAGGATGATCACCGCCCCTCCGCTCCCTGAGCTTGTCGAAGGGCAGGCCGGATGATCGCCGCACCCCACGCGGTCCCTGAGCTTGTCGAAGGGCGGGCGGGATGATCGTCGCCTGGGTTCGGCGCGTGCTGGCCGGCCTGCTCATCCTGGCCGCCGGAGCCGGCCTCGGGCTCTGGTGGTCCGCCGACGAACGCCCCGAGCTCCGGCCACCGCGTGATCTCGCCGCCGCGACCGCCGCCCTGGACCGGGACCTGCCCGCCCTGCTCGCCTCGACCAAGGTCCCGGGAGCGGCGGTGGCGCTGGTGTCTGGCGACCGGGTGATCTTCAGCCGCGGTTACGGCGTAGCGGACCGGACGGGCACGCCGGTCACCGACGACACGGTCTTCCAGGCCGGTTCGATCTCCAAGACCGTGGCAGCGGCGGCGCTCGTCGCACGCTACCCGGACCGGCTGGACGAGCCGATCGCCGGCGAGCTGCGTGGCTGGGCCCTGCCGCCCGGCGGGCCGGACCCGACGGCGATCTCCCTGCGGCGGCTGCTCAGCCACACGGCCGGGATGAACGTGCCCGGCTACCTCGGCGCGGAGCGGGGCGGCTCGACGATCGACTCGCTGAACGGGCGGACCGGGGCCGACCCGGTCCGGCAGACCGAGACACCGGGCCGCTATCGCTACAGCGGGGGCGGTTACACGGTGGCGCAACTGTTCGCCGAGTCTGACACCGGCCGGCCGTTCGCCGCCCTGGTCCAGGATCGGGTGCTGGCGCCGCTGAGGATGGAGCGGAGCGGCTTCGGTTGTGGTGCCGAGGTCGTACCCGGTCATGATCAACAGGGGCGGCGGACGCCGGACTACCGCTATCCGGAGGCGGCCGCGGCAGGCCTGTGCAGCACGGCCGATGATCTTGGTCGCTTCGCGGCCTGGCTCGGCTCGTCCGATCCCGTTGCGGTGCGCCTGCGTACCGCCGAGGAGGGGACCGACGGAAAGTACGGGCTCGGCGTCGAGATCGATCATCCGGACCACGTCGGGCATCTCGGGGTGAACCGCGGCTACTACGCCCGGCTGGTCGTGAACCCGCGGGAGCGGTTTGGCGTCGTCGTGCTGACCAACGGAGATCGCGGGTCGGAGGTCGTTCGCGGCGTCCTGCGCACGATCGGGCGGCACTAGCCGGTGCCGCTGTCGCGATAGCCCTTCAAGTCGACGCGATCTCGCGACAGCGCGCGACCCGGACGGCCCCGACGATCGGGCTAGTGTCGTCGGATGGACGTTTCCGTGATGTGGTTCCGGCGTGATCTGCGGCTGGGTGATCATCCGGCGCTCGGCCGGGCCGCCGCGGAGGGCGCGGTGCTGCCCCTGGTCGTGCTCGATCCCGGGTTGCTCCGGGCGGCGGGCCGGCGGCGGGACCGCTATCTGGCCTCGGTCGCGGCCCTGCGCGACGCCACCGGCGGGGCGCTCGAGATCCGGACCGGCGATCCTGCCGTCGAGGTGCGGGCGGCGGCGCGGCGGGTCGGCGCGACGCGGATCCACGTCAGCGCCGACGGCACGCCGTACGGTCGACGGCGGGACCGGCGGGTCGGCGAGGCGCTGGCCGAGGCGGGGCTGGAGTTGATCATGACCGGGAGCCCGTACGCGATCGGACCGGGACTGGTGCTGAACGGGAGCGGCGCGCCGTACCAGGTGTTCACGCCGTTCCATCGGGCCTGGCGGGAGCACGGCTGGCCCGCTCCGGCACCGTCGGTCGAGCCGGACTGGCACCCGTCGGACGTCCAGCCGGAGCATCGGCGGTTGCCGGCACCGGCCGATCACGACGCCGGCGAGGAGCGGGCGCTGGATCGGTGGCGGCGCTATGTCGAGGACACGATCGACCGCTACGACGCCGAGCGGGACCGGCCCGACCTCGATGCGACCAGCCGAATGTCGATCCCGCTGAAGTACGGCGAACTGCATCCGCGCACCCTGCTGGCCGATGTCGCCGCCGGGCCGCCGAGCGCGGGGCGGGACAAGTTCGTCGCCGAGCTGTGTTGGCGCGAGTTCTACGCCGACGTGCTCTGGCACCGGCCGCGGTCGGCCTGGCAGGACCTACGCCCCGAGCTCGCCGCGATGGACTATGCCGACCCGGCCGAGGCGGCGGAGTTGATCAAGGCCTGGACGGAGGGCCGGACCGGCTATCCGGTGGTCGACGCCGCGATGCGGCAGCTGGCCGCGGAGGGCTGGATGCACAACCGGATGCGGATGATCACGGCGAGCTTCCTGATCAAGGACCTGCACGTCTGGTGGCCGGTCGGTGCGCGGCACTTCCTTGATCAACTCCTGGACGGCGACCTGGCCTCGAACAACCACGGCTGGCAGTGGGTGGCCGGGACGGGGACGGACGCGGCGCCGTACTTCCGGATCTTCAATCCGACCACCCAGGCCAAGCGGTTCGACCCGGACGGCGACTACGTCCGGCGCTGGGTGCCGGAGCTGCGCCACCTCGCCGGCGCTGCCGCCCACGAGCCGTGGCGGTCCGACGACGGCTACGCGGACGGCTATCCGGAACGGATCGTCGACCACGCCGAGGAGCGCGAGGTGGCGCTGTCCCGCTACCGGCACGCTCGGGCGGCTCAGGGACGCACGGCGTAGTTCGGTGCCTCGGCGGTCAGCTGGATGTCGTGCGGGTGTGACTCGCGGAGGCCCGCGGAGGTGATCCGGACGAACCGGCCGCGCTCCTTCAGTTCGGGGATCGTTGCGGCGCCCGCGTAGAACATCGCCTGCCGCAGCCCGCCGACCAGCTGGTAGGCGACCGCGGCGATCGGCCCGCGGTGCGGCACCCGCCCCTCGATGCCCTCCGGCACCAGGTCGTTCACCGCCGTGACGTCACCCTGGAAGTAGCGGTCCTTCGAGTACGAGCCGCTGCGGCCCCGACCGGACAGCGCCGGCAGTGAAGCCATCCCGCGATACTCCTTGTACTGCTTGCCGTTGACGAAGATCAACTCGCCCGGGCTCTCGTCGCAGCCGGCCAGCAGCGAACCCAGCATGACCGTGTCCGCACCGGCCACGATGGCCTTGGCGATGTCGCCGGAGTACTGCAGGCCGCCGTCGCCGATCACCGGGATGCCGGCCGGACCGGCCACCGACGCCGCCTCGCTGATCGCGGTCACCTGCGGTACGCCGACCCCGGCCACCACCCGGGTGGTGCAGATCGAACCCGGGCCCACGCCGACTCGGATCCCGTCCACGCCGGCCTCGATCAGCGCCCGCGCCCCGGCCGCCGTCGCGACGTTGCCGCCGACGATGTCCACCTGATCGGCCCGCGGTTCGACCCGGAGCTTGTTGATCATGTCCAGTACGGCGCGGGTGTGCCCGTGCGCGGTGTCGACGATCAGCAGGTCGACCCCGGCATCGATCAGGGCCATGGCCCGTTCCCAGGCATCGCCGAAGAAGCCGACCGCGGCCGCGACCCGGAGTCGGCCCTGCTCGTCCTTGGTGGCGTCGGGATGCTGATCGGCCTTGACGAAGTCCTTGACCGTGATCAGCCCGCGAAGTCGATCATGGTCGTCGACCAGGGGCAGTTTCTCGATCTTGTGCGCGGCGAGCAGCCGCAGCGCTTCCGTACGCCCGATGCCGACCCGCCCCGTGATCAACGGCATCGGCGTCATCACCTCGCCGACCCGGCGCAGCGGATCGGTCTCGAAGCGCAGGTCACGGTTGGTCACGATGCCGACCAGCCGTTCGTCCGCGTCGACCACCGGCACCCCGGAGATCCGGTAGTGCGCACAGAGCTCCTCGACGTCGCGCAGGCTGGCGTCCGGCGAGATCGTCACCGGATCGTCGATCATGCCCGACTCGGACCGCTTCACCTGGTCCACCTGCCGGGCCTGCTGGTCCAACGGGAGGTTGCGGTGGATCACGCCCAGCCCACCGACCCGAGCCATCGCCACCGCCATCCGAGCCTCGGTCACCGTGTCCATCGGCGAGCTCAGCAGCGGCACCTTGAGCGAGATGTTGCGCGACACCCGCGACCGCGTGTCCGCCTGAGAAGGAATCACCTCCGACTCCCCGGGCTTCAGCAGCACGTCGTCGAAGGTCAATCCCCAGCGTTCCATCACCTTGTCCATGCGCCACCATAACCAAGGAGTAGTAGCCAACACAACTACTACCCTCTCCGTTCCGCCGACCGGTCACAAAAGCAGGCGTTCTGGCGGCGTGTCGCTGCAGTTGTGACCGGTCGATGGAGGTGGGCGAGGTGTCTGGACGGGTCGGTGCCCGGAACCGACCGGCCGTCGCGCCGATCCGCGACTGTCGCGACGGTGGCGGAGAGGTGCAGGGGGTCGCGGCGGTGCCGAGGTGGGCGGGGTGATCGCGTTGTCGTAGCCTTGGGCGACCGCGATCGGTCGGAGAGCAGGATGAAGATCAACAACGAGATCGGGGCCGTGCTCTGTGATCTCGACGGGGTGCTCCGGGTTTTCGATCATGAGGTTCAGGTCGAGATCGAAGACCGCTACGGACTGCCGCTGATGCGTACGGCGTTCGACCCCGAGCTGATCGGGCCGGCGACGCTCGGCCTGGCCACCGAACAGGAGTGGGTCGAGGCGGTCGTCGAAGCGCTCGGTGGTGATCAGCAGGCGCGGCAGGCGATGCAGGAGTTCGTCGACGTACCGTTCTTCGTTGATCAGAAGGTGAAGGAGGCGCTGGAGCGTGCGATGGAGCGCGTCCCGGTCGTGATCGTCACCAACGCCACCGACACCCTCGACGAGCATCTCGAGCGCGCCGGCCTGACCGGCTTCGCCCACGCGGTGATCAGCAGTGCCCGCGTCGGCATCGCGAAACCCGACCGGCGCATCTACGAGCTGGCCGCCGAGGCGGCCGGCGCTGAGCCCCGCACCTGCGTCTTCATCGACGACCGGCGCGAGAACGTCGAAGCCGCCCTGGCACTCGGCATGGCCGGCATCCACTTCACCGCGGCAGCGGACCTGCACCCCCTCGAGGCCATCACCGCCGCGCGTTGATCGCCCAAGCGGGGTGAGTGCCACCAGGGTGCATGTCGCGATTTCTCTTCGCATGAACCGATAAAGCGCATCGGGCACGGAGGAGCCCTCAATGCCAAGAGCTTTAACGACATGCGAGTCGATCATCAGTCGGCACGGGGCGGGGATTTCAGGCCCCAGCGGTAGCCGTCGGGGTCGGCGAAGATCGCGTACTGCTGGCCCCAGGGCATCGATCGCGCCGCGGCGATCACCCGGCCGCCGGCCCGCTCCACCGTCGAGAGCAGGGCGTCGACCTCGTCGGCCGAGTCGAGGGTCAGGTCGATGGTGGTCGAGCCTGGTGCAACGGGTGGTTCGGACGAGTCCCACCGCGCTGCGAACTCCGTGCTGTGCAGGGCGACCGGCACCGGGCCGCCGTCGCTCAGCCACGCCTGGGTCTCCTCGCCGGCTTCGGAGGCGGGGCGTAGCGCGCAGCCGATCGCCGCATAGAACGCGTGGCTTCGGGCCAGGTCCTCGACGACGAGGTTGATCTCGGTGACCCTCATCGGTCGAGTCAACCAGTTCCGACCGGGTCGCGGGTCAGTCGACGGAGAATCGTTCCCAGGCGGCCTGGCGGCTGACGCCGAGGGCGGTGCCGATCTCGGCCCAGGTCACGCCCTGTTTCCGGGCCAGTCGCACTGCTTCGGCGAGGGTGCTGTCGAGGGAGCGGATGCCTTCGGTGATGCCGCTGATGACCTTGATCGGCTCGGCGCGCCAGTCGCCGCTGATGCCGACCGTGACCTTGACCTGGACCGGTGTCTCGACCGGGTCCTCTCGTTCCGTGGTCTCGAACATGATGTCAAGGATTCCTGACAGATCGGAGCCTGTCAAGGTAGCCTGACGTCATGACAGATGGCGCGCCGCGCCAGGTGATGCAACTGCAGGAGTTGTTGGGCGAATTCCCTTTGCTCAAAGGACGTTGAGCCCGAGGTGCCGGGCCAGCAGCCGGGACATCAACATCAGCTGCTCCTCGCTGATCGTCGCTCCGGCGATCCCGGCCAGCCCGTTGATCGTCGACAGCTCGGCGCCGCGAAGATCGACGTCGGTCAGCTTCGTGTCGGTCAGGTCGAGGGTGCCGATCCGGCAGTTGCGGATCGCGAGCCGGTTGATCTTGGCGGAGTTGAGGTCGAGCTCCTCGATCCCGGAGTCCGCGATGATCACGTCGCGCCACTCCGAACCGCGCAGATTCAGATAGCCCAGCTTGCAATCGGTGATCGTCACGTCGCGCCAGTTCGACTCGTACAGCTCGGCTGAGCCGATCCGGGACCGCTCGATGATCATGTTCCGCCAGCCGGTCCGTTGCCCGCGCAGCACCGGTGCGTCGACGTCGCGCCACCGCCCGCCGGTGAAGTGGACGCCGCGGAGATTGGCGTCGAGCAGTTGCACCTGGTCGAATTCGCAACCGGTGAACGAGGCTGCGGTCAGGTCGCGGTCGGTGAAGTCGACCCGGACGTACTGCTCGCCCTCGCGCAGATCGCCGTCCAGCACGTCGCGGGGATCGGGCCGGGTCAGCTCCCCGAGGCGTACGGCGGTGATCTTCGGCGGCTTCGGCTCCCGGCTCTCCATGCCACGTCACGGTACGCCAGCGTTCCGACACCCGTACGTCAGCCGCTGGTCATCCGGCCTCGCTAGCCTCATGATCATGACGATGACCAGACGTGGAGCCTTGATCGGCGCCGGAGCCCTGGCCGGAACGATCGGCTTCGGCCCAACGGCGAACGCTCAGCCCGGCCGGGTCCGTACCGGCCTGGAGCTCCTGGTCCAGGACCGCTTCCGTGAGCTGCGCGGCCAGCGGGTCGGCGTGATCACGAACCCGACCGGAGTGCTGCCGGACCTCCGGCACGGCGTCGATGTGATGGCCGAGAGCGACGACGTCGACCTGGTCGCGGTGTTCGGGCCGGAGCACGGCTTCCGCGGCACCGCGCAGGCGAACGACTCGGAGGACTTCTTCACCGACCCGAAGACCGGCCTGCCGGTGTACGACACGTTCGAGGCGTCGGGCCAGGACCTGGCGGACCTGTTCACCGCGTCCAAGGCGGACACGATCCTGTTCGACGTGCAGGACGTCGGCGCCCGCTTCTACACCTACATCTGGACGATGTTCGACTCGATGGAGGCGGCCGCGTTGGCCGGCAAGCGATTCGTGGTGCTGGACCGGCCGAATCCGATCACCGGCCGCCGCGCCACCGGGCCGGTGCTCCACCCCGAGTACGCGACGTTCATCGGCCGGGCCCCGATCGCGCAGCAGCACGGCATGACGGTCGGCGAACTCGCCGACCTGTTCAACGCCGAGTTCCTGCCCGGCCGGCCGAGCGGACCGGTCGAACTGTCCGTGCGGCGGATGAACGGCTGGCGCCGCGAACTCTCCTACGACCGAACGGGGCTGCCCTGGGTGCTGCCGTCGCCGAACCTGCCGTCCCTGGAGACTGCGTACGTCTATCCGGGCAGTTGCCTCTTCTCCGGGACCAACCTGTCCCAGGGCCGCGGGACCACCCGCCCGTTCCAGCTGGTCGGAGCGCCGTTCATCGACCACCGGTGGGCAGCCGAGCTGACCGCCCGCCGGCTGCCCGGGCTGGCGTTCCGCGAGGCCTACTTCACGCCGACCTTCTCCACCTATCAGGGCAAGAACTGCGGCGGCGTCGACATCAACGTCACCGACCCGGCGAAGGTCGACGCGGTGGCCCTCGGCATCAACCTGCTGGTCACGCTGAAGTCCTTGTATCCCAAGGATTTCGCCTGGCTCAACTCCGGTACGGACGCGCAGCCGCAATGGTGGATCGACCACCTGACCGGCTCCGACCGGGTGCGGCTCGCGGTCGACGCCGGCGACGACGCGGACGCCATCGTCGCCGGCTGGCAGGACGACCTGGCCCGGTTCAACCGGATCCGGCGGCGCTACCTGCACTACTGATCACGACGGGTCCAACCGGTCCGCCGCAACGCCCAGCCAGAAGTCCACCTCGGCCGCACCGTGGTGCCGGATCGACCAGTCCACCTGGCGCAGGCTCAGCGAGGCGTCGTAGCGCCGGCGTCGGTCCGGCGGCACGGTCAGGTTGATCAACTCGTCCAGCCGGGTCCGGACGGCCGGGTCGCTGCGCCGCCAGCCGAGGTCGTACGCCAGCACGACGAGCGCGAAGCGGCGGTCGCCACGAGCCCAGCCGTCCCAATCGACGATGCCGGTGATCCGGCCGGCCGGGTCGACCAGCAGATTGCCGGCATGGAAGTCGAGATGGACCAGGTCGTCGCCGGTGATCACGTCCGGCCCGGACCGGCCGATCTCCCGCACCACCCCGAGCAGACGCCGGGTCCGCCGGTCGTACCGCTCCAGTGACTCGTGCAGGCAGAAGCCCGGACCGCTCTCGGTCAGGTACAGCGGCAGCGGGTCCGCCGGCCGGTCGGCGAGCAGCCCGGCCCAGCGTTCGGTCTCGGCGACCATCCGGTCCAGCAGCGCGACGTCGACCGTCGCCGGCGGAGCACCCGGCAGCCGCTGTTGGACGACGACATGCGCGGCCGGCTCGGTCACCGCGGCGACCAGGTCGTAGCGCGGCACCGGCAACCCGTGCGAGCGGGCGAGGTCGAGCACGTCGGCGGTCTGCCGGAGCCGGTCGCCGGTCGCGTCGTCGCCGTCGCCGACCGTGGTGAGGACGCCGTCCCGGCCGTCCGGCCAACGCACATAGGCGGCACCGACCTGACCCTCGGCGGCGGTGCCGATCAGGGCGAGTCGAATGCCGTGCTGGGCGGCGAGGGCGTCGACCAGTCGGGCCGGGTCGAGGCGCGGGATGGGTGGTGGGAGATTCATCGGGATCCTTCCGAGCGTCGGGTCGGTCCCCCCCATGACGGCCATCCACCAGGGGAGTCAGGCTATCGGCGCGGTCAAGCCGAATTCCCTCGCCCTCGAACGGGACGGCTGTCAGGATGCTCCGATGAGTACGGGGAGCGCCGGTCCTTCGACGGGCTCAGGGATCGACCTGACGGCGACGTGGACCGGCACAGCCTGGCGAGCGGAGGCCGAGAGCTGGATCCGGGACCGGCTCGCGACAGCCGGGATCGCGGTCACCGGGCCGATCGAGCAGCCGCGGGTCCGGCCCTGGTCGACCCAGCTGGTGGTGCCGACGGACCGCGGCCGCCACTGGTTCAAGGAGAACAACCCGGCCATGACCTTCGAGGCCGCCCTGGTCGCCCGGCTCGCGGAGCTGGTCCCCGGCCGGGTGCTGGAACCGGTCGCGGTGGCGGCCGACCGGGGCTGGCTGCTGGTCCCCGACGGCGGTCGTACGGTGCGCGAGACCGGGGCCGCCGACGAGGCGGCCTTCGTCCGGATCCTGACCGAGTACGCCGAACTGCAGCGGGAGCTGGCCGGCCACGGCGCCGATCTGGTCGGGACCGGGTTGCCCGCCCTGGAACCGGATCGAACCGCCGACCACGTGGCCGGCCAGGTCGCCGAGCTCGCGGCACTGCCGGCCGAGCACCCGCTGCACGCCGGCGCCGAGCTGCTGGCCCGGTCCGTCGCGTACAGCCCGGTGCTCACGGCCGCCGCCGACCGGCTCGCCGAGACTCCGATCCCGTCGTCCCTGCAGCACAACGACCTGCACCAGAACAACGCGTTCGCCGCCGAGCCGGGCCGGCCGCTGCGGTTCTTCGACTTCGGCGACGCGGTCTGGGGCCACCCGTTCTGTGTCCTGCACGTCACCCTGGTCGTGCTCGCCCAGGAGTGGTCCTGCCCGGCCTGGACCGAGAACGGCGCGGACCCGCGGCTGGACCGCCTGGTCGACGCCTATCTCGAGTGCTGGTCAGACCTGGCACCCCTCGCCGAGCTGCGCCGGCTGGTCGAACCGGCTCTGGTGATCGGGCGGCTGCACCGCTACAACAGTTGGCATCGGCTGCTGCCGTACCTGCCGCTGGACATGCTGCAGAGCCACGCCGGCTATTTGAGTTCGCTGTTGTGTGGGTCAGCGGTCAGCGCGGGTTAAGGTCGGGCGGTCGGACGCTTCGGTAGGATCGTCCGGCCCTCCCCAAGCCCCCTGGATGTAAGGACGTTTCGATGATCGCGTTGGCCGGGTCGTACCACTGTGCCGAGCTGACGTCGTCGGACGGGACGATCGAGTTCAGCGGCCGGCTCACCGACACCGACGCGCTGGCCGCCGAGATGCAGCAGGCCGATCCGGAGGCGGCGCCGGCGGCGGGCGCCGACGATGCCACGCTGGCCCTGCAGGCGTACCGGATCTGGGGGATCGACGGCTTCCGCCGGCTGTCCGGCACGTTCGCGCTGGCCATCTCGGACGCGGACCGGCTGGTGCTGGCCCGGGACCCGTTCGGCGTCGAACAGCTCTACTTCCGCCACGACGCGGACGGCTGCCGGGTGCGGTACGGGTCCACGATCGCGGCCGTGCTGGCCGACGGTCCGGAGCCGGCGCCGGCACCACGGGTGGTGCACCGCTATCTCTCCACCGGCGCGCTGGACGACGAGCCGGCCACCTTCTTCGAGGGCGTCGAGCGGGTGCTGCCAGGCCAGGCGCTGATCGCCGAGCCGAGCGGCGTCCGCCGCCAGGTCTTCCTCCGCCCGCAGACCGAGCTGCTACGGCCGGACCCGGCCGCCGGTGCCGATCCCGCGGCCGAACTGCAGCGCCGGCTCGCCGCCGCCGTGGACGCGGGCGATCGGGAGGCGGCCGTGGTCGCGGCGGGACCGGGCTCGGCAGCCCTGTCCGGGCTGGCCGGGACCAAGATCGTTCCGGAGTACCCGGAGCCGTCCGAGACCGGCAACGCGCCCGGACCCGGCCGGGTCCGGCTCACCGCCGATCAGTTCAAGGCGGACTGGTCCGACTTCATCCGGGTCCAGGAGGAACCGACCGGGTCGGCCGTCGCCTATCTGCACTACCGGCTCGCCCAGGACTGCGCCGACCTGGGCACCTTGATCAGCGCCGAGGGCGCCGCGCAATTGCTGCTCGGGGCCGGCGGGGCCCCCAACCGGCTCGCCGGGGCCGTCCGGCTGGTCGGTTCGGCGGTGCGCGGGGTCCGGTCGGTGTCCGCCGGGCAGCGGGCCGACCTGGGCGTCAGCCTGCTCTCGGAGGAGTTGCGGGGCCGGTACTCCGACGAGGGCCCGGCGCCGCTCGCCACCGAGCCGACCCGGCTCCGGGTGGACGCGCTGACCACGACCTCGCTGCCGTACCGGCTGCGGTCGCTGGCCAAGACCGCTGATCATTTCGGCACCCGGTTCGTGCTGCCGTACCTGCAGACCGACACGGTGCGCTGGCTGCTCGGCCAGGACGACCAGACCTTGATCAACTTGCTGGACGGCCCCGGCCAGGGGGACAGCGAGCCGGCCCAGGCCGACTGGCTGATGCGGATCAAGAACACCGTCTACGACGTGTTCATGAGCGAGTCGTTCGCCAACCGCGGCTACTTCGACCAGACCGCGGTGGTGGAGTCGTTCGAGGCCTTCATCAAGCGCCCGAGCAGCGCCGCGGCGGCCGTGTTCTGGCGCATCCTCAACGTCGAACTCTGGTGCCGCGAGTTCTTCGACAAGGCCCAGCCGGCGCCCGAGGTCAAGATCAAGACCGACCTGGAGGCGAACGAGGGCAAGGAACTCGACCTTGTGCTGCCGAACGGCCGGTCGGTGCGGCGCTACCCGCTGCGGACCGAGCTGTTCAGCGCCGACGACGACCTGACCGCCCGAGTGGTCGAGCGGGTCGCCGAGTTCTTCCAGACGCTCAGCGCGACCACCGACCAAGATCATCGCGCGGCAACGACCGGCCGCTGGTACTTCTTCATCAGCGAGAAGATCGTCGCGATCACCCAGGGCCGCTCGATGTTCGTCTGGGACATCAAGGTCAGCTGGGCGGCCCGAGTGCTGTCCCGGTTCGTCACTCGGACGCCGACCGGGATCGGCCTCGGGTCGCCGTTCACCATGCAGCTGGCGATCGGCGAGGCCGGCCTGCCGCGGATCCTGTTCGCGTCGGCCGGCAGCGTGGTCGGCAAGCTGGCCGGCAAGTCCGGCGTGTTCTACAACCTGGTCGGCAACGACGTACGGGCGATCGACGGGCCGACCGAGTACTCGGCCTACCCGTCCAACGTGTCGGCGAAGCTGCCGCCGAAGGACCCGGACAAGGTGGCCGCGCAGCTGACCGCCGCGATCCGGCCGCTGCTCCCGGAGCCGTACGCGAGCACGTTCGCCGGAACCGTCGTGATGGATGCGAATGATCTTGGTCGGAACGCGCTCGGCCAGGACGTGCCGGGCGAACCGAAGGTCTACGAAGAGATGTTCGCGGACAACCCGCTCGGCCAGGGCAGTCAGCAGACCCCCCTCGCGATCGTCTTCGAACTGCCCTGACGCAGCGGGAGGGGGCCTCTCAGGGTCGGGGTCATCCCGGACCCCGGTTCCGGGTAGGGCTAACCCGACACCGATTCGGGTGACTACCTCAATGTGCTGTCCGGCGGATTTGCGTTGGATAGTGGACATGGAGACGCTGACCGATTTCATCCTGGGGGCCGCCGGATCGCCGCTGGTCTACGTACTGGTGCTGCTGGCCGCCTGCATCGACGGGTTCTTCCCGCCGGTCCCCAGCGAGTCGGTCGTCGTCGCGCTCGCCGCGGTCGGCATCGCGACCGGCCAGCCGTGGGTGATCGGCATCGCGATCGTCGCCGCGATCGGCGCCATCGCCGGTGACAACATTGCGTTCCTGATGGGCCGCAAGCTCGGTCTCGGCCGGTTCGCCTGGATGCGCCGGCCGCGGGTCGCGAAGGTGTTCGACTTCGCCCACCGGCAGTTGCAGCACCGCGGCGCCCTGCTCATCCTGACCGCCCGCTACATCCCGGTCGGCCGGGTCGCGGTCAACATGACCGCCGGGGCGACCGGCTTCTCCTGGCGCCGGTTCTTCCCGCTGAGCATCCTGGCCGGCACCTCCTGGGCCCTGTACTCGATCTTGATCGGGGCCCTGGCCGGTCACTGGGTGAAGGACAACCCGATCCTGGGCGCCGGCATCGCGATCGTCGCCGCCATGATCATCGGCTTCCTGATCGACAAGATCGTCGGCCGGATCACCGGCCGGCACCGGCTGCCCGAACCGGTCGTGGACGGGGCCGCTGACGAGGACGCGCAGGCTCAGCGCCAGGCGGCCGTGGTCGCGGCCAAGCCGATCGAATCCTGAACCACCACGCTCCCTGAGCCTGTCGAAGGGCAAGCCCGATCCGGGCCCCTTCGACAGGCTCAGGGCACGTTCGGTTCAGGTTCGTCGGCGGCTCAGGGCAGGTCGCGGCGCAGGGTGGTGGCGCGGGCCCGCAGTTCGGCGACGACCTTCGCCTGATCCCGCTCCTCGGCGGTGACCTGCTTGAGTTGCTCGGAGAGTTCGGACTGCCGCTCCCGCAGCCCGGCCAGCACCTCGGCGGCCGCGTCCAACTCCGCCTTGGCCTGGTCCAGTTCCTTACGCAGCTTGGCCTGCTCGGCCCGCTTCCGCTCGGCCTCCTCGCGCGCCTTCCGTACCTCGGGATCCTCGGTCTTCGGCTTCGCCGGAGCCTTCTCCTTTTCGGCAGGCTTGGCCTTCGCGGCCTTGTCCGGCGCCGGAGCCGGTACGGGACCGGGCGACAGCGGTCCGAATCCGCCGTACGCGACGACCTGGTGCACCCAGCCGTTGCGGACCGCCTCGGCCAACTCTGGATCGGTCCAGGCGGCCTGCAGCGTGGAGGCAACCTCCTGCAGTGCGGCATCCGTGGTCGACTGCCCAGCCTCCTTGGCCAGCTCCGCCGCCCGCCGGGACAACTGCCGCGCCGCCGTTGCTCGCTGCTGGTTGAGTTCCCGGAGTTGATCACCGGCCAACCGCTGCTGAGCCTCGGCGAGCGCCGTACCCAGCTCGAGCCAGGACTCGATCCGATCCGGGTCGTGGTGGGCCAGCAGGTTCACCAGCCAGGCCGACTTGGTCGGCCGCCGAAGCGCGCCGACCCGCTTGGCCAGCTCCTTGTCGCCCTCCTTCTTGGCCTGGTCGGCCAACTCCTTCCGCCGCGCGACGAACCCGTCCGGCGACCCGGCGTACAGCTCGGCGGCGATCTCGGAGAACTCCACGGCCCCGATTCTCACACGCCGGGCCCGTCGAACGGCTGGCTTGTCCTGAATAACGCCGTTATGAATTGGGCCTGTCGGGCTGGATAATCCATGGCGTGCTGCGCTCACAAGATCCGATGAAGGACCCTCCTGGCGACTATCCAGGTCGGGGAGCATTTCTGCGATCGGTGCTGGGAGTGAACGGCCTCGTCACCGTGGGAATGATCATCGTCTTGGTGGTGTGGCTGACCGGATCTGTCTACCTGATGGCTCTACTGATCAACTTCATGATCGAGACCTTGTCCGGGTGACGCGAGACCTCGGCGCCGCGGGATCCCGGTGATCCACAGACGCGGCACCCTATGTCGGAAGAGCCGGGCGGCGAAGCACCTGCAGATCTTCCCGAGCCCCGGCCTGCTCGAAGCCGAACCGCGTCAGCACGGAGAGCGCACCGCGCCAGTTGTCCTCGTCGACTCCGGTCTGGTCGGCGAACGGATAGGCCTCGATCCAGCCTGCGCCTCGCCCGGGTGCATCGGCGATGACCCGGCCGATCAGCGGGTCCGCGAGGCCGTGCCCGCGACAGGGCGGGGCGATGCCGACGCAGGTGATCGCGATCGTGCGGTCGTCGGTCGGATCACCGGTCCGGAACTGCGGACAGGCCGCACGCCGGGAGGCGTTCACCCAGCCGGCCGGCCGGTCGTCCACGTACGCCAGATAGCCGTGGGCCGCTCCGCTGCGGAACAGTTCGATCATGAACTCCCGGTTCCGTCGCCACGGCTGCCGCCCGGCCTGCCCGGCCGGCAGATGGGGCCCGGCGCAGTAACAGACGGCGTCCACCGGGTTGCCGGCGAAGGCGTCGTGATCGAAGAAGGCCAGCCAGTCCTCGATCCGGTCCGCGGTGACGGCTTCGACCGTCACCGGGCCGATCGACTCCAGCCGCTCCGTCGGACCGGTCAGCCGTTGGGTCGCCTCGGCGGTGTTCCGGATGGCCAGGTCGGGGAACGGCCAGTCCGGATGCACCGTGCGGACATGGGCGAGGTAGGCGTCGCTGAACGCCTCCAGGTCAGGCGCCGTGACGAGCGTCGTACATCCGTCGCAGCGGAGCTCACAGCCCATGGAGAAGCATGCTGTCACCGACGGCTGACAACAGGTACCGTGCCGCCATGAGACTGCGGAGAGGCGGGCTCGCCCTGCTCGTCGTACTGGCGCTGACGGCGTGCACCGCCGAGGATCCGGCGCCGCCGCCGAGGCCTTCGACACAGCCGGAAACCGGGGGCACCTTCGAGGCTCCGACAAGGGGCACTGGTGTGCTGAGCGGCGCGGAGTCCGCCGAACTCCGGGTCGATGGGCCGGCCAACGACGCGGGGCAGTATCTGGTGCGGCCCGGTCAGGCAGCGAACCTGTCGCTCGACTTCCGGAACTACTCCGGGCGGCCGGTCGAGACCAAGATCATCATCGAGGCGGTGTGCCAGAACACGAAGTTCACCGGCACGGCGAGGTTCCGAGTGCCCGGGTCGACCCACAAGCCGCCCGAGTCCAAGATCGTCGCAACCTGGCACGGCACCGCGACGATTCCGGCCGACTGCGAGCCGTTGGGCATCCCGGGCGTCGCGGACGGCAACATCAACGCCGAGGTACGGGTGGCCGACGGCGATCCCAGCTACGGGGAGTCGTCCACGGTCACGTTCAGCCTCGCCCGGTAACAGTCGGCCGGGCCCGTCGGGAGATACTGGCGTCTCTGCCCGCACGACGTGAGGAAGATCCATATGGCCACGCCCGAGATCTCTGTGCAGCTGTATTCCATCCACCCCGAGCTGGAGGCCGACTTGGACGGCTCGCTGGCGAAGCTCGCCGAGATCGGGTTCCGGACCGTCGAGGCGTTCGACTTCGTCCGCCGCGCCGATGCGCTGAAGGCGTCCTTCGAGAAGTACGGTCTCAGCTCGCCGACCGCGCACGCGCTGCTGCTCGAGGAGGCCGGAGTGGCCACGCCGGACGGCCTGCTCTCCGTACCGCCGGCCGAGGAGACCTTCGCCGCCGCCAACGCCCTCGGCGTCCAGGTCGTGATCGACCCGTTCGTCGCCCCCGACCGCTGGGCCACCGCCGACGACGTGAAGCGCAATGCCGAGCGCCTCAACGAACGCGCCGAGCAGGCCAAGGAATTCGGCCTCAAGGTCGGCTACCACAACCATGATCACGAACTGACCACCAAGATCGACGACCGGCCCGTCCTGGAGTTCTTCGCCGAGCAGCTCGACCCGTCCGTGCTGCTGGAGGTCGATCTCTACTGGGCCTTCGCAGGCGGCGCCGACCTGCTGCCCCTGCTGCGCAAGCTCGGCGACCGGGTGATCGCGGTCCACGTCAAGGACGGCCCGATGCGTCCCGGCATCAGCGCCCGCGAACTGCCGAACGATCAGCAGCCCGCCGGCCAGGGCGACGTCCCGCTGGCCGAGGTGCTGACGTCGGACCTGGCGATCCCGTACGCCGTCGTGGAGTTCGATCACTACGAGGGCGACACCTTCGACGGCATCGCGCAGAGCTACCGCTTCCTCACCGACACCCTCGGCTGAGGATCAGCGGCAGAGCCTCAGGTCTTGGGTGAATTTCCGCCGCGAGTACCCGGCGGGAATTCACCCAAGCGTTGGGCTAGTCGGACCAGGTGCTGCCGGTGAGACGTTCGTACATGGCGATGTAGCGGCGGCGGGTCTCGGCGACGACCTCGGGCGGCAGCTCGGGGGCCGGCGGCATCTTGTCCCAGTCGGTCGTCTCGACCCAGTTCCGCAGGTACTGCTTGTCGAGGTAGTTCTGCGGCCGGCCCGGTTCCCATTCCTCGGCGGCCCAGAAGCGGGACGAATCCGGGGTGAAGATCTCGTCGGCGAGGATGATCTCGCCGTCCGGAGTCCGGCCGAACTCGAACTTGGTGTCGCCGATGATCACGCCGCGGCTGCGGGCGAGCTCGGCGGCCCGGGTGTACAGGTCCATGGTCAGGGCGCGCAGCTTCTCGGCGGTCTCCGAACCGACCAGGTCGACGACCTCGTCGAAGGTGATGAGTTCGTCATGCCCTTCACCGGCGGGCGCCTTCGTCGAGGGCGTGAAGACGGGCTCCGGCAGTTGCGAGGCCTCGACCAGTCCGCCCGGAAGCCGTACCCCGGAAATCTCGCCGGACTGCTGATAGGCCTTCAACCCCGTGCCGGAGAGATAACCGCGCGCGATGCACTCGACCGGCACGATCTCGACCTGCCGACACCGCATCGCCCGCCCGGCGAACTGTTCGGGCACGTCGGTCACCGACAACACATGATTCGGTACGTCCGCGAACTGCTCGAACCACCACAGGGAGAGCGCGGTCAGCACCTTCCCCTTGTCCGGGATGGGCGTCGGGTGCACGACGTCGAACGTCGAAACCCGGTCGGAGGCGACCAGCAGGATCTCGCCCGGCCGATCCGTGTAGATGTCGCGAACCTTGCCCTGGTGCAGCAGCGTCAACTCGGTCACGGGCAGCAGTCTCGCAGGCGCACCGGCCGGCAGCGTCAGCGGCTGTCGCCTATGTCCCTCGCTCCGGGTCTGGTGACACGCTCCGCCCCGCCGGCCTTCCAGAGCGTGATCTTGAGGCCCTGTCCGTCCGCTTCGACGGACGACGCTCCCTCGAGGTCGGCGACGAAGAAGTTGCCGGCGACCGGGACGCCACGGATGTCGTGCCCGAGCTCCCGGTAGACCCAGTCCGCCTCCCGGTGCCGCCGTGCGAAGATCGCCGACACGTGCGGCGCGGCGGCTGCGAACTCCCGCCAGGTGATCATGCGCGCCACACTAGTGAGATTCTGACCGCCGAGGACGAGGAACGTTCATGAAGCTGCCGGACGGCACGACCGAGCCGGTCATCGACGGCTGGCGCCGTGCCCCGCTGACGACCCTGGTGGATCGGCTCGGCCTGCCGGACCGAGCCGCGGGGAACCGGGTGATCGTGGTCGACGGCCGCAGCGCCGGCGGCAAGACGACGCTGGCCGGCCGGCTCCAGGCCGCGCTGCCCGGAGCCGCGATCGTGCACACGGACGACGTGGCCTGGAACCATTCCTTCTTCGACTGGGATTCCGAACTGATCGAGAACATCCTCGCCCCGGTGCGCCGGAACGAGCCGGTGCGTTACCAACCGCCGGGCTGGGCGCCGAACGGACGCGACGGCGCCATCATCGTCGAACCGCGCCGGGATCTGATCGTGGAGGGCGTGGGCGCCGGTCGGGCGAGCATCGCGGCCTGGGCGGATGCGGTGGTGTGGGTGCAGTCGGACTTCGGCGACGCCCGCGCCCGCGGTGTCGCGCGGGATCTGGCGTTCGGGGTCCGGGCCGCGGAAGATGTCGAGCCCTTCTGGGACGAATGGATGCGGTCGGAACTGCCGTTCCTCGAGTCCGAGCGGCCCTGGGAGCGGGCGACGGTCATCGTGGCCGGTCGGGCCGCGGGCGATGACGATGACCTGGTCGAACTGGCGCCGGCCTGATCGCTGCTTGGGGACCGCCATGCACCTATGCGAAAATGGGTGTAGGGCCCGTCCAAGTATGAGTTGGACGGGCCCTACTGGTGGGGCCCGACGGGTGACGCTGTCTGACCATCGGATGCTCTCCGGTCCCGCGGTCCGTCACGACCGACGCGGTGGGCCGAAACCCTCCGTATGGACCTTCCTTCGTCCGATCCCGGTTGCCTTGCGGCTTCCGGTGAGTAAGTTCTACACCCGGTGCCAGGGGTCCGCAAGCCCTTCTGCGAAAGAATCCTGGGCAATTCTTCGTCCACCGGTCGATCCACAGTTACCGGCCGGCTACCCACCGTTTCCGTACCCTCGTCCACACGTTGTGCACAGGGGCCTGGGGACAACGGGAGGTCAGGCGATGGTGGTGATGTGCTCGATGATCGCGGTGGTCGAGACGGACGGGGTGCGGGGCAGGTAGACGACCTTGCAGACGTCGTTGAGGAAGTCGAACTTGCCGGCCCAGTCATCGCCCATGACGAGGATGTCGGCCTGGTGCTCCTCGACGTACTGCCGCTTCAGTTCGAGACTCTCCTCCAGGAAGACGCCGTCGACGACCTTGATGTTGGTCAGGATCTCCATCCGCTCGTCCTGGGTGAACACCGGCCGCCGGCCCTTCTTGGCCAGGTTGAGTTGGTCGGAAGAGACGCCGACCAGCAGGCGGTCGCCGAACTCGGCCGCCCGGTTCAACACCCTGACGTGCCCGACGTGGAACACGTCGAATGTGCCGAACGTGATCACCGTCGTGTCAGCCATCGGTAGTGCCCTTCCCTCGTGAACTTCCGGTCAACTCTACGGGAACGTACGGCAGCGGCCCGGTGACACCACCGGCCGTCCCGAGGTCCGTCCACCGCGGCCGCGGATTTCTGGACATTTCGGCGGGTTCGGGCGTCTGATCGTGCCATGACCGATCGGCAACGCTTCGCCGCCCACTCGCCCTATTCCGATCCGGGCCGCCATGCCGCGTTGCTCCGGGAGCCGGTCGGACTGGACCGGATCGGGGAGGCGGTACGGAACCTGGTGCTGCACTACCGGGCCGAGGCGGAGCTGCTGGCCGGCGAGCGGCGGGGCGAGATCAACGCGCGCTGGGTCTCGGCGATCCTCGATCTTGATCAGGAGCGGCACCCGGAGCCGGTGCTCGCGCCGCGGCCGCCCGGCGACCGGGTGGCCGGCTGCTGTCGTGATCATGCTCTGCTGGCGGTGGCGATGCTGCGCGAGCAGGGGATCCCGGCCCGCACCCGAATCGGGTTCACCACCTACTTCGATCCGTCCTTCCACGGTGATCATGTCGTCATCGACTGGTGGAACGGCGATCGTTGGCAGCGCGCCGACCCGGAGCTGGTTCCGGGCACGCGCGACTTCGACGTGCACGACCTCGCCACCGGCGAGGGTGCGCCGTTCGAGACCGCAGCCGAGGTCTGGGCCGGCTACCGGGCCGGCCGGCTCGATCCGCAGCGCTACGGTGTCGCCGGCGTTCCCGCCCTCTCCGGGCCTGGATTCATCAGGTTCTACGTGATCATGGAAGTCCATCATCGGTACGGCGACGAGCTGCTGCTCTGGGACGAACTCGGCGCCGGCGTCACGGACGAGGACACCGATCGGCTGGCCGCGTTGTTGATCAAGGCGGACGCCGGTGACGAGGCGGCGGAAGCCGAGCTGGAGCAGTGGTTCCGGACCGACCCGCGACTGCGGCCGCCCGGCACGGTGACCCAGCTGTCCCCGTACGGCGAGCCGCCGGTGATCATCGATCTCGCGGCCGGACCGGCGGCCGGGCTGGACTCTGACACGGTGTCAGGGCACACGCTTCGATCATGACCACACCACACCGCTTCGCCGCTCACACGGCGTACACCGAACCCGGCCGGCACGCCGCCCTGCTCCGCGAGCCCGCCGGCATCGACCAGGTCTGCGCGACGGCCCGCAACCTCATCCTGCACTACCGGGGCGAGGCCGAGTTGCTCCACGACGATCGGAAGGACGAGATCAACTCCCGTTGGGTCTCGGTCATCCTCGACGTCGACCAGCAGCGCCATCCGGGTTCGTTGCTGACGCCGCGACCTCCGGACGACCGGGTCGCCGGCTGTTGTCGTGATCATTCCCTGTTCACGGTCGCCGCTCTTCGTGAGCAGGGGATCCCGGCGCGCACCCGGGTCGGCTTCGCCGGCTACTTCGGCCCGGACTTCCACTACGACCACGTCGTCGTCGACTGGTGGCAGGGTAGTCGCTGGCAGCGGTCCGATCCCGGTCTGCGTCAGCAAGATCATCCGTTCGACGTGCTCGATCTCTCCGTCGGCGCCGACTCGCTGTTCCCGACCGCGGCCGAGGTCTGGACCGAGTACCGGGCCGGCCGCGTCGACCCCGATCGCTACGGCGTGATCCCGGGTTCCGACCTGATCGGACCGGCGTTGATCAAGACGTACGTCTTCCTCGAGATCAACCACCGGTACGGCAACGAGCTGCTGCTCTGGGATGTCGTCGGCACCGGTGTCACGGACGCCGAGACCGACCAGCTCGCGGCGTTGTTGATCAAGGCCGATGCCGGAGACGGGGCCGCCGAAACCAAGCTGGAGCAGCGATTCCGGGCCGATCCGCGACTCCGGCCGACCGACACGGTGACCCAGCTGTCGCCGTACGGGGAGCCGCCGATCACCGTCGATCTGACCCGCGGCGGCGCTCGGTCCGAGGTTGCCGGCTGACTCGGCCCCGATCAGCCGAGGCGGTCCTCGACCAGGAACGTGCCGCCGGCCTGCTCGGCCAGCTCGGCGCCGAAGAGGGCGCCCGGTGTGTAGGCACCGGGCCGGCCGGCTCCGCTCGCCAACCGGTCCGCGACCTCCGCGGCGACCGCGGCCGTGAAGTCCATTCCCTCTCGGGCGCGCAGCCAGGCCACCCGGGTCGAGCCGTCGGCCCACGTCGCCCGGGCGCGGGCCCAGGTGGTCGGTTCGCCGGCCGACCGGTCCTCCTTCACCTCGATCCCGGCGACAGCGCGAACCGCCGCCCGCCGGAACAAAGGGATCCTGACCAGGGGCGCGACGAGCGACAGGGCGAGCCGCGCCACGCGCCCGCTCGGCAGTTCGTTCGACGCCGCGACGACCTCGGGTGCTCCGCTGCCGCGCTGCGCGGCGACCAGTTCGGCCAGCGGTGCACCGACCGTGGTGACGATCCTGCCGTCGGGCAGTTCGAAGCGCTCGGCGTCCCCGCCGATCGGCCCGCGAGTGAGCCGGCCGGATCGGTAACGGTAGCCACCGCCGGCGAGGACGTCGACGAGGCTCTCGGCTACCGCAGTTCCGACCGCTCCGCCGCCACCGATGGCGGCGAGCGCGTCCACCCGGACGCTGGTCGGCGCTGGTCTCCCGTCGCACACCCGCAGCGTCGCGCTCTCCGTACCGAGAACTCCGAAGCCGGCGCCGGTGACGAGGCAACGCGCGGCCGCGACGGCCTCCTCGTGGCCGCCCAGCAGTGACGTCACGGCCGGCAGATCGTTGGCCAGGTCGAGGTAGTGCGTGCCCGCCGGGCCGGCAGTGGCGATCAGGGGTTGCGTCGTGGCGAACGGTCCTACGGTGTTCACCACGACGGCCGGCGCGCCCGCTGCGATCCGATGCGTGGTGTCGGCCAGTGAAGCCGCGACCAACACCGACGCTTCGCCACCCACGTCGCGGGCTACAGCCTCGAGCCGGTTGCGGTCCCGGCCGACCAGGACCACCGATCGTTGCCGCTCGCCCAGCCGGGCGGCGATGGCGCGCCCGGTGCGGCCGGTCGCGCCCAGGATCCAGATCTCGTTCATGGCCCTCCTGTGGGTTCCGTTCGACGCCGAGTCTAGGTGATATTGGCAGAGACTGCCAAAATGTCGGCTTCTGCCAGGATGGCGTCGATCGCCTAGGGTGTCCCCGTGACCAGGGAAACCGAGGCGGAGCCGCGGCCAACGCTGTGGGATCGCTCCCGCCAGTTGGCCCGGCAGTCGATCATGGATGCGGCCATGCGGCTGTTCGCCGAACAGGGCTTCGAGGCGACGACGATCGCCCAGATCGCGCGCGAGGCCGAGGTGTCCCAGCGCACCCTCTTCCGCTACTTCGGGACCAAGGAGGACCTGATCGGCGGTGATCAGGAAGCGTTCTGGGAGGTGCTGCGCCGGGCGGTGGGGGACCAGCCTGCCCGGGCGAGCAGTTGGGCCGCCCTGCGCGCGGGCATCATCGCCGTCCTGGCCGCACACGACGCGCCGGAGCACTTCCGTGCCCGGTTCCGGCTGATCTTGACCATCCCGACGCTGCGGGCGCGGTACGTCGAGAAGCGGCAACGCTGGCAGGCCGACCTGGTGCCGTTGATCGCCGAACGGATGGGCCTCGGCGATCAGCCTGGGGACCCGCGGCCCCGGGCCGTGATCGCGACGGCGTTCGCGTGCTTCGACGCGGCCCTGGAGACCTGGATCGAGGACGACTCGGTTGCCCTCGATCAGTTGTACGACCGGTGTGTGGCCACGGTCCGCGGTCAGCGGCGACCGGACTGACCGTCACCGGGCCGGCGGAGGGCCGATCTCGGCGGCGCTGCGGGCCAGCTCGGTGCGGTTGGCGACGCCCAGCTTGGCGTACACATGGGCGAGGTGGGTCTTCACCGTGCCTCGGCCGATGAACAGCTCGGCGGCGATCTCGGGGTTGGACAGGCCGCGGACGGCGAGGTCGACGACCGAGCGCTCGGCCGGGGTCAGGCTGGCCCAGCCGGAACCGGCACGATCGGCCGACCGGACCCGCAGCGCCCGCTCCACGGCCTGCTCCAGGGTCAGCGCACGGCCGCGGTCCAGGCCGACCTCGAACTCCTCACCCTGCGGCAACGCGGGCTGTCCGGCCCGGTAGCCGGTTTCGGCCCGGGCCCGGTCTGCTCCGCCGTACAGGATCGCCGCTCGCTCCGGCGTCCCGGCCAGCCCCGCCAGGGCCTCCAGGCTGTCGATCTGGGCGAGCCGCAGGTCGTGTTCGGACCGGAGCCGGAGCGCCTCCCGGTGTTCACCGGCCGCCCCGACCGGGTCCCGCGGCTCCCGCAGTCGCGCCCGTTCGAAGATCAGCTCGGCCCGGATCGCCGGCATCGCGTCGAGGATCGGCGACTCCTGCGAGCGGTCCAGCAGCGCGGTCGCACCGTCGGGATCACCGGCGGTCCGGCGGGCCGCGGCCTGCACGATCAGCAGATCCGGGGTGGCGGCGAAACGCTCCCGCGCGCACCAACGCGTGGCGGCCGCGGGATCCTCGCTCCACAAGGCGATCCGCGCGCGCGTGGCGTACCAGCCGGGCAGGTAGGGCTCCTCGTCCGCGCGGTCGATCAGCCGCTGCAGGTCGGTCAGCAGGGCCTCGGCCCCGGCCAGGTCGCCGCCGAGGCCGAGGATCCGGGCCAGTCCCCAGGTGGCGACACCGACCCGGGCGAAGTCGCGCAGCGGCTCGGTGATCTCACGGGCCCGCCGCGCGGACTGCTCGGCGGCCGCCAACTCGCCCACCGCGGCCTGGCTCAGCGCCAGCGCGCAGAGGCCGGTGCCGGCGATCCCGCGGTCGCCGCGCTCGATCAGGCCCGGCACGGAGCGGCTCAGCCAGTCGATCGCGTCACGGTGCTGGTCCAGCAGCGAATGGACCAGGCCGACCAGCACCCCGCCCGCATCACGTGCGAACAGATCGCCGGTCTCGGCACCCTCCCGATGCCCGAGGTACGCCAGTTCGCGCGCCCCGGCCAGGTCGAAACCGATCCGGCCGATCGCCATCAGCTGGCGGGCCAGCCCGACGGTGCGGTGGTCGCCGGCCGCCTCGGCCAGGGTCAGGGCACGTTCGGCCGACGGATAGCCGACGCCCGGCTCGACCACGTCCGCGACCAGGGCGTGCCCGACCAGGACCCGGGCCTGCAGCGCGTCGTCGGTGCCCGGATCCAGTTCGGCCGCCCGCTGCAGCAGCAGCAGCCCGGGGCGGTCGCCGGTCAGGTGCCACCACCAGGCCGCCTCGGCGCAGAGCCGGCGGCCGAGCTGGGGGTCGGCGCCGGCCAGGCACCACTCGGCCGCCGCCACCAGGTCGGCCCGGAGATCGCGGACCCGGTCCCGCCAAGCGTCCTTGTCGGTGATCAACAACGGCGCCAGGGTCGCGAACTGATCGGCCACGATCCGCGCATGCCGCCGCCGTACGTCCTCCTCCTCGCCGGCCTCGCGGAGCCGGGCCAGGGCGTATTCGCCGATGATCTTGAGCAGATGATGCCGGGCCCGCGGTCCGGTCGGATCGCAGACCACCAGGGACTTGTCGATCAAGCCGCGCAGGGCCCGCAGGTGCGCCTCGGCCGTTCGGTCGGTGCCCTCCGCCAGCGCCCGTACGGCCTCGACGCCGAACTGCTGGAACGGCGCCAGCCGGCGCAGCAGGACCCGCTCGTCCTCGGTCAGCAGCCGATGGCTCCAGGCGAAGGAGTCGGCCAGGGTCCGTTGCCGGAACGGTGCCGACCGGCCGGCCTCGTCGTCCAGCAGCGGGTGCCCCGGCTCCTTGATCAACAACTCCGAGATCTCTTGCAGGGAAAGGGTTCCCGACCAGGAAGCGGCGAGTTCGAGGGCCAGCGGCAGGCGGTCCAGTCGGTCGCAGATCCGGCGGGCCGCGGCCCGTGCGTCGTGATCCCCGGGATCGGCGCCGGCCCGGTCCAGGAACAGGGCGATCGCCTCGTCCAAGATCATCGGGGCCAGCCGCCAGACCCGTTCGCCGGTCACGCCCAGCGGCTCCCGGCTGGTGGCCAGCACGGTCAGGTCCGGGTAGCGGCGCAGCGCGGTCTCGGCGAACGTCGCGACCCCGGCCCGTACCTGCTCGCAGTTGTCGATCACGATCAGCGCCGGCCGGTCGGCCAGCGCGGCGACCACGGCCGTCGGATCGGAACCCGGGACCGGCGCCGTGACGGCCTCGGCGATCCGCGCCACGACCTGGTCGTCGCGGGTCTCCTCGGACAGGTCGACCCAGACCACCTCGGCCGGACCGGCCTCGCGCGCCGCCCGGATCGCCAGTCTCGTCTTGCCGCAGCCGCCCGGCCCGACCAGGGTCAGCAGTCGGCTGCCGACCAGCCCTTGGGCGACCGACTCCAACTCACCGGTGCGGCCGACGAACGACGACAGCTCGCCGGGTAGCGGGATCCCCATGGGCGACGAGTCTGCCACCCGGCGCGGGAAGATCGGCCACCTGGCAGATGTAGCCACCCACCCCGCCCGGACAGGATCGAATCACTGCGAAGGATCGCAGCCACAACGAAGAGAAGGAACACCGAAATGACCGAGCAGCAGACCACCACCCGGACCGTCCTGGCGAACTTCACCATGTCGCTGGACGGCTACGTCACCGGCCCGGGCGGCCCGGCCGACATGAGCTGGGTGGTCAAGCACGCCGTGAGCGAGCAGGCCCGCGACATCTTGACCCGACTGGTCAACGGCACCACCGCCGTGCTGGGCCGGGTCAACGCCGAGGGCTTCCGCGGCTACTGGGTCCCGGTCGGCCAGGACGAGAACGCCGACCCCCGCGACCGTGCCTACGGCCAGTGGCTGGAGCAGGTGGAGAAGGTGATCTTCTCCACCACCCAGACCGCCACCGACTGGCACAACGCCCGCCTGGTCGCCGGTGACCCGGCCACGCTCATCCGGGAGCTGCGGGACCAGCCGGGCGGCGACATCGTGATCAACAACAGCCTCAGCCTGATCCGGGCCCTGTTGGCCGCCGACGAGCTGGACCGGCTGATCGTGACCCTCTGCCCGGAACTGTCCGGCGGCGGGGTCCGGCTGTTCGAGGACGGCTTCCCGTCCACCTCCTGGAGCCTGACCGATGTCACCAGCACCGACAGCGGCGCCGTCATCCTCACCTACGACCGCGCCCGCACGGCCTCCTGATCATGGTCCGCGGCTCAGCCGAGGCGTCCGTACAGGATCTCCCAGAGGCGCAGGCACTCCGTCGCGGCGAGGACGGATCCGGAGTTGAGTCGGGAATCGGTGTAGCCGACCCGGCCGGCCCGGACCGCGGGCAGGCGCTGCCAGAGCTGGTTCCGTTCCAGCTCGGCGCGCTGCTGCGGCGTGTTGGCGACGACCATGATCAGGTCGGCCGGGACCAGCCGGTCCAACTCCTCGAGGCTGAACTCGAGGTACGCGCCGTCCGGCCCGTACGGCCCCGCGCCCTGCCTGGCCTCGTCCAGGAACGGCAGGTAACGGCCACCAAGATCATGATGGGTCCGGGCGGGCAGGTAGAAGCCGTCGGAGTTCGAGGAGGAGAAGGTGCCTTCCGCGCCGACCTGGATCACGGCGGCAACCGCGGTACCGACCTCGGAATGATCGGCCCGGAACTCGGCGAGGGCGGCCTCGTACCCCTCGATCGCACGGTCGGCCTGATCGTTCCGGCCGGTCCAGCGGCCGGCGTCGATCAGGCCGGTGCGCCAGTCCAACCGATCGATCTCGACCGGGATCAGCGGCGCGAACGGCGCCAGCCCGTCCTTGACCGGCTCGAGGTTCAGGGCCCTGCCGATGATCAGGTCAGGCCGCAGCGACAGGACCTTCTCGACGTCGGTCTCGCCGCCGGGGATGATCTCGATCCCGGCCGGATCGAAATCGAGGAACGGTGAGGCCTTGCCGTCGGCGCCGATCGCGTTGCTGCCCAGCCCGACCGGTCGCGGCAGTCGGAGCACCAGCGCCACCTCCAGATCCTGGCGGCCCTCCAGCACCACGACCCGCTCGGGTGCGACCGGCACCTGGAAGGTGCCGAGCGGCGTCTCGGCCGTGATCATGGTCGCCTGGTCGGGACCGGCCGGTCCGTCGGAGGTCTGCCGGCAGCCGGCCAGTGCGGCCGTCGCCGCCGTTGCGGCGAGGAAGCCGCGGCGGGTCAGTTGGTCGACGAGTTCGCGCCATCGTTCGTCGAGGTCGGACCCGACCTCGATCACGGGCGGAGCGGCTGGAACGGTGGTGATCATCAAGGCCTCCCGAGGGTCGGGCAGCGGGCGGCGCGACCCGATACAACAGGATAGGCTAGCCTTAGTTGACGAGCGAGGGGGGATCGTGAGCAGGCACTCCTACTACTACGAGGCGACGGTGACCGGCGCCGAGCGGCTGACGCCCAACATGGTGCGGATCCGGTTCGGTGGCGATGATCTTGGTCGCTTCGTCAGCAGCGGCCAGGCCGACGAGCGGCTGTCGGTGATCTTCCCGCCCGAGGGTGCCGACCGGCCGCCCGTTCCGACGCTGAGCAACGGGATCTACGGCTATCCCGATGACGAGGAACGGCCGCCGATGCGCAGCTACACGGTGCGCCGTTGGGATCCCGTCGCGGCCGAGATGATCATCGACTTCGTCGTCCACGAGGGCGGCGTGGCGGCGCAGTGGGCGCTGCGGGCGGCCCCGGGCGACGTGGTCGGCCTGACCGGTGCCGACGGTTGGTATGCGCCTCCGGTCGATGCCGGCTGGCAGTTGCTCGTCGCCGACCTGACCGCGCTGCCCGCGGTCGGCCGGATCATCGAGGAGCTGACCCCGGGCGACCGGGTGCACGCGATCATCGAGGTGATCGATCCGGCCGACGAGCAGCGCTTCGAGACCCGCGGCGACGTCACGTACCAGTGGCTGCACGGGACTGGGCACGGACTGACCGAGAGTGCGCTGCCGGAGGCGGTGCGGGCCTACGACCTGCCGGAAGGGCCGGGCTATCTCTGGTTCGCGGGGGAGGCCGGCGCTTCCCGTACCGTCCGGAAGTTCGTCCGCGGCGAGCTCGGCTGGACCGCGGACCGGTTCGAGATCATCGGCTACTGGCGGCACCGCAAGGAGGAGTGGCTGGCCCGCTTCGACGCGGTACGGGACGAGATGGCGAAGGCCCTCGACCACGCGAACACCGTCGGCACCAACCGGACCGAGGTCCGCGAACTGTACGACGACGCCCTGGAACGGGTCGGCCTCTAACGATCGATGGCCCGCAGATAGCGCTCGGCGACGGCGCGGAGCGCGGCCACCAGTTCGGGCGGCTCAGTCACGCGGAAGTCCAGGCCGAGCATGCCGATGTAGACCGCGACCGTGTCCACGCTGTCGGCGCCGGTGACCAGCACGCACCGCTCGTCGTCGATCTCCTCGACCAGCCCGACGGCCGGATTGATCCGGGCCAGCACCGTGGCGGCCGGCGCCAGCACCGTGATCCGGACGTGCACCTTCCAGCCGGTCGCGGCGACATCGCGCAGGACGAAGGCCGTGTAGTCGCCGCCGGGCAGCGCGACCGGCGCGAACCGCCGCCCGGTGGCCATCCGCGGTTCGAGCCAGTCCGCCCGGAAGGTGCGCCAGCGGTCCGACTCTCGCCCGACCAGATACCAGCGGCCCTGCCAGGCGACCAGCCGGTAGGGCTCGACGGTCAACGGCAGGTCGGCACCCGGATAGTCGAAGCGCACCAGCTCCCGGTCCCGGATCGCCGCGGCCAGGGTGCTCAGCAACTCGGCGTCGACCTCGACCTCGGGGTCGGCCGTCGCGGTGTTCCGCGGCCCCTCGCTGGTGGCCTGGTGGATCGCCGTGACCCGGCGTTTCAGTCGGTTCGGCAGCACCTGCTCGAGCTTGGCCAGGGCCCTGGCGCTGCTCTCCTTGACGCCGCCGACGCCGGTCGTCGCGCGCAGCCCGAGGGCTACCGCGACCGCCTCCGAGTCGTTCAACAGCAGCGGCGGCAGCTTCCCGCCCGCGCCCAGCCGGTAGTGGCCGGCGGCGCCGCGGACAGCATCGACCGGATAGTCCAGGCTGCGCAGCCGGGCGATGTCGTTGCGGACGGTCCGCTCGCTCACCCGAAGACGTTCCGCGAGCTCGGGACCGGTCCAGTCCGGCCGGGCCTGCAGCAGGCCCAGCAGCGCCAGCAAGCGGGCCGCGGTGTCGGTCACGAAATTCCTCCGGATCCGTCCATTAATCAGGAACGAAACTTTCCTGATTGAGATACAGAGTAGTGGTCATGACGAACCACACCCCGTTCACCGTCCGGATCCCGCAGACCGACCTCGACGACCTCAAGGATCGGCTGGCCCGGACCCGGCTGCCGCAGGCCGCTCCCGGCGACAGCTGGGACTACGGCACCCCGAACAGCTACCTCGCCGAGACCGTCGCGTACTGGAAGGACGAGTTCGACTGGCGGGCCCAGGAGGAACGGCTCAACGCCTTCCCGCAGTACCTGACCGAGATCGACGGCCAGACGATCCACTACCTGCACGTGCCGTCCGCGGTCGCGGACGCGACGCCGGTGCTGCTGGTGCACAGCTACCCGGGCTCGTTCGCCGACTTCCTCGACGTGATCGGCCCGCTGGTCGATCCGGAGGCGCACGGCGGCAAGGCCGAGGACGCCTGCTCGGTGGTCGTCCCGTCGATCCCCGGTTTCGGCTTCAGCACCCCGCTGGCCGACGGCGGTTGGACCCTGGCCCGAGTGGCCAAGACCTTCGACATGCTGATGCGCGACCTCGGCTACAGCTCGTACGGGGTGCACGGCAGCGACGCCGGCGCGATGGTCGCCCGCGAGCTCGGCCTGCTCGAGCCGGAGGGCTTCCTCGGTCTGCACGTGCTGCAGCTGTTCTCCTTCCCGAGCGGCGATCCGGCCGAGTTCGAGAGGCTGGAGCCGGCCGACTATGCCGGGCTCGAGCACATGCAGTGGTTCCAGTCGGTCGGCGGCTACAACGGGATGAACGCGTCCCGGCCGCAGACGATCGGCGCCGGCCTCGCCGATTCCCCGGTCGCCCAGCTGGCGTACTCGGAACTCTTCGAGTCCTTCGGCAACGGCACCAGCCTGATCACCCGGGACCAGCTGCTCACCCAGGTCTCGCTCTACTGGCTGACCAATACCGGCGCCACCGCCGCCCGCTTCTACTACGAGGAGGCGCGGGCCCAGGCCGAGCCGCGGGTCAACAAGTCCCGCACCGGCGTCGCGGTCTTCGCCTCGGACTTCCAGACCATCCGGGTCTTCGCCGAACGGGACAACGCGGCGATCGAGCACTGGAGCCGATACGAGGAGGGCGGCCACTTCGCCGCGCTGGAACGCCCGGCCGACGTCGCCGCCGACATCCGGACCTTCTTCGCCGGCTGACGTCTTCACCACACTTACTGGCGCTATACCAGGGAAACATCTCTGGTATAGCGCCAGTTTTTCACGTTACGTGAAAAACCGACCGACGCCGGGGAGCGTTCGCGTCCCGTGATCATGAACGCCCGGCAGACGCGCCAGGGCTCGGCAAATAGGATGAACCGCATGGCGACGAGGCGAAAAGTAGCGATCCTGGGTGCCGGCATGATCGGCGAGGTGCACCGGCGGGCGGCGGTGCTGGCGGGGGCCGAGGTGGCCGGCGTGATGGCCTCCAGTCCGGAGCGGTCGCGGGAGGTCGCGGACGCTTGGGGTGTCGAGACGGCGTACGCCAGCATCGAGGAGGTGGCCGCGTCCGACGTGGAGGCGGTGCACATCTGCACGCCGAACTCCTCCCACGTCCCGTACTCGATCCAGCTGATGGAGGCCGGCAAGCACGTCCTGTGCGAGAAGCCGCTCGGCACCGGGCTGGACGAGGCCCGCGAGGCGGCCGCGGTCGCGGAGCGGACGGGCATGATCAACACCATCCCGTTCGCGTACCGGTTCCACCCGATGGCCCGCGAGCTCCGGGCGCGGGTGCAGTCCGACGCGTTCGGCGCGGTGAATCTGATCCACGGCAGCTATCTGCAGGACTGGATGCTCAATCCGCTGGCCAGCGGTTGGCGCGTGGATGCCAAGGCGGGCGGGCCTTCCCGGGCGTTCGGCGACATCGGCTCGCACTGGTGTGATCTTGCCGAATGGGTCACCGGTGACCGGATCGCCGAGCTGGTCTCGACGACGTCGATCACCATCCCGAAGCGGCCGGCGGCGACCGCGGCCTCGTTCAGCGCGGTCGAGGGCGGCGACGCGGAGCTGGTCGACGTGACCACCGAGGACAGCGCGTTGATCTTGTTCCGGACGCAGAAGGGCATCGCGGGCTCGGCCGTGATCTCGCAGCTCAGCGCCGGCCGGAAGAACCGGCTCTGGATCGAGGTCGACGGCGGTTCGCAGAGCGCGGTCTTCGATCAGGAACACGCCGAGCAGCTGTGGATCGGCGCCGATGCGGAGACCACCCTGCTGGTCCGGGATCCCAACCAGGGTTCGCCGGAGCAGCGCCGGCTGGCCGGGCTGCCGGCCGGGCACGCCGAGGGGTACGCGCAGTGCTTCGAGCATTACGTCGCGGATTCGTACGCGGCGATCGACGCGAAGGTCTCCGGCTCCGGCGAGGCACCGCAGGGCCTGCCCACGTTCGCCGACGGCGTCCGCGCCGCCGAGATCTGCGACGCCATGCTGCGCTCCGACGCCGAGAAGACCTGGGTCAAGGTCGGCTGACCTTCAGTTCCCTGAGCTTGTCGAAGGCAAGGCCACCTCGGGCTCGGCCCTTCGACAGGCTCAGGGAACGTTGTGGTTCGGTGCCGTGCTGCCGCGGATGATCAGGTCGATGGCCAGATCCAGCCGCGGCGCCGGCGCCGTGTCGTCCAGGTCGAGCACCAGCTGGGCAGCCTGCCGGCCCATCTCGGTCAGCGGCTGCCGGATCGTGGTCAGCGGCGGCCCGGCCCATTCGGCCACGCTCAGGTCGTCGTAGCCGATCACCGAAAGATCCTCCGGTACGGCGAGCCCGGCGAGCCGCGCGGCCTCGTACACGCCGAGCGCCATCAGGTCGTTGCAGGCGAAGATCGCGGTCGGCCGTTCGGGCCGGTCCAGCAGCTCCTGGCCCCGGGCCAGGCCGCTGTTCCGCTCGAAGTCGCCGAAGACGATCAACTCTTCGCAGACCGGCGCACCGGCTTCCTCCATCGCGGCACGGAAACCGGACAGCCGGGCCCGCGAGCACATGGTGTCCGCGGGTCCGCCGACCACGCCGATCGTCCGGTGCCCGAGCGACAGCAGGTGCCGGGTGGCGAGCAGGCCGCCGTTCCAGTTGGCCGAGCCGACCGACGCGACGTCCGGGGCCGGGTCGCCGGCCGGATCGACCACTACGAAGGGGATTCCACGGGCCCGCAGCTGGTCCCGCTGCGACCGCGAGATGCCGGACAGCACCAGCACGATGCCGGCCGGGTTGCGCTGCATCAGCCCGTCCACCCACTCCGGTCCGGGCCCGGAATGATCACCGCTCTCGGTGACGACGACGCCGAGCCCGCGCTCCCGGGCCACCTGCTGGACGCCACGCAGGATCTGCAGTGCCCAGACCGAGGAGAACCGGGCGAAGACGAGCTCGATCAACGGTGCCGCGTCGCGCAGCCCGCGGCGCTGATAGCCGTGGTGCTGCAGCAGCGCCTCGACCCGGGCCCGGGTCGCCTCGGAGACGCCGGCCCGCCCGTTCAGCACCTTCGACACGGTCGAGGTGGAGACGTCGGCGTCCGCCGCGATCCTGGACAGCGTCGACCGCGCGACATCGCCGCCGTTGTCCGTGGTGTCCACGCTGCCTCCCTCCGGGACCGCCCCCGCGGTCATCCGGGCCCATCCTGCACCAGATCCGGGCTGTCCCGCCGCTCCGTGTTCCGGTCAGCGGCCGGCCAGCGCACCACCGATGCCTCCCACGCTGAAGTACCGGTTGAGCGCGGCGAACAAGATCACCGGTGGCAGCATCATGATCACGGCCACCGCCATCACCGGGCCCCAGTTGGTCGCGTTCTGCTGGAAGAAGGTCTGCAGCCCGACCGGCAGTGTGTAGTTGACGTCCGAGCGCAGGAAGACGACCGAGATCAGGTAGTCGTTCCAGGCCAGCAGGAAGCAGAAGATCGCCGTCGACAGCACCCCGGGCAGCGCGTTGCGCAGCACCACTCGGACGAAACCGCCGAACAGCGAGCAGCCGTCCATCCAGGCCGCCTCCTCCAGCGAGATCGGGATCGAGTCGTAGTAGGCCGCCATCATCCAGATCGCCACCGACAGCGTGGAACCGACGTAGATGATCGTCACGCCGCCGAGGTTGTCCACCAGGCCGAGCGTCGAGAACAGCATGAACAGCGGGATCACCGCGGTCACCACCGGCAGCGACTGCACGATGAACAGGGTCAGCGAATAGCCGGAGACCAGCCGGTTCCGGACCCGGGACAGCACGTAGCCGGCCGGCGCAGCGACGGCCAGCGAGATGATCACCGTGACGATCGTGACGCCGAGACTGTTCTCCAGCCAGTAGTCGACGTTGGTCTGGCTGAACACCAGGGCGAAGTTCTCCAGGGTGACGCCGGTGGTCGCGCTGCCCAAGCCGGGCAGCAGCGACAGGTAGACCACGGCCGCGATCGGTACCACGGTCACGGTGGTGACGATCAAGATCAGCACGAACCGCCACCACTGGCCGCGGTCCGCCAGCGGCGGCCGCCGGCTCCGGCTTCGCTCGCGTACGGTCTCGGTCATTCGATCTCCACCTTCCTGATCTGCCGATAGAGCAGCACCGAGATCACGACGAGCACCAGCGTCATCAGGAACGCGATCGCCACGCCGGGCCCGGTCTGGAAGTTCTGGAACACGGTGCGGTACGCCAGCACCACCAGCGACGTGGTCGCGTTGACCGGGCCGCCGCCGGTGAGCAGGAAGATCGTCGGGAAGTCGTTCACGCAGAAGATCGTCATCAGGATCCAGCTGATGTACGTGGAGCGGGAGATCAACGGCATCGTGATCGTCCGGAACGCCTGCCAGCCGGTCGCCCCGTCCACCTTCGCGGCCTCGTACACACCATGATCGACACCGGCCAGCGCCGAACTCATCATCATCATCATGAACGGGAAGCTGACCCACACCTTGAACACGCAGACGGTGATCTGGGCCAGCAGCGGATCGGCCAGGAACAACACGTTGCCGAAGCCGATCGCCTCGGCCAGCATCGGCAGCGGGCTCTGCGGTGTGGCCACCAGCCAGTTCCAGGCGGTCGCCGACACCACGATCGGGACCACCCACGGCAACAGCAGCAGCACCTTGAACAGACCACCGGCCGGGATCCGGGTCCGCAGCAGCAGGGCCAGCGCGAGCCCGATCACCCAACTGCCGAAGACGCCGGTCACGGTGAAGATCACCGTGAACAGCGCCGAGCTCCAGAAGTCCGGGTTCTGCAGCACGTCGGCGTAGTTGTCCAGCCCGACGAACCGGCCCAGGCTGATCAGGTTGCCGGCCCGGACCGACTGCATGCCCGCGTAGAGCAGTGGATAGAGGTTGATCAACAGGAGCAGGATCAACGACGGCAGAGCGAGCAGCACCAGGGTGATCGCCGAGCGGCGGAAGCCGCGACGGCGCCCCGGCCGACCGGTGGCGGGCCGGGGCCCGGGTCCGGCCATGCCGACGCCGCGGCGGGCCCGGTCCCATCCCTCGGTCAGGGCGGATCGTGCCGGAGCGGACTGGGTCGGGGCGGACTGTGTCGGAGCGGATTGTGTCGCGGCGGGCCGGGTCGGCGGTCCGGGCTCCGGCGGTCGGTTCGCCGGGGACTCCGGACGCGGATCCGATGGCCGCGGGCCTGGTCGTGCCACGTCGGGTTCCCCCCGCTCAGCCCTGGGCCTTGATCGCCTTGGCCACAGCGTCCTGGAGCTTGGTCAACGCGTCCCGGGCCGTCGTCTTGCCGCCCAGCACCGACTGCGTGAAGGTGTCCATCGCCGGCGTGCCGTCCACCGTGGTGACGCCGAGGAACAAGGCGTCCGAGCCCGGTGCGGCCCAGGTCTTGGCGATCGGCTGATACTCGGTGATCGCCTTGACCGCGTTGGCGTCCTTGCGGAAGCCCTCGGTCTCGGTGATCGACTTCAGTGGCGGCAGCCCGATGCCGGTGTTCTCGGTCCAGAGCGGCGCCATGTTCTTGTAGTAGTAGGTGACGAACGCCTCGGTGGCCGGCTGACTCGGGGTGTTCGTGTACATCATGATGTTGTTCGGGAAGTAGAGCATGCCCTGCTTCCCGGCCGGGCTGGTCAGCGGGCTGCCGACGGTGAGCTGCTTGGCGATGTCGCCGCCGACGTTGTTGGCCAGGCCCGCGGTGTCGAAGCCCATTCCGTACTTCTGCGCCTTCCACTGCGACTGCGCGTTGTCGCTGGTGTAGGTCGGGCTGGCCGGGTCGACGTAGCCCTTGCTCACGCATTCCAGGACGAACTCGATCGCCTCCAGGTTGGCGTCGGTCAGCATGTCCGGCTGCTGGTCGGCGCCGAACAGCCCACCGCCGTTGTTGATCATCCAACTGACCAGGATGTGGCTGCCGGTGAAGGCGCCCGCGCCGGCCGCGGTGCCGTACCCGTAGACGCCGATCTTCTTCAGCGCCGCGCAGGTCTCGAGGAAGCCCGGCCAGTCCTTCGGCGGCTCCGCATCGGCCTTCTGCAGCAGGGTTTTGTTGTACCAGAGCACCCGCATGTCGAGGTTGTACGGGACCGCCGCATACCCCTTCTCGACCTTCATCGTGTCGATCAGGCCGGGCAGGAAGTCGTCGTAGAGGCCGTCCTTCTTCCAGGACTCGAGCAGCCCGTCGGCGTAAGCGATCTTGCCCTGCGCCTCGAACTGGAAGGCCTGGGTGCCGCCGCCGGAACTGACCGCCGGACCGGTGTTGGAGGCGACCGCGGAGGAGAACGTCTGGGTGAAGTTCGCCCACTGGATCACCTGGTAGGTCGCGGGGCCGAGCCCGTCGGCCGGCTGGTAGGCGGTGGTGATCTTCTCGTCGACGACGTTGAATTCGGTGTTGCCCCAGGGCATGTTCCAGAACTTGATCGGAGCAGTCCCGCCGGACCCTCCGTTGTTGGCCGCCCGGTTGCACCCGGCCAGGGCGCCGGAACCGGCCAGGCCGGCCGTCGCCGCCAGGCCGAGGAATCCCCGACGGGGGAGCGAGCTGAGGGATGTCGCCATGATCTGCCCTTCCGCGGCCGCGCGCCGTCGCGGGCTGCTGTTCGGCGATGAACGAAAAGTGTCGCAGGTCTACGAAAAGATTCGTACGACTTCGTTCAGCATGCTCCCCGCTCTAAATGATGTCAACCGTCAGGACGCAACAAGACCCGAGTCCACACGGGGGTGGACTCGGGTCACGACGTCATACGGCGAGGTCGAAAGATCGCTAACGATTAACGAAACATTCGATCTATGCGGTCAGTTCTGCCAGAGTGCGAGGCAGAACGGGTGCCCTGCCGGGTCGAGCAGGACGCGCCAGGTCTCGCCCGGCTGGTGCTCCGGCTGGGTGGCGCCGAGCTCGACGGCCTGCTTCGCCACGGCGTCGATGTCGTCGACCTTGAGGTCGAGGTGGAACTGCTTGGCGCTGTCGTTGTCCGGCCACGGCGGCGGCGTGTAGTGGTCCACCTTGCCGAACCCGATCGCCGGACCGCCGTCGCCCGTGATCATGGCGACGTTCTCGTCCTGGTAGGCGACCGTCATCCCGAGCAGCTTCGTATAGAAGTCGACCAGCGGTGCCGGATCGGCGCAGTCGATGGTGAACATCGCCACGCTGGCCGGCGCGGCTGCCTTGGATGGTTGTTCTGTGCTCATGACACCGAGTCAACCGCATCGGGCCCGGCTGAGCTTGAAGAAATCCGACCTATCGTCAGCCGACCTGCTGCAGCGGCGCCCTGGCGCAGCGGCCGTACCGGGCCAGATCGGACCAGTCGGCGAACGGCTTCGGTCCGGACTGCTGCCACCGGTGCAGGGTGTGCTCGGTGGCGGCGTCGACCGGGCAGTAGATCACCATCCGCAGCCCGGCCCGCGGCTGCAACCACTGACTGGCGGTACGGAAGCGGAGCAGCCCTGCGGCCGGGTGCTCGAACAGCTTGGTCCGTCCGCCGGGCTGGGCGACCCGGTGTTCGGCCCAGCCGGCGCGGAACTCCGGCGAGATCTCGATCAACTCGTCCACCAGGTCCTGCCAGCTCGGCTCGCCGAGGTGCTCCGCCAGCGCGGCCCGGTAGAGCCCGATCAGGTGCGCCGACTCCAGTTCCCAGTCGGCCATCATGCTCCGCCAGCGAGGCTCGGCGAAGACCAGCCAGAGGTTGTTCCGCCGGCCCGGCGGCAATTCCTGGGTGACCCCGAACAACTGCTCCGACGGGCGATTCTGGGTGACCACGTCCAGCCTCGTGTTGACCAGGCAGGCGGGCAGCGGCGCGACCGCGTCCAGCACGTGCCGGGTCACCGGGTCGACCTGGGCCGCATCGTCGACGGCCGGCGGCGGGGCGGCCCCGGCCAGCGTGAACAGGTGCGTCGTCTCGCCGCCGTCGAGCCGCAGCGCGCCGGCGATCGCCTCCAGCACCGACGGCGAGGCGTTGATCGGCCGGCCCTGCTCGAGCCAGGTGTACCAGGTGACGCCGACCCGGGCCAGCTGGGCGACCTCCTCGCGCCGCAGCCCCGGCGTCCGGCGCCGGCCACCACTCGGCAGCCCGACCTCCTCCGGCTGCACGCGCTCCCGCCGGGAACGCAGGAAGGCGGCGAGTTCGGTACGGCTGACCGCGGTGGACATGCCTCCATCGTGCCCCGTCCCGCTGACAGGTTTCCAGGTGCTTCCGGTACCAGGATGAAGACGCTCTGGTACCAGGTTCCCGGTGCGCCGAAGGTGATCAGCGTGACCGACGAACAGGTGCTCACCCGGCCCCGGACCCGCATCCGCAATCTGACGGGGCGCGAGCGGGCGACGAGCGGGCTCCCCGGCCTGGTGGTGATCCTGGCCGGCGCCTTCCTGGCCACCGGAAGCTTCTTCGTGATCAACGTCGCGCTGCCGACCATCGGTCGCCAGCTCGGCGCCGATCCGGGGCTGTTGCCGCTGCTGGTGGCCGGCTACAGCACCCCGTACGCGGCCCTGCTGGTGGCCGGGGGCCGGCTCGGCGACCGGTACGGCCGGCGCCGGATGTTCGTGATCGGCGCCGCGGCCTTCGCGCTGGGCACCCTGTGCTGCACGATCGCTCCCGGGTTCTGGACCCTGGTCGCGGCCCGGGTGCTGCAGGGCTCGGCGGCCGCCCTGCTGACCCCGCAGGTGCTGGGCACGATCCAGGCCACCTTCAGCGGAGCGGCCCGGCAACGCGCGATCGCCTGGTTCGGGTCGACCCTGGGCCTGGCCGCGGCCGGCGGTCAGCTGCTCGGCGGGGTGATCGCGGAGTACGACCTCGGCGGCCTGGGCTGGCGGGCGATCTTCCTGCCGCTGGTCGTCGTCGCGGGGCTGCTGGCCCTGCTGGCCGTCCGGCTGGTCCCGGAGACGACCGGGCAGGCGGTCAAGATCGACATCCTCGGCGCCGCGCTGCTCGCGCTCCCGCTCGTGCTGCTGTTGCTGCCGCTCAGCCTCGGCGCCCGGCTGGGCTGGCCGGTGTGGACCTGGCTCAGCCTGCTCGCGGCGGTCCCGGCGGTGGTGATCTTCGTCGCCGTGGAGCGGCGGATCGAGGCGGCCGGCCGGACGCCGCTGTTGCCGCCGTCGTTGTTCGCGCTGGGTCCGTTCCGGCGCGGGCTGGTGACGGCGCTCGCCTTCTTCCTCGGTCTCGGCGGGTTCTTCCTGGTGATCGGCTTCGTGCTGCAGGGCGGCCTCGGCCTCGGCCCGCTCGGTGCCGCTCTGGTGCTCACGCCCTATGCGCTGGCCTTCCTGGCCTGCTCGATGATCATTCCGTGGCTGGTCCGGCGGTTCGCGGGGCGGGTGATCATCGCGGGAGCGGTGGTCCTGGTCGTGGCCAATTTGATCATCGCGGTGCGGTCCTGGCTGACGTACGCGAGCCTCAGCGGGACGGCCCTGCTGCCGGAGTTGATCATGCTCGGCGTCGGGCAGAGCCTGGTGATGATCCCGGTGTTCGGCCAGGTGCTGGCCCAGCTGCCGGCGGAGCGGGCCGGCACCGCCGCCGGGGTACTGACCACCACCCAGCAGATCGGCATCGCGCTCGGTGCGGCTGCCTTCGGTGCGGTGCTGTTCGCGGCGCCGCACGGCCCGGTGCACTCGCCCGGCTGGGCCTCGCTGACCGTGATCGTGTTCACCGGAATGGCCGTGTTGGCAGGGATCACGGCACTCTGCGCGGGCGTCGGCGGCGGCCGTGATGAACGTCGCAGGAACGGCCGTTGACCGTCGGCTGAACAAATGTTTAGTCTGGCTGGGTGAGCGAGGACTCGGGTCTGGAACGGATTCGGGAGGCGGCGGTCGAGCTGTTCGGCCGGGCCGGCTTCGGTGGCACCACGGTGCGGGCCATCGCGGCCCGGGCCGAGGTCTCGCCGGCGTTGATCATGCATCACTTCGGCTCCAAGGACGGCCTGATCCGGCACTGCGACGACTACGTCCTGGGCCACATCGAACGGTTGCGGGACGACTACCTGCGCGGCGGGACGACGATCGACTCGGTCGCCGACTACCTGGGTGATCATCCGGAACTGATCGCGATGACCCGTTACCTCGGCCAGGCGCTGCTGATCGGCGGCGTGGCCAGCCGGCGGGTCTTCGACCGGATGATCGACGCCGCTCGCAACAACCTGGTCACCGGGATCGAGGCCGGCCGGATCCGGCCGGTGGACGATCTCGAGGCCTACGCGGCGATCCTGGCGAGCTGGAACGCCGCTTCGTTCATGCTCGGTGACGCCATCGCCAGCCGGCTGGGCGGGGCCAGCCTGCTCGACCCGGGTGTCCTCGAGCGCGTCAAGGACGCGGCCGACGACCTGCGGAGCCGCGGCATTCTGCTCCCCCAGAGGAATGATCATGATCTTCGTACGTGAGCTGGCCGACCCGGGCTCCGGACTGGCCGACGTCGGCGGCAAGGGCGCCTCGCTGGCCGCCATGATCGGCGCCGGCTTCGACGTCCCGGACGGCTTCCAGGTGGTGACCGACGCGTACCGCGCCTTCGTCGACGAGCACCGGCTGCAGGCTCCGATCATCGCCGCCCTGGCCGGGGTCGACCCGGCCGACCCGCGGAGCACCGCCGCCGCGTCCGCCGAGATCATCGGCCTGTTCCGGGCCCACGCGTTGCCGGCGGCCGTCGCGACCGCGATCGAGAAGGCGTACGCCGACCTCGGGGCACCGCCGGTCGCGGTCCGCTCGTCGGCCACCGCGGAGGACCTGGAGTCGGCGTCCTTCGCGGGTCAGCAGGACAGCTTCCTCAACATCCGCGGGCCCGAGTCCTTGCTCACCGCGGTCCGGGACTGCTGGGCGTCGCTGTGGACCGACCGGGCGATCGGGTACCGGGCCCGGCAGGGCATCGACCATGATCAGGTCGCGCTGGCCGTCGTCGTGCAGCGCCTGGTCGAGGCCGACGCGTCGGGCGTGCTGTTCACCGTCGACCCGGTCACCGGTGCGGCCGATCAGGTGGTGATCAACGCGGCCTGGGGCCTCGGCGAGGCGGTGGTCAGCGGTGCCGTCACGCCGGACGTCTACCGGGTCCGGCGCGGCGACCGTACGGTCACCGAGGCGACCGTCGCGGAGAAGACGATCATGACCGTGCTGACCGAGGGCGGCACCGAGGAACAGCCGGTCCCGGCCGACCGGCGGACGGAGCCGGCCCTGACCACCGAACAGGCCGTAGCCCTGGCTGAACTCGGGATCCGGCTGGCCGACTGGGCCGGGTCCGAGCGGGACGTGGAGTGGTGCCGGGCCGGCGACCGGCTGCAGATCGTGCAGTCCCGGCCGGTCACCGCCGTTGCCGCCGAGACCGTACCGATGCGTGGGCCGGACCCGTGGAACGACGCCCGGGACAGTGATCATCTGTGGGCCAACACCAACGTCGGCGAGGCGATCCCGGACGTGCTGACACCGGCCTCCTGGTCGGCCGTCCGGCTGTTCATGGCCAGGGCGATGCCGACGGCGAGCATCCCCGGCTACCTCGGCTACGGCCGGATCGCCGGCCGGATCTATCTCGACCTGTCGATGCAGGCCAGCCTGCTCGGCGCGTTCGGCGTCGGCGAGGGCCGGTTCCGGTCCATGATCGGCACGCTGTTCGGCCGGATCCCGGCGGACCTGCCGATCCCGAAGGCGGCGATGAGTCGCTGGCGGGCGATCCGGACGCTGATCCCGATCGTGATCGGGATGCGGATCCTGGTCCGCCGGAACGTCGGCCTGATCGATTCCTTCGTCGCCGAGCACCCCGCTCTCTGTGAGCGGCGGCGCGCCGAGATCGCCGCCGTCGGAGACCCGGTGGCGCTGGCCGCGCTGTGGACCGACACGCTGCGGCCGGAGTTCGACCACGCCGGTGACCTGCTCACCGCCGCCACCCGGAGCACCGGCCTGGGCCCGATCACGACGCCGGAGAAGCTGGCCGCTCTGGTCGGCGAGGCGGAGGCCGCCAAGATCACCTCCGGGCTCGGCGCCAGCGCCGGGCAGTTGGCCAGCCTCGGCCTGGTGGCCGGCCTTGATCAACTGGCCCGCGGCGAGCTGGACGCCGAGACGTTCAACCGGCGTTACGCCCATCGGGGCCCGCACGAGTTCGAGCTGTCCAGCCCCCGGCCGGCCGAGGAACCGGGCTGGATCGAGCAGTGGCTCGCCGAGCAGGGCGACGGCCCGGACTTCGCCACCATGATCACCCGGCAGCAGGAACAGCAACGCGAGGCGTGGGACCGGCTGGCCGCGGCCCACCCGAAGCAGGCCGCCCGGCTGCGGCCGCTGCTGGCGCGGTGGGCCAAGATGAGCCGGGACCGGGAGCAGACCCGCAGCGAGGTGGTCCGCTACTTCTGGGTGATCCGCGACTTCGTCCGGCGGGCCGGTGAGCTCCTCGGGCTCGGCGACGACGCGTACTTCCTCGACCTGGACGAACTGGTCGCCGCCCTGCGCGGTGAGCCGGTCGACCCGGGACTGATCACGGAACGACGGGACGCCTACGACCACTACCGGGCACTGCCGGCGCCGCCGAGTCTGATCTTGGGCCCGTTCGACCCGTACCGCTGGGCTGCGCAGCCGAACCGGCGGACCGATCTGTGGGCGCCGGGCCGGCCCGACGATCATGAAACGGGGGACGTGATCACCGGCTTCGCCGGCGCCGGCGGGACGGTCGAGGGCGTCGCCCGGGTGATCATCGACGCGGCCGACGGCGACCGGCTGCAACCGGGCGAGATCCTCGTCACGTCGATCACCAACGTCGGCTGGACTCCCTTGTTTCCCAGGGCTTCCGCGGTCGTCACCGACATCGGCGCTCCGCTCTCCCATGCGGCGATCGTCGCTCGCGAGCTCGGCATCCCGGCGGTCGTCGGCACCGGTACCGCGACGATGCGGATCAAGTCAGGGGACCGGATCCGGGTGGACGGGTCGGCCGGGACGGTCGAGCTGCTGACGTAGCGAGGATCGAACCCTGAACAACGTTCCCTGAGCTTGTCGAAGGGCAGGGCGATCCCGGCTCGGCCCTTCGACAGGCTCAGGGTGCGATCGGCCGCGAGAAGTCGAAGCTGACACCGGGGACGTCTTCGACCTCGACGACCGCGGAGCGTTCGCCGTACTCCATGTCGACCGGCCCGCGGAGGATCCGCGCGCCGCGATCGACGGCTGCCGCGGCGTCGGCGTCGACGTCGTCGGTGGCCAGGTGGACGACCAAGTGCGCGGTGGTCGCGCCCGGTTCGGACGGGGCGTTGATCCAGACCGGGATGCCGGACGGCGGCAGTACCGAGGCGAACCGGCCGAAGTCGCTCTCGATCGTCCAGCCGAAGATGTCGCTGAGCGCGCGGACCGCTCGCGAGGGATCGTCCATGATCAGCGTCACTGCGCGGATGGTCATGGGACGCCACACTAGCCCCTGACTACCATCATGATCATGATCCGATTCCGGGAGCACTGCCGCCGATGATCGATCTTGCCCGCCCGGTGGCGCAGGTGGCGCCGCGGCTGCTGAACGCGGTGCTGCGGAACGGCGACGTCGCGGTCCGGCTGACCGAGGTGGAGGCGTACGACGGCGCGAACGACCCGGCCTCGCACGCGTTCCGGGGCCTGACCCAGCGGAACGCGATCATGTTCGGCCCGCCCGGGTTCCTCTACGTGTACTTCTCCTACGGCGTGCACTGGGCCGCGAACGTCGTCTGCGGCCCCGACGGGAGATCGGCCGCGGTGCTGCTCCGGGCCGGCGAGGTGATCGACGGGATCGAGCTGGCCCGGAGCCGGCGGCTGTCGGCGACGAAGGATCGTGATCTTGCTCGCGGCCCGGGCCGGCTCACCCAGGCGCTCGGGCTGACCGGCGAGCATCGCGGCGCGGACCTGTTCGGCGACGGCCCGGTCTCGCTGACCCTCGCGGACCGCCCGGCGCGCGGTGTGGCGAGGGGACCGCGAGTCGGCGTGTCGGTCGCGGCGGACCGGGCCTGGCGGTTCTGGATCGACGGTGATCCCAGCGTGTCGCCGTACCGGAGGAGCCCGCGTGCTCCCGTACCGGCAGAGTCCTGAAAGCCCTGGTCCGGGGCGCTTCCTGCAGGTTTTTTGCGGTCAGGTTTGCCCAATCCGGCACCCGTGTGGTTAGACTGCCAGCGTTTGGTAACGGTTTGATAAACGCAGGAGGCAGATTTCGTGGTACGACCCCGCCGCGCGGCGCGACCGCCCATGATCATCCGGATCGCCCGCATCGGGATCCCGGTCGTGGTTGCGGGAGCCCTGGCGACGGGGGTTGCTGTGGCGTATTGGCCCCAACAAGAGTCAGTCACTGCGGAGCCACCAATCCCCTCGTCAGCGACACCGCTGACCGACACCCGCGAGGACCGGCCGGATCGGAGCACCGACCGCCCGTCCACGCCACCGACCACCGCTGACAAGGCGGCCAAGGAGAAGGCCGCCAAGGAGAAGGCGGCGAAGGAGAAGGCCGCCAAGCAGAAGGCCGCCGACAAGAAGGCAGCCGAGGAGCAGGCCGCGAAGGACAAGGCGGCCAAGGAGAAGGCCGAGCGGGAAGCCGCCGAGAAGAAGGCCCAGGAGGAGAAGGAATCGGACAGCGACTCCGAGGGAGCGGGGTCGCAGAAGTCCGGTGGGGACTCGGAGGAGAAGTCGGGGGACTCGGGATCCGAGGATGCGTACCGGGCGCCGACTGACTGGGAGGAAGTCGGCGACCGGTACGTGACCACGGCCCTGAATCTCCGCGTGGAGCCGTCGCCGGACGGCGAGATCATCAAGGTCCTGCCGGAGGGCGAGAAGGTCACCGCGACCTCGACCAAGAAGGGCGACTACACGCTGGTCGTCTACTCGGACGAGCCGCGCTGGCTGGCCACCGAGTACCTGTCCAAGACGAAGCCGGAGCCTCGCGAGGACGACGGCGGTGACTCCTCGGACGGGTTCTCGATGGAGCCGTGCCCGAGCGGGTCCGGCGTCGAGGACGGCCTGACCCAGGACGCCATCCGGGTGCACCGCGCCATCTGCGCCAAGTTCCCGTCCATCACCGAGTACGGTGGCGTCCGGGCTGCTGCCTACGGCTACCACGGCTCCGGCCGGGCGGTCGACGCGATGGTCGACGGCGATCTCGGCTGGGAGGTGGCCCGCTGGCTGCGCGCGAACGCCAAGGCCCTCGGCGTGATGGAAGTGATCCACGCGCAGAAGATCTGGACGGTCCAGCGCAGCAGCGAAGGCTGGCGCTCGATGGAGGATCGCGGCTCGGCGACCGCGAACCACTACGACCACGTGCACGTCTCCGTGTACGGCAACGAGGGCACCGGATAGTCCATCGCCACACCTCTGCCCGGCCGGAACTTGTCCGGCCGGGCAGAGGCATGTCTAAAGTTCCTTGTGCGGTGCGTCACACCGTGCCTAGAGTTCAGCTGTGGGCTGGCTGGTGCTCGGATACCTGGTGTTCGCCGGCCTGCTGTGCGGACTGGCGGCCCTCTGGTGGGCCCGATCCCGGTGGCTGCGGCGCCGTCGATTCGAGACCCCCGAGACCGACCTGCTGGAGCGGGTCGCCGAGGCCGTACGACAGCGGGCCGAGCATCATCGCAACGTGTCCGCACTCCGGCACCAGTGCGGCATCCCGATCGAACGCCTGGCGGCCGACCTGCGCCGGCTTCGCCGGATCATCGCCGTCGACGCCAGCTCCTCGGCGGCCCACCAGCTCGGCAACCGGCTCGCGTACGACCGCCTGCTGATCCAGTGCTGCGAGATGCTCGGCATCGAACACGAACTCGACACCGACACCGCCGGCCACGCCCGCGACATCGAACGCCTCCGCGTCGAGGCCGAACTCGAACGCGCCGGCGTCGTCCTCTCCACCGGCTACGGCCGAGCCGCCTGAAACTCCTCCGCCGACCGGTCACCAAAGCAGGCGTTTGGGCGGCGTGTCGCTGCAGTAGTGACCGGTCGGCGTGGAGGTCGCGCGGGGCCGGGGATCGGGCTGGGCCCCGGCTCCGCGACGAGTGACGGGCGGCCGGTGGGCGGGACCCGGGCGGGCCAAGACCCGCGAACACCGGCGCGGGTGGGTTGATGGTGCGGGGACAAGCGCTGCGCCCAGTCCCAAGGGCGGCGCGCGGCTAGACCCTGGGCTCGAGGGTGGCGACGACCTGGTCGGAGATCCGGCTCCGGAACGGGTTCAGCTCGGACCACTCGCGGGACGGGTGGACCCGGTTGGTGAGCAGGACCAGGACCAGGTCTCGGGACGGGTCGATGGTGATCGAGGTGCCGGTGTAGCCGGTGTGGCCGATCGCCGGGGTGTCGGCGAGCTTGCCCATGAAGCCGGTCTGGCCGATCCGGAAGCCCAGGCCCTGCTGGAAATCGGGGTTCAGTCCGTCCGGCAGCTGCGGCCTCGCCATCTCGGCCAGGGTCTCCGGCCGCAGGCCGAGGGCCGAGCCGTCGCCGCCGAGTCCGGTCAGCACGGCCCGGCCGAAGGTGAGCAGGTCGGCGGCCGTACCGAAGATGCCGGCGTTGCCGGCGATCCCGCCGAGCGAGGCGGCGTTCTCGTCGTGCACGATGCCGCGGTTGTCCTGGGCCGGTTCGTCCGGGCCGGCCGGGGGCAGGTCGCGGGACCAGGCGATCGGCCGCATCTCGGTCGCCGCGATCCGCTCCTTGGCGATCCCGGCGGCCAGGGGTCGGTAGCCGGTGTCGGTCAGGCCGAGCGGCCGGCAGATCCGGTTGATCACGGCGTGCGCGAGGTCCATCCCGGTGATCGCCTGGTAGAGCAGGCCGAGGTTGAGGTAGCCGACGCACGAGTAGCGGAAGGCGGCGCCCGGCGGCGTCTCCAGCGGGGCCTCGAGGACGGCGCGGACCCGGGCGTCCGGGTCCGGCTCATGCCACAGCCCCAGTACGGCAGCGAGCCCGCTCGTGTGGGTGAGCAGTTGCCGCACGGTCACCGAGGACCGCTCCGGATCGGACCACGCCTCGAGGTAGTCCGCGACCGGTGCGTCCAGCTCCAGCTGCTCCTGGTCCACCAGTTGCATGATCAAGATCGCGGTGAACAGCTTGGTCAGCGAGGCCAGGTCGAAGACCGTGTCGGCCGCCATCGGCGTCCGCTGCTCGTCCGGCACCCGGGTGCCGTCGAGGTCCGCATAGCGGTAGGCGTCGCCGACCATGATCACGTCGCACTCACCGCCATGATCGACGGCGCAGACCGCGCCGGGGAACAGCGGCCGGGGATGGGCGGCAATGCCGCTGCGGAGCAACCGTGCCAACGGTTCGGTGTCCATGGCCATCGAGCCTATCCCGCCCCGGACCGGGCCGCCGCGAGCACCTCGGGATCGCTGCACCCGTTGGCGAATCCGGCGATCCGGCGGCGGATGTCCCGGCCGAGCAGCCAGCTGCCGATCGGCTCCAGCACCCGCCGCGCCCAGGCCGGCCGGCAGCTGAAGGTGTACTTCCAGGTCGCCACGGTGCCGCCCTCGCCGTCCGGTACGAACCGCCAGCCGCCGCCGAAGGTCTCGAAGAACCAGGGCCCGCGTTCCATGGTCATGCCGACGTTGCCGGTGTCCCGGCCGGGTGCCGGCGGCGCGTACGAGACGTACCTGCTGATCATGGAAAGACCGTGCCGGGACCGGGTGAAGGTCCGGACGCCGCGACCCGCCTCGGTCGCGTCGTCGAGGAAGTGCTGGCGCCGGATGAACGGGTCCCAGCGAAGCCGGGTCGGCCCGGTGGTCTGCGAGACGGCGAAGGCGGTCGCGGGGTCGACGGCGACCCGTACCCGTGCCTCCACCTGCGGCATCTCTGACCTCCCAGCCGTGTGGGCGAGATCATAGCCGCCGGCTTCGGAACGGCTTGTCCGGCGAGGTAAGATTAATTCGAAATCGAAAGTTTCGACGCCGAAGCTGCCACCAGTCAACCCTGTGAAAGGACCACGCATGTCACGCCTCGCGAAGGCTCTCCGAAGCCGCCGTGAGACCATCCGGACCCGCCGCGAGATCAACCGCGCCATCAGCACCGCCGCCACGCCGGCGATGCGCGATGAGCTGATCCTGGTCGCGCAGCGTCACGGCGTCTTCAGCCCACACCGCTGATCGAACTTCCCTTCCTCCCCAACTGACCAGGACTCCCGGCTTCGGCCGGGAGTCCTTTGTTTTCCGGGGATTCAGCCGGCCAGCGCAAGGAGCCGTTGGATCATCCCCGGCAGCAGGAAGCTGACCCCGAGGACCAGGCCGGCCACGTTCGCGGCCAGGAACAGCAGCGACCAGCCCAGCGCCGGCAGCCGGGTCAGCCCGGCCAGCTGGGCGGCGTCCGAGCCGGCGGTCTGCGGGTGGTTCCGGTGCCGGATCAGTTCGATCACCGGCTTCGGCGCGGCGATCAGCAGGATCCAGGTGATCAGGTACGCGACGCCGGACTGGACCGTGGGCGGCGCGTACCAACTGATCGCGACCAGGACGGCGCCGACGCCGAGAATCACCAGCAGCCCGTAGAAGTTGCGGATCTGCACCAACAGCAGGGCGAGCAAGATCAACAACAACCAGAGCAGCCCCACGCTGCGCCCGGCGGCGAGCAGCAGGGCCGCGCCGATGCCCACCACGGCCGGTCCGAGATAGCCGGCCGCGAGCATGATGATCATGCCCGGTCCGTCGGGCCGGCCGCTGGACAGCGTGACGCCGGAGGTGTCCGAGTGCAGCCGGATCCCGTGCAGCCGGCGACCGGTCAGCAGCGCCGCGACGCCGTGCGCACCCTCGTGGGTGATCGTGATCAACAGCCGGGTGACCGGCCAGACCGGCCGCAGCAGCACGGCCAGCGCGGCGATGGCCGCGATGATCAGGATCACCTCGATCGGCGGCGCCGGTTGCACCGACACCGCGCGGTTGATGATCTCCCGCAGCACCGTCCCGGCGGCCGCGGCGAACTCCTGCAACGAATCCAAGGGTCAGACCGCCCCGCTCCACAGGATGCTGTTACCGCCGGAGAGCCGGGACGAGAACGCGATCGCCTGCTCGTCGGTCAGGCCGCTCACGTAGTCGATGATGCCGCGGCCCCGCCCCATCCGGGCCAGGTCGCCGTCACCGGTCCGGCCGCCCAGCCATGCGGGCCGCTCCTCCGCCAGCCTCCGGTACGCCAGCGTCGCGATCCGGACCAGGTCGAGCAGCCGCCGCGGCGCCCGGCCGGCGTCCAGCCGGTCCGACAGCCAGTCGTCCAGGGCGGCGACCAAGCGGGACAGGATCTCGGCCTGGCCGCGCTGGAACATCGCCAGGTCCGGCCGTTCCAGGATGAAGTAGGCGTGCACGAACTTGAGCACCTGGACCCGGTGCCAGGCCTCCGGGGTGGGCTCGACCCAGCCGGCCCGGATCTGCGGCGCGGGATCCAATCGGGCGGCGGCGATGAACTCGTCGATCCAGCGCCCGGTGAAGCCCGAGATGGTCCGGTCGGCCGCCATCGACCCGTCGTACGGCCGGTCCAGCACCCCGTCGACGAACTCGTCACCGACCCGGGCCACCGCCGCCGCGAACAGCTCCTCGTCGAAGATCCAGCCGTCCCGGTCCTGCAGCCGGCGCCGCAGCCGCTCCAGTCCGGCGCCGGGCTTGCGGTCCAGCTGTTGCACGGCTTCGGGTTCCAGGCCGGCCAGCGTCTTCCGGTCGGCCGCCCAGGCCCGGAACTCGGCCGACACGGGCGAGAACTGCAGCACCCCGGACCGGTGGAAGTCCTCCAGGTCGTGCAGTGAGTAGGCGATGTCGTCGGCCAGGTCCATCACCGAGCACTCGACGGTCTGCCGGCCCGGCTCGAGCATCGGGAACGCGGCCCGTGCCGCGATCAGTTCGTGCAGGTCGATCACGTACGCCGAGAACTTCGCCGATCCCGGACCGTCGACGCCGACCCGAGCCCCGCGCGGCATCTCGGGCCAGCCGCTCGGATGCGGCTCCGGTACGTCGAGCCGCCCCCACGGATACTTCAGCACCGCCGCCCGCACCGCCGCGGTGAGGTTCAGCCCCTCGTCGCCCGGGCCGCGCACCTCGAGCTCGGTGATGATCCGGTACGTCTGCGCGTTGCCCTCGAACCCGTCGTGCAGGCCGAACCGCTGCCGGGCCAGCTGGTCCAGCACCCGCTCGCCCAGATGCCCGAACGGCGGATGGCCGAGATCGTGCGCGCTGGCCGCGGCCTGCACGACGACCTGATCCAGCCCGCCCAGCTCGTCCAACCGGTCCGACGGCTCGCTCCGGACCAGCCGCTCGGCCAGCGCCCGGGCGACCGCGGTGACCTTGATCGTGTGGGTCAGCCGGTTGTGCACGACGCCGGCCGTCGCGGCCGAGGCGACCACCTGGGTCACTTCGGCCAGCCGGGAGAACGACGGCGCGAAGCGGATCCGTTCCAGATCCGTCCGGTACGGCGACGAGCCGACCGGGGCGCCGTCCCGGACGATCTGCTCCGCGCGCGCCCGGGCCTGCCGGCTCTCCGTACCCATAGTGGGGCCCAACTTAGCGCCGTGCCCAGCGGCCGGAGCGCCCGGCCGTCATTCCCAGAAGGGCCGGATCTCAACGCTCCCGCGGCGCGCGTACGGGTGACTGGCCGCGATCTCGATCGCGTCGTCGAGGTTCTCGCACTCGATGGCGACCACACCGCCGACGAAGTCCTTGGTCTCGGCGAAGGGCCCGTCGGACACGAGCACCTCTCCGCTGCGGACCCGGATCGTCGTCGCGTTGACCGTCGGCAGGAGCCGCGCACCCCACAGCTCGGAGCCGCGGACCTTCTCCTCCCAGACCTTGTGCACCGGGTCGGCGGCCATCTCCGCCGTCGACGGCGGATCGACCTCGTCGTCACAGATCAACAGCACGTACTTCATGACACCTCCGGTCTCGGTTCTGCCTGCAGCGGGCATCAGCCACAAGCGCCACATCCGCCGGACGTGGGTGGTGACGATGGTGCCGCGGTCGTCGGTGCTGCGCCACCGGTGAGGTCGTCGGACCGGCCGGCGCGGATCCGCGACCACTGGGCGATCGGGCGGCCGTCGACGCGGAACGTCTCCCCGTGGCCCTGCGGCCAGCCCTGGGGCGAGTCCTCCCACGGCTCCTGTCGCCCGTAGATGGTCAGGTCCATCAGCCGGTAGTTGATGTCGACGGCCTCGACGCCGCGGAGGGTGGTCCAGTAGGTCTCGAAGACGCGGTCGCCGCGCCGGAGATAGCAGACCACGTGCATCATGCCGGCCTGCCGCCCGACCAGGAGCGTCTCCAGCGAGTCCTGCGCCGAGTACCAGGGCATCGACCAGTTCATGAAGTCGTGGTAGCGCACACTTTCCTCGTACGGCCCCTGACAGAACACCGCGTACGTGATGTCCCGGGAATGGACGTACGACAGCTCGTCGAGCTGCGTGTTGTTCCAGGTGCACCCCTCGCACTGCCCGGCCGCGGGCCGACCCGGGTACCACATGAAGTAGTACGTGATCAGCTGCTGCCGGCCCTCGAAGGTGTCGATCAGCGGCACCGGCCCGTTCGCACCGATCAGCGGGGTGGACGGGTCGACCTCGACCACGGGCAGCCGGCGCCTGGCCGCGGCGATGGCGTCGCCGGCCCGGGTGTGCGCCTTCTCCCGGGTCCGCAGCTCGGCCAGTTCCGCCTCGAAGGTGGCGCGGTCGGCGATCGCGGGTTCGGGAACGTTCTCGATGGTCATCTCAGACTCCTCTGGATCGGATGGTCAGGCTCGCCGGCCGGCGAACCCGATCGCGGCGGTGACCAGCGCGAGCGCGGCCACGACGCCGATGAACAGGAAGGCCAGGTGGAACCCGGCCAGGCCGGAACCGGCCACCAGCACGGTCGACACCGCGGCGACGCCGGCCGCACCGCCGACCTCGCGCATCGTCTCGACCAGCCCGGAGGCCAGTCCCGAGTCCTTCTCGGGTACCCCGGCCAGCGCGCCGACCTGCAACGCCGGAACACACAGCCCGAAGCCGATCCCGGCGGCCAGGAACGACGGCAGTAGATCGGTCCAGTAGTGACCCGCCGCGGGCACCCGGCCGAGCCAGACCGCGCCGGCGGCGAACAGGCCGAGCCCGACGACCAGCAGCGGCCGGACCCCGACCAGCGCGGTCAGCCGGCCGCCGATCATGGCCACCGGGAAGATCGTCGCCGTGGTGGCGAGCCAGGCCACGCCGGTCAGCTGCGGCGAGTAGCCGAGCACCTGCTGCATCAGCAGCGAGGCGATGAAGATGAAGGAGAGGAAGGCGCAGGTGGTCAGGAACGCTGCGGCGTTGGCCACCACCAGGGTCCGGTTCCGCCAGGTCGACGGCGGCACCAGCGGGTTGGCGGTGCGGCGTTCGATCCGTACGAAGGCGACCAGCAACGCCACGGCCGCAGCGCCCAGCGCCAGGGTCGACCAGGCCAGCCAGCCATGGGTGGCGCCGTGATGGAGCGCGTACACCAGGAGCAGCAGGCCGCCGGTCACCGTCGTCGCGCCGGCCGTGTCCAGCCGGGCGGTCCGGCGGGTCTCCCGGTCGGCGGTCAGGAAGACGACGGCGAGTGTGATCATGACGAGACCCGCCGGGACGTTGATCAGGAAGCCCCAGCGCCACCCCGGCCCGCCGGTGAGCAGGCCGCTGGCCACCACCCCGACCGAGCCGGAGACGCCGCCGACGGCGCCGAAGACGCCGAGCGCGCGGTTCCGCTCGCGCCCCTCGGCGAAGCTGACCGCGAGCAGCGACAGGGCGGTCGGGGCGATCAGCGCGGCGCCGAAGCCCTGGACCGCCCGCGCCGCGATCAGCTGCCACGCCTCGGCGGCGAGGCCGGCCAGCAGCGACGAGGCGGTGAAGACCGCGAGGCCCGCGACGAAGACCCGCTTGCGGCCGAATTGGTCGGCCAGCCGTCCGCCGAACAGCAGGAAGCCGCCGAGCAGCAGCCCGTAGGCCACGACCACCCATTGCACGGCCCCGGGGCCGACTCCGAGGTCGCGCTGGATCGACGGCAACGCGACGTTGACGATCGCCATGTCCAGGCCGACCATCGCGTCGGCCGCGCAGGCCAGGCCCAGCACCAGGCCTGCTCCGGCGGTCCGGGCCGGCACCGGCATGGTCCGGGTTGCTGCGTACGACATCGGACTCTCCCTCCGTGAAGCCTTCTTTGCCCCACCGACGAAGAGTCACGACCCGAGATCGACACCGCCGCCAAGAAATCTCCGGAAAGTTCAGCGCACCACCCGATAGCGGAGGTGGGTGACGTCGCGCCCCTCGAGCCGGCGCACCGGCTCCAGCTCCACCGTCTCGTCGGCGAGCTCGTCGAACAGTCGCCGGCCCCGGCCCAGCAGCACCGGCACCAGCTGGATCTCCAGCTCGTCCAGCTGGCCGGCTCGGAGCAGCGCCTGGGCCGCACCGGCGCCGTGCACCAGCACCGGTCGGTCACCGGCGGCGGCCCGGGCCAGCCGGGCGCACTCGGCGACGTCGCTGATGAACCGGGCGTGGCCGATCGGCCGGTCCTGCTCGGTGACGGTGCGGGTCAACACGAAGATCGGCACCCCGTCGTGGTGGTCGCCGTTCCAGTGCCCGGCCAGCTCGAACGTGCGCCGGCCGCTGATCACGGCACCGGTCGCGAGTCCTTCGCGGTACACCTGGCCGTTCGGCCCGTCGCCGAACCGGTCGTCCAGCCAGTTGAACAGCCGGAAGCCGCGCCGCCCCATCTCCTGGCCGCGGCGGTCGTCCTCGCCGGCGATGAAGCCGTCGAGGGACATGGACATGTAGAGCCGGATCGGGTTGGCCTGGTTCATGGTCTGCTCCTTCTCATGTGGTCTGTTGTGAGTCCGTACGGAGCCGTCCGGGCGAATCCGACAGAACGACCGCAACTACGTCCGAGTGCGTAGTGACGAGCCGGCACGCTGCGCCGGATGTTGAGCCGACGGCCGTTGCTCGTCCGACGACAGCAGACGTCCGCTCGGCGAGGATTCCGGAATGACAGAAATCACTGGTCGGGTCCACCGGGGTCCGGGCAGGGTTGGCGTCAGCGAGGAGGGCGAGATGGCGACCACGACGACGGCGGCCGGGTCACCGATCCGGCTGCGGCTCAGGACTCCGGTACGCAAGCTCGTGCTGTTGCTGCACATCATGTCCGCGGGAATCTGGATCGGACTGGATGTGGCGATGGCGTTCGCGGTCTTCACCGGCCTGACCACCGACGATCCGCGGCTCGCCGCTTCGCTGTTCCAGGCCCTGGAGACGATCACCGTGGTGCCGCTGCTCTGCGCCGGCCTGGTCTGCCTGATCACCGGGCTCTTCCTCGGCTGGGGTTCGCGGTACGGGATCGTCCGCTACTGGTGGGTGTTGATCAAGCTGGTGCTGAACTTGATCTTGACCTTGCTGGTTCCGTTGTCCCTGCTCGGCGGGGTGCAGGAGGTCGGCGAGTACGGGCGGCAGCTGGCCGCCGACCCGGCCGCGACCGCGGACCTGGACAACATCATCTACCCGCCGATCGTCTCGCCCACCGCGCTGACCTTCGCGATGGTGCTCGCGGTCTTCAAGCCGTGGGGCCGGATCCGGAAGCGGCGCTCGGCGTGATCAACGGGGCCGACCTGCGCTCGCTGCCACGGCTGTTCTACCGGCACTGGTGGCAGGTGCTGACGCCGCTCAGCCTGATCATGCTCGGCTATCCGATCCGGACCGCGGTCGAGGCCGGGCCGACTCGGCCGACGTCCATGATCAGCTTCGCGGGCGCGCTGCTGTTCGCGGTCGGCTTCACGTACCTGATGTGCTGGCTCCGGCCCGCCACGCTGCTGGTCGGGCCGCCGCCGGCGGCCGCGCTGTGGCTGCGCCGGGGACTGGTCGTCGGGCTGGCGGTGCTGTTGATCATGCTGGCCCAGCTGACCGGGCCGGCCTGGTTGTCGCTGTTCTTCCACGTCGGGATGGCCGTCGGCGTGATGCTGCCGGCCCGCGAGGCGTACGTCGGCGTCGCCGTGCTGGTGGTGGTGCTGTTCGTGCTGGGCTGGCCGTACGGGCTGTCGTTCCTGGGGCTGCCGGCCGGGCTGCTCGGGCTGTGGGGCGCGGCGACGATCGGCCAGACGGCGAACCTGGCCGAGTTGATCACGGCGCGGCGGCGGCTGGCCGAGCTGGCCGTGGCCGAGGAGCGGTTGCGGTTCGCCCGGGACCTGCACGACCTGCTCGGGCACAGCCTGTCCCTGATCAGCTTGAAGACCGAGCTGGGGGAGAAGTTGATCGACACCGATCCGGTACGGGCTCGCGCGGAGATCGCCGACGCGCACGTGGTGGCCCGGCGCTCCCTGCGCGAGGTCCGCGAGGCGGTGGCCGGCTATCGCCGCCCGGTCCTCACCGCCGAGCTCGACGGCGCCCGGGAACTGCTCGAGTCGGCCGGCATCGAGACCGTGATCGATGATCAGCTCGACGGCAGCCCGGTCCGGCACGACGCGGTGCTGGCCTGGGCCGTCCGGGAGGCGGTGACGAACGTGGTCCGGCACAGCGGTGCCGCCCGCTGCCGGATCGAGTTGCGCCGGTCCGACCGGGTGATCTCGCTGGTCGTCGACGACGACGGCCGCGGACAGGAGCGGACCCCGCCGGCCCGATCCGGTCCGGGCAGCGGGCTGGCCGGCCTGGCCGAGCGGGTCCGCCAGGCCGATGGGGCGACCCTGACCATCGAGGATCTCGGGCCCGGCTTCCGGCTCCGGGTCAGTGTGCCGGCCGAACCGGAGGTGCCATGATCATCAAGGTGCTGATCGCCGAGGACCAGGCGATGGTGCGCGGGGCGCTGTCCGCGCTGCTCTCGCTGGAGGGCGACATCGAGATCGTCGCGGAGGTGTCCCGCGGCGACGAGGTGCTGCCGGCCGCCCTGACGGGCCGGCCGGACGTCGCGCTGCTGGACATCGAGATGCCCGGCACCGACGGCATCAGCGCGGCGACCGAGCTGACCCGGCAGTTGCCGGGGACCAAGATCATCATGCTGACCACGTTCGGCCGGACCGGCTACCTGCGGCGGGCGATGGCGGCCGGCGCGGTCGGCTTTCTGCTCAAGGACGCGCCGGCGTCCGAGCTGGCCGAGGCGGTCCGGCAGGTCGCGGCCGGGGAGCGGGTGATCGATCCGGATCTTGCGATCACCGCGGTCCGCGACGGAGAGAATCCCTTGACCGAACGGGAGCGGGACGTGCTCCGGGCCGCCTCCGACGGGGCGTCGATCAATGCCGTGGCGGACCGGCTGCACCTGTCTCCCGGCACCGTACGCAACTATCTCTCCAACGCGATCCGCAAGCTCGGCACCAGCAACCGGGTCGAGGCGGCCCGCCGCGCCGAGGTCAAGGGCTGGCTCTGATCCCGGCCCGGATCCTGCCCTGGCAGGATGGCCCCATGAGCGCACCGGTGGACCCGACTCGAACCGAGGCCTGGCGGACCCTGTCCGGGCTGGCCGACTCGCTGCGACCCGACCTGCGGGCCTGGTTCGCCGACGACCCCGACCGGGCCGAGCGGCTCACCGTCGACGCCGCCGACCTGCGGGCCGACCTGTCCAAGAACCTGATCACCGACGAGGTCGTCGCAGCGCTGCTCGCCCTGGCCGGCGAGGTCGGGCTGCCCGAACGGATCGCGGCGATGTTCGCCGGCGAGCACATCAACGTCACCGAGGACCGGGCGGTGCTGCACACCGCGCTGCGGGCCCCGGCCGGCGAACGGCTGGAGGTGGACGGCCACGAGGTCGTCGAGGAGGTGCACGCCGAGCTGGCCAAGGTGTACGCCTTCGCCGACCGGGTCCGCAGCGGGGAGTGGACCGGTGTCACCGGCAAGCCGATCAGCACGGTGATCAACATCGGCATCGGCGGATCTGATCTTGGTCCGGTGATGGCGTACGAGGCGCTGAGGCCGTACGTCAAGGAGGGCCTGGAGGCCCGGTTCATCTCCAACATCGACCCGACCGACCTGGCCACGAAGACGGCCGGCCTGGACCCGGAGACGACGCTGTTCATCGTGTCCTCCAAGACGTTCGGCACCTTGGAGACGCTGACCAACGCCCGGCTGGCCCGGGCCTGGCTGCTGGACGGCCTGCGCTCCGCCGGGGCGATCGACGGCGGAGACGATCAAGCCAAGACCGCGGTGGCGAAGCACTTCGTCGCGGTGTCGACGGCGCTGGACAAGGTGGCCGCCTTCGGCATCGACCCGGCGAACGCGTTCGGGTTCTGGGACTGGGTCGGCGGTCGCTACTCGGTCGACTCGGCGATCGGGACCTCGCTCGCGGTGGCGATCGGGCCGGAGCGGTTCGCCGAGTTCCTGGCCGGCTTCCGGGCGATCGATGATCATTTCCGGACCGCCGAACCGGCCCGCAACCTGCCGGTGCTGCTCGGCCTGCTCAACGTCTGGTACGGCAACTTCCTCGGCGCGGCCACCCACGCCGTGCTGCCGTACTCGCAGTATCTGCACCGGTTCCCGGCCTACCTGCAGCAGCTGACCATGGAGTCCAACGGCAAGGGCGTCCGTTACGACGGCTCGCCGGTCACGACCGAGACCGGCGAGGTGTTCTGGGGCGAGCCGGGCACCAACGGCCAGCACGCGTTCTATCAGCTGATCCACCAGGGCACCCGGCTGATCCCGACCGACTTCATCGCGTTCGCGAACCCTGCGCACCCACTGCGGGACGGCGACACCGATGTCCACGAGCTGTTCCTGGCCAACTTCTTCGCCCAGACCGCGGCCCTGGCCTTCGGCAAGACGCCCGACGAGGTCCGCGACGAGGGAACACCCGAGCCGATCGTGCCGGCTCGGGTGTTCTCGGGTAATCGCCCGTCGACCTCGATCATGGCTCCGGCGCTCACGCCGGCCGTGCTCGGTCAGCTGATCGCCCTCTACGAGCACCTGACCTTCGTCCAGGGTGCGATCTGGGGCATCGACAGTTTCGATCAGTGGGGGGTGGAGCTGGGCAAGCAGTTGGCCCTGCAACTCGCGCCGGCCGTCTCCGGCGACGAGGCGGCCCTGGCCGCCCAGGATTCCTCCACGCGCTCCCTGATCACCTACTACCGCACCCACAGAACCCGCTGACCGGTCACAAAAGCAGGCGTTCTGGCGGCGTGTCGCTGCAGAACTGACCGGTCGATCAGTGGGTTCGGGGTCGGGGCGGTGGTGGCCGGCGGAGTTCGGCCAGCAACCTCAGCAGCAGGGGTACGGCCTCCGGTGGCCCGGAGCGTCCCGGCTCGGGCCGCAGCACGATCCTCGAGCCGGGGATCCACAGCGCGGGCCCGACCGGCCCGCGCTCAATCGTCGGAATCGTCCTCGCGGTCGAGCCTCGGGCCGGCGGCACGGAGCTTGTCGACCTCGGCCATGGCGTCACGCAGCCCGGACAGCCAGGACTCGGTGTGCTCGCCGACCAGCTTGACGGCCCAGGCCAGCGCCTCGGACCGGGAGCGGGCGACGCCGGCGTCGACCAGCGTGTCCAGGACCTGCCGTTCGGGCTGACGGAGCCGCGTCATCACGGGAACCGAGATGTGCGTGAACAGCGTGCGGACGTCCCCGAGCTCGGCGCCCCAGGACACCTTCCGCCGGTACCGGGCCTGAGCCTCGTCGGCGATCTGCATCCGGGTGCCGCGGGTGTCGGCGCGGAACCGGCTGATCCGGCCCTCTGCCGCAGCGGTGTCGTCGGTCGTGTCGTCGGGCAGCGTGCCGATCACGAGGATCTCCTCGCGGTCGACACTGACCTCGACGTCGGAGAACCAACCGTCGGGCAGTCGTCCCTCGAACCAGGCCTGAGCGTCGTCGGCCGGCGGCAGATCAACGTTCTGCCAGCCGCCCGGTCGGCCGAAGCCGCGTCCGCCGCGTCGTTCGCCGTGATGGCGGCGACGCTCGCGCGGGTCGGCCTCGGTCTCGTCCGCGGCCGGCTCTTCAGATTCGCCGCGGCGGCGTCCCCGCCCGCGGCCTTCGCCGGCACCACGCCGGCGGTCGTCTCGTAGTCCGGGGCGTCCGCGGCGTTCCCGCGAGCCCTCGTCCCAAGGTGAGTGCCAGGTCATCTGACCCTCCTTTCGTTCTTACTTGATTACAGCATTACATGCTTGCACAAGCAAGTCAAACCTGATAGTGGAGCGGTGAGTGACTCAGGCCGTCGGTTCGGTCGGGTCGCGGCGGCTGATCAGGTCCCCGGCCGCCTTCAGGTACGCAAGCTGTTCACGGGCGGAACCGATCAGCCAAGGCCTGCGGTGCCGGCGGACGGAGTTGTCCCCGACGCCGTGGGCCACCAGCCCGAGGTGGCGGGCGATGCCGACCGCGCGGGCCAGGTGGTAGGTCTGCGTGACGATGATCAACTCGTGGCAGCCGTACAGGGTCTTGGCTCGCAGGCAGGAGTCGTACGTGTCCAGGCCGGCCCGGTCGGCCATGATCACGTCGGCCGGGACGCCGGCATCGGTCAGGTAGTCGATCATGGCGGCAGGCTCGTCGTACTCGGGCCGGACGCCGTCGCCCGACACCAGCAGCCGCTCCACCTTGCCCAGTTCGAAGAGCCGCCGGCCGAGCTCCAAGCGGGCCGAGAGGAACGAGGACGGATGTCCGTCCGGATGCACCTTCGCGCCGAGGATCATGGCCACCGGGGCTGCCGGTACGTCCTCGAGGCGGTGGAGGTGGCCGATCGCGGCACCGCGGACGTACCCGATCGAGGCGAGCAGTCCCAGCCCTCCCAGGACGGCGCCGCCGGTCGCGAGTCGGCCGAGGTTGTCGAGCAGAGGCGCGGGGCTGGTCACGCGACCACCCTAGGCGGGTGGGCCACAATGGGCGGCATGCCTGAAGGCGACACGGTCTGGCTGGCTTGTCGGCGGCTGCACGCCGCCCTTGCCGGTCGCCCGCTCGTCCGTGCCGAGCTGCGGGTGCCGTCGCTGGCGACGGTCTCCCTGGTCGGGCACGCGGTGCGTGAGGTGGTGTCCCGAGGGAAGCACCAGCTGTTCCGGTTCGACGACGGGCGTACGCTGCACAGCCATCTTCGGATGGACGGGACCTGGCGGATCTCCCCGGCCGGGCGGACGCCGCGGGGCGGGCCGCCGCACGAGATCCGGGCCCTGCTGGCGAACGCCGACCAGGTCGCCGTGGGCTATCGGCTGCCGGTGCTGGAACTGTTGCCGACCGCCGAGGAGGATCGGGTCCTCGGTCACCTCGGCCCCGATCTGCTCGGCCCGGACTGGGACCTCGACGAAGCCGTACGCAGACTCGGCGAAGCCTCCGAGCGGGCGATCGGCGAGGCCCTGCTCGACCAGCGCAACCTGGCCGGCCTCGGCACCTTCTATCGGGCCGAGATCTGTTTCCTGCAAGGAATCCACCCGCGCCGTCCGGTCGCCGACGTACCGAACCTGCGCCGTCTGGTCGACCGCGCCCACCGATTGATCATGGCCAACCGGGAGCGCCCCGAGCAGACCAGCACCGGCGACCTCCGCTCCGGCGCCCGAAGCTACGTGTACGGAAGGGCCGGCCAGCCCTGCCGCCGCTGCGGGACGATGATCAAGAGCGAGGAGTTCGGCCCGGAAGGCCAGGAACGCCTCAGCTACTGGTGCCCCCGCTGTCAGCCTTGATCATCGTCGAGACACTGCTCTCGCGCGCACGCAGGTCGGGCACCGTGCGGAGGCCGGAGCTAGGAGCTGTACAGGATTCCGCCGGATTCGGCGGTCGTCTGGGCCGGGCACTTCACCCAGGAGTACGAAAGGGCGCCGGGCGTGGACCATGACTCTGCGTCCCGGACGAACTTGGGACCACCGTCCCATGGATTGCAGATCACCGATGACTTGTAGAACCCGGAACCCGACCCACATCTCGAGAACCAGCCGTTCTTCGACAGGTAGTCATGGCAATCGGTCGGATACCCGGTGACGACAGGCGCCGCAGCAGCACTCGTCGCAGACGTCAGTCCCGCGAGCGCGACGGCGGTGACACCGGCTGCGGCCAACGCGACCCGACGCGCACGGGCTCCCTTGGACCTTCTCGTTGCTTCTGGCGACATAGCGGTCTCCCTTCGGTGAGTGGTCATGTGATCAGCGGCTGTCCGTCACCAGGTCCGGGTCTCGATGGCGCCGCCATCGCCCGGCCGAACCAGCTCGGTTCCGACGCAGTAGGCATTGGACTGTCCGCCCTGCCGCCATCCGCCGTACCGATGGACGGTGCCGTTCGGGCCTTCACAGATGGCAATCGCGCGCCAGGAACCCCCGTTCGGGTGCACGCACTGAGCACTCGAGTACTCGCGGAACGTATCGATGGCGGTGTGGCACGAACTCGGCCACGCCATGACGTCCACGTCGCCATCGGCAGTCGTGGTTGCGGCCTGCGCAGGCACCGACAGCGCGAGCGTCACTACGGCGACACCTGTCGAGGCAACGAGTGCCCCGACCCTGGCCATGACCGATCTCTCTCTGGGCATGATCTCCTCTAATCTTCGATATAGCGAAGGAAACCCCGAGATATCGACCATAACAGCGTTATGGGTCAGCGGCAATGGCACGGCGTCGGTCGGCCTGATCAGCCTTGATCATCGTCGAACACGAATCGCGTCACATCGGCCGGGAACTGTGACCACGCCAGCACATGCCGAGGTTTGATCATGAACAAGCCGTCGGCAGCTTCGGGTTGATAGTCGCGGTAGCGCGTGAGATAGCTCGCCTGGACACGCCGAAAGGATTCCTCGGTCAGGTCGTTCTCGAGCGTGAACACGCCCTCGACGATCACCACGTCGGTCGCGCTCTCCAGGTGCACCTGGATCCGTGGATTCGCCAGCAGACCCAGATCGGCCGAGCATGTGGTGCTCCGCCGGCGTCCGCCGTGCTGAACCAGAAGTGCTTCGACTGCTCCAAACGGTGGCGGACGTCCCTCCAGCCGAGGAGACGTTGTTCGCCGGAATCGTTGTAGCCATCGGGTAGACGCCCGGGCCGGGCCGTAGGTTCGGCCGGTGCCGCTTCGTCATTCATTCGAACCTCCGAAGTCGTCGGTCTGAACGACGCTAGGCGACGCCACCGACAGCCGCCGCCCGATCGGCGGACGGTTCGACCGTCCCTCCTGGCGGGTGGCTCATCATTCGGCGAGACTGACCCGTCATGATCAGACCCCCGGACGACGACGCCCTGCTGGAGTTGGTGCACCGGCATTGGCGGGGTGGCGAGGTCCGGCTGCGGCCCCCTCTCCGCGGCACCCATAACCTGACCCGGATCGTGGTCGCAGACCGGCCGATCGCCGTGCTCCGGCTGTATCAGACTCTTGATCATGATCGGGTGCTGGCCGAGCATCGGTTGCTGGACCGGTTGGCTACCGCTGACCTGCCGTTCCGGGTGTCGGCACCACGGCCGGCGCGTGACGGGGCGACGGTCGTCGAATCGCCCTGGGGTGCGGTCAGCCTGGTCGACTGGATCGAGGGCCGGCGCCCCGACCTCGACCGGATCGACGCGGCGCGGACGGCCGGGCGCGCCCTGGGCCGGCTCGCCGCTGCCCTGGCCTGCGTACCGGCGAAGGATGCCCCGTTCGACTGGCTCAGCACGGACCTCGGTCGGGCCGAGCTGGGCGACACGATGATCACAGCGCTCGGCGCCGCCGGCCTGCCCGGTGATCAGGTCGACTGGCTTCATGATCATTCCGACATGCAGGTTCGTGGCGCGAAGCTGCCGGCGCAGATCATCCACCGTGACGTCGGGGCCTACAGCCTGCTCGCAGTCGACGATCCGGAGATCAGGATCACCGGCGTGATCGATTTCGAGTTCGCCGGCCGCGACCTGCGGGTGAACGATCTGACCATCCTGCTGTATCAGAGCGGCTACCTGAACGGCGACGACTGGCGAACCAGGACTACGGCGCTGCTCGAGGGCTACGCCGAGACGGTCCGGCTGGATCCCGCCGAGATCATGATCATCCCCGAGTTGATCCTGGCCCGGGCGATCGGAGCGGTCGGCTGGCGAGCCAACTTGTGGCAGCGTGGCGCCGCCCGGCTGGAGGATGTCGCGTCCCGGGTCCCGGACGCCGTGCAGACCCAGCGCTGGATCGCGAGGCATGGCGCCGAACTGATCGACGTTCTCAGCTGCGTGATAGGGGCAGGCTGACCAGCCTCAGTTGGTGATCCGGCGCCGATACAGGCGAGTCGTGGGGAACTTCCAACGGTTGATCAGGTCCCGTACCGTCATGATCAACCGGGGACACGACCAGGCCTGGGAGGGCTTGTTCAGGACCCACCCGTCCCCGATCGTCACCGCCGCGTGGGCCAGCTTCCCGTGCTCGGTCCAGTACAGGACGGTGCCCGGGTCCCGATCATGGCCGGTCCCGCGGACGGGTTCGGTCTGCCGGTCCAGCCAGGCCTGGAACTGGTCCGGGAACACCTGGACGGTCGCCGTGTCCGGTACGCCGGCGGCGGCCACGACGTTGCCGTAGCAGTTCGGCCCGGAGCTGCTCGGGAAGGTCCCGGCGAGCCGCTTCGCCTCGGGCAGCAGGCGTTCGGCCCGCCGCCAGACCGACGCCGGCACGATCTCGTGCTGGCTGGGCTTGCGGTTGGTCTCAACCCAGCGCACCAGCAGCTCGTCTCCCGCGCGGGCGAGTTGCGACGGCCAGACGGGCTTCGGTTTGGGCCTGACCGATCGTCGCTGAGCGGCTGCCAGTGCCCGACGGCTGCGGTAGGGCAGAGCATCGAACTCGGCTTCGTCCAACCAGGTCCAGGCCCCGCGGTACACGCCGAACGTATCCCGCACCTCGTCGATCGGGTCTCCCTCGACGACCGGAACCGTCGCCGCAACCGCCGGAGCGAGAGGATCCAACGGAAACGGCTGTCGAGGCGGCGCGAACCAGCCGCGCCAGGACTCCACCAGGTCGTCACTGACCGCGATGTTGAGCACCGTACGTGTCCCCATGTCCACTCCCGTCGCCTGAAGTTGATCATCTGACCCGGTGCGGGACTCGGATCAGCGAGCGGACCAGGTGCGCTGCATCAGGAGGCACAAGCAGCGGTAGCGGTAGACGGTGCCGTCCGGACCCTCCTGGTCCCACTCGGCCGGCTCAGTCCCGAACTCCTGATAGCCCAGGCGGCGGTAGAGCCGGATGGCGCCGTCGTTGGATTCCTCGACGCCCAACGTGACCCGATCACAGCCATGATCACGAATCACCTGCTCGGCCCGGCCGATCAGTGCGGTCCCGATTCCCTTGTTCCGAAGGTCTTCCACGACATCGAACTGAAACACGGTCCCGGCACCGGGATGCTCGTCGTACCGGATCCCGATCTTGCCCGCGATCCGACCACCGGGCAGCACCGCGGCCAGATAGTCACCCGCCTGCTTCAGCCCGTCGATCACGTGCTGCCGGTGCGACGGTGTCCGAGTCCACCTGTCGACGTCGTCGCGGCGGAACGGCCTGATCACGACTCCGTCGAGGCCCGCCATAGCCCGCGACTCTGCCACACTCCGGTCGGCCGGCCAACGCGTTTTCGGTCCGCGCTGGGCGCGCCGAGCCGGCTCAGGGCAGGGCGCCGAGGGCGTGGGCGACGGTGACGGCGGCTGCGGCGGACCAGGCCTGAGGGCGGCAGGCGGCCGGGTACGGGACCGGGCGGCCTTCGCCGGACCAGAGTTCCGGCAGGCGCTGCTCGAAGAGGACCGAGGCTCGGAGCAGACCTTCGATCAGGCCCGCGCCGTGCTCGGTCAGGCCGGAGCGGACCAGGCCGTTGATCACGATCGCGGTGTCGTGCGGCCAGACCGAGCCGCAGTGGTAGCTGAGCGGGGAGTAGCCGCCGTCCTTGATCGACATCGTGCGGAGGCCGAGCCCCGAGTCCAATTCGGGCGTGGCGATCATGCGGGCCACCTGCCGCTCCTCGTCGGCGCCCAACAGCCCGGTGCCGAGCAGGTGGCCGATGTTGCTGGTCAGGGAGTCCACCCGTCGCTTCGATCCGTCCAGGGCCAGCGCCGGGTAGCGCTCGCCGTCCCGTTCGCACCAGAACGCGGCGCGGAACCGGTCGGCGAGATCGGCTGCCCAGGTACGGAAACGATCACTGCCGTCGAGGCCGAGCACATCCAGAAGTTCGGCGCCCTTGACCGCGGCCTCGTACGCATAGCCCTGCACCTCGGACAGCGCCACCGGACCGTCGGCCTGGCTGCCGTCGGTGAACCGCACGGCGTCGCCGGAGTCCTTCCAGCCCTGGTTGGCCAGCCCGCGGCCGCTGGCGTCGATGTACTCCAGGAAGCCGTCGCCGTCGGCGTCACCGAAGTCGATCATCCAGGACAGTGCGCCGGTCAACGCCGGGGCGAGTGCGGCCAACTCGGAGTCCGGGACTCCGCCGGCGCGCCAGGTGTCGTGCAGCAGGCAGACCCAGAGCGGCGTCGCGTCGATCGTCCCGTAGTAGCGCGGCGGCAGCCAGCTGTCCCCGTAGCCCTGGGTGGCTCGGCGCAACTCGTGGATGATCTTGCCCGGCTGCTCGCCGGTCTCCGGGTCCTCCTGACGGCCCTGCAGCCCGGCGAGGGTACGCAACGTACCCAGGGCCGGGCGGTGTTCAACGGGCAGCAACAGGCGCGCGGTCCACAGGCTGTCCCGGCCGAACAAGGTCAGGTACCAGGGCGCACCGGCCGCGAAGAACGCGTCGGCCGGCGAGTCGGGCAGGGCCATCCGCAGCGAGTCCAGATCGGTCAAGGCCAGCTCCAGCCAGCGACCCAGCCGAGGCTCCGGACGGTCGGCCAGCCGTGTCTCGGCGGTCCGTACGTGATCATGGACCGCGAGCCCGTCCCGGCCGGCCGCGATGATCACCGGCTGGAGGTCGGTCACCTCCGCCACCCAGGAGCAGGTCACCGAACCGCGGGCCGGAACCGTGACCGGCCACTCGATGATCATGGAACGCCGGTCGTCGGCCCGCCGCAGCCGGGCATCGGGGGCGGTGAGCGTCGTCGCGGTCCGTACGTCAGCCCAGGTCACCGACGCACCGTCCGGTTCCGGAAGTTCGATCGGTTCCACGGGAGTACCGGAGCGGATGGCGTCCATGCCGGCCTGGTCGGCGGCCAGCCGAAGCCGGACCACGCACTCCACCGGATGCTCGAGCACGGAGGAGACCGTGATCCGTTCGGTCACGGTGCCGGGCGCGACGGTGCGCTCCCGGTCGAGCCGGAGCACCGGGTCCGGGCTCGGCGCCACGCTCAGCTCGCGGAGCAGCGCGGTGAAGGTCGCGGCGGTGCCGGAGCCGAGTCGGGCGATCGATTCGCCGGCGCTCTCCCCACCGTCCGGTGCCACCACGGTCACGGTCGCCTCGCTGATCACGCGGCAGTCGGCGTGCAGCACGCCGTGCGCGGTCCGGGCGTCGGCCCGGATGCCACCGTCGGCGCCGGAGAGCACCTGGGTCGGCGCGGCGACCAAGATCAGCACATCGTGCAGCAGCGGATGCAGTCGGCTCATGGTGACGAGGCTATCGAGTGTCTGCCGTAAAGTGGGAGCGAGTCCGAGAGACGCTGCAGCGGCACGGCCGCCACGCTCGGGCCGGTCGGATGATCAATCCAAGGGCGTCCTCCAGGACTGGAGACGCAGATGGATGATCAACAGCGGATCGACTACGCCGTGCCGACGCCGGACCAGCACGAGGCTCTCCGGGCGATGGCCCGCCGCTGCTTCGCGGACACGTTCGCCCGGCACTACGATCCGGAGCCGTTCGGCGCCTTCCTGGACGGCAGCTACGGCCCGGACGGCAGCATGGCCCGCGATCTCGCCGACCCGGAGTTGCGGTGGTTCGCGGCGTTCGAGGCGACCCGCCCGATCGGGTACGCGAAGCTGACCCCGCTCCGCGCTCCGGCGGCGACACCGCTGCCCGGCGCCCTCGAACTGCAGCAGCTGTACGTACTGAAGGAATGGCACGGGACCGGCATCGCCGACCGCCTGATGGAGTGGGCCCTGGCCACCGCAGCTGACGCGCCGGAGCTCTATCTGACCGTCTTCGATCACAACGAGCGAGCGAAGCGCTTCTACGGACGTTACGGCTTCACCGAGGTCGGCCGTTGCACCTTCACACTCGGTGATCGCGTCGACGACGACCGGATCTGGTGCCGGCGCCCCTGAACGGGCGCCGGCACTCCATGATCAGTTGAACTCGTTGGGGTGCGGGTTGTTCCGGCCGTCGACGTTCACGCCGTCGATCACGGCGATGTCGTCGGCGGACAGCTCGAACCCGAAGATGTCGAAGTTCTCCGCGATCCGGGCCGGCGTGACCGACTTCGGGAACACCACGTAGCCCTTCTGGATGTGCCAGCGCAAGATCACCTGGGCCGGCGTGCGACCGAGCTTCCCGGCCAGCTCCTGGATCTGCGGGTTGGCCAGATCCTTGGACAGGCCGAGCGGGCTGTAGGACTGGGTGACGATGCCGAGCTCGGAGTTCACGGCGACCAGCGGCTCCTGGCTGAAGGTCGGGTGCAACTCGATCTGGTTCACCGCGGGGACGGTCGAGCTCTCGGCGACGGTGCGTCGAAGATGATCTTCGAGGAAGTTGGACACGCCGATCGACTTGGACCAGCCCTTCGACTTGATCTCCTCGAGCGCCAGCCACGCCTCGACGTAGTTGTCCTTCTCCGGCGTCGGCCAGTGGATCAGGTAGAGATCGACGTAGTCGAGGCCGAGCTTCTCCAGGCTGGTCTGGATCGCGGCGATCGCGTCGTCGTGCGCGTGCTTGTCGTTCCACAGCTTGGTGGTGACGAACAGCTCCTCGCGCGGGATGCCGGACTCGGCGATCGCGCGGCCGACGCCCTCCTCGTTGCCGTAGATCGCGGCCGTGTCGATGTGCCGGTAGCCGACCTCGAGCGCCTTGGCCACCGAGGCGACGATGTCCTCGGTCGAGACCTGCCATACGCCGAACCCGAGCTGCGGGATCTCGTTGCCGTCGTTGAGGGTGATCGTGGGCACCTGGCTCATGACCGTTGCTCCTTCTCGTCTGTCGGGTGTCAGTCGTGAGTATTTCCGATCCGCGATGCGGAATCGACTCGGGTACGGCACGATGGTGCCTCGCCACCGGGAACAGACAGGGAGGATCGGATGTCCGGTCAGAGCGGACCGCAGCAGGCCGAGATGATCACGATGTTCACCGACACATATCGGACCGCGAATGCCGGTGGCCGGCAACCGCCCTGGGACTGGCAGGCGCCGCACCCGCACCTGGTCCGTTGGGCGCGGGAGAACAAGATCAGTGGCAGCGGCCGGTCGGCGATGGTCGTCGGTTGCGGGTACGGGGACGACGCGGCCTTCGTGGCCTCGCTGGGCTTCCGTACCACCGGGTTCGACTACGTCGAGGACGCGATCGCGGGCGCTCGGCAACGGCACCCCACTGCTGATCTCGACCTCCGGGTGGCCGACGTCCTCGCGTTGCCGAGGGAGTGGACCGGCGCCTTCGACCTGGTGGTGGAGAGCCTGACCGTGCAGTCCATCCCGCGTGGGCAGCGGGTCGACGCCACCGCGGCGATCGCTCGACTGGCCGCGCCGGGCGGAACGGTGCTGGTGATCGCTTCGGCCCTCGACGACGCCGAGAAGGAGCCGGGACCGCCGTGGCCGCTGGACCGGGCCGACATCGAGCGCTTCGGTGAGTACGGCCTCGAGCCGGTCGCGATCAACCGCTGGGAACGCCCCGACCGGCCCGGCCTCACCCCTTGGCTGGCCGAGTTCCGGCGCTAGCGTCGTGGTGCCCGACATGGCCGGGCTGCTGGTCTCCGAGCAATCCCGAGAGATGGCGCAGGAGTTGTCGCAAGGTGAGTCCCAGTTCGGCCTGCTGATCGGCGGAGAGCCCGTCGAGCAACTCGGCCTCACGGGACAGGACCGCGACGACCAGGCCGTCGACGGTCGAGTGGCCGAGCGGCGTGAGTTCGACGTCGACGGCCCGTGAACCGGCACGTCCCGACCGCTGCACCAGCCCCTGCGCCTCGGCGCGATCCACGCGCTGGGTGATCGCCCCGGCCGTGATCAGCGAGGCGGCGGCCAGTTCCCGCGTGGTCATCCGGTACGGCTCGCCGCTGCGGCGCAGCGTGGCCAGCAGGTCGAGCGTGGCCGCGTCCGCGCCGTGCGCCCGCAGCAGCCGGGCGCGGTCGTCGCCGAGCAGTTTCGCGATCTGCCACACCCGGGTCACGATGCCGATCGAGTGCACCGGCACGCCGGGCAGTTCCCGTTGCCACGCCGTGGCGATCGCATCGACGGCGTCATCCGCGGTTGCGTCCGGCATCGACCCTCCTGCTAGTCTCGTTTAGACCTAAACGTAGCAGGAGGTAGACGCATGCGCACTGTCGTCGTGACCGGTGGCGGCACGGGAATCGGCCGGGAGATCGCCGGGCGGTTCGCCGCCGACGGCTGCCAGGTGATCATCACCGGCCGGCGCACCGAGGTGCTGGCTCGGGCGGCCGCGGAACTCGAGGGTTCGGTCCGGCCGATCACGCTGGACGGTACGGACCCGGAGCAGGTGGCGGCCCTGGCCGCGGCGGCCGGGGCCGTCGACGTGCTGGTCAACAACGCCGGCGGCAACACGGACTTCGACTTCGCCGAACCCGGCAGCCTGGCCGCGGTCGCCGAGGCCTGGCGGCGCAACCTGGACAGCAACCTGCTGACCGCGGTCCTGATGACGACGGCGCTGCTGCCCGCGATGCCGAGCGGCTCGTCGGTGATCACCATCGGCTCGATCGCTGCGGACAAGGGCGTCGGTTCGTACGGAGCGGCGAAGGCGGCTGTGGCTTCCTGGAACATCGATCTGGCTCGCCAGGTCGGCAGCCGCGGCATCACGGCCAACGTCGTCTCGCCCGGCTACATCGCGGAGACCGAGTTCTTCCGGGACAACCTCACCGACGATCGCCGCGCCTCGCTCGTCGCGGCCACGATGACCAAGCGGGCCGGAACGCCCGCCGACATCGCCGAGACCGTACGGTTCCTCGCCTCGCCCGGTGCCCGCCAGGTCACGGGACAGACGATCGCCGTCAACGGGGGTGAATGGGCCAGCCGCTAAAGGCACTTCGGGTTACGGACGCACTGGATCGCGCCGCCGGCGGCCGCGAACAGCAGCCCGACCCAGCCGATCCCGAGCAGGAGGCAGGTGACCGCGGCGAACCCCGCGGCACCGGCGATGCCGAGCGATCCGCGCTCGTTCCGCAGCCGCTCGGCCGCCTCGGTCGCGCCCGGTTGATGGGCGATCTGCTCCAGGTGGCGATAGCGCGCCCGGGTGGTCGAGATCAGCCAGATCAGCAGGGCGATCAGGACGATCGCCAGCACGATCGGGACCGGTGCGGCGACGAACACCAGGGCCGACACGCCGGCCGCGATCATGCCGGCCTCGGGCTCGATCTGCTCGGTGACCAGGTATTGGATCACCAGGCCGACCACGATCACGCCGAGCACGCTGGCCAGGAAGATCAGTACCGGGCGCGGGCCGCCGGTGACCCGCCGGTAGCCGGTCAGCAACTCCGGGTCGTGCGCGAGCGGCTCCTCCGACGCGAGCAGCCGGCGCCGTCCGAGCACGTACGCGGGCAGCAGCAGGGCGAGCACGGCGGCCCCGCCGACGAGGTTCACCAGGATGACGGCCAACGGTCCGGTGTCCATGCCCGCATCGTCCCACTTCGCCGAATCACCCGCCTGCCCGACGCGGGTCCGGAACCCGTTGACCTTGTCCGAAATTCCGCCGACCGGTCACTTGCGCGTCGACACGCCGCAAAAACCGCTGCTTTGGTGACCGGTCGGCGGAATTGTGGGGTGGCGGCGGGATTAGGGTCGGGGGGTGGTGCGGAGAACGGGTGGGCGCTCACCGTTGCTGTGGCAGCTGCTGCGGCCCGGCACGGCGATCCTGATCTTGCTCCAGGCCTTGCTCTGCCACCTGCTGCTCGGCCTGCCCGCCCCGCAACCGCCGGCCGTCCTGGGCGGACTGGTCATGCTCGCGCTCTGGTATGCCCACGCGGTCGCGATCAACGACCTCAGCGACGCGGACACGGACGCGATCAACCTGGCCGGGGCCGCCGACCGTCCGTTGATCAACAAGACCGTGAGCGTGGGCCGGCTGCGGCTGACCGGCTGGTTGCTGGCCGCGGCGGTGGTCCTGGTCGGGCTGCTGCTGTCACCGTGGCTCGGCCTGGCCGGTTTGATCATGGTGCTGCTCAATCTGGCGTACTCCCTGCCGCCGGTCCGGCTGTCCGGCCGCGGTGGCGCCGCCCAGCTGTTGCTCCCGATCGGGTACGTGATCTTCCCGGCCGTCGTGGTCTGGGCCATCGCGGGCCAGCCGCCGGTCGACGGGCGCGGCCTGCTCGGCGTGGCCGGGCTCTATCTGCTGCTCTGCGGAAGGTTGTTCCTCAAGGACATCCGCGATCTGGAGGGCGACCGGCGGACCGGGAAGCGGACCTTCCTGGTCCGGCACGGGCTGCCCGCCACCCTGGTCGCCTCGGCGGTGCTGCTGGTGGCCGGTGTGGTGATCATGGCGCTGGCGATCATGCCGCCGGCCCGGTTCGCGCTGATCCTGGCCGCGGTGATCACGGTGGTCGGCGAGCCGCTGTTGTTGATCAAGGTCGGCCTGGCCGAGACCCTGAGCCGGCGGCTGCTCTGGGTCGGTCTGGTCGGCCGGCTGGCGAGCCTGTGGACGTTCTGCTGCACGGTGTCGCTGGCGGTCAGCCGGTGGTCTGTGCAGACGGTTGGGGGCGGGCCCTGGTGGCAGCAGGAGGTGGTGACCGCGCTCGGCGTGCTGGTGTTCGCGGTTTCCGCGTACGCCTATCTCGAAGAGCTCAGACGAGAGCGCTGATCAGGATCGCCGCGATCGCCGGGACGGTGAGGTTGTCGGTGCCGCGCGGGCTGACCAGCTCCGTGACCGTACAGCTCAGGGCGACCACGAGCGCCGGCACCGGCCCGGCCGGCAACGTGATCAGGAAGGCGGTGACCAGGAACGCGAGCGCTCCGCCGACCGAGCGGCCCAACACGATGGTCCGGATGGGCCACCGCCGCCCGACGACATAGGCCGCGGTGTCGGCGAGTCCGAGGATCAGCACCGCCAGGACGAAGACGATCGCGTTGTCGGCCAGCAGCCCGGCCAGCGCCACGCCGACCCCGAACAGCAGATCGCCCCAGGACCCCTCCGCGCGCGAGCTCAGGCTGCGCAGCGGCAGGTAGCGCCGCGCCAGCACCAGCGCCGCGGAGAACAGCAGGCCGATCAGCACGTACCAGCGGAAGTCGAGCCAGAGGCAGGACAGTGCGGCGAGCACGGCGGAGCCGACGTGGGCGATCTTCCGGCTCACCTCGGGCGGCGGCGGCCGGCGCCGCGCGACGACCTCGTTGACGGCGAGGAAGCCGGCCAGCAGGGCGATGGTCAGCGCGACCGTGGCCGCGGTGATCACGGCCAGACCTCGCGGATCCGGGCCAGGCTCGCGGGTACGGGTTCGCGGGTGTCGACGACCAGGTCGGCGATCCGGCGACCGTGCTCCAGTTCGGCGGCCAGCACCTTCGGTTCGGCCCGGTCCCGGTCGCCGCGCTCGTGCAGCCGCACCAGCAGGTCCGGCACCGGAGCCTCTGCGGCGACCACCAACAGGTCCGGGTGCAGGGCCCGCAGCCGGTCCAGCACGACGGCCCGCAGGCAGGTCGCGACCGGCACACCGGGCTCGGCGTCGAGCCGGGGCAGCGCGTAGTCGTGGCCGTAGTGCCGATGCACGCCCAGCGCCGCCGCCCGGCGCTCGGCGAACTCCGCCGGAGTGACGAACTCGTGCGTGTCGGAGGTCTCGCCCGGGCGGCGCGGGCGGGTGGTGAGGGTACGGACCGTACGCAGTCCGGGCAGTTGGTCGCCGAGCGCCCGGAGCAGCGTCGACTTGCCGGCCCCGCTCGGGCCGACCAGCACCAGGGCGGCGGTCATGGATCGCACTGTACGGGTGGATCAGAATCCGTTCGGAGGCACCGTTCGGAGAGTGGAATACTGGGCTCTCGTGTCATCGATTCCTACCCTGTTGAGTTCCGCGGTCGAGGCGATTGCCGGTGTCGACCCCGAACTCCGGCCCGCCACGAAGCCGCAGTTCGGACACTTCCAGTCCAACGTCGCGCTGCGCCTGGCCAAGGCCGAGGGCAAGCCGCCGCGCGAGGTCGCGGCGCGGATCGTCGACACCCTGGACGTGTCGGAATGGTGCGAGCCGCTGGAGATCGCCGGCCCGGGCTTCATCAACTTCCGGATCAAGGCTGACGTACTGGCCGCGGAGGCGAGCCGGCAGCTGACCGACCCGGCGGTCGGGGTGGTGCCGACGGACATGCCGCAGCGGGTGGTGATCGACTACTCGGGCGCGAACGTGGCCAAGCAGATGCACGTCGGACATCTGCGGTCGACCGTGATCGGGGACTGCTTCAACCGGGTGCTGACGGCGCTCGGGCATACGGTGATCCCGCAGAACCACCTCGGCGACTGGGGCACCCAGTTCGGCATGCTGGTGGAGCAGATCCTCGAGGAGGGCCTGGACGCGTCCACCTTCGACCTGGTCAAGGCCGAGGAGCTGTACCGGCGGGCCAACGAGCATTTCAAGGAAGACCCGGACTTCGCCGCCTCGGCCCGCAAGCGGGTCGTGGCGCTGCAGTCGGGCGACGAGCAGACGCTGTCCATCTGGCGGCAGTTGATCACGCTCTCGGTGGCGGGCTTCAACGACGTCTACGCGCGGCTCCACGTCAAGCTCACCGACGATGATCTTGCCGGCGAGTCCACGTACAACGATGATCTTGCGGTCGTCGCCACCGAGCTGGAGGAGAACGGCACCGCGGTGATCGACGACGGCGCGTTGTGCGTCTTCGTCGAGGGCTTCAACTCGCCCATGATCATCCGCAAGACCGACGGCGGGTACGGCTACGGCATCACGGACCTGGCCGCCGTCCGGCACCGGGTCCGGGACCTGAAGGCCGACCGGATGATCTACGTCGTCGGCACCGAGCAGACGTACCACTTCAACCAGGTCTTCGCGGTCTGCCGCAAGGCGGGCTATCTCCCGGACGACGTGGTCGCCGAGCATGCCGGCTACGGCCTGATCCTGGGTGCCGACGGCAAGCGGCTGCGGACCCGGGACGGCGGCACGATGAAGTTGATCAACCTGCTCGACGCGGCCGAGGAGAAGGCGTCCCCGCCGATCGCGCTGGCCGCGATCAAGTACGCCGACCTGTCCAGCGGGCTGCAGAAGGACTACGTCTTCGACATCGACCGGATGGTCAAGGCGCAGGGCAACACCGGCCCCTACCTGCAGTACGCGCACGCCCGGTGCAGCCAGGTGCTGCGCAAGGCCGAGGCGGATCAGCTGCAGGTGCCCGACAAGATCACCGTGATCGACGAGCCGGCCGAGCAGACCTTGGCGCTGCAGTTGACCAAGTACGGCGAGACCGTCGCCGAGGTGGCCGAGACGCTGCAGCCGCACCGGCTCTGCGGCTATCTGTACGACCTCGCGGTCGCCTACACCGACTTCTACGAGAACTGCCCGGTGCTCAAGGCCGACGGCGAGATCCGGGCCTCCCGGCTCGCCCTCTGCCTGGCCACCAAGCGGGTCCTCGCCGCCGGGCTCGACCTGCTCGGCATCGAAGCCCTGGAACGGATGTAGCCCGACCCGGTCAGTTTTTCACGTTAACGTGAAAAACTGGCGCTTTGCCTAGGTTGCAACCTGTGCAAAGTGCCAGGAAGGTGGGTCAGGTCCAGCCCGCGCAGGACGATCAGGTCGCGTGGGCGATCGGGTCCGGGTTGTCCTGTGCGTCGTTGGCCAGCCAGGCGGCGCCGATGATGCCGGCCTTGTTGCGCAACTCGGCGGGCACGATCTTGCTGTTCAGCTTGAGGTGCGGCAGGAACTCGTCGGAGTCCTTGCTGACGCCGCCGCCGACGACGATCAGATCCGGCCAGAACAGGGCCTCGACCACCTCGTAGTAGCGCTGCAGCCGCTTGGCGTACTCCTCGTACGACATGCCGGTCTTGTCCTTGATGCTGGCCGCGGCCCGGCTCTCGGCGTCGTGGCCGTCGATCTCCAGATGGCCCAGCTCGGAGTTGGGGATCAGCACGCCGCGGTAGATCAGCGCGCTGCCGATCCCGGTGCCGAGGGTGGTCATCAGGACCAGGCCCGGATGCCCCTTCGCCGCGCCGTACTGCACCTCGGCGACCCCGGCCGCGTCGGCGTCGTTGACCAGCAGGATCGGCCGGCCGAGATGATCTTCGAAGATCTTCTCGGCGGGTGCGTCGATCCAGGACTTGTCGATGTTCGCGGCGGACCGGGTGCGGCCGTGGGTCACCACGGCCGGGACGGTGATGCCGATCGGTCCGTCACCGATCGTGTCGGCGAAATGATCAACGATCTCGCCGACGACGGCGGCGACGTTCTTCGGCGTCGACTGCTGCGGGGTCTCGATCCGGAGTCGCTTCTCCGCGAACACACCCTCGGCGAGATCCACCGGGGCGCCCTTGATCCCACTCCCGCCGATATCGATACCCAGCACTGGACGTTCGGTCATGCACGGGAGCCTATCTGCCGCGGTGGAGGTCTCGCCTCAGCTGTTCCACGGACCAGTCGTAGATCGCTGGGTCCTCAGCGAAGTAGAAGGCGTAGAAGCGGCGGTACACCTCGATCCAGAACCGCGCCTCGTCGCCGAGCCGGGCGACCGCGAGGTCGGTCAGCCACTCCTCGTCACCCGGGTGGGCGGTCGCCGGTTCGAGGCCGAGGAAGGCGATCGCTCCCGCGACGTCGAGCATCGGGTCGGCCGCCAGGGTGTGCGGGCTGAAGTCGACCACGCCGGTGACGCTCGCCGATCCGTCGGGCTCGCGGCGGACCAGCACGTTGCCCGGGAAGTAGTCGCCGTGCACCAGCGCCGGCCAGGCCTGGCGCCGGGCCAGCGCGTCGAACAGCTCCTGCCACCGCTCGGTCAGGTCCGGCAGGTCGGCCTCGAGCCGCGGCCGGACAGCCCCGACGGTCCGGTGCAGCTGGGCCGCCAGCAGGTCGGCCAGGGTGTCGAACCGGCGCGGTGCCTCCGGGCCGATCAGCTGGGCGAAGCCGGCCACGGGTACGGGCAGCCGCTGCAGGTCCATCGCGGCGGTCAGGTAACGCTCCAGGGCCACCCGGCGGGGCGACTCGTCCGGATCCGAGGCGAGATAGCGGCGCAGTTCCTCGCCCTCGATCCGCGGTTCGACCGTGTAGCGGCGGCCGGCGAACTCCCCGGCGTCCAGGACCCGCGGGACCGCGTAGCCGAGATCGACCCCGGTCCAGAGGTCGGCCAGGGCCCGGCGCTGGGCTGCCACCTCGGGCTGGGCACCGGGCGCCTGCAGCCGGAGCACCCGGTCGTCGTCGAGGGCGTACACCTGCGACTCCGAACCGCCGCCGAGCAGCGCCTCCGGGCCGATCCGGAACCGGTCCAGCACCGCCAGCTCGTCCCGGTCGGTGGCACCCGGCCGGCCGGCGGTCAGCCGGCGCTGCCGGTCCGCCGCGCGCGCGGTCCGGGCCCGGTCCAGCTGGGTCAGCGCCAGTTCGCGGGCCGCGGTCTCGTCCAGCTGCCGGGCCACGGCGTTGACCGGTCCCTTCGGGGTGTCGACGTGGACGTCGGCCAGCCGCAGCCGCCGCTGCCACGGGCCCTGCTCGATCCGGACCGACTGGCTCTTGGCGTGCGGCACGATGTCGCGGCGATGGGTCAGCCAGCCGTGCTCGGTGACCAGGACCCGGTCGTCGTAGCCGTACCTGAGGGTCCAGAAGTTGTACCAGGCCGGCCAGCGGGCCCGGCGCGGCGACGGGTGCAGCTCGATCGCCGACAGGTCGACCCCGGGCAGGACGCGGTCCAGGGCGACCTGAAGTTGATCTTTGTTGGCCACCGGCAGCAGCACGCTGGTGGCGTTGTTGTCGTTGTTCTCGCCCTCCGAGGTGCCATAGCCGAGGATGTCGACGTCGACCCGCCACCAGCCGAGCCGGCGCCACAGGATCGGCTGCGACACCGAGAGCCCCTGGATCCGGTCCAGCGGCACCGACTGGCTGGTCAGCGCGGTCAGTCCGCGGGTGATCCGCAGCCCCCGGGACGACTCGGCCAGCGTGAAGTTGAACATCGCGATGAGGCGGCGGCCGACCAGTGACACCAGGCCGATCACCGCCGGCACCAGGCCGGGCAGTGCGTAGATGATCACGCCGAGGACGCCGGTCACGACCAGCGCGCCGATGGTCAGGAAGGCGGTGATCAAGAACTCGCTGGAGAGCAGGAAGCTGCCCACCAGCATCGCCGGACTGATCACCACCAACGGCCGGTCGGACTGCCGCAGATCGGTGAAGACGCTGGTCTTCTCGCCGTGCTCGGCCTCGTGCAGACTGCTCTGCTCGCCGTGCGCGCGGACCAGCAGGTAGTCCCGCAGCCGGGCCGCCTTGTCCCGTTGCAGGTAACGAAGTTTGATCGTGTTGTCGCCGGCGCCGACCTCGAGGCGCAACTCGACCAGGCCGAAGATCCGGGCGGCGAACGGCTGGATGATGTCCACCGACTGCAGCCGCTCGAACGGGACCTTCTTGGAACTCTTGAAGATCGCGCCGGTCTCGACCCGGAGCTCCTCGTCGTCGATGACGAACCGGGTGAAGTACCAGCTGATGAAGCCGACCACGGCGGCCAGCACGACGATCACGGCGACCGCGAGCAGCAGCCAGCGCAGCTCGGGCAGCACGAAGCCCTGCCCGTTGGAGTCCGGGATCAGTTCGCGGCCTCCGTACACGACGATCGCGACCAGCACGATCCAGCCGCGGATGAACGGGGTCAGCGGGTGCGGGCGCTCGGTCTGCTTGACCGCGGGCGCGCCCTCGACCACCGGCGCCAGCTCGGGCGCGGTGGCCTGCTCATGATCTTGGTCGGTCATCGTCCGGACTTCCGACGGTCACAGACCCGAGGCATGGGCCTCGCCCAGCTGGGTCAGGCTGTCCCGCAGCCGGGCCGCCTCCTCCGGGACCAGCCCGGGGATGGTCGCGTTGGTGGACGCGCTGGCCGTGACCAGGGTGACGTGGGCCAGTCCGAGTGCCCGTTCCAGCGGCCCGGACTCGACCTCGACCAGCTGCATCCGCCCGTACGGCACCGCGACCAGGGAGCGGAACATGACGCCGTGCGTGATGTAGAGGTCGTCGTCGCGCTCCACGTACCCCCAGGAGCGGTAGTGCCGTTCGATCAGCAGCCACCGCGGCACCGTGATCGCCAGGCCGAGGGCGATCACGATCGCGCTGACCCACCAGAGCTGGGTCAGGACGCCGAAGATCACCGCCGGCACCACGAAGACGACCGCGGCGATGACGGTGGTGAGGCGGCGCAAGGTACGGTACGGGGGAGCGAGGCGCTTCCACTCGTACTGCGGGGGCGCGAACAGGTCATCCATAGCGAATCCCACCTTAGTGGGGACGCGAGAACGTCAGCGACGCTTCTTCGGCCCCTTGACGCTGACGCCGCCGAACAACGACATCCCCTTCAGAACGATCACCGGTGCACCGGGCACCGGGTCGCCGAGCCGGCTGATGTCGGTGCCGCCGAACACCCCCGCGGTCTGATCGCGGACCTCGACGCCCTCCGGCACCAGGACGTCCATCCCGCCGAAGCACCAGAAGCCGATGATCTCCACCACCGGGGCCTCGAAGATCGCGTCGCGAAGATCGAGTTCGACGCCGCCGAACACCGCGATCGCCGTGCTGGACTTACGAACCCGCCACTTCCCCTTGCGTGACGCCCCGCCGAAGATCGCGATCATGGTGTCGCGTTCCTCGGCCGGGTGGGACTGGTCGATGGTGACGTTGGACTGAGCTTGCGGTTGTGGCTGCGGCGGCGAGGGCGGCGTCACCAGGACCAGGTCGCTGGTGATCGGCATCAGGTCGTCGAACGTCCGGGCGCTCATCGCCTGCTCCAGTCGCTCGTCGTATTCCTCGTGGGTGAGCCGGCCCTCCGCGAACGCCGTACCGAGCAGGTTGGCGACCTGTTCCCGGTCGGCGTCGGACGCGCGCAGGTTGCCACCGGCGATCGGCCCCACGTCCCGTGGCTCCCGACCGACCGGCTCCGGCACGTTGTTGCTCGCGGTCACACCCCGTACCGTAACGCGTTCCTCGCGGGGTCCGACATGCTCGTCGGCCGGACAATGGAGGAACCCGGGCGAACCCTGGGGCCGGGCTAGTGCGGACGGCCGATGTCGAAGACGTTGCCCTCCGGATCGGTCAGCGTGACCCAGGCCGTGCCGTACTCCTCGTACTCGCCGACCTTCGTCGCGCCGAGCCCGACCGCCCGCTCGACCTCGGCCCGGAAGTCGTCCGAGACGAGGTCGAGGTGCAGCCGGTTCTTGCCGGTACGGGGCTCGGGCACGGCCAGGAACATCAGCGACGGGAAGGCCGCGTCGCCGTGGATCTGCGCCATGAACGGATTGCCGCCGTCGGCGACGGGCCGGCCGACCAGGTCGGCGTAGAAGCCGGCCAGCTTGGCGGGCTCGGCGGCGTCGATCACGATCTGTCCGAATTGCATCGAGGTTCCTTTCGGTCAGCCGGCGATGGGCCAGCAGAGTTCGGTGGTGTAGTCGGCCGGATCGGGCACGTCGCCCGGACCGACCAGGTAGAGCTCGCGCACCGGTCCCGGCGCGAGGGTCTCCCGCTCGGCGACGTAGCTGCCGAGCGCGGCATAGGTGCGGTCGATGTCGGTGAAGCTGCCGTGATGCACCGTGGTCGCGAACCGGCCGGCCGGGAGCGTGAGTTCCCGGAGCTCGCGCGGCGGCGTCTGGGCGATCGGGACGTAGGCGACCACCTCGCCGATGCTGTCGGTGAAGAAGGAATCGTCGTACGTCGCGGCGCCCGGGCCGACCGGTGCGATCCCGGCCGCGCCGAGCGCCCCGTACAGCCGCGGGAACGTCTGCGCGCACCAGAGATCGATCACGCTTCGGTCGACCCGGTCGGCGATGGCGGCGACCCGCTGCTCGGGCTGATGCGTGTGGCGGAACTCGTACCCGATCCTGGGCTGGGAGAGCAGCCGGCGCAGCGACCCCACGATCTCCCGGGTCCGGTCCAGCTCCTCCTCCATCCGGCGCAGATGCTCCGCGATGATCGCGTTCCGTGCCTCCTCGGACTCCGCCCGGACCACCGTCGTGATCTCCGGCAGCGGCATGTCCAGGCGCCGCAGCCGAGCGATCAGCAGGGCGGTCGGAACCTGCCCGACCCCGTACCGCCGATAGCTCGTCGCCGCATCCACCTCAGCCGGCTCCAGCAGCCCGATCTCGTGGTAGTGCCGCAGCATCTTGACGCTGAGATGGGTCAGCCTGGAGAACTCCCCGATCGGTACCGATGCGCTCATGACCGCAACCCTGCACCCTCCGACAATGGGAGGGTCAAGCGGCGACCGGACGAGTTGGCTACACTGCTCTCTGCGCCGGTATGCTGCCGGTCAGCGCGGATGTAGTTCAATGGCAGAACATCAGCTTCCCAAGCTGAGAATGCGAGTTCGATTCTCGTCATCCGCTCCAACGGCCCGGTTCCCTTACACACAAGGGAACCGGGCCGATCAGCGTCCTAGCTGCTGCCCGCAGCGGGGGCATCTCCGACGCTGTCTGCATCCCCGGTGCATCCTTCACCGCTCTCTGCGCCGGCCTTTCGCCGCTCGCGAGCCAGCTTGATCCGGGCGTTGATCGCGTCCGCGATGGCCCGATCGGCCTGTGACGATGCGTGCTGATAGATCAGCGCAGCCCGAGGACTGTCCTGACCCATCCGAGCCATCAGATTGCGGGTGCTGGCACCCGAGTCGGCGGCGAGCGTGTTACCTGTGTGGCGGAGGTCGTGGAAGCGGAAGCCGGGCATTCCGATGGCGGTCACGGCCTCAGTCCACCCGACAGTTGGGTTGAAGTTGCCGCGCGCGATCGGCTTACCCGATGGATGAGTGAATACGAGCGCATCAGGTGATCGATCGGTGTACATGTCGAGGTGCTCCGCCAACTCGGGAACCAATTCGTCCGGCATCCCAATGATCCGGTCGCCGGCCTTGGACTTGGTCGGGCCCAGGACCAGACCCCGGCCACGGACGAAACCGTATGCATGCTGAACCCTCGCCGTCCGGTCCTCGATGTTGATGTGGCGTCGCTGCAATGCGGTCACTTCGCCGTAGCGGAGACTGAGGAACGTCGCCGTCAAGATCATGACTCGGTACCGCTCGGGCATCCTGTCAGCAAGTGCATACACCTGATCCACAGTCAGAACCGGTCGCTCAGCGGGATTCTCGGTACCCGCGCCCTTGATGCGACAAGGATTCCGCTTGATCAATTCATCGTCAACGGCCGTCATCAGCACCGCGCGAAGCAGCCGATACGCCTTTGCGACCATGGTTGCCGAGACGTTCTCGCCCATGAGTCGCGACCGCCACCGGCGGATCATTCCCGGATCGATGTCCGAGAGGAACACGTTCCCGAAATGATCTTTGAGGTAACGCCGATAGAGCCACTCGTAGAGTTCGACCGTTCGCGGGCGAAGGTTCGGGCGCTCGGGAATCCAGGTCTCGGCGTAGAGCGCGAACTTGATCTTTCCTCGATCTGGGTCCTGCCAAACTCCGCGAAGTAGATCGGCCTCAACGGTGGTTAGCCAGTCGTTCGCTTCGGTCTTTGTTTCGAACGTGTCGGGCGCATATCGGCGCACGCCGAGCGGGTCCAGGTAGCTCGCCTGGTATCGCCCCGATCGTTGCTGCTGAATCTTGCCAAACCGCCGCCGCTTCGACTGTGCCATCAGGCAGCCCACCGTCCACCGCGGCGACGGTCGATCGGTTGGACCGTCTGCGCCGTGATGTAGCCGCTGAGTGCCGACTCAGCGATCCGGATGCAGCGCCCCATCCTGACGAACGCAATCCGCCGTTCGGCGATCAGCCTGCGAATGAACTTCTCGCTGCTGCCCAGCAGCTCGGCGGCCTGCGGAACGTCGTACAGCTTCTCGATCTTGGTCGTCATGGTTCAGAGTCCTTCCGTCAGGTCGTCGGTTGATTCGGTATGGCCGCCAGTTCCGCCACCTCCGCCACTTCCGCCAGTTCCGCCAAGGCCGCCTGAGTTGGCGGAGATGGCGAGTTGCCAGAGCGCGTGGCGGTTGATGGTCGAGGAGGTGAACGGCCCTGCCTTGAACGCGCGTTCGATGTTGCGGACGGCGTGCCCGGCCTCAACCGCGGCCGAGAAGACATCGGTGCGCAGTACTCCGGATTCGTGCTCGGTCAGGTAGTCCGTCAGCCAGGCTCGCGCGCGATCCTGGTTCGTCTCCTGTGCGGGCATGGCTGGCGCGGTGAGGTCGTCCGCGGTGCGTTCCGTGATGCCGTCCCAGATGACGCGGGCGCAGCCGTGGTCGTCGCTGTTCTCGAGGTGGTAGACGAGGCTGGCGGGCTCGGGTCCGATGTTGGATTTGGTGGAGGCGATGATCACCTGGTCGGGGTTGTCGCGGTCGCGGGCGACGGTGAAGCCGAGGCGGGCGGCGCCGATGATGCCGATGGAACCACCGCCGCGGTAGATGGCCGGTCCGCCGTCGGCCTTGGTGAGGTGGCGAACGATCACGACGGCGGCGCCGGAGGTCTCGGCGGCGCGGGTGAGCGGTGTCAACGCTCGGCGGATCGATTGGTCTTTGTGGGAGTCGATCTTGCCGTCCAGGAACGCCATCAGCGGATCGATCACGACCAGCGCGGCGTCCACGGAGGCGATCGCGTCGGCGATGTGGTCGATATCGCCGGGGAGCACCGGCAGTCGTTCGTAGGGCTCGGGGTAGTCGTCCACGGTGATCCCGGTCAGCGCCACGACGCGGGACACGTCGGCGTCGGCGGCGTCGAGCCGGGGCCGGATGGTGTCGGCCAGGCCGTCCTCGGCCGACAGCAGCACGACGCCGGCCGGGGTGGTGCCGGGCTGCCCGTCGGGCCAGGGATTGCCGGTGGTGATCTTGGCGGCAAGATCAAGTAGCGCGGTGGACTTGCCGAGGCCGGGGTTGCCGTCGAACGTGTGCACCTTGCCACGGGCCAGGTAGCCGTCCCAGAGCCAATCAATCCGCTCGGGCTGGACCTCGGCGAGGTTCCGCAGGACCGGCCGGGGCCCGGCTGGCTCGGGGGACCAGTCGGGTTCCACGGGCCGGAGCTGTCGCACGGTCTCGGTGGGTTGGTGGCTCACGCCGCGTTCCTTCCGGTAGCGATCCTGCGCGGGCGTTGGGCGCCAGCCCGGAACCCGGACGTGATCGTTTTGTGGGCTTGCTGGTCGGTGTGGTCACCCTTGGGACAGGAGGCGGCCAGGGCTTGCTCTGCGGCCATCAGGGCGGCGTAGGCGGTGCCGTGGTCGAGGGCGTGGCCGGCGACCAGGCGGCCGAGGTTGAGCGCGGCGATGTAAAGCGCCCGGTTGTGCTCGCCGGGCGGTGCGTCGGTGACGTACTGCACCTCAGCGCCGACGACGGCGGCGAGGTAGCCGGTCAGCCGTTCTGTCTGGACCTGTGCTGGCCGTGCCACGGCGGGCCGTTGGCGGGTGAGGCGTGCGGCGATCCAGTCGGGCAGCGGGGCGGCTGGCGCGTCGTGGGTGATCGTGTAGACCCGGCCCCCGATTCGGTTGCCGGCGGCGACGACGTAGCCGCCGCGGCCGCGGGTATCGACGTGCCAGGCGAGCCGGCTCTGGCTGTTGCCAAGGGCGGGTTCGGGTTGCCGGTAGTACAGGTGGAGCCCGCCGGAGCCGGTGTGCACGGTGAACGTCTCGATAGGCAGGTGTTCACCTGCCTGTTCGGCGGCCGCGGCGAGCGCGTCCGCGCCGTCCCGGATCCCGGCCGGCCTCTCGGTGGGCGGTGTTTCGCCGGTCTTGGGTTGGTCGCAGTCGATGACCAGGAGCCGGGAGGGTCCGCAGGCGATCCCGATCCCGTCGCCTGTGTGGTCGGGGTGGTTCCACCAGCGCCGGATCCGATCAGGGTCGGTGGTGGCGGCGTTCTCCCAGCCGAGGATCGCGGGGGTCTTGCGGTTGGGCTTGAGAGGGAAGATCCGCCAGCCGCGCCGAGCCATGTCGAGGGCGACGGCGAGTGCGTAGCCGGTCATGCCGCACCGCCGATCGCCTCGGCGTTGAGATGGGCGAGGAGTTGGTGGCCGATGTGTTCGGTGTAGGCGGGCGGGATGGCCTGGGTGAGTTCCCGCCAGGTCATCCAGTCGATACCCATCGCGGCGCGCGCGTGGTCGAGGTCGGCGGCCTTGTGCCCGCGGCGGGTGCCGTCGGGCCGGCGGTACTCGCGATCGTTCTCCGCGTGGTCGCCGTAGACGCCGATCGGCTGACCCTGTTGACGATGGGCACAGGGCGTGCTCAGCACCGCGAAGTTGGCTTCGAAGTAGCGATGCCGCCGGACCGCGAGACCGAACGCGGACCCGCACAGCTTGGCCGGATGGTCCAGGTCCCGTTGTGCACCCTCGACGTTCTCGATCACGTACGGGACGCCGGCCAGCCTCAGCAGGGCACGCACCTTGCCGATGTCGCGCGAGTACCGGTCCGGCTCGGGCGTCATGGTGCTGTAGCCCTGACACGGCGGGGAGGCGTGAACGGCGTCGAAGCGGTGCCCGTGCTCGGCGAGGTAGGTGAGGGCGTCGGCCTGGACGAACCGGAACGGGTAGCGGGGTTGGGGCCGGTGGTCGATGCCGGTCACGTCGAACCCGGCCCGGTGATAGCCGGTGGCCGCGCCTCCGGCGCAGCAGTACAGGTCGAGCAGTCGCGGACGGCGACGGGTTCCGTAAGGATGGGGGTGGTTCATGATCGCCTCGGTTTCAGTCCCGGTCGTGGTCATGGGAAGGGTTGGCCGGCGAGCGGCCCGGAGGTGGCAGCCTCCGGACTCGCTCACCAGCACCGGTCAGAACGGCGGCTCGCCCGCCGCGACTCCGGCCGGGACCGGCTGGCCCTGGTCACCGGTCGGTGCCGAATAGGTCTCGGCGCCGGCCGGTGCCGTTTCTGGTCGTTGCCGGGTGGCCTTGGTGATCTTGGTGGTGGCCCATTGCAGGGACGGGCCGAGGTCGTCCACGTCGAGGTCCAGCGAGGAACGGTGTTGGCCGTCGTCGGTGGTCCAGTTGTTCTGCCGGAGCCGGCCGGTGATGATCACCCGGACGCCCTTGGTCAGTGATTCGGCGGCGTGTTCGGCGAGGTCGCGCCAGGCGGTGCAGCGCAGGAAGATCGTTTCCCCGTCGGCCCAGCCGTTCGTGGCGCGGTCGTAGCGGCGCGGGGTGGAGGCGATGACGAACCGGGCGTAGGTGTCGCGGCTGCGGGTGAAGCCGAGTTCGGGGTCGGCGGTCAGGTTCCCGATGATCGTGATCGTGGTGTCGTTGCTCATGGTGAGTGTTCCTTTCGGGGTTGGGTTTCAGGCGGCGCGGGCGGTGTGGCCGGCGGCGGTTCGGTAGAGCGCGGTCGCGGTCTCGCGGGACCGGCGTTCGGCGGCGCGGAAGTGCTCGCCGGTCGTGAGCGGGCTTCCGGGTTCCGGAGTGGCGGTGTGGCCGGCGAGGGCGTGATTGCGGACGGCCTGGTCACACAGGTCGGCGATCCGTTCGGCGATGTCGGCCAGCGCGGCGGCCAGCGAGGTGGCGTCGCGGCCAGCCAGCGGGGTCCCGGCTGCGTCGTCGAGGGCGTCGCCGAGGATGGCGCCGGCCCGGTAGATGTCGGCTCGGATCGCCCGGTGCGGGTCATGCAGAGTCGCGGTCATGATCAACTCCCTTTCACGTGGCTAGAGGTGTTTGTTGGTGTGGTCGCGGGTGCGGCCGAGGCTGTTGGCGATCCGGCGGCCGAGCCGGAGCCGGCGGCCGGTGCCTTTGCAGCGGGGGCAGTCGCGCCAGGCTTTGCCGCTGGGTGAGCGGCGTTTGCCGGAGCCGGTGCACCGCCGGCAGGCGGCGAACGGCCAGAGCCAGCACGTCAGCAGGTAGAGCAGGCCGAGCCCAGCGACGACCAGGACCAACAGGCCGACTTGTTCGCCGGTCACGGGATGAGTCCGGGGATCGCGCGGATGATCACGACCGCGACCATGCACAGGCCGAGGTAGAAGGCTCCGAACAGCGCGGCGACCAGCGCGATCCCGAGCGGACCGTTGTCGGCGGCCCACCGGTACAGCGAGTCCGGCCGGAACCGGAGCTTGCGCCGGGCCGGGTCGGGCGAGGCGGGGTCACCGGGTTCGATCATCCAGGTCGAGCCGAGGCACCAGGCCGTGACGACCGCGACACCGGCCAGCACGATCACCACGAACGCGGTCGGCGTCATGCCGCACCGCCGATCGGCCGCGCGACAGCGGCAAGGTGACCGATCGCGGTGCGGAGTTGCCGGGCGTCGAGGGCTGGCCCGGCGAGCGGATCGACCAGGGTGACGAGTTCGGCGATCGCGGCCCGCAGCCGGACGGCTTCGGCGTTGGCCCGGCCGGCCGCGGTCAGGTAGCGGTTCGCGTCGGCCAGCGCCTCACACAGGCGCCGGTCGAGCCGGGCGCGCTCGGTCTTGAGGTCGCGGTTCTCGCGGGTGAGGTCGGTGAACAGGGCCAGCAGTCGGGGGTCGTGGGCGAGGCGGTTGGTGGTCATTCGGGTCTAGCTCCTATCGGCTCGGAAGGGTGTCCAGGTTCCTGTTTGGCAGGCATTTGGCTGCATTTCGGGCGTGTTCGGCCAGGGCCGCTAGACCGGTGTCGTGCCTGGTCAGCGTCCTGATCGGTGTGCTAGCGGGGCTGCTAGGTCTAGCGGCCCTGCCTGGTGGGCGGTCTGGTCAGTCGGCGCCCTCCCCGCTGCCACCGTTCGCGGCGAGGCGGCGGCGGGCGGCGGCGAGGTCGGCGCGGTCGAGGCCGCGCCGGTTGCTGCCCTTCCCGGTCGCGGGGTCGGTGCCCCACACCTGGGCGGTCTTGAGGCCGTAGGGCTTGATCTGGGCGGCCAGGCCGGCCGGGTCCAGGTCGCCGTAGTGGTCGGGCCGCAGGCCAGTCAGCAGGTCGCACAGGGTCTCCGACCACGCCTTGTCCTGCCCGTCCGGCCAGACCGCGGCGAGGTCGTCCAGCAGCGACACCGCCGGCGCGGTGTCCGGGGTGTCGCCGGCGGCGTGGCCGGTGATCATTCCGGCGGCCTCGCGGAGGGCGCGGGCACGGTCGGCGGTCTTCTCGGCCGCCAGGCCGTCGATGTAGTAGGTGCGGGTGATCTGGTGGTTGTCGGCGTGACCGCGCAGGATCCCGATCCCCTTGTCCCGGTTCGTCAGGTCCGACGCCCGCAGCCCGGTCCGATACGCGCTCGTGCCGAGGATCATGTCGTTCTCCAGCTGGCCCATCACCCGCAGACAGAACCGGATCCCAACGTTGGCGCTGATGCCGGTCGGCAGCGAGTCCTTGTCCGGCCGCTGCGTGGCCAAGATCAGCATGATCCCCAGCGCGGGGCCGCGCTTGATGATCGCCAAACAGAGTTGTTCGGCCTCGTCGCCGTACTTGTCGGAGGTGAACAGTTCCTGGCACTCGTCGATCGCGAGCACGATCGGCGCCAGGCCGAGCTTGGGGTTGCGGGACAGGTCCGGCGTGACCTTGTTCTCCGGGCACAGATCCTTGGGCAGCTTGGTGATCACGCCGGCGCGGCGTTCCAGTTCGGCGAAGACCTCGCGCAGGCCGGTCATCAGGCGGTCCAGGGTGGCCTCGTCGCCGGGGCCGGAGGCGTAGCGGTGCGAGATCCGTTCCAGCGCTTCCAGGTCGCCGGTGCCCTTCAACTCGTATGTGTAGAGCATCACCGACGGATCCAGCGCCAGGTCCAGCAGCACGACCCGCAGCGCGAACGTCTTCCCCTGACGAGGCATCGCACCGATGAGCAGGCTGTTGAAGATCATGGTCATGGTGACCGGCCGGCCGCGCTGATCGACCCCGAACGGCAGATCGGTGAACACGTCAGCCTGACCACGGGCCGCGAGCGGCCAGGCGGCGGGCTTGGACTGGGCCATGTCCTTGTCTCCGACCCACAGGACCAGGCGGCCCTCGTGCGAGTCCGGGTCACCCTCCGGCCAGACACAACCGAGTTGGCGGCGCAGGGCCGACGCCAGTGCCGGGCGACGGTCCAGGATGTCCCCGGCGGTCACGCCGGGCGGCAGGTCCACCGCGGCCCGCCAACCCGGACCGTCCCGCGTGATCGGCTGAGGGAAATGCACGCCAGACCCGCCCGGACGCAGCGCCTTGTTCATCTCCGCGATCCCGAGCGCGCCCAACGCGCCCATCACCAGATCGGAAGTCAGGACCGGGACCTTGTCCGGCGTGACCGCCCGACCCAGGACCGGCTTGTCCGCCGGGGTCCCGGCCCAACCCAACAGGCCGACCAGGACACACCCCAGCACGACCAGGACCGGATCGGGCAGGACCGTGACCGCCGTCCCGCCCGCCACGACCGCGGTCACGCCGATCAGCAGGGACAGGACGCCGCGGACCCGTTGTCGGTTCACCGTCTTGTCCATCAGCCGCATGTGGGTCTCGGCGTCGGCCTGCTGGATCGCATGGCTGCGGAGTGGGGCGGTGTCGGCGTCACGGACCCAGCGGGACCAACGCCCGAGCAGGCGGGCCGCGCCGATCGGGGCTTGCAGCAGCAGCCGGCCCAGGTAGAGCGGGACACGGGCGGCGTGGAACGCCGCGATATGGCGGGCGGTCCCGGCCACCCAGACCACGGCGGCCTTGCGGGTCGTGGTGTCGCGGAGCCAGACCGGGATCACGTCCTGCCGTTCCGCTGGCCGGTCCCACGGCAGGACACCCGGACCGGTCCCGGTCGGCGGATCGACCAGGACCAGCGTCCCGCCCTCGTCGTCCGTGTCCTGGTCGGTGTCCCGGTCCAGGTCGGGGTCCGGGACGATGACGGTCCCGCCGTCTCGCAGGACCAGGACACCGCCGGACCCGTCCCGGTCCCGCCCGGTCTCGGCCGTGTCCCGCTCGTCCTGGTCCGGTCCCGTCTCGGTCCTGGCCTGGTCGTCCCGGTCGGTCTCGGACAGGTCCGGGATCTCGATCTCGGTCTCGTCCTGGTCGTCGTCCAGGGTCGGCCAGACCGGGCCAGTGGTGCCGGGACGGCGGAACGGGATCACGCCGCTCGGCTCGGTCTCGTCCTCAAAGCTCGGGGTGTCGGGTCCCGTGGTCGCGGTCATCACGCCGCCTCGCTTCCGTACTCGGTTCCGGTCTCGGTCTCGCCGTCATCGGCGCTGGTGTCGGTGGTGTCTTCGGTGAGGAATTCCTGGCGCCACCGGTTGCCCGAGCGGCGGGTCGCGCCGGCCGCCTCGGCCAACTCGGCGCCGTCCGGGGTCCGGCCCTCCGCCCGGGCCGCTTCCCACACCTCACGCGCCCGCGCCTTACCCGTCCCCGGCCTCACCTCGGCCGAGGCCGGACCAGTCGATGCCGGAGCCTCGGCCGGCCGGGTCGGCTCGGCCGGCTTCGGGGCCGGGATCGAGTCGGGCCTTGCGGTGATCGCGGCCGGTGTGCTGGCCGGGGACGGTTCGGGCCGGGTCTCGGTGCGGAGCTTGGGCAGGGACGCCGGGGACAGCAGAGCGTCCAGGTGGAGCACCGCGGCCAGCACGATCGGGGCGACCATCGCCGCGACGATCACCAACGCCAACCCGGCCGGCAGGTGCCCGGCATGCACCAGGTGACCGGACACGTTCCCGGCCAGCGACGCGCCGAGCGCGGCCAGCGTCAACCGCCGGGCATAGCTACGGGTCTGCGGACTGGTCTGCTGCCGGCGCAGCCAGATCCGGCCACCCAGGAACGCCGGAAGATCGATCAGCACCGGCAACAGCCACGCCCGCCAACCGCCCCACCCGGCCTGAGCCGCGAGAAAGATCAACGTGTCACCGGACACGACGATGGCGGCGATGATCACTACGTACAGGCCGGCCCGCACCCACGGATCCCGCGCGTTCTCCCCGCCGCTGATCTTGGTGGTCTTGGCCGACTTGGCCGGGGCGGATTTGATCTTGGTCATGCTGCTCGTCCTTCCTGCTCGGTGCCGGCGATGGCTGCCCACTCCACGCGCTGATCGCGTCGGCCGCGCCAATGGGCGTTGTTCCGGTCATCGCGCGGATGGCGCCGGAACTGGCCGGCGATGATCCCGTGGACCGGCGGGTCGGTCGCCAGGAACGCTGCGCACACGTCGAACACCGGGCACGCCGTCCGGCACAGCCGGGCTGGCCGCTGAATGTCTTCCTTGAACGGCGTTCCCCGCTCATCGGCGTCCCACGACCGCGGATCCATCCGGCACGGCGTCAACACCCCTGCCTCGAACTGATCTTGAATCGCCGCCGTCAACGCCACCTGAGCCCTCGCCTGCCGGGTCGTGTAACCCGGACCGGGCAACGGCTCCACCCGGCGGACCGCTTTCTGTTCGCCGGTCATTTCGGGCCGTCCTGTCGATGATCATGATCGGCAGGGGTGTGGTTCGGCGCGTCGTTCCGTGCATCGGCATGGCTTTGCCAAACCAACCAGGCCGCCACCGGGAAGGGTGTCAGCCACAGCAGCGCCAGCGGGTTGCCGGCGATCACCTCACCGACCAGCCACACCACCAGCACGACCGCCGCGGCCAGCGTGAGCACCAGCACGACAGCCAGCCGAAGCCGGGCCCACAGATGGCCGGTCATGCTGCCTCACCCCCAAGATCGGCAGCGAACAGCGGCTCGACCGCAGCCAGGCGATCCTCGGCTGCCTGCCGCGTCGCGAGCCGGTGCGCCAGGTCCCAACAGGCCGGGCACATCGCCCGCTTTGCCGAACGGACCGCGGCCACCGAATCCAGGAGGACCTCGGGATCGACCGGGACGATCATCAGCCGCCGACCCTGCCGGTGCTCCACATCGCAGCGGCCGCCGCCCTTCGCATGAGCCCGACCGCACACTCCCCGGCACTCGCACCGGCCACCAGCTGCACCAATCACCGCAGCCTCAGCCACCGCGACCACCGGCCACGCCGAACGAACCTCGCCCGCCGCCATCACGCCGCCACCGCCCGCACAGCAGCGGCCGGGCGGTGCCCGGTCCGGAGATGATCAACACCCGCCGCGATCGCCTCAAGCTGCGACCGCTCCCGGCCCACGCCCGGACACGACGGGTAGCCAAGGCAGGTCCAGGAGTAACCGCCGCCGGTCGTGGCCCGGACCAGGATCGGGCGCTCAACGTGAGGCCGCGACATCACCGACCACCACCGTTCACGCCCGCGTTGATCGCGCCGATCACCGCATCACAGAACGTGTTCAGGCCGGACAAGATCGGCGGACCCACAGCCGTACTCGCCAACGCCAAACCCAACAGCACCCCGACGATCGCACCGCCAAGGCCCTGCTTCCAGTACTTCACACACAGAAAGATCAAGATCGCGAGGATCGCGACCAACGGGATCGTCACCATCGGTTTCTCCTAGATCGATTGGGCAGGACTCAATACTGACTCAGTCAGTATTGAGAGTCAAGGGTTATGCTGCGACTCAGTACTGGCCGCTGCGGTTCTTGGTTTGTTTGACCAGCATCCCGACGATCACCGGGGGCTCGGTAGGGCGCAGCGGGGGGCGCAAATGTGCAAATCGCGAATCAGGGAAGGGGCGAGGTGCGATGGCAGGCAAGCCGAACGAACGCCTGGCCGCCGCGATGCGAAGCGCGGACCTCTCCAGCAAGCGACTGGCCCGCCGGATCCGGGAGCTATCGGCGCGTACGGGAAAGCCGCTCGGAACGAACCACACAGACATTTCCCGATGGCTATCCGGCACGGTCCCTCGGGTGACCACAGTCGCCCTGATCGCCGAGGCTATGACGGACCTGACCGGACGTGCCGTCAGCCCCGCCGACATCGGGTTTCCCGGTGCGAGTCCGTCGATCAACCGAGCGGGGCTCGACTACGGGGCCGCGGAGGCCCCGAGCACACTGCTGGACGTCATGGAGGCCGATCTGGCTGATGTCCAGGCGATCGTCCGATCGGAGCTCGACGCGCAGGCCGGGCCGGCCGCGGCACTCCAATGGCTCACCGACGGTGATCAGCCGATGCCGGAGAACACCACTGGCCAGCGGGTCGGACTGGCTGACGTTGCAGCTGTCCAGGCGACGACGGCGGCGTTTGCGCGCCTCGATGACACCTATGGCGGCGACCATGCCCGCCGGGCGCTGGTCGAGTTCCTACGGTCCGACGCCAAGCGGCTACTGAGCGGGCGCTATTCGGAGTCGATCGGCCGCGAGTTGCACCGGACGATCGCAGAGGCAACGTTGCTCGCGGCGTGGATGTCGTACGACGCGGGCCGGCATGGACTTGCTCAGCGGTACTTCACCCTGGCGCTCGGGTTGGCCCGGTCCGGCAATGATCAGCTACTCGCCGGAAGCGTTCTCGACGCAATGAGTCACCAAGCAACATTCCTCGGCCGCGGAACGGAAGCGGCGACGCTGGCGAGGGCAGCCTTGGCAGGCACGCGCTCAGTCGCGACGCCGACTCTCAACGCCCATTTCCTGCTGATGGAGGCGCGCGGGCTCTCGGTGAGCGGCGACGCCGTTGGAGCGGAACGGGCCCTGTCCAAGGCTGTCGGCATCTTCGACCGGCGCCAGCCGGACGATGATCCGGAATGGATCCGGTATGTAGACGATCGCGAACTCAACGCCGAGTTCAGCCACTGCTACGAGGCCCTTGGGTGGCACCACAAGGTGGACGCCTACGCGGTCGAATCTCAGGTTGGCTCGCCCCGGAGCGACTTCTTTACGTCCATGCTGCGCGCTACAGCGCTGCTGTCCGGGCCGGCCGCAGATATCGAGTCTGCCTGTGCCATCGCGGGGGACGCACTGGACGCCGGAGAACACCTCAAATCGAGCCGAGCGGTGTCGTACGTCGCGGACTTCCAGGCGAAGCTTGCGGGTCGGGATGGCGCGGCTGCCGTTGTCGATCTAGTCGAGCGGAGCGCCGACAACCGCATGTGGAACGCCGGACTCAGAACGGCTTCCAAGATCGCCGGCTAGAGCCCGTGCGAACGTCGTGGATTCGCTGTCTGGCCTCAGGAACAGCGGCCGGATCAGTCTCAGCGCGACCCGCGATCCACGTCAGCATCGTGAGTTCGAGCGTGTCCCGCAGAGTGCTGTAGCCAGGCCACTCCATCACGTCGAACCCGTAGGCCTTGACGAACGCCCGGTACTCATCCCGCGTGTGCCAGCCGAACTGTTCGTAGTACTGCGCCGTCTGGATCAGATCCCACTCACGGGCGCCGGTGGCGAAGCTGTCCAGGTCGGCCAGCCGGGCGACTCCCGCATCGTCCACCAGGACGTTGCCCACGTTCGCGTCTCCGTGGATCGGGCCTGGCTTCAGTGCAAACTTGAGCCCCTCGAAATCGGCCGCAAGTTGGCCCAGCCGATCGGCGAGGAAGTCACGCATGCCTTCGTCCAGGTGTTGGAGCTTGGACAGCCGGCGGGCCGCCTTCCCTCCGGGGTTGAACGTCGGCAACGGCACCGGAGCCGGACCCTGGATCGCATGCATTTGGGCGAGCAAGCGGCCGCAATCTGCGGTCGTGCCGAACACGGTTCGGTCCGAAACGGACCGCCAGAACGTCACGACCCGATCGCCAGCCGTGATTGGCTGGCGTACGTCCAGCACCTCCGTCACAGCGACCCTGTGAACGGCCAGCCAGCGCGCGATCTCCACCGTCATCCGCACCGACTCAGCGTCCGCATCGGGGGCGCTAACGCGAACGATCGTGCTTCCCGACCGAAACACGGCGTTTGATCCGATCCTGATCAGATCAGGGGCGGGGAGGTCCAGTCCGGCTTCGGCTGCAGCCTGCTCAAGGGCGTTCAGCGCCTCCGAGCACTCACGATCGGAGTCGTCCGGGCTGGTCACTCGCTGGCCTTCGGCTCGGTCTCGCTGGCTTCCTTGCGCGGCCGGCCGCCGATGCCATGGCGCGGGCGCTTCTCGTGCCACTCGATGATTCGTTGCGGCTTCCACATGTGAGTCCGGCCGACCGTCAGATCGGGCTCTGGCATCTGGCCGCGCAGCCGGTAGGAACTGACCGCACCGACGCGCACGCCGAGGTGCGCGGCCACGTCAGAAGTCGTCCACCACTCTGCGTTCGGATCTGGGGCATCGCTCACCGGTCTACCTTCGCAGAGCGAGGCAAGGTCTCAGCGGTCGCCACCGTCCGAATGTCGGGAGTCGGACGCCTCTTCATCGCCCGGTGGCAGCCGGCGCACGTCTTCGACTGGGAGCCATACGAACCGGCGGCGGCGATCGGCAAGGTTGACCATGGCGAGCGGTCGAGTCCAACGCGTTGCGTGGCCCCGTACCCATTCCTCGGAACCGTCGGCCCAGACGATCCGGGCCTCCACCTGAACAGCCGGGTTGTCGCCGAGGTACGGAACGATCGCCGCCGGTGGGCGCTCTTCGTTGAGCACTCTCGCCGCCCCGTCCTTGTCAGGCTGCACCGGGTGCCCTTCGCCTGGCGCCGAGTTCTACCCACCGGCTGAGTTGGTCTGGATCGGCGCCGGCCCAGATCATCAGCCCTGCGGTCACCAGGGCGGAGCCGGTCTCGGTTCGCGGGTTGGCAAGCCAGTGTCCGACCTGTAGCCCGGCCACCTCTGCCAGCAGGTCGGCCCGACCGTCCGCCAGATCTCGGATAGGGCGGGCAGCCAGGGGTATGTAGTACTGCGCCACTTGACCACTCACTCGCTCGATGCCATTCATGACGGTCCGTTCGAAGCTGTTGGTACGGTCCATCAATCGAGTATCGAACGTGTGTTCGATTTGGTCAAGCTGCGGGTGCACGACGGGCCGCGCGGGTCGCCGATGCTGGTGGCGGAACTGGCGGAACTGGCGGAGGTGGCGGAGGTGGCGGAGGTGGCGGAGGTGGCGGAGGTGGCGGAGGTGGCGGAGGTGGCGGAGGTGGCGGACCCCAATGCTCCAGCGAGTCCTTGGTGCAAAGATTCGGCTTCTTGCACCGGCTGTCGTTTTCGCCTGCGACACTGTCCAATGTGGTGAATTACCTTGAAGCAGGCGAACAATCTGTCGGCTGGCTCGTTGATGGCCTGGAGGACACGCCCGAGGTGAGTTGCGTACTGCGGCGATTCGACGACGGCAAGCTGGAGTTGACTTTGCCGTGGTCGGATCCCTCAAGTCCGTATCGTCGATGGTTTGAGGGAGACCTTGGTCATCACGGCGATGACCCGGATCGAACCAAGTATCGATATTCGCCGCCCCAAGTGCTGTGGTTGTTTACGGTAGACGGGTGTGTCACCCTCGTCGGCTGTCGATTTGCGGGATCTCACACCAATATGTCCCACGGCGTCGGGCGGATCGCGGTCAGAAAAGCAATCTTCGGGGGCCGCGACCTTGTTGACTACGTCAGAATTAACGGCCTGCGGTCGAGAATCCCGGGCCTAAGTCAGTGGCTTCATTTGCGGTCACTGCAATGGGACCAGCAATTTAGGGACAAGCGACTCGAGTCAATGACACTGACCTTGAAGTCGCCGGATCCTATTCTGCTGCACGACAGGTTGAGTCTAACTGCACGGCCGAGCTTTGGGTTCAAGCCTTCCGCGTACGGTGACGTTTCTGAAATCACAGAAGCGATCCTAATTGAGACCATGAGCGAGGACCTCACAGACTGGAATGAGCACGAGTCCCTGCATTGGTCGGTGTGCTTGCTTCTTGCATTGGCAAGCTGGAAGACGTACACACTGGATGATGTGCGTGCAATGCGTGAGGACGATCCTGAGAAGGTCATGTCCGGAGATGCTATAGGTAGGCGTTGGTCACGCGTTGTTTACTCTGACGCTCGGTCATCCTCATCTGACAAGCCAGGTGCGGTTCGATTCCTTTTCCGATATGGCGACATCGAGAACTCTGGCGTTCGTGCTTGGGTTGATCTCCGTTCCGGAGCGTATGGCAGGGGGGTAAGTGCAGTCTTGGATTTACACTTGCGATCCTCCATGTCCATCGAAACGCAGATACTCCAATCTGGCGCTGGACTGGATGCGATCGGATTGCAGGTGGCACTAGACGACGGGAAGTCGAAAAGTTCGGCGAATAGTGAGAGTCATGAGAATCGGATAAAGCGAGTCTATCGAGGTATCCCAATAAAGATGCCTTTTGAGTGTGACGAATGGGCCACTAGGTCGGCAAAAGCATACAATTCAATCAAGCATTCAAATCGGTTGATGCCGGACGTTGAAGAGATGGTCAAAGTTGTCCGAATGAACATATTTGTGTTTCGAGTCTGGGCGGCGGCTCGGATCGGTGTGCCGTCAGAGGTCCTGCAGGTGAACGCCGACAGCGATCCGATGGCCCAAGAGGTCAAGCTTGTGTGAGTTCCGTGAGCCGCATCAGAGCGAAGCTGGAGCATTGGGGGGGTGGGTGAGCCGGCTTGGATCTGCATCCCTCGTGCATCTCGACCGACGGGTCGGTGGCGCCAGCAGGTGCCAACGAGGGTCCACGGTCGATTCCATTGAGCGCGGCGCATGCAGCCGGGATAGGTGGGATTCCCAAGCTGAGAATGCGAGTTCGATTCTCGTCATCCGCTCCAAGATGTGGTGCCTCAGTCGGAGGCCAACTCTCGCGTCAGTCGCTCCAGTCCCTCTCTGATGAGCCGGCCGTAATCGTCGTCGCCGAGGATCTCGATCGTCTTCCGAGCCTGCTGCAGGTGACCACGGGCCTGGTCCCGGTGGCCGAGCTTGCGGTAGCCGTCGGCGAGGTTGAGATGGAGGGATGGAAAGAGGCCGGCCACCGGGAGGGTCACTCCGGCTGCTGCGGCGCGGTCGTCCTTGATCCGGTCGGCGGCGGCCAGGGCACGGAGGTCCCAGACCAGTTCCTGGTGCGGGTCGTCCTGGGTATCGGCCATCGAGTGGGCGAGGACGTAGACGTGCAGCGGGTCGCCTTCCTCGCCGCCGATGTCGGCCCAGAGTTGCGTGAACAGGTCTCGAGCAGCGTCACGCTGACCCTGATGATGGTTCAGCGCGGCGGCCTCGCCGATCCGGGTCAGGATCGGATCAGTGATCATCTTCTCGAACCTCTCGCTCACTCGAGCTGGCGATAACGTGGAAACTATCGCCGCGTCTGATGCCCCGAAACTTCCACGGTCCGGAGCTCGGAGCAATCATCAGCCGGCATCTCAGGAGGATGGAATGCGAGTGACCGAGCCGACGATCGGCGCAGCGGTGGCTCTGCGGCAGCGCAAGTGGGACGGATCCCCGCACCGCCGCGCGTCGATGTTGTACCTGGGTTCGGACAAGTTCGGTGGATGGCTGGCCAATGCGGATGGATCTCCGTTCCCGGTCGATTCTGAGGCTCGGGATCCTGCGCGCGTGTCTGTCCGGAGGGGAACGCACGTCATGCTCGTTCCCCACGCCGGTTGTTATCTCGCGCATTTCAACGCCCCACCTCACCGGACCGCGGTGTACGCCGACATCACGACGGCGCCGGAGTTCTGCGCAGACGGTTCCGGCTGGTCCATTGCCGCTGTTGATCTTGAGCTCGACGTGGTCCGCAGTGCGGACGGGCAGGCGTGGATCGAGGACGAGGACGAGTTCGCCGCTCACACGGTTCGCTACGGCTACCCGCCGGAGAGCGTGGCCAGGACGCGGGTGGCCGCCGACGAGGTGTTGGCCGCGGCACTGCACGGAACCGAACCCTTCGGCGCGATCTGGCGATCCTGGGTCAGCCGGGCGGCGGCGATCTTGTGTGTCTGACGGTCATGATCACCTGCCTCCTGCGCGACATAGAGCTCGCTACCATCCGAGGGTGACGGTTCCGATGATCAGGCGGGTAGCTGCGGCCGACTCGGATCAGGTGGCGGCCCTGCGGCGGGCGTATGCCGCGGAGCGACGCCCGGCGGAGGCCGGCACAGATCCGGGCTTCGAAGCACGCCTCGACAGGTGGTTCCAGCAGACCGAGGGACTGTCCGTCTGCTGGATCGCCTGTCACGACGCCAGCGCCATCGGATTGCTCAGCATGTTCGTGATCCCGAGAATGCCGGTTCCGGGACGGGAGGCGGGAAAGCTGGCCTACCTGGGACTCCTCTTCGTCCTTCCGGAGCACCGCAACCGTGGCCTGGGCCGGAGTCTGCTGGAGTCAGCGTTCGACTACGCACGGCAGAACGACGTGACAAAGATCCTGCTGCGGTCGACTGAGGCAGCCGTCGGGCTGTATCGACAGACCGGGTTCGAGACGGCAGATCGCTACCTGGTCTGGAACGGTAGTTGATCACCACCCTCCTCACCTCGGGAAGGTCCCGGTGCGGCCGTCGATCAGCTCGCGGAGAATGTCCAGGTGGCCGGCGTGGCGGATGGTGTCCTCGAGGACGTGGATCAGGATCCAGCGGAGGGTGACCGGATCGCCGGTCCCGAGGCCGGGTGGCGTGGTGCGTTGATCATCGAGAGGGTAGTCCATGATCACCGCGTCGGCGGCGGCGCGGGCCCGGGCGAAGTAGGCCAGGACGTCGGCGGTCGTCTCGTCGGGGCGGACCCGGGCGTCGGCGTCGCAGTCCTCCGGATCCCAGGGGATCCATTCCGACGGCCGTCCGTACGGTTCGCAGAACCAGCCGAACTGGATCGAGGCCAGATGCTTGACCAGGCCGAGCGGATTGGTTCCCGAAGGCACCAGCGGGCGGCGTAGTTGATCATCGTCCAGTCCGTCGAGCTTCCACAGGACGGCGTCGCGATGGCGATCAAGGCTGGCGTGCAGGCTCGTCTTCTCGTCGCCGTGGGTCGGCACCTCGCGTCGAGCCATCGTGATCACTCCTCGCTATGGATCGGCCAGAGGACCTCGATGAGTTGATCATCGGGCTCGAGGTTCCAGGCCGGGTCGGTGTGGTAGATCCGCCGGGGATCGCCTTCCAGCGCGAGACCCTCGGCCTCGGCGTGCGCCCGGAGTCGATCCGCGACGGCGCCGCCGGAGGTCAGGTGGATGTCGTCGCGATAGAGGACGGAGAGCGCAAGCCCGCCGGGCACCACCACCGCCTCGATGCCCTCGACCGACTCCCCAGCCCGGTCCACCGGCACGGCCGCCTCGCCCGGGATGAGGCCCGCGTCCGTCTTCCGCCCGAGCACGATCCACACCGTCCCGGCCCGGGCCAATCCCTGGCGCATCGCTTCGGCGAGCACGCGAGCCAACGCCTGACCGGCGCCGGACTCGGGACTCGCCGGATCCCACAGTTCGCGCAGCCGCAGCACCGGCTGGGCGCGTAGCCGCCGGCGCATGACGTCGGACCCCGCGACCGTCCTCGGCTCCTCGGGCATGCGATCACGGTGGCACTCCGGGCCTACCCGGTCAAGATCACAGCTCGAGGCGCAGTCGAGTGATGAAGTCGCGGCAGTACGCGAGACCCTCGGTCGCCAGGGCGCGGCCGCGCGGGGTCAGGAACCGGGTCATCCTGAGGTTGCGTTCGAAGATGGCCAACGTTCGCTCGTAGCTCTGCCCGTCCGCGCCGCCGCGGGTGAAGGCCTTGGCGACGCCGAACGCGCCGAGCCGTTCGATGTGGTTCGCGTCGTGGACGATCTTCTCCTCGGAGGTCATCGGCATCACGTGGTGCCGGCCGAGAGCGAGGAGCCCCTCGGTCACCTGCTCGGGCGTCCAGCCGTTCATGATCAGGAACGCTTCGGTCTCGGCCCGGAACGCGTCGTCGCGGCGGACCCGGTCGGCGAGACCGTGGAAGCAGGCCAGGAAGTGCAGCAGAGGCGGCTGGGGTTCCGGCTCGACGTCGCGGGACAGGTCGGGCAGTCGGCGCAGGATCCGCCGGATGTGGTCGGCGTCGTGGGCCGGGTCGCGGTCCGCGTAGTGCGGCAGGGCAAAGCTCTCGTACGGTTCGGCCGACATGGCCACCATGGTCGCACCCGCCGGGCGGGACCTAGTTCGACTTGGCCCGGGCGTAGCTGCGGCCGTTGGTCGAAGCCCCACGCTTCGGACCCCGCGGCGCCGGCGTCTCCTCGGCGAGTTCGGTGCGGACCAGCGTCTCGTACCAATTCTTCGGTACGGTCCCGCCGGACAACTCCTTGATCCGCTGCTCGCCGACCTGCAACAGGAACCCGGAGAGCTTCCGGCACGACTCGGACCAGATGTCGAACTCCTCCTGGCTCTCCAGGATCGGGCAGTCGCCGACCGCGCGGACGATCCGGGCCGTGGCGTCGCTGACCGGGCCGGGGGAGCTCAGCCGTGCCGTCGCATACGTCTCCATCACCGCCGCCTGCGACTCGGTGATCGCCAGGGTGACCTCGAAGCTGGCCTTCCGGCCGAGGTTCGCGTCGGTGCGCAGCAGCAGCGCCTGCCGGGAGTAGTCCTGCAGGTCGCGGAACAGGGAGGTGCAGACCTCCCGGACCCGCTCGATCTCGCCGAGGGTCGCGGTGTGGTCCCGATCCTGGGCCGCCCGGACCAGGTCCGCCTTCCGTTGCGCGGCGGCCGCCCAGGCCGCTCCGATCAGGCCGATGATGACGCCGACGAGGACACCCAGCGGCCCGACCAACCATGGTGCTTGGGCCTGCAACAGAAACGTCAAGATGTCCCCCGGCATGGGTCATACAGTAGAGCGGTTTCACCGGATGGCGCACGGCGTGGCCGGGAACATCTTGCGGAGCAGTCACTCCGCGATCCGGTCGACCAAGGGTGTGACACGGTTCACTTTTGGGTCTAGGCAAGTCCACTTCGGTGCCGTAGGTTCCTGTCCGGGGGGATGGCAAATCTCTACCGAAGGAGTGGGCATGATGGGAAGTGTTCACCTGCGCCGTCTGGCGCGGTCTGCGGCCGTCGCTCTCGCTGCGGTCTCGCTCGCATTCACGTTCGTGCAACCGGCGCAGGCTGCGCCGGCGGGCCTGCCCGGGATCGACGTCTCACACTGGCAGGGCACGATCAACTGGACGGCGGTCAAGGGCGCGGGGATCAAGTTCGCCTACATCAAGGCGACGGAATCCACGAACTACAAGGATCCGCAGTTCAACGCCAACTACCCGAACGCACACCGTGCAGGGGTCATTCGCGGGGCGTATCACTTCGCCCGGCCGAACGGTGACCCGGTCGCCGACGGCGCCGCCGAAGCGAACTACTTCGCGTCCAACGGCGGTGCCTGGAGCGCCGACAACCTGACCCTGCCCGGTGCCCTCGACCTCGAGGGCTCGTGCACGCTGGGCCAGGCCGCCACGCGGACCTGGATCAAGAGCTTCTACGACACGTACAAGGCGCGGACCGGTCGGGACGTCGTCATCTACACCTCGCGCAGCTGGTGGAACGCCTGCACCGGCGGCACGAGCCAATTCGCCGCACTGACGCCGCTCTGGGTGGCCAGCTGGACGTCGGCGTCCAGCCCGACCATGCCGACCGGCTTCGGGACCTACACCTTCTGGCAGTGGACCGATTCCGGTTCCGTCTCCGGGATCTCCGGAGCGGTGGACCGGAACGTGTTCAACGGGAGCGACGCCAGGCTGCTGGCGCTCGCCAACAACACCGCGTAACTTCTCGCCGATGGGCCCTGAGCTGATCGAGTCGACCGGTGATCACCGCTGCGACATGATCACTCAGGGCCTGATCGGGATCTTCGAGATCACCTTCCCCCGCAGGGTCCTGGGTGTCTATCTCCGCGGCAGTCATGCCAGTGGTGCCAGCATCGACGGCAGTGATCTTGATCTGTACGTCCTGTTCCGGGACCGCTTCCTCGATCGGGCCGAGTTCGACCGGGCCCGGGCGCTGAGTGATCACTGCGCGCGGCTGAGTCCGATCCTGCTGGAGATCATCGTGATCGGAGAGCAGGTCCTCCAGCTTCCCGAGGCCGTGAGCACGGCCCTGGATCTCAAGCTGGGCACGAGATTGCTGTACGGAGACGACGTCCGGCCGGGCCTGCCGGAGTTCGAGCCGGACAGCTACCGGCGGTCGGTGATCCACACGCCGTTCACCAGTTACCGCTTCCCCGCACAACGCAGCGACGTGCTCACGTACCCGTTGGAGCACCTCGATCCGGACGGCGCGTTCTTCGGCTTCGATCAGTGGGCGATGCCGGGGTCGGACGGGGTTGAGCGTCCGAGCACCAAGCTGCTCGTCGCGACCGTCGGCTGGACCGCGACGGCGATCATCGCGCTGCGCACCGGCCGGTACGTCCGCGACAAGGCCGCCTGCGCCGACCTCTATCGCCGCGAGGTGGCCGACGAGTGGACCGAACTCGTCGTCCGGACCCACGACCTGTGCCGGAACCGTTGGCGGTACGGGATTCCGGCCGATGATCATGAACGCGATCAACTACGCGACCTGTGCCGCCGGACCGTGGACTTCCAGAACCACTTCCTGCTGCTGTACCGCGATTTCCAGCGGGCCGAGCTCGGCTCGGGCGATCCGGAACGGCAGCGGCTCGCCGAACGCAGGCTGGCCGAGGTCAGTTGGCCGGACCCAACTCCCTGAGTTCGGCGAGCGCGCGGCGCATCAGGGCGACGTTGCGTTCGGTGCCGGCCCGGTCGCCGATGCTCACATGGTGTGCCAGATGGCCGATCCGGTTGGACACCGTCACGGTCGCCAGCCCTCGGCGCAACTCGTCGTCGAGTGACCAGCCGTAACCCTCCACGATTGCGGCGAAATCCTCGCTGGTGAAGGTGTTGCTGAGGTACGTGAGCTCGCCGAGCTGCGAACCGCCGTGCCACATGCCCCAGTCGATCAGACAGGTCACCCGGCCGTCGACGAAGACGTGCTCCGGGCTGAGATCGCCGTGGCAGAGGACGAACCCGGAGGGCGCCGGCTCGGGTGAAGTGTGCAGCGTCGCGAACGTTGCCTCGACCTCGGCCGGTGACAGCCCGGCACTGACGAGTTGATCATGCTCGGCGAGACGTTCGCGGATGTAGCCCTCGCGCAGCTCGGCGGGATCCGGCCAACGTCCTCCTGCATCGGGTCGCCACGGTCCGGGCGTCCGGATCTCGTGCAGCTGCGCCAGCACGCCGCCGAGGTCGGCGAGGACCGACCGGCGCTCGGCGCGGGTCAGCCCGTCGGCCGATTCCCGGAACTGGCCACCGGGCGCGGGCGTGATCACCATGGCTGCGCGCTCTCCTTGATCACCGGCAACCCGTCCGGTGCCGAGCACTTCCGGCACGCCGATCCCGTGATCCCGCGCCAGGTCCATCGCCCAGAGCTCGCCCGCGAAGTCCTCGTCGCCGCTCCGGATCCGTACGTAGACGCAGGCCCCGGAATCGAGCGTCACCCGGTACACCTCGTTGTCGTACCCGCGCGCGATCCGGTCCAGTTCGACGGCCGCGGCGCCGGTCGTACGACGGACGAAATCGGTCACCGCGACACGCGGGGTGGCGAAGCGCCGATGCAGATCAACCAGGAATTCGGACGCGGCCATGGCACCATCGAGTCACACCGGGTTGCCGCCTGGCAAGGGATTATGCAGTTGACGCCGGCCGAGCGGTGGCCCAGGGTGAGTGTGTTCACCGTCGGAGCTTGGGGGCGATGGATGGAAGTCAGTCAGTTCATGACACGGGAACTCTCGACGAAGACCTGGCGCGACTACGAGCGGTTCTTCCGGGTCAACGGTCGCGGCAGTTGCGGCTGTCTGCGCTATCCGTGCGGCCGCCCGCCGGCCGTCAGCGAGCCCGAGGGTAGTGGCAAGGAGCTGCCGAGTCGTGATCTTCGCCGCGACCAGAACCTCGGCGAGATGCGGGAGTTGATCAAACAGGGCCGGGCGCGCGGCATCCTGGTGTACGGCGCGGGCCAGGTGATCGGCTGGTGCCAGTACGGCCGGGTCGAGGACCTGCCGCTCACGCGGACCAGCAGCACCCCGGACTGGATGGTGGCGGCGGACCCGACGTCGGACTGGCGGATCACCTGTTTCCTCACCCTGCTGCCGTTCCGCCGCCAGGGCGTCGCCACCCTCGCGTTGGCGGTGGCCGTGCAGTCGATCCGGCAGCAGGGCGGCGGCTGGATCGAGGCCCGGCCGGTGGTCCACTGTCATTACGATCCCGAGCTCGGCAAGGCCCGCCGGGAGTTCGGCCCGCGGTCCCGCGAGGTCGCCGAACACCTCGAGGTCTGGCCGGTGCAGAACGTGCCCCGGGTCGGCTGGATCCGCGCCGCCGAGGCCACCGTGCGGACCGCGCCGCACCGCGGCCTGATGTCGATGTTCGAGCGCCTCGGCTTCACCGTCGCCGGACGCGACGGCGAGACCGGCGTCCTGATGCGCCTGCACGTCTGATCATGATCGCGGCCAGGCCGCCCGGATCCGATCCGCGTACCGGCGCATCCGTTCGGCGTCCACCCAATCGCCCAGCGATCCGTACAGACCGTCGTCCTGGAACCGTGGGAACACGTGCACGTGGTAGTGCCAGACGTCCTGGTTGCCGGCCGGCTCGTTGTGCTGCCGGGTCGATACGCCGGGGCAGTCGAACGCGGCCTTCAGCGCGAGCGCGGTATCCCGGATCGCCTGCTGCAAAGGCGTTCCGAGCTCCGGCGGCAGGTCGTAGACGTTCTCGAAATGATCATGCGGCACGACCAGCGCGGCACCAGGGTTGTTCGGCCACCACTTCGGATTGAGCCGGACCGTGACCCGCTCGTAGCGGCGCAGGATCTCCATCGGGCGGGTGGCCAGCGCCGGGTCCTCCCGGCAGAACGGGCAGTCATAGCCGTCCGGCTCGTGGTTGTACATGCCCTCGACGGTAGGGGGTGACCGGAACCCAGCGCACTCGGGTGAATCGGGCTTGGAACGGGCCGATCCGGGCGAAGTGCGCTCGATTCCGGTCACCAGCGCTGATCGTCGGAGTGGATCAGGCGCCCTTCGGGCCGTAGACCAGATGCACCACGCCGTTGTCGTAGGCGGTGGACTCGACCAGCGACAGGGCGAGATTGTCGGTGCCGTCGGGGAAGAGGCGGGCTCCGGTGCCGAGGACGACCGGGTAGGTCAGCAGGTGGAGTTCGTCGACCAGGCCGTCGGCGAGCAGGGCGCGGACCAGGGTGCCGCTGCCGCTGATGTAGATGCCCTCGTGCTTGGCCTTGAGCTCGCGGATCTTGTCGGCGTCGTAGCCGCCGATCACACTCGAGTTCTGCCACTGTTCCTCGGGGTTCTGCAGGGTCGAGGACACGACGTACTTGGGGCTGTCGTTGAAGAACGGCGCACCCGGGTCCTCTTCCGCCGTGCGGTCCTTCCAGGCCGGGGCGAAGCCCTCGAAGGTGTTCTTGCCGAGCAGGATCGCGTCGCTACCAGCGGTGATGGCGCCCATCCGCTCGAACATCGCGTCCGTCCAACCGAAGTCGAAGGTGAAGCTCGGGTCCTCGAAGCTCCCGTCGAGGCTGACGAACTCGTGAACGCGGATCTTGCCCATGATCATTCTCCTTGAGATCTTGCGTGCGTGCGTGGTGGTTGAGACCGGCGCCGTGCCGGAAACTCATCGGCCCGCTCCGGCCTTCTCCAGGTCGCCGGGTACGAGCAGCGCCAGGTCATGCTGATCGGTGGCCAGCGCAGCGCGCAGCGGGCGGGCGTGCGAGCTGCCGACGATGGCCATGACTCGGCCGCCGGGCACGAGTCCGGTGGCCTCGCGGAGCCGCGCCGCCATGGCCAGGTTGCGGGTCCGCCACTGGGCCAGCCGGGCCCGCATCACGCCGCTCGGATCCGAGACGTCGGCTCGTGCTCCGCTCTCGAACCACTCCCAGTAGTCCGCGAAGGGTGACTCCGCCACCGCCACCCACTTCTGCCAATGATCATGATCGATCGGCGTCCCGACCGGACGCGTGGTGCTGGCCCGGTCGCTGACCGTGCGGTAGGCCGCGTCCTCGGCCTCGGGCCAGTCGTCCGGCAGGTGTTCCAGCAGCTCGACGCCGGCATGATCGTCGACATGGGCCAGGTACGGATGGCCCAGTTCGCGGGCGATCGCGACGCCGATCCGGATTCGCTCCGACGGCGAACGCTCCAGCTCCGCCAGGGCCGCCACGGCCGCGTCCGGCAGTTCCGCCTCGCGCCACGGCAGCAGCAGGGCGTTCTCGGGTTCACGGGCGAGCAGCCACCCGATCACCCGGTCGGTCACGGCGGCGTCGGTGTCGAGCGCCACCCGCCGCGCCTGCCACACCGACCAGGGCCTCAGCCCGGACACAGTGGCCGCGCGGCCGCGGGCGATCGCGGCGCCGCCGACCGGGAAGTCGGTGAAGGCGCCGCCGTGCTCCTCGTACTCGACCACCAGGTGACCCGGCAGGTTCTCGACTGCGATCAGGTCGGGAGCCCAGGCCAGCAGGCGATCGCGGCCACCGGCGATCGCCGCGTCGGGCACCTCGTCGGTCAGATGGGCGACGCCGACGATCAGCACTTCGGTCGGACCGGATCCACGGTGATCGATCATGCGGCCGACCCTAACCGATCCCAGAAACGAAGACAGGATATGTAACCATCTTGACTAACTCCGCGGCGGTCGGTTTTGATGAGGACACTCGCTAGGGAGGCGGAGAGTTGGACCGGCTGACGCTGTCACGGGAGACTTCGCGGGCGCCGTCCGTCACGCCCGACGACCGGCCATCGACCGATGATCATCGACGCGTCCCCAGGCGGCGGGCCCTGAAGCGGCGGCTCTGGCAGGCCCGGTGGAGCTACCTGTTCATCCTGCCCGGGCTGATCTACTTCGTGATCTTCCGGTACGTTCCGCTGCTCGGCAACGCCGTGGCCTGGCAGGACTACAGCCCCTATCTCGGCGTGGCCGGCAGTCCCTGGGTCGCCTGGGACAACTTCGAGCGGTTGATCACCGATCCGGAGGTCGCCGATGCCTTGGTCAACACGCTGGTGCTGAGCCTGCTCCAGATCGTCTTCGCGTTCCCGGCGCCGCTGCTGCTGGCGCTGCTGCTGAACAGCATCGTCAGCGACAGGATCAAGCGGTTCGTCCAGTCGGTGGTCTACCTGCCGCACTTCATCGGCTGGGTCATCGTGGTCTCGATCTGGCAGGCGCTGTTCGGCGGCACCGGCGCGATCAGCGACGTGCTGTCCGGCTTGCTCGACCGCCCGGTGAACCTGATGACGAATCCGGACACGTTCGCCCTGTTGATCACCTCCCAGGTGATCTGGAAGGAGATCGGCTGGGGAACGATCATCTTCCTCGCGGCGATGGCGCTGGTCCCCCTGGAGCGTTACGAGGCCGCGGCGGTGGACGGCGCCGGCGGCTGGCGCCGGATGTGGCACATCACGCTGCCCGGGATCGCGCCGGTGATCGTGCTGCTGTTGATCTTGCGACTCGGCTCGGTGCTGACGGTCGGGTTCGAGCAGATCATCCTGCAGCAGGATGCGGTCGGCGCCGACGTGGCGCAGGTGCTCGACACGTTCGTCTACTACCGCGGCGTGCTCGGTGGTGACTGGGGGCTGGCCACCGCCGCCGGCCTGGTCAAGGGCCTGGTCGGCACGGTGCTGGTGCTCGGCGCCAACTGGCTGGCCAAGCGGCTCGGTGGCGAGGGGGCCTTCTGATGAGCCTCGCCGTCGCGGTCCGGCCCCGCTGGAACCAGCCGACCCTCACCTCCACGGTGCTCAAGGCCGTCGTGCTGGCGGTCACCGTCGTCGTGATGATCTATCCCTTCCTGTACGTGATCGCGCAGAGTTTCGCCGCCCCGCCCGGAGAGAGCGGCGCATCTCTCGACGCCTACCTCTCGGTGTTGTCCGGCGGCATCGTGGTCCGGGCCCTGCTGGTCAGCATCGGCGTGACCGTGATCGGCACCCTGCTCAGCGTCGTGCTGACCATCCTGCTCGCGTACGGACTGATGAACACGCGCGAGGTCCCGGGCGGCAAGGTGATCTTGTACCTGGTCCTGTTCACCATGCTGTTCGGCGCGGGCATCATCCCGAACTACCTGCTGGTGAAGGAACTCGGGCTACTCGACACGTACGCCTCGCTGATCCTGCCCGGCGCGGTCAGCGCGTTCAACATGGTCGTGGTGCGCAACTTCTTCCAGGGCATCCCGCGCGAACTGATCGAGTGCGCGCGGATCGACGGTGCGAGCGACTGGCAGATCCTGTCCATGATCATGGTCCCGCTGTCCAAGGGCGTGATCGCGGTGATCGCGCTGTTCTACGGCGTCGCGTACTGGAACGACTTCTTCAGCGCGATGATCTACCTGAACGACACGGCCAAGTGGCCGGTGCAACTGGTGCTGAACCAGTACGTCCTCCAGGGCACCCCGCTGACCCAGCTGCAGAACCCGGCCGCCCCGCCGCCACCGGCGAAGTCGGTCCAGATGGCCGTGGTCGTGCTGGCCACCGTGCCCATCCTCGTCGTCTATCCCTTCCTCCAGCGGTTCTTCACCAAGGGCGTCCTCACCGGCGCGGTCAAGGGCTGACCAGACAAGGAGTTTCCATGATCAACGCATCACTGCCGCAGAGCCGGCTGTCCCGACGGGGCGTGCTGGGCCTGGGCGCCGGGCTGGCCGCGCTGGCCGGCTGCCGTACCCAACCGAAGGATCCGGCCCCGGGCGCCGAGCAGACGGCCAGGTTCGTCGCCCCGAACTACGTGCCGCCGGACCAGGTGCCCGGCGCCATGATCAGCGACATCGACGGCGTCTCGCCGGCGTACAGCCGATACCCGAGCGAACAGGCCAGATCGGTCACGGAGACGCCCGGCAGCGGTGGCGAGGTGGCCACGTTCCAGGTGCTGTTCCAGGCTCCGCCGCCGTCGAACAATCCCTGGCTGACCGAATTCGACCGACGGCTCGGTGCCAAGATCAAGGCGACGTTCGGCGCGGGCGACGCGTACGGGCAGAAGGTCCAGACGCTGATGGCCAGCGGTGATCTTCCGGACATCTGTTTCGTGGAACGCAGCGCCGCGCCGTCGGTGGTGAAGCCGATGCAGCAGGGCGCGTTCACCGATCTCAGTGAGCTGCTGGCGGGGTCCGGCATCGACGCGTACCCGAATCTCGCCCGGCTGCCCACCTATGCCTGGAAGAACTCCAGCATCAACGGCCGGATCCTCGGGGTCCCGCGGGCGCTGCCGCTGGTCAACGGGGTGACGATGTATCGGGCCGACTGGGCGGCCGACCTCGGCCTCGCCGAACCGCCGAAGAACGCCGAAGCGGTGAAGGAACTCCTGGTCGGGTTCACCAAGGGTGATCATCGCGGCAAGGCCAAGGGAGACTGCTGGGGCCTGGCCACGCTCGGCAACGGCGTGAGCTGGGCGATGGAGATGTTCCGGGTGCCGAACGACTGGCGGCTGAACGACGACGGCACGCTGACCAACGTGATCGAGACCGACGAGTACGAGGCCGCGATCACCTGGCTGGTCGAGCTCTGGAAGGCCGGCGCGTTCCATCCGGATGCGGCCACGCTGCCGACGCTGGACTCGCAGGATCTGTTCATGAGCGGGCGGATCGGGCTGATGCCGGCCGGGATCGCGCCGCACTATCGCAGCATGGTGCCGACGCTGCGGAAGAACGACCCGTCGGCCGAGGTGGTGGCGATCAGTCCGCCCGGGCACGACGGTGGCGACCCGGTCGTGCACCAGGGCGGCGGTTACTTCGGCATCGCCGCGATCCCGTCCGAGGTGGGTAAGGACCAGGCCCGGCTGGCCGAGTTGCTGCGTGTGATCAACTACTGGTGCGCTCCGTTCGGCAGCGAGGAACACACGTTCATCAACTACGGGATCGAGGGCCGGCACTTCCGTTACGACGAACGGGGAACGCCGATCGCCGTCGACGGCGACAAGCCGTTCACCGAGGTGGCCGGACCGTCGTTCCTGGTGCAGCCGCTGGAGGCCGTGTTCTTCTTCCCCGGCGACGACAAGGCCGCGACCGAAGCCCAGCAGGCGATCGCGAAGGCTGTGCCGCTGTCGATCGAGAACCCGGTCCGGAGCCTGATCTCGGAGACCGACATCAGGCAGTCGGCGGCGCTCGGGCAGCTCACCGACGACTACCTGTTCGGCATCATCACCGGCCGGCGGCCGATCAGCCAACTGGCCGAATGGCGGGAACGCTGGCGCAGCCGCGGCGGCGACACGATCCGGAAAGAGTTCGAGGCCGGCCTGGCATGATCAACTCCGACCTCCGTCCCGAGGAACGGCGGGACGACCCGCTGGCCCACGGTGCCCGCTGGATCACCGCGCCGGCCTGGCGAGCCGATCCGACCGGGCCGCTGCCGGTGCTCGGCACCGTGTTCCGCTGCCCGGCGCCGCCGGTGTCGGCGGAGCTGCGGATCGCCGGGCTCGGCGTCTTCACGGCGTCGATCAACGACAGCGCCGTGTCGGCCGACCTGCTCGAGCCCGGCTATTCGGATTACGCGCAGCGGGCCGAATTCTGCCGCTACGACGTGACCCGGCTGATCACGGCCGGCGACAACGTGATCATGATCGAGCTCGGCCCCGGGCTCTATCGCTCCCAGCGACTGGACGACCGCTGGACCAAGATCAAGACCGAGTACGGTGAGCTGGCGGCCTGTGCGTCGTTGACCCTCGAGTACGACGGCCGGGCCGCCTCGACGGTGATCACCGGGACCGACTGGGGTGCCACGGTCGGCCAGACCCGGGCCTCGAACTGGACCGGCGGGGAGGACTTCGACGCGACCGTGCCGCTGGACACCTCGGTCGGCGGGATCCGGGCCTGGCCCAAGGCCGTGATCGCCGCGATGCCGCCCAGGCTCCGGCTCAGCGCGAAGACGACGCGGCCGCTACGCGTCCGGGAGGTGCTCGAACCGGTCAGCCTGCGTACCTTCGCGACGGGCACGCAGGTGATCGACTTCGGGTTGAACTTCGCCGGCTGGCCCGAGGTCGACCTGCCGGCCGGCACGCGGGTCACACTGCGACCGGCCGAGCTGCTGCACCCGGACGGCACGATCGATCCGCGGACCGAGGGCTGGGATCCCGTCTATCACACGGTCGCGACCGGTGCCCGGCCGCTGACCTGGCATCCGCGGTTCTGCTACAACGGCCTGCGCTACCTGGAGATCAGCGGGCTCGTGGAGCCGTTGCGCCCCGGCCAGGTCCGCGGTCTGGTGATCTCCGCCGACACCCCGTCGGCCGGCGACTTCGCCTGCTCGGACCCGACGCTGACGAGGCTGCACACGATCATCCGGCGCGCCGTCACGTCCAACATGTTCTCGGTCTTCACCGACTGCCCGCATCGGGAGAAGCTCAACTTCCTCGAGGAACTGCACCTGGCCTTCCCCGTGCTGCGGTGGAACTACGACGTGCTGGCGATCCTGACCAACACGCTGCGGCTGATCCGGGAGGGCCAGGGCCGGGACGGTCACCTGCCCTTGTACGTGCCCGAGTGGGATCCGTTCCCGGATCCGTGGCGCGGCGACGTCAACTGGGGCGGCGCCGTGATCATGCTGCCCTGGCTGCTGTACCGGACCTACGCCGACGAGTCCGTCCTGCGGGACAACGAGGAGGCCATGGGCCGGTATGCCCGGCACCTGCTGGACAGCCGGGTCGACGGCCTGATCCGGTACGGCCTCGGCGACTGGGACGGCCGGGAGTTCCGGGCCGTCCCGCTGGTCGGCACGGCGACGCTGGCCCGCCTGCTCGGCGTGCTCGCGGACGTCACCGAGCAGCTCGGCCGCCCCGCGGATGCGGCGTGGTGGCGCAACGAGGCACGCCTCGTGACGAACCGGGTCCGGGCCGAGTTCTGGAACGATCATGACCTGACCGTCGGCGACGACACCCTCGGCGAGCTCGCGATCGCGGCCCGGTACGGCATCGTGCCGCCGGAGCGGATCCTCGACGTGGTGGACCGGCTGGAGGGGCGGATCGTCGCCGACGGCTACGTGGCCGATGTGGGCGAGGTCGGGCTGCCGGCGTTGCTGGAACTGCTCGCCGAGCATGATCGCCACGAGACGATCTTCCGGTTCGCGCGCCAGGAGGAGCGGCCCGGCTACGGCTATCAGCTGCGGCACGGCGCGACCTCGCTGACCGAGACCTGGGACGGCCCCACCTACGGGATCAGCCAGAACCACTTCATGCTCGGCGCCATCGACGACTGGGTCTTCGCGCACCTGGCCGGGCTGCAGCAGGCTGCGGGCGATGCCGGGTTCCGGGAGTTGATCATCCGGCCGCGGCCGTGCGGCGGGATCGACCGGGCACGGGCGAGCTACCGCACCGGGCGCGGTCTCTTCGCCGTCGAGTGGCGGATCGAGGGTGACGCGTTCCGGCTGCAGGCCGAGGTTCCGGACGGCTCCTCCTGCCTGATCGATGCCCCGGACGGGTATCGGCAACGGGTCGGACCCGGAACCCACGTGATCACGAGACCGGCGAGAGTGGAGGCGACGCGATGAGTTCGGAGACGTCGAAGATCGTTCCGGCGGTCGTGCCGGCGCTGCGCGAGTGGACGCCCGGCAACGGCCGGCTGCTGCTCGGCAGTCCCGGGACGATCAGCCACTCCGGCGGCGCGGCGGCCGAGGTGGCGAGGTTGCTGGCCGACGACCTGTTGCTGTTCCGCGGTGGGCGCCCGGTGATCGTCGCCGATCCGGCGGACGCGGAGGTCCGGCTGGTCCTGGACCCGGGCCACACCGATGATCTTGGTGCCGAGGGTTACCGGCTGGAGATCGCCGACACGGTCCGGGTCGTCGCCGCGGGGCGATCAGGTCTGCTCTACGGCTGCCAGACGATCGGCCAGTTGATCAAGCAGGATCCGGAGCGGCGGGCGCTGCCGCGCGGGCGGGCCGTCGATCGGCCCCGGTGCGCGGTGCGGGGCCAGATGATCGACGTCGGCCGGAAGTTCCTGCCGCTGACGTACCTCCGGTCGGAGATCCGCCGGATGGCCTGGCTGAAGCTGAACAGCCTGCAGTTGCACCTGACCGAGTGGAACGGCTTCCGCTTCGAGAGCCTGGAGTTTCCCGGCCTGGCCTCCACCGATCACTACACCCAGGCCGACCTGCGCGACCTGGACGCCTATGCCGCCCGCTGGGGTGTCACGATCGTGCCCGAGATCGACCTGCCCGGCCACGCCGTGTGGCTGACCCGGTACGAGCCGCGGCTCCGGCTGCGATCGCCGGCGATGGACTACGCCGGCTGGCCCGGCGGCCTCGGCGGCGGCTGGACCCTCGACCTCACCTCGGAGTTCGCCCGCGCCTTCGTCCGGAAACTGATCATCGAGCTGGCCGGCGTCTTCCGGGGTGAGTACCTTCACATCGGCGGCGACGAGATTCCCTTGCAGACGGCGGAGAAGCAGGATCCCGAGCTGCTGGCGTACGCCCGGGCCAAGGGGCTCCGCTATTCAGGCGATGCCCTGATCGACTTCGCCAATGATCTTGCAGCCACCCTGCGCGAGCACGGCAAGCGCACCGAGCTCTGGGAGTGGTGGACCTACGGTGATCAACCCGCCAGCATCGAGCCGCACCCGGACATCCGGATCAGCAAGTGGCTGGACGGCGACCCCGCCGACCTGACCCGGCGCGGCTACCGGACGGTCGGGGTCAACTGGGGCGGCAACTACGTCACGCCCGGCTACAGCACCACGCCGACCGGCACCTCGCCGCAGGGTTGGGAGGGCCACATGCCGGCCGAGCGGATCTATGCCGACGACGACTACCCGAGCGACGACCTGCTGGAGGGGCATCGGCTGGGTCGCTGGATGGACAAGGCCGAGGCGCGCTCGACCTCCTGGGTGCACTTCTTCTCACACCGCCCGCTGCAGGTGCTGGCCGACCGGACCTGGGGCGGGCCGGCGGCGGCGTCGGCCTCCGACTTCTACGCCCGGGCGGACGCGATCGGCGCGGCGGATGACGAGCGCACCGCCGTCCCGGTCCGGGAGTGCCGGATCGTCGAGGTGAGCAGTGAGGAGATCAAGGACGAGGACGGCTCCGCCCAGCACGTGCTCGATCCGAACCCGCAGACCCAGTGGGTCACCCAGTACCGCAACGACCTGATGATCACGCCGCACCGGCTCGTGATCGACACCGGTGCGGTACGTCCGCTGGCCGGGATCGAGGTGTGGCCGCGCCAGGACGGCAAGGTGGTCGACGACTTCCACCACACCAAGGCACGCCCGAAGGCGATCCGGGTCGAGGTCAGCACGGACCGGCAGTCCTGGCAGCAGGCCTGGTCCGGCACCCTGCCCGACGAACAGCCCGCCCAGTCGGTGCGGTTCCCGGCGGTGACCGGCCGCTACCTGAAGTTGATCATCGACAGCGACTGGGACAACCTGTTCATCACGGCGATCGCGTACCTGTCGATCCTGCAGACCCGCCGCACCTGACCGGTCCGGCGAACCGGGCTCGGTGATACGAATAACCGCATATCGTGGGCATCGACTGATCGTCGACGACCGGAAGGGGTTGGCCAGATGCAGGAACAGTCCGGTAGACCGACGTTGACGCTCAAGGACGCGATCGATGTCTACGGGGCCGAGACCTCGCTGCTGCGCCACCTGAACCGCAACGAGGTGCTGCGGTTCCTGCGCAGGTCGGGTGAGGCGCACGGGATCTCGGTGGTGGCTCGCGAGACCGAACTGTCCAGGCCCACCGTTGATCTTGCCCTGCGCGACCTGGCCGAGCGCGGGCTGGTGCTGGAGACGACCCAGACGGTCAGCTCGCCGCGTGGCGGCCGCCCGGCCCGGGAGTTCCGGTTCGACGCCTGGGCCGGCTGCGTCGCGGCCGTCACCGTGACGAACCACGAACTGCTGGTGGTGATCGCCGACCTGCGCGACCAGGTGATCGGCGAACGGCGGTTCAGGTTCGACGACCTGAACCAGGAGCCGGACCCACCGGCCTGTATCAAGGCTGCCGTCGATCACGCGCTGAGCGAGTGTGCCCAGACCGCGGCCGGATTGCGGATCGCCGTGATCGGCGTGCGGGGGATCGTGTCGGCGGGCGGCGTGATCGAGGTCTCCGGCGAACTGCCGTCGCTGGTCGGCGAGCAGGTGCACCGGCGGCTGACGGCGGCGTTCGACTGCCCGGTCCTGATCGAGAACGACGCGAACCTGGCCACCCTGGCCGAGCATCGCAACCTCGCCGGGCCGGACAACGTGGTCGGGCTGCTGATCGGGGAGGGCCTCGGCTGCGGGCTGGTGGTCAACGGCGAGCTCTACCGCGGCGCCCACGGCGCGGCGGGCGAGTTCTTCGGCGAGGACAAGTCCCGGTCCTGGACCGCGACGAACCGGGCGATCCGCGACTACGCGAAGCAGCGTGACCAGTCGTTCGCGGCGATCTTCCGGGCCGCCCGGCTGAAGCCCGGCCGGGCGCGCACCCTGGTCGCCCGGTACGCCGGCGAGATCGCCGAGCGGATCGGGGCGCTGCTGGTCCTCGACCCGCCGGTGATCGTCGTCGGTGGCGAGATCGTCGAGGCCGGAGAGGTGTTCCTGGACCCGTTCCGGGCCGCTCTCGAGCCGTACCTCTACGGCGACACCAAGATCATCTATTCCGACCTCGGCGCCGACTGTCTGCGCAGCGGGGCGCTCCAGGTGGCGGCGGACTGGATGGACAAGCAGCTCTTCCAGATCTGACTTCTCCAGTACGGAACGCTCCTTGAGCTTGTCGAAGGGCAGGCCACGATCGGACTCGGCCCTTCGACAGGCTCAGGGCGCTGAGGGCGCGAAGCCTGCCTCGGCGAGCCGCAGCGCCCGGTGCATCGCGCCGCGCCGGGCCGGCCGGCTCCGGCCCGGAGCTTGATCATGGACCGCGGCGGCCGTGACCGCCCCGATGGCGGCGCCCAGCTGGATCGCGGCGAGGTCGGCGCCCGGCGCCCGGCCGAACCTGGCCCGGATCGCTTCCAGCACGGCACGTTGAAGGCCCTGGAGCCGGCGGATCAGAGAGGCCGGGGCACCGTGACCGCGGCGCGCCAGGTCGGCCCGGATCGGGGCCAGCCGATCGGCCTCGTCGCCGATCGGGTCGGCGGCGTCGATCAACGCGATCATGGCCGCGTGCACGGCCTGCCAGGGTGTCGCTTCGTCAGGCAGCGCCTCGACCGCGGTGACGGCGAGCTCCGCGTACCGCTCGACGTGATGAAAGAGGACGTCCTCCTTCGCCGTGAAGTGGACGAAGAAGGTCCGCGGCGACAGGCCGGCCAGCCGGGCGATCTCGGCGACGGACGTCGCGTCGAAGCCGTCCCGGAGGAACAGCGTGGTCGCCGCCTCGACCAGCGACTGCCGGGTCGCCCGGCGCTTGCGTTCCCGAAGCCCGGTCTCTGATTGCACAAGTGTAATATTGCATATGTGCATCGAAATCGTACGTATCTGGTGACCGGGGCGGACAGCGGGATCGGTGCCCTGGTCGTGGCACGGCTGGCCGACGCCGGAGGTACGGTGATCCGCTGCGGGATCGGCCCCGGGATGGAGATCAGGGCCGACCTGTCCGAATCGGCGGAGGTGACCCGGCTGGCCGCCGAGGCGGAGCGGCTCGCTCCCTCCGGCCTGGACGGCGTGGCCCTGGTGGCCGGCATCGCCGCACCGACGTCGCTGACCGTACGGCTCAACTACTTCGGCACCCTCGCCGTGCTCCGTGCACTGCGGCCGCTGCTGGTGCGGTCCCGGGCGCCGCGGGCGGTGCTGGTCTCGTCCGCATCCTCTCTTTCGGCCGGCGCGACCGACCTGGTGCACGCCTGCCTGCGCGAGGACGAGGAGGCGGCCGACCGGGCGGCCGAGCGGGCGATCGAGCGGGGCCGGGGCACGGTGATCTATCGGTCGACCAAGATCGCGATCAACCGCTGGGTGCGCCGCAACGCGGGCGGTCCGGACTGGGCCGGCAGTGGCATCCCGCTGAACGTCGTGGTGCCGGGGATCGTGGACACCGAGACGGCGCGGACCACCATGCTCGGCGACGCGGCGCAGGCCCGGGTGCTGGCCGAGGCGTTGCCGCAGCCGCTCGGCTTCCCGGGCCCGGCAGCGGCGGCGGCCGACGCGGTCGCCTGGGCGGTCGGCGCGGAGAACTCGTTCATGGCCGGCCAGCTGGTCTTCGTCGACGGCGGCGCCGACGTGACCCTTCGCGGCGACGAGCCGTACCGGCGCGGTGTTCGCTACCGGCCTGCCGCGCTGGCCCGGATGATCTTCTGGACCCTGGTCAGCCGGCTGCGCCGGACCAGCCGGTCCAGCGATCCACGCTGATCATGATCACCGGCCCGGCCGGTGGGTCAGCCCGGTACTGCGCATACTTCCGGATCAGCGGATCCAGCGCCGCCGACCGGTCCGGCTCGTCGGTGATCATCACGGCACTGCCGTCCAGTCGGACCCACCAGAGCCGGGTCCAGTCGTCCTCGTAATGATCACAGAGCAGCGCCGCCCGCGGGTTCTCGGTCAGGTTGCGCAACCGGCGCAGCTTCGTGGTGGACTTCGGCTTCTGGTCGATCGCGATGATCACCGTGTCGCCGGTGACCGCGAACGTGACCGGCACCAGGTGCGGCTGCCGGTCGGTCCCCGTGGTGGCCAGCCGGGCCACCGCCGCGCCCTCGACCAGGCGCCGGCAGGTGGCCTCGTCCAGCCTCATGATCGTCAGGAACGCGCCGAGGTTTCGGTGACGAACTTGGCCAGATCGGCCGACTGCTGCAGCCGGCTCGGCTCGTGCACGTACATCATGTGCCCGGCCTCGTAGTAGGCCCACTCGATCCGGTCCCGCGCGTCCTCCGGCAGCTTCAGGTGCGCGAACACGTGCTCCGCCGCGAAGTGCGGGGTCGCGCCGTCGTAGTAGCCGCAGGCCACGTGCACGCGCAGGTGCGGATTCGCGCGCATCGCCTTGGTCAGCGCCGTCGCCACCTCGACCGACTCGCCCTCGAACTCCTTGTACGACCAGGGCTGCACCTTCGGCGTCAGGATGTTGTACGCGACGTCGGTCGAGTAGCCGAGTTCCGAACGGACATAGGAATTGAGCGCGGCAGCGTAGGGCCCGGTGATGGCCGCGTGGGACGGGTCGTACTCCATCTGATCGCGGTTGTGGTCGGTCGGCCAGCCGGTGAACCGCATGTCCAGCCGGCCGATCACCTGGCCGCGGTCCCGCAGCAGCTCGGCGGCGAACGCGTGCAGGGTGACCCGGAGGTCGGCGCGATCGACGTACTCGGGGTCGAGACCGGTCAGCGCCGAGTAGCGCTGCACCAGATCGCTGCGCTCGGTTACCGAGAGCCGGTTGCCGCGACCCAGCCCGACCCAGAGATCACCGGCGGCGAACTGCTCGGCCTCCGCGACCCGCGTGCGCAGCCGGCCGGAGACCTTGCCGTGGTAGTGCGCGGTGGCGGTGAAGGTCGGGAAGTAGAGCGCGTACGGAAGATCATTTCCTTCGCTGTAGTGCACGGACCCGAGGTCGAGTACCGACGAGATCAACATCAGCCCGTTCACGTACAGGCCGTCGTTCTCGGCCAGCCGCGCGGCCAGCGCGGCGGCCCGCGTCGTCCCGTACGACTCGCCGGCGAGGTACTTCGGCGACAGCCAGCGCCCGTTCCGCGACGTCCAGAGCCGCACGAACTCGGCGACCGACTCGATGTCGCGGCCGTAACCGTGGAAGTCGTCGGCCTGGTGTCCCTCGGTGGTCCGGGAGAAGCCGGTCGTCACCGGGTCGATGAAGACCAGGTCGGACACGGCGAGCAGCGACTCGAGGTTGTCCTCGATCTTGTACGGCGGCGGCGCCAGGTCACCGGCGTCGCCCATGATCACCCGGCGTGGGCCGAGCAGCCCCAGGTGCAGCCAGACCGAGGACGAGCCCGGGCCGCCGTTGAACGCGAACGTCACCGGCCGCGTCGCCGGGTCGGCGTCGTCGAGCACGTAGCTGGTGTGGAAGATCTGGGCCCGCGGCTGGTGTCCGGTGAACTTGCCGTCGGTGATCACTTCCTCCCGCAGCACCACCCGGCCGGTCGTCGCCGTGTAGCTGAGCTTGGACCGCCCACTGCCGATCTGGTGGGTCGTCACCACAAGATCGTCAGTGGGCGGCTGCGGATGATCACCCGAGGCATCGTCACTCATGCCTCGTATTCTGCCGCAAGCAGGACGCTCAGCGGTTGGGTGCCTTCCCGGCGAGCTTCAGCTTGGTGATGATGTCCTGGATCTGGCCGTTGGCCGCCTCCAGCGTCTTCGGGATGTCGGCGCCGCGCATGGACTTCTCCATCGCCTGGCCGAACGCCTCGGCGACCGTCCAGTCGTACTGCGGCTCGAGCGCGGCCGACGGCAGCACCTGATCTTGGATCACCTTGCGCCACGGGTTCAGCGTGTCGGCGTCCGGAGCCTGGGCCACCGCGTCGACCAGCGACTTCCGGGTCGGGAACTTGGAGAACCCGGTCACCTTGAAGTAGTCGAGCATGACCGCCGGATCGGGGCCGGCGAGCGCCCACAGGAAGAACTTCCCGACGGCCTCGATGTGCTTCGACTTCGCGTCGATCATCCACTTCATGTTGCCGTTGGTCGCCGGAGCGGCGCCGGTCCCGTCGTGGGTCGGGATCGGGGCGACGCCGACCTTGTCGGCCAGACCCTTGAACTCGTCCAGGATCTGGCTGATCGCCCAGGAGCCGTTGATCATCATCGCGGCCTTGTTCTGGCCGAACGGCGTGGAGTCGTTGGCCGGGCCGAGCGACTGCTTCGGGATCACCTGGGCGTCGAACAGGTCGCGGTAGAGCTGGGCCAGTTTCTGGTACGCGGGATCGTTGGCCTGGGCCGTCGACCAGTCGTCGCTGATCGGCAGGTGCCCGGCCACGTTGCGCTGCCAGGGCCAGGACTGCCAGCCGAAGTCTCCGCCGGTCACGCCCATGACCAGCCCGAACCGGCCGTCGGCCTTGGTCTTGGAGCCGAAGTCGACCAGCTCGGCCCAGCTCTTGGGCGGCGTCTCCGGGTCCAGCCCGGCCGCCTCGAAGAAGTCCTTCCGGTAGTACAGGACGGTCTGCGGCTCGAACAGCATCGGATAGGCGTAGTGCTTGCCGTTGACCGTGACCAGCTCGCGGGCGGTGTCGGTCAGGTCGTCCCACGATTCCTTGGGCAGCACGTCCGTGAGATCGGCCAGCTCGCCGTTCTCCACCTGCACCCAGACGTTGTTGCCGACGCCGATGTACATGTCCGGCGCCTTGCCGGCGGCCTGCGCGGCCTTGATCTTCTGCTCCCAGGCGTCACCGGGCACCTGGGTGAGGACGACCTTGACCTCGGACTGGGCACCGTTGAACTGCTCGACCATCTTCTTGTACCAGGCGTCCTCGCCGTTGGTCAGCTTGGACTGCCAGAACTGCACCGTGGTCGTCGACCCCGGCGACTGGGAGTTCTGGGCCTCGGAGGCGGACTGGCCGGGCGTCCCGGAGCCACAGCCGGCGAGCAGTGCTCCGGTCCCGGCGATCGCGCTGGTGGCGAGCAGGGTACGGCGGCTGAGCAGCCGCTGAGCGGGTGAGGTCATGGAACACTCCTTCGTGAATGCGTGGGTCATTTCAGGCCGGCGATCTTGATGTTGCTGATGATCCGGCGCTGGAAGATCATCACGAGCAAGATCACCGGGAGGGCGGCCAGGAACGATCCGGCCATCAGCAGGCCGCGCTCGGGCGACCGCTCGGAACGGAAGTTGGCCAGGTACTGCTGGATCTGGAACAGGTCCGGGCTGGTGATCGTCATGATCGGCCAGATGTAGGAGTTCCAGTACGCGAGGAACGACACGACGCCGACCACGACGAAGGCCGGCTGGGACAGCGGTAGGAAGATCCGGGTGTAGATCCGCCAGCGGCCGGCGCCGTCGATCATGGCCGCCTCCTCCAGCGCGGTCGGGATCGACAGGTAGAACTGCCGGATGAAGAACATCTGACCGGCCGAGGCCATCCCCGGCAAGATCAACACGGTCAGCGTGTCCAGCATGTAGAGCCGGGTCACCATGATGAATGAGGTGAGCAGGATCGCCATCGACGGCACGAACATGGTGCCGATGGCCAGCACCCAGAGCAGCGGCTTGAAGGTGAACTCCAGGCGGGCGAAGACATACGCGGCCATCGAGTTCACCGCGAGCGTGCCGACGGTGAAGATCGCCGCCCCGACGAACGTGATCACCATCGCGCGCTGGAAGGCCGGGTCGGTCGCGATGGTGACGTAGTTCGACACCATCCACTCGGTCGGCAGCAGCTTGAACGGGGTCGCCGTGACCTCGCTGTTCGGCTTGAAGCCGGAGAGGGCCATCCAGAGCAGTGGGAACAGGGCGACGGCGGCGAACAGCAGGCCGACGACGGTCCGGGCGACCCGGACCGGAGCGGGACTCTTGGCCACGGGTCAGCCCTCCTGGGTCTTCTCGGAGTTGATGAACCGGAAGATCAACGCCGACACCAGGCCGAGCACCACGAACAGCATCAGCGCCGCGGCCAGCGGCTGACCCTGGCGTTGATCCTGGGTGAAGTGCTGGAAGATGTAGAGGTTCGGCATCATGGTCGAGTTCAGCGGGCCGCCCCCGGTCATGATCAACGGGAGCTCGAACTGCTGGATGGCGCCGGTACAGCCCGCGATGAGCAGGTAGATCAGCACGTTCTTCAGCATCGGGATGGTGATGTGGACCGTCTGCTGCCACCAGGTCGCGCCGTCCAGCGAGGCCGACTCGTAGTAGGAGTCCGGGATGTCCAGCATGCCGGCGAGCATGATCAACGCGGTGACGCCGAAGCCGATCCAGACCGCCGGTACGGCCAGCGACGGCAGCGCTGTGGCCGGATCGCCCAGCCACGGGATCGGCTCGAAGTCCCGGAACGGACTGACCAGCAGGTCGAGGAACCAGTTCAGGATGCCGCCGTAGTAGTCGAAGATCAGGATGAAGACGATCGAGGCGATCACGCCGGACACGATCGTCGGCAGGTAGATCGACGTCTTGACGAAGGACGCCAGCCGTTGGCCCATCCCCTTCACCACGGAGGCGAAGACGAACGCGAGGACCAGCCCGATCGGCACCACCAGCACCATGAACAGCAGGCCGCGGACGATCGACTGGGTGAAGATCGGGTCGCTGAGCACGTTGCGGTAGTTGTCGAAGCCGATGAACGTCGACGGCAGGTAGAACGAGAAGTCGAAGAACGACAGCGACGCCGCCTGGAAGAACGGGATGATCACGAAGATCGCCAGCAGCACCATCAACGGCGCCAGCATGACAAAAGCGATCAGGTTCGAGCGGTGCAGCCGTCCGGTCCGGCGGGGTGCGGCGGGGCGGGCCGGCCGCGACGGTGCGGCGGCGGTGCCCGGCGGGCTCGGTGTTGCGGTGGCCAACTGACCCTCCTCGGCCTCGGGATCCGACGGCCTGACGATAAGTGATTGTAATCGATTTCACAACTGGGTTGGCGGGGAGCCTCGGCGACGCGCCAGCCGGGTGTCGGCGGCCTCGGCGTACGGTGCGTCAGACTGGATGATCCGGTCGAGACGAGGTGTGCGGGTGCCCGAAACGAAACGTCGCTGGCGGCGCCGTGCGCTGCTCTCCGTCGCCGGTGCGGGGGCCGTGGTCGGCGCCGGGGCCGCCGTCGGCGCGGTCACGCCGTGGCCGTCGGCGCTGCTGATCCGGGCCCTGTTCGAGCGGGGCGCGGCCGACACCGTACGGGAGCTGGAGCGGCATGTGCCGCCGACCCGGCTGGTGGCCCGGACCGATCTCGACACCGGGCTCGATCGGCCGGCCCGCTACGACCTCTTCACGCCGGTCGACGCCACCGGCCCGCTGCCGGTCGTGGTCTGGATTCACGGCGGGGCGTGGATCTCGGGCTGGAAGGAGGACGTGGCGCCGTACCTGCGGATCCTGGCCGGGCACGGCTACGCGACCGCCGGGCTGAACTATCCGCTCGGACCCGAGCAGACCTATCCGGCCGCGGTGCATCAGCTCAACACGACGCTGGCGCGCCTCGTCGAGCAGGCGGGCGCGTTCGGGCTGGACCCGGACCGGATCGTGCTGGCCGGCGACTCGGCCGGTGCCCAGCTGGCCAGTCAGCTCGCGGTGGCGGTGACCAACCCCGGCTACGCGGCGACGACCGGGCTGACGCCGGCGCTCCGGTCGGAACAGTTGCGCGGGGTGATCCTGCACTGCGGCGTGTACGACCTCCAGGCGCTCGCCGGGAGCACCGGGATCGTCGGCTGGGGCTTCAAGACCGCGCTGTGGGCCTACTCCGGCGAGCGCGACTGGTCCGAGACCGCGGCCGGCCGGGAGATGTCGACGCTGCGTTTCGTCACCCGCGACTTCCCGGCCACGTTCATCTCCGGCGGGAACGCCGACGGGCTGACGCCGGCCCAGTCCCGCGCCCTGGCTGCCCGGCTCGCCGAGCTCGGCGTACCGGTGACGGAGCGGTTCTTCGCCGATGATCATGAACCGGCGCTCGGGCACGAGTACCAGTTCAAGCTGGACGGAGTCGACGCCCGGGACACGTTGGCGGCGACGCTGGACTTCCTGGCCGACCGGTTCCGGTGATCAGCTGAGCAGCAGCCGGGCGATCGCGATCACGCCGAGGACGACGATGATCGTCCGGAGCGCGATCGGCGGCAGTCGGCGGCCGACGCTGGCTCCGATGAAGCCACCGATCAGGGTGCCGCCGGCGATCAGGCCGGCCGCGGGCCAGCTGATCCGGTCGAAGGCCACGATCGTGTAGGCGATCGCGGCGACGATGTTGACGCCGAGCGCGAGCACGTTCTTCAGTGCGTTCAGCCGCTGCATGCTCTCCGGCATCAGGGCGCCCATCGCGCCGACCAGCAGAATCCCTTGTGCAGCGGTGAAGTAGCCGCCGTAGATGCCGATCAGGAAGACCAGGAAGATCAACAACACGGTCTTGCCGCGGGACAGCGTCTCGCCGTCCTCGCCGGCTGCCTCGGCGCGGCGCCGGGCCCAGGCCTGGATCTTGGGCTGCAGCACGACCAGCAGCACCGCCAGTCCGAGCAGCACCGGGACGATCACCCGGAACACCGTCTGCGGCAGGTGCAGCAGCAGCCAGGCGCCGCAGATCGCGCCGAGCAGCGAGGCCGGCAGCAGCTGCAGCAGCCGGCGCCCCTGGCCCTTGAGCTCGCGCCGGTAGCCCCAGGATCCGGACGCGCTGCCGGGCACCTGGCCGATCGCGTTGGACATGGTGGCCACCACCGGCTCGTACCCGAAGGTGATCAAGGTCGGGAAGGTGATCATGGTGCCGGAACCGACCACCGCGTTGATCGTGCCGGCGCCGACTCCGGCGAGCAGGATCAACAGGATCTCGACGGGACTCACCCGGTCGAGGGTACGAGACGGCGGAAATCTGCTCGCGCCGGGTGCTCCCCGTGCCTAGGCTGGCCCGCGATGACCGAACCCGTCCCTGCTCCTCAGCTCGCCGAGGCCGACATCCGCGCTATCGCCGAGCGTGCCCTGGCCGTTCCCGTGACCGCGACGGCCCCGCTGGCCGGGTCGGTCGGCAACCAGAACCTCCGGCTGGACACCGAACGCGGCCGGTTCTCGATCAAGCTCGCCGCCGAGACCGAGCTCGCCGGCGAGCGGTGGGGACTGGAACGGGCGGCCGAGGCCGGCGTACCGGTGCCGCCGGTCGCGGCCGCGGGCGAGCTGGGCGACGGCCGCGGGTTCATGATCACCGGCTGGGTCGCCGGCGGCCCGGCGGACGGGGCCGACCGTGACGCGCTGGTCGAGGCCGGGCGAGCGATCCGCCGCTATCACCGGACCGGCGGGCCCGGCTACGGGCTGGTCCAGTTCCGGAACGGGCCGGCGGCCGGGACCTTCGGCTCCTGGGCCGACCGGATCGCGGACATCGTGGCGAAGACCGAGCCGCTGGTCCGGCACGGTGTGATCACCGCCGAGCTCGCCGACGGATTCCGGGCCGCGGTGGCCGATCATGCCGATGCGATCGCGTACGAGGGCGAGGGCGCGCTGCTGCACTGCGACCTGAAGCCGGCGCATCTGTTCGTCGCGGACGGGCGGCTGTCCGCGATCATCGATTGGGGCGACACCTCGTACGGCGATCCGTTGTACGACGTGGCCCGGTTGTCGGTCGCCGACGACGAGATCTTCCGGCCGGCCCTGGAAGGGTACGGGCTCGAGCTCGACGCCGACCTGTCGCGGAGCCTGGCCTGCTATCGGGCGATCCAGCGGGTGGACGCGCTGCACTACGAGCTGATGGCCGGCGGCGACTGGTTCGACGTCTACCGGCAGACGATCATCGACTGGCTCAGCCCCTCCGCGCCCTGAGCCTGTCGAAGGGTTCGGTGTGGCCCGGCCCTTCGACAGGCTCAGGGAACGTCGATCAGGTGCGGGCGAAGGTGATCAGGTCGGGCAGCCCCGGGTCGTAGCCGTCGGTGGTGTCGACGTCGACGGTCGGGACGTCCAGGGTGATCGGGTCGAAGTTCAGCGTACGTTCCCGGACCTCGGCGAGATGATCAAGATCGCCGTGGGCGGCGGCGCGGAGCCCGTTCTCCTCGTAGCGGCGGCGGATCCGGGCCTCGACGGTGTCCGGATCGACCTGGCAGCGGACCAGGCGGACGGCGGCCAGGTCGAGGATCGGGGTCAGTCCCGGGCGCCACAACTTGTCCTGGAACGCCGCCTCGGCGACCACCGTGATCCCGGCCCGGAGCAGATACTCGACGACCCCGAAGAACGCTGGGAAGGTGCGCAGGTTCAGCTCGTCGACCGGGCCGGGCACGAAACCGGGGTGCGCGTGCACCATGCCCTCCTTGAGCTCGTCCCGGCAGATGGCCGGACAACCGACGCCCTGCGCGATCTTGTGGGCCAGCGTGGTCTTGCCGGAACCGGGCGGACCACTGACGACGATCAAGGAAGGGGAGGCCATACCTCGTGTTCTAGCACGGCCCGTTCATGATCAGGAAACCTGAGCCTCGAAGTGAGAACGCTGAGCCGGGTAGTAGTCGTTGAAGTCCGGCAGCGGCCCGTCGGTCAGCGAGGCCAGCAGCTGATCAAGGTAGTACTCCCAGCCGGGTCCGACGTCGCCGACACCGGCGGGATCGACGCGGTGCATGACGAACCGCAGCTCGGCGTGATCACCGGCGCTGCTCAGCTCGAGGCTGACGTCCCAGCTGCCGTGATCGTCGATGGTCAGGACCCGGAGCCGACTCGGCGCCGCGCACTCGGTGATCTTGACCTCGGTCCACGGGGTCTCCTCCTCGAAGCCCAGCTGCAGCTTGATCGTCGCTCCGACAGCACCCTCGCCCTCCCAGCGGCCGATCCAGCGGGCGGTCCGGTCCGGTTCGGTGATGCTGGCCCAGGCGTCGTCGATCGAGCCGGGCAGGCTCCGGGTCAGGACCAGATCGAGGCCTTCGGCGGTCGGGACCAGGCGCCCGGTCGGGGTCGGTGTGCTCATGCTGATTGCTCCTTCGGGTTGTCTGAGGTTCCGGTACGGCGGTCGCGGCGGGCGCGGGCGACCTCGGTGGCCAGCGCGTCGAGCCGGCTCGGCAGCGAAGGCCCGAGCAGCCGGTTCAGGTAGTCCGCGACCTCGGCCAACGGCTCCGTACGCAGGCGATAGATCCGTTGCCGCCCGACGAGTTCGGCCTCGACGACGCCGCACTCGACGAGGATCCGCAGGTGCTTGCTGACCGCCGGCCGGCTGATCGGGAACCGCTCCGCGATCCGGCCCGCCGGCTGCGGGGCGGCGTGCAGCAGTTCGAGAATCTCCCGGCGCACCGGGTCCGCGATCGCTCGTGCCCCGTCCATGACGAAAAGCGTAACCGATCGGTTACGCATTGACAACGGGCGGCGTTCGAGCCCGGTCCGTGCGAACCTCGTCCCTGTGATGTCTCGCGGCCTCGGTGCCCTGCTGCTGATCTTGTTCGGTGTCCTCGGCGCGGCCGGCTGCGGCGCCGGTCCGGACCCGTGCGAACGGACCGAGGTGAACCGGGTCGCCGCCCCGGCGGGCGACCGGACGGCGGTCGTCCTCGTGAAGAACTGCGGCGCCACCTCGGGCTACAGCACTCACGTCTCCCTCGTCGGCCCCGGCGAGGCGGTCGGCGACGCCAACGAGATCTTCAGCGCCGACGGCGATCACGGGGCGGTGCCGCTCGGCCCCGACAACGCGCTCGCCCTCCGCGTCACCTGGCCGGCCCCGGACCGGCTCATGATCGAATTCCCCGCCGGCACCCGGACCTTCACCCAGCGGCCCGACCACGGGCCGGTCAAGATCGACTACCGGTCGTCCTGACCGACCCGGGGGTCGCAGCGCGTGGGCCGGCACGGCGGGTCCGTGGAGTTGAGTGGGATTGTCGACAACGCCACGGGTCCAGTACCGAAATGCGTGGGAATGTCGACAACCCCACGCCCCGCCATGTGCCCTGCGTCGTCATCCGGGACCGTGGAAAGTCACCCAGGTGCTGGGCAACGAGGGAGCGACGGCGTTCTGGCGGCGTGCCATCCCGATGCCGTACGACGAGCGGACCGGAGCCGACGGTCACGTGGTGCAGAACTTCACGATCGACTAGGAATTCAGTTCAGCCCTCAGACCGCGAGATGGGTGGGACTCTCGACAACGGCGCGGATGCAGGCGTGGGCTCGACGGTCTGTCCACGATCGGCGTGGTCGGCTAGCCTCGGCGGAGCGGCGGGAGGTGAGGGCGGTGCGGGAGTTGGGTCGGGTCGACGGTGGGCGTGAGGCGGCGGACGACCGTGACGTGGAACCGAGATCGCCGGAGCGGTCTGATGATGATGATCGCCACCGCGCCGACCAGGCCCTGTCCGAGTTGCGCCAGGAGATGATCCGCCAGCGGTACGAGGCTCGGGAGGCGCGGATCGCGAAGGCTTCGGAACGCGGAATCTCGCGCGAGGAGTTCGTGGCGAAGGAGGAGACCGCGCGCGAGGATGCCCGGCAGGCCGCGGAGCTCTCCTCGGCCAGGGACAAGATCAGCAGCCGGCGGTGTGGGGACCGCCGGAGACGCACGAGGCGCAGCGGCGGGAGCCGTACGAGCGACAGGATCGGGCCCTGGAGCACTTCCGGACCGTGCCGGTCGAGGGACCGGACAACACGCCGCTCGACCAGGATCGGCAACGGAAGTTTCCCGCCACAGCCTGGTCGGAATATCGCCCGGTGTTCCCGCCGGGTGACCTGAGTCGTCGGGACGAGCTGGTGTACGAGCGGTACGAGGGACCGGAGGAGGAGCGAGATCCGGAATCCTTCCGCCTGCCGGAGGGCCGGACCGACCTGGCCGGCAGCACCCAGCCGGCCGCCGAGCCACTCCGGGAGCGCTACCCGGCCGGGGTCGACTACACGGAGACCGGGCATCCTGATCTTGGTCGGTACGCGAGCAAGACGGTCGAGCTGCGGAAGGGTTTCGACCGCCCGGAACAGGCTGAGGTGGACGACCGGGTCAACGTGATCTTCGGCTGGGAGAGCACGCCGGAGGGCAAGACGTGGCACAAGTCCGGCGACGGCCGGACGGTGTGGTTGGTCGACACCGAGTTGCACGAGCAGTACGGCCACGCGGACGAGGTCAAGGATCCGGGGCCGCTGCGTCTGGAGACCACGGATCAGGAGCACAAGGAGTTGCTGAACCGCCCTCCGCCGGACAGCACGGTGGTGGTCGACGATCGCTTCACCTATCGCACCGATCAACTGGGTCGCGTCGTCCACGCCTCGGCGAAGCTGGAGGTCGTCGATCTTGATCATCCGCGGGACAAATCGGCGCAGGCGCAGCTGATCGGTAAGCTCCCCGGTGATCACGCGGGGCACCTGTTCGCGAGAATCTTCCAGGGCCCGGGCGAGACGATCAACCTGACGGCTATGGAAGGAAACAAGGTCAACCTCGGCTCCTACAAGATGGCCGAGAACGCTTGGCGGCGGGGGATCGAGGCTGGACGAGAAGTGAGAGTGGAGATCGCCTTGACCTACCGATCGGACAGCCCACGTCCGGATGCCTTGTCCCTGACCTGGTGGATCGATGGCAAGAAGTTCGAGCAGGGCATCCTGAACAAACCCCACCGACGAGCGGAGGCTTCGAACGATGAACCCTGATTCTTGCCAGCTTGCGAAGATCGGCGCAGCTATGGCCGCGTCCGCGCCCGAAGGATGGAGGTCCATCACGCTACGGGTTTCGGCGGTCTCGTCCACCGTGCAAACGTCGCAGCGGATCGAGTTGTCCGACGGAACGGTCGACGAGTCGCAAGGCGTGGGACCTGATGGTCATTTCGCACTCGATGACCTGCGCGACTCCATGTATCAGGAAGGTGTTGGCACCTGGTACACCGCGACCTTCACACTGACGTCGGACGGCCAACTGGAGACTGACTTCGATTACGACGAGGCTCCGTTCGACGGCGATTTCACTCCCGAGATGCTCGAAGATGATCAAGAGGCCTACCCGCGCAGCCCGGAGAACCTTCCGGCCTGGCATCCCTCCCGCCCCTGAGATGAGCACGTTCCCGGCCGAGCAGCTGGAGGCGCACCGGATCGGGCTGACTGGGTTCTGCTACCGGATGCTCGGTGGTGCGGCCGAGGACGCGGTGCAGGAGACGATGTTGCGAGCCTGGCGGGCGGCCGACTCGTACGATCCGGCCCGAGGCGCATTCAGCACCTGGCTCTACCGGATCGCGACCAACCTCTGCCTGGACCTGCTCCGCGGGTCGGCTCGCCGAGCGGTCGCGACCGAGCTGGGGCCGGCGGCGAACGGGTGATCAGCGGAGCGTTCCCGGCCGGGCGCTACCTGGTGCTGGAGCACCGCGGCCATCCCGACACGATCAGCGGGTCGCACACCGCGCTGGTCGACTGGGCCGCGGCGCACGGGATCGCGTTGACCGGCAGCCCGGACCGGCTCCGCTGGGGGCCTGATGTACGAGGCGTACCTGACCGATCCCGAGCAGGAACCCGACCCGTCCCGCTGGGTGACCGAGCTGGCCTACCTCGCTCCGGAGCCGGTCGCCGCGAGCGGCTGAGATCGCTTCCCGTACCGTTGATCCGCCGGCCCGAGCGGGTCTGCGGGGAGGCGTACGGAGCAATGCAGGCGGGCGACACGGCGATCGGCGTGGTCGCCCGCTCCCGGTTCCTCCGGGCCGCCGTGGTCGCCCTGTTCTGCTCCGGAATCGGGGTCTCCGCGGTGACGCCGCAGTTGACGCTGTTCCTGGTCGAGGAGCTGCACGCGTCGCTGACCGTGGCCGGCCTGTACTACCTGACCAATCTGGCGGCGCCGGTCGCCGGCTTCCTGGTCGGACGCTGGTCGGACCGCTCAGCCGATCGACTCCTGATGTTCCGGGTCTGCGCGGTCGTCGGCGCGGTGGGCTGGCTGGTCGTCGGGCTGGCCCAGGCGATCTGGGTGCCGTTCGTGGTCAGTGTGGTCGCGCTGAGCATCGGCGGTGCGGCGATGGGGCAGTTGTTCGCCGCCTGCCGTGACGAGCTGAGTCGGCATCCGACGACGGTCGACAACCAGGTGATCGCGCTGGTGCGGATGGCGTTCACGGCCGGCTGGGTGCTCGGGCCCGTCCTCGGCAGTTGGTACGGCAGCTTCGCCGGACTCCGAGCGATGGTGTTCGCGACCGCGGCTCTGGTGCTGCTGCAGATCGTGCCGCTCGGCCGGCAGCGGGTGCTCCGCTACCGCCGGCCCGAGACGCCCGGCACCGTACGGGATCCGGGCGTGCGGCGGATGCTGCCGTTGTTGATCTTCATGGCGTTGATCGTGCTGGCGATGGCCGGCGACACGATGAAGTTCGGCTACCTGCCGATCTACATGGAACAGCAGTTGCACCTGTCGCCGCTGCTGCGCGGTGCCGTGATCGGCGTCCAGCCGCTGCTGGAGTTCGCCCTGATGCCGATCGCGGCACGATTGGCGGACCGGTTCGGTGCGCTCCGGGTGCTGCCGGTCGGCGTCGCGTTCGGCGTCACCGGCAACCTCACGTACGCCTTCTCGGACGGGGCGGCCGGGCTGTTCGCCGGGCAGCTGCAGATCGCCCTGCTCTGGGCCTGTATCGGCGTCCTCGGCGTGACGATCGCCCAGGATCTCTATCCCGAGCGGGTGGCCACCGCGTCCGGCCTGTTCATGAGCTCGATCCCGGTGGCCGGCGCGGTGGGCGGTGTGATCGGCGGGATCGCGGTCGGCACGTTCGGCCTGCCCCGGGTGTTCCTGCTGCCGGCCGTGCTGACCTTGATCGGCTGCGTCGGCCTGGTCGTGCTGGACCGGGCCCTGCGCCGGAACGGCCCTTAGGCCGACACGCTCCCTGAGCCTGTCGAAGGGCAGGGGCCCGATCTGGCTCGGCACTTCGACGGGCTCAGCGCTCGTTCGACGCCAGCCACCTGGTCAGCCGAGGACCGGTCCGCTCGCCACGTGCACGTGCAGGTGCTTGGAGTCCTGGTAGTCGCCGAGGTTGGTCAGGACGCGGGCCGCGCCCCGCTCGGCCGTCAGCTCGGCGGCGATCCGGCGGACCACGGCGAACAGGTCCCGCAGCACCGGCTCGTCGGCCTCGGTGACGGTGATCAGCGAGGCCAGATGGACCTTGGGAATGACGACGACATGATCACGCCAGTACGGCCGGGTGTGCCGGAACGCCAGCACCTGGTTGGTCTCGGCGACGACGTCGAGCTCCCCGGTCCGGCGCAGCGCCACGTCGCAGTAGAAGTCCGTGCCCTGGTAGCCGGTCAACTCGTCCATCGCCGCAGTGTGTCACGGAAGAGTTGATCACCAGCGATAGTCGAGGAACTTCCCGTCGAAGGTGACGACCACCCGGTCGCCGTCCGGGTCCGGCCGCCGCGCGAAGTCGATCTTGAAGTTGATCGCGCTCATGATGCCGTCGCCGAACTCCTCGTGGATCAGTTCCTTCAGGGCCGGGCCGTACACGGCGAGCGCCTCGGTGAATCGGTAGACCGTCGGATCCGCGGCGAGCCGGGGATCCGGGCCGCGGGCCGGCTGCTGCCGCAGGCTTTCCGCGACCCGGTCGTCCAGGTCGAGCAGCGCGCAGGCAGCGGCGGCCTGGGCCTCGGTCATCGGATGCGAGCCGAGCAGCGCGGCGGTGGTCCATACCAGTGGGGCGTCGACAGCCTGGGCCAACTCGGCCCAGCTGACTCCGCGGCGGACCCTGGCCGAGTTGATCAAGGTGGCCGCGGTCGCCTTGTCCATGATCGAGTCTTCCATGATCAGCTCTCGGCGCCGGCGACGGCCGGGACTCGGTCGGGGGTGGCGGCCGGCTTGGTCTCGGCCACGACGGGCTCGGCGACCACGCTCCGGGCGCGTCGGGTGCGGGCGTGGGTGAGGAAGATCGGCAGGCCGACGAACGTGAGACCGCCGACCAGGTTCCCCAGCACGGTGGGGATCTCGTTCCAGAGCAGGTAGTCGATCACCGTGAACTCGCCGCCCAGCAGCAACCCGGACGGGAACAGGAACATGTTGACGATCGAGTGCTCGAAGCCCATGTAGAAGAAGACCAGCACCGGCAGCCACATGCAGAGGATCTTGCCGGGCACGCTCTTCGACACCAGGGCGCCGATCACGCCGGTCGAGACCATCCAGTTGCACATCACGCCACGCAGGAACAGGGTCAGCATGCCGGCGGCACCATGATCGGCATAGCCGACCGTCCGGCTCGCGCCGATCTGGCCGATCGCCTGGCCGACCGCGTCCGGTGCCTGCGTGAAGCCGTACGTGAAGTAGACGGCCATCATGAGCGCAACGGTCAGCGCGCCGGCGAAGTTGCCCAGGAAGACCAGGCCCCAGTTGCGCAGCACGGCCCGGACCGTGATGCCGGGCCGCCGGTCCAGCCAGGCAAGCGGCGCCAGCGTGAACACACCGGTCAGCAGGTCGAAGCCGAGCAGGACGAGCAGGCAGAACCCGACCGGGAACAGCAGCGCCCCGATCAGCGGCTGCCCGGTCTTGGTCGAGATGGTGACCGCGAACGCGGCGGCCAGGGCGAGGATCGCGCCGGCCATGAAGGCGCGGATCAACGTGTCGCGGGTGCTCAACTGCACCTTGGCCGCGCCGGCGTTGATCATCTGCTGCGCGAGTTCGGTGGGACTGACGTACGACATGGGCTGGAGCCTCCCCAGGCTGAAGGGCATGCGTGCGACGGGCGTTGGTCGCCGACGCTAGGTTCCGCGCGTTCCGGCGGTGTTACGGAGCCGTCTCCGGGCCGTGAAAGGCACCGCACAGGCCGGCCGGCGGCCTGTGCGGTCGCGACTATCCTGAATCGCGCGTCGACAACAGGATTGAGGTACGGATGCGCCGAGCCGGAGGGCTGATCGTCTCCTTGCTGATCATGGTGTCGGCGGTACTCCTGGCCACGGCCTGCACGATCGAGCCGCCGGAAGTACGGCTTCCGCCGCCCGACCGGTATCAGCCACAGGATCCGGTGGGCGAGGACAGCGTCGCCCGGCCGGTACCGCCCGGAACGGCCGAAACGATCACCGGGCCGCTGGTCGCGGCCGGTGCCTTCTGTGCCCAGGTCCGGAGCAACGCCGAGGGACGGGCACTGTGGTGCCGCAACCGGGTCACCGAGGATCCCTGGGTGGCCCAGTTCCTGCTGGACGAGCACGATCGGCTGGCCTGGGCCTGGTTCCCGCAGCCGCCGGTTCTCGAGCAGGACAACCCCGATCGCCGCTCGGACATCGAGCGACTGACCGCGGTGGCCGCGCCGAGTCTCGGCGCGCTGTGGCCGGACAGCGCCGAGCGGATCGCCGAGGAGCTGGCCGGTTACGACCTTGATCACGGCCGGTGGCTCGAGCGGGCCAGGGCTAAGGAGGGAGCGTTCACCCGCAGTTGGCGCGATGATCATGCCGACTACACGATGTCCAGCAGCCCCGGGCTGCTCGTTGCGGGGCACGACGCATCGGTGGACCGGTGGCCGTCGGACGCCGCGCACTACGCCAACCGGATGAGCCTGGCGGTCGGCGACCTGCAGGAGTCCGGCTTCGAATGCTTCTACCCGCCGCAGGACTACTGCCGCCGCGAGTTCCAGGAGTTCCGGGTCTCGCTCCGCGGCGACCGCATCGTCACGGCCGACTTCTTCGTCGCCGGCGACGAGACGCTGGCCGAGGTCTTCCCGCGCGGCCTCACCTTCCTCACCCCGGCCGTACGGGCGGCGGTCGGCGCCAAGATCGAGGAGGCCCGGAAGGCCCGGCAGGACTACCTCGGCATCGTCGCGGGGACCGTGGTCGCCGTCGACGCAGCGCCGATCCCGCCGATCGGCGGCTCGGTGCCGATCACCGTCCGGGTCGGCGCGCCGCTCGCCGGCGGCTATCCGATCTGATCACAAAGGACCTGACCGCCAGCGGTCATACCAGTTGTACAATCGTCGGTATGACCAGGAAGATCGGGGTGTCGCTCCCCGACGATCTCTACGAGTGGGCGACGGCTGCGGTGGCCGAAGGGCGGGCGGAGTCGGTCTCCGCGCTCGTGGCCGAGGGGCTGGAACTGTTGGAGGCCAGGGCGCACCTCGAATGGATCGTGGCTGATCTGCGGACCGACGTGACCGTCGACGAGGCCACGCGGGAGTGGATGGACAACGCGCTGGCGGCAGCTGATCGGGCGCAACGAGGTTCTGCGGGCAAGGTCGCGTGAGGGGCTTCGTTCTCGACACCGGCGCCCTGATCGCGCTCGAACGCCGGAAGCCGTCCATGCTCACCGTCGTCGAGGGTGTCCTGGCGGGCACTGTGCGGGTGGTCGTGCCACGGACAGTCGTCGCGCGGTTGTGGCGTGGCGGGCCGAGGCAGGCCGGCCTGGCGCGATTGATCAGGGCCGGCCGGGCTGATCATGGGCCGGTGATCATCGACGAACTCACGGCCGCGCGTGCGGAGCAGATCGGGATCACGATCGGCCGGGTCAAGCACGCCGACATCGTGGATGTGCACGTGGCCCTCGCGGCAGGCGAACGCCACTGTGCCGTCCTCACTTCGGATGACGCGGACATCGCTCGCGTCGATGCCGACCTGGAGATCGTCCACGTCTGACCAGCCGAACCTCGGCTGGAGGGTCATGTCGTGGCGCGGGCCGCAGGCTGGGTGGGCCCGGGACCTGGCGTCGGCTCAGGGCAGGCGCGGCTTCCGGGCGAGCACGACCTGGGTGTCGCCGGGCCAGTCCCAGAAGAGGCCGTCCGGCGCGTGACCGGCCAGCAGTTCTCGTACGTCTCGGGCGAAGTCGTCCACCTGGTCGCCGAACAGGTGCGGCGCCGAGAACGAGAAGGAGAAGTAGCCGGACAGCACACTCTCGCTGCTCCGTCGTAGATCCGGGATGCCCGGGACGAAGATCGTCCGCGGGGCCCCGAACCGGGTCCGGACCAGGACGTCCTCGAAGCGGTGCGTCCCGGGCGGCGGCGCCGTTCCCTGGCCGAGCCGCTGCTCCGGCCCGAGGTAGCGCCGCACCACGGTCCGGATCTCGTCGTGCGGGATCGGTGGCGACCCGGGGTTCGGCGGCTTGGGCCGGCCCTCGGCCGCGTGCCCGATCAGCGCCAGCGTTCCGCCGGGCTCCAGCAGGTCGTAGACCCGTTCGGCGACGAGTTCCTGATCGGTCCAGTAGAAGGACTGCCCGAACGTCACCAGCCGGTACGGGCCGGGCGCCGCCGCCGGCAATTCCTCGGCCAGCGCCTGGACCCAGTCGATCCCGGTCAGCCTGCTCGCCTCGGCCTCGCGCCGTCCCTCCGCCAGCATGTCCGGGTCCGGATCGAGTCCGACGGCGGTGTCGAACAGAGGCGCCAGCCGGACGGTGAGGATGCCCGGGCCGCAGCCGACATCGAGCAGCCGGCCGGTGCCGTCCAGGCCCGCCTCCCGGGTGAGCACGGCCTCCAGCTCCGGTGCGTACGGCGGCCGGCCCGGTCGGTAGTGGATCGCGGCGCCGCTGTAGGCGGTCGGGTCGTACGACATCGCTGCCTCCCCAGGGTTGGGTGCGGGCTCAGATCGGGTCGAAGATCACCTCGGACCCGACCGGCTGGTAGCCGGCGGCGAGCACCGCCCGCAGCGAGGCCGCGTTGCCCGGGGTGACCTGACACCATACGCCCGCTCCATCGGGGACCAGGTGCCGCGCGGCCTCGACCAGCCGGCGTCCCAGGCCTCGGCCCCGGTGGGCGGGATCGACCTCGAACGCCGCCTCCCAGCGGCCCGCGACGCCGCGGCCGATGGTCAGCACCGCGCCGTCGGTGGCGTAGACGCGGACGTCGTCCCGATGCTGCCGGCTGCGTTCCACCCGGCCGTGATCACTGGCGTCCACCCTGGTCAGCTCGAGGTCAGGCGGACCATCCCGGCCGGTGGCGAGCAGGGCGATCGGCGTACACCTCGGCCAGCTCGTTCATGCGCCTATCCTGCCGCCGGGCGGATCGGTCATATTGGTCCCTGTGACTCTTCCGATGCCCGAACTCCATCCCGCCGTCCGCCCGGCCGCCGAGACCGATGTGCCGGCCCTGATCGGTCTGATCAAGGAACTCGCCGCGTACGAGCGCGAACCGGACGCGGTCAAGATCACCGAGGAGCAGCTCACGGCGCTGCTGTTCGACCCCGACCCCCGGGTCTACGCTCTGGTCGCCGAAGATCAACAGCGAGTGGTCGGCATGGCGATCTACTTCCTCAACTTCTCAACCTGGGAAGGGAAGCTGGGCATCTACCTGGAGGACCTGTACGTCAGCCCGGAGAGCCGGGGCAGCGGTCTCGGCAAGGCGCTGCTGCAGTCGTTGGCGGCGATCGCCGTGGCCCGCGACTACGGCCGGTTCGAGTGGGCCGTGCTGGACTGGAACCAGCCGGCGCTCGACTTCTACCGCAGCCTCGGCGCCGTGCCGATGGACGAGTGGACCGTGCACCGGCTGGCCGGTGACGCGCTGGCCCAGGCCGCGAAGCCGTCCGCATGAACACCCCGCGATGATCGCCGATCTACTGCGGCGGGCCTACCTGGCCGGGCTGCGGCACCGCCTGCGCCGACTGCCCCGGCCGCGGCACGTCGCGCTGGTGATGGACGGCAATCGGCGGTGGGCCCGGCAGCAGGGGTACGACAACCCGAGCGTCGGGCATGCCCACGGTGCCGATCATGTGGACACGCTGCTCGGCTGGTGCAGCCGGTACGGCATCGACGAGGTGACGATCTTCGTCTGCTCCACCGAGAACCTGCACCGGCGGCCGGCCGAGGAGGTCGACTTCCTGCTCGGTGCGATGGAACGGGTGGTCACCGAGCGGGCCGCGCAACCGGGCAACCGCTGGAAGATCGAACTGATGGGCCGGCTCGACGTACTCCCGGACGGCACCCGGAACGCGCTGAAGCGGGCCGCCGAGACCACCGCCGGGCTGACCGGCGGCCGGCTGGCCCTGGCGATCGGCTACGGCGGCCGGCAGGAGATCGTCGACGCCGTACGCGAGCTGCTCTGGGACGAGCGGCGGGCCGGCGGCAGCCTGGCCGACCTGGCCGGGCGGGTCGAGGCCTCCGACATCGCCGGCCGGCTCTACGCGCCGTCGATGAGCGGGGTGGATCTGATCATCCGGACCAGCGGCGAACTCCGGCTGTCCAACTTCCTGCTCTGGCAGAGCGCCCACGCCGAGTTCTCCTTCTGCGACACGCTCTGGCCCGGTTTCCGTGAGGTCGACTTCGTCCGGGCGCTGCGCGATTTCGGCCGCCGCCGGCTGCGGGCCGCGGCGACCTGAGCCAGATCAGCGCCGGACGCGGTAGCGCAGATGGGTGGCCTGCGGGGTGTCGATGACCCGGACGATCTCCAGTTCGATCTCGGCCGGCAGGACGTCGAACAGCCGCCGGCCGCGGCCGAGCAGGACCGGGACCTGGTGCAGCTGCACCTCGTCCAGCACGCCGGCCTCGAGCGCGCGCTGGCCCGTGTAGGCGCCGCGGACCTGGACGTCCTTGTCACCGGCCGCCTCCTTGGCCTGCGCCATCGCGCTCTCGATCCCGTCGGTCACGTACGTCACGAGCGGGTAGCCCCAGCGGGCCGCCGGGCCGGGCGGGCGATGGCTGGGCACGAAGATCGGCAGGCCGTGGTGGCTGCCGCCCCAGTGGTCCATCAGCTCCGCGGTGCGCCGGCCGGCGAGCACGGCACCGCAGCCGGACGTCCACTCCGCCTCGAAGAGCTCGCTCGTCTGCGGGTCCGCGCCGGCCCACTGGTGCAGCCGTTCGCCGTCGGCCCCGCCGAGGAAGTCGCTCTCGTCGGAGACGTACCCGTCGAGCGAGACGGACATGTCGAGGATGGATCTGGACACTTTCGACCTCCCGGGAGCAGTGTGGATCGCCGTACGACGAACCGTCAGGCTAGGGAGCCGATCACGCGCCGGGCTTGTACAGGAGCGACAGTGCCTGGTCCGGTGGCAGCTCCCGCAGCTGGGTGGCGGTATGGCCCAGGAACCGGGTCAGCGAACGCGCCAGATGCGGCTGGTCGTAGTAGCCGAGCAGATGCACCACGTCCATCGCCGGCACCCCGTCGCCGATCAGCAGCGCGGCCTGGCGGACCCGGTCGATCTGCCGGGCCAGCTGACGGGTCAGTCCGGTCGCGGCCACCACGCGGCGCTGGATCGAGCGCGCGCTCCGTACCGGAACCTCGGCGCCGGCCAGGACCTCGGTCACCAGCGGATCGCGGACCAGGATGCCCGCGCTGACCAGGCGCTGCACGAAGACCTCCGCGTTGTCGAAGGTCGGCAGTTCCCACGGCTCGCCCCGGAGCCAGAACGAGGTCGGGTCGACCCTGGTCGCCGAGAGCCCGGAGTCGACCAGCCGGGGCACCGGCAGGTGAGGCATCACGGCCCCGTGAGCGAAGACGATCCCGGACCAGCGGATGTCCGGGTCCGCCATGACCGAGGTCGGTCTCGTCTCCGGCCCGCGGACGGCGACGCGCAGCCGACCGCGGGATTCCGCGAACGCCAGCTCCCAGTGCGTGCTCGCGATCGAGTGCATCCGGGTCGCCGCCAGGACACCGTCGCTGCGGTAGACGCGTTCGATGTACGGGGAGTCCGAGGCCCGGCTCTCGTTCGCGATCGACAGGTTCCGCCGGAACGGTCGTACCTCCCGTACGAGCCGGCCCTCGCCATCGTGGTCACCCGTCGATCTTCGCTCCAACGGGCGCAGACTGCGCTGCAACAGCACGGTGTCCCACCAACGTCCCTGCTTGAACCCGACCGCGGTCAACCGGCCGGTCTCGCGGAAGCCGTGCCGTCGGTGTAGGGCGAGCGAGGCCGGGTTGCCGGTGTCGACGACGACCGCGATGAGCTCGCGGACGTCCGCGGCGGCACAGGCCTCGATCAACGCGGCCAGCAGGGCGCCGCCGACGCCGTGCCCGGTGGCGGTCGGCGCGACGTAGACCGAGTCCTCGACGGTCCGCCGGTACGCGGCGCGCGGCTTCCACCGGGCACCGTAGGCATAGCCGGCGACCCTGCCGTTCAGCTCGGCGACCAGGAACGGGAGCCCGGCCGCCGCAGCGGTCCAGTAGCGCTGGGACCAGTCCCGCCGGTTCGGTGGCGTGATCTCGAACGTCGCCGGCGTTCGCTCCACGTAGTGCGCGTAGATCTCGGTGACGGCGTCGAGATCGCTCGGGACCGCGTCCCGGACGAGCACCGAAGGCTCCGTGATTTCACTATAGTGGAACATGTAGATATTATAGCGGACATGGATCTTCGGGTGCTGGGCGAACGTGTCCGCGGCCTGCGCCTCGAGCGAGGCCTGACGCTGCAGCAGCTGGCTGAACAGTGCGACGTCAGCGTGAGCATGCTGTCCTCGGTCGAGCGCGGCGACAAGGCGGCCACGGTGGTCGTGCTGGACAAGATCGCCCAGGGCCTCGGCACACCGATCGCGGAGTTGCTGGCCGGGCAGTCCGACGGACGGGTGATCGTCCGTCGGGCGGCCGAGCAGGACGTCGCCGACGAGCCCGGGGGCTGGCGCCGGACGATCCTCACTCCGGTGGTGCCCGGGGTGAACTTCGAATGGATCCGGTCCACGCTGCCGCCGGGCTGCGACGCCGGCACCTTCCCGGCCTACGCGCCCGGTTCGCACGAGTTCGTCGTCGTCGACACCGGCACTCTGACCCTGACCATCGGTGACGACCGGTACGAGCTCGCGGCCGGTGACTCGGTCTACTTCGCGGCCGACGTCCTGCACGGCTATGCCAATCACACCGCCGCGGAGTGCCGCTATCACGTGGCCGCGTTGATCATGCGCAGCCGTCGGCCCGGCTGAAGGTCGCCCGCCGCGTTCGTCAGTCGGGACGGCGGGAGCGGGTGACCAGGTAGCCCTGGTCCTGGGTGATCAACTCGGTCCGGCCGATCACCGTGCGGAGCGTGGAACGGTAGGGCAGATGGGTGTTGTAGACCAGCCAGAGCTCGCCACCGGGGCGGAGGGCGCGGGCGGCGTCCTTGATCATGATCAGCGCCGCGGAGCTGTCCTTCGCCGTGCCGCGGTGGAACGGCGGATTGCAGACGATCAGGTCGACGGCATGGTCGGGAACCTCGGTCAGCCCGTCGCTTCGGCGCACCTCGATCCGGTCGGCGAGGCCGTTGGCCGCGGCGGTCGCTCCCGCTGAGCGGACGGCGGCGTGGGAGCTGTCGATCGCGGTGATCCTGGCGGCCGGAAGGTTCCGGGCCAGGGTGCAGGCGATCAGGCCGGTGCCGCAGCCGAGATCGATCGCGGCCTCGGCGGCCGGGAACCGGTCGGCCTGGCCGAGCAGCAGCCGGGTGCCCGGGTCGAGCGCGGCACCGGCGAAGACCCCGCCGTACGCGACCACCTCGAGCCCTGCCACGTCGGCCCGGCGCGGCTCCGGCTCCGCGATGTCCGGCCTCGGCGCCGCGGCGACCAGAGCGCGCGCCTTGCCGAGGCCGAGCGAACCGCGCACCTCGCCGAAAGACCGCTCCAGCGTGGTGTTCATCGAGCGGGTCAGGTGCTTCACCCGGCCGCCGGCAAGCAGGACGACCTCCGGAGCGGCGTGCCGGGCGACGGCCGCGGCGCGGACGTCGAGGGCGTCCAGGCTCTTCGGCAGCCGGGCCAGGCAGAGCTGCGCGCCGGCCGTCGCCGCGCCGAGCTCGTCCTCGACCCGGACCGTGACGCCGGCCGACGCGACGGTCGCTCGTTGATCGGCCAGATCGTCGCAGAACAAGGAGAGTTCGGCGCCCGGCCAGCGATCGGCCGCGGCCCGCAGCAGGCTGCCGTCCTGATCGTCGAGCACGGCCACCCGGTCCGGTCCCGCGAGGCCGAGCCGGTCGGCCTCGGCCATGATCACCCGGCTCACCTGGTCGCCCATGATCATCGGGGCACGGCCGTCTGATCATCGGTCGCGGTCAGGTGATCATCGATCTCGGCCAGCAGGGCGGCCTGGCCGGCCGGGTCCAGATAGCTGCTCCGGACGGCAGTCCGGGCCAGTTCGGCCAGGCCGTGCCGGTCCAGGCCGAGCAGGTCGGCGGCGATCCCGTACTCGGTGTTCAGGGTGGTGCCGAACATCGGCGGGTCGTCGCTGTTGATCGTCACCACCAGGCCGCGCTCCACCATCCGGACCACCGGGTGGACGTCGGTGCCGGCCACCGCGCCGGTCGCGTAGTTGGAGGTCGGGCAGACCTCGATCGGGATCCGGTGCTCGGCCAGATGATCAAGGAGTCGTTCGTCGCGGACGCAGGAGGTGCCGTGCCCGATCCGTTCCGCCTCGAGCTCGTGCAACGCGTCCCAGATCGTCTCCGGCCCGGTCACCTCGCCGGCGTGCGGCAGCGAGTGCAGGCCGGCGGCCCGGGCCTGGTCGAAGTACGGCTTGAACTGCGGCCGCGGCACGCCCACCTCAGGCCCGCCGAGGCCGAAGCCGATCAAGGACGACGGCCCGCGCTCCAGGGCCAGGGCCAGCGTGGACGCGGCAGCATCCAACCCGCGCTCGCCCGGGATGTCGAAGATCCACTGCAGCCGGATCCCATGATCACGTTCGGCGGCGACGCGGGCGTCCTCGATCGCCTCGACGAACGCCTCGCCCGGGATGCCGCGGATCATCGAGGAGTCCGGTGTCACGGTCAGCTCGGCGTAGCGGACCTGCTGCGCGGCCAGGTCCGCGGCCACCTCGTAGGTCAGCATCCGGACGTCCTCGGCGGTCCGGATCAGATCGACCACGGACAGGTAGACCTCGATGAAGTGGCCGAAGTCGGTGAAGGTGAAGTAGTCGACCAACTCGGCCGGGTCGGTCGGCACCACGCCCGGATGCCGGGCGGCGAGCTCGGCGACGATCCGCGGCGACGCCGAGCCGACGTGGTGGACGTGCAACTCGGCCTTCGGCAGGCCGGCGATGAAGCTGGTCAGATCCGACATGTCCCCTCATTCCTCCCGGTACGCCGACCACCGCTCGGCCAGTCGGCCGTCCGGGTCGACCTTGATCAACAGCAGCCTGTCCTGATGCAGCGGCGCTCCGGAGTCCGTCCGCCGGCCGCGCCAGCGAGCCCGTACCGCCACCGCGTCGCCGCCGGCGACCAGGTCGACCAGCTCGAACTCGAGCGGATCGTGCTCGCGCAGGAAGTCTTCCAGGAACGCGTGCGTCGCCGCCGGTCCCGGTGCCGTCCCGGGCGGCGCATCATGATCGACATAGGCGTCATGATCGACATAGGCGTCCGCGAGCAGGTCCGCGCACGCGGTCAGGTCCCGGCGGCCGAAGATCCGGTCGAAATACTCCCGGACTGCGGATTCCGCGGCGTGGACCATGCCCTGACGCTAGTCGTTCGGCGTCAGGTAAGGTCGTCCTTACCATCTTTCGGGAGGACCGTTGAATCAGCCACAGACCCGGCGCAAGCGGGTCGCCAGGACCGTCGAAGTCGTCCGCACCGAGTGGCTGGCGCCCTCGATGGTGCGGGTGATCTTCACCGGCGACGACCTGCGCCAGCTTCCCGAGCTGACGTTCACCGACCACTACGTGAAACTGATCTTCCCGCCGGAGGGCGCCGACTACCGGTGGCCGTTCGACCCGGACGAACTGCGCGAGACCGAGCCGGCGGAGCGGTGGCCGGTGACGCGGACGTACACGATCCGGTCGTACGCCCCGGACAGCAACGAGCTGGCGATCGACTTCGTCGTGCACGGCGACTCCGGCCTGGCCGGGCCGTGGGCGGCGCGGGCGCAACCGGGCGATCTGCTCGGCTTCTACGGGCCGGGCGGCGCCTACGCCCCCGATCCGGCGGCGGACGCGCACCTGTTGGTCGGCGACGAGGCGGCGATCCCGGCGATCGCGGCGGCCCTGGACCGGCTCGATCCGCAGGCGAAGGCGTACGTCTTCGTCGAGGTCGCCAACACCGACGAGGAACTCCCGCTCCGGCAGACCGCGGGCACCACGATCACCTGGGTGCACCGCGACGACACCGGCACCGACTACGGCGTGGCGCTCGCCCAGGCGGTCCGCACGGCCGGCCTGCCCGAGGGACGGGTGCAGGCGTTCGTCCACGGCAACGCCTACCTGGTCCGCGATCTGCGCCGGTTCCTCTTCGTCGAGGCCAAGCTGGACCGTTCGCTCGCCTCGATCTCCGGCTACTGGCGGACCGACTACACCGAGGACCGGTGGCAGTCGACCAAGGGCCAGTTCGTCGCCGAGATGGAGGCTTCCGAACGGGACGCCCTGGTCGGCTGAGGGTTCCGTTCTCCTCGCTCGTGCCGCCCGCTCGCCCGTCGCGGGCTTTCCATCGTCCTGCATCGCGTGGACAATAGGCACGATCATGCCCGGTCGGAGCCGGAAGCGGGAGGCTCCGAAGGTCGGGCGGCGTCGGGGGGATCCGGTGTGGCGCGTTGGCTGAGGCGCAGGCCTGCCGGTGAACGGGGCAAACGATGGGAGTGTGGGTGACGAACACAGCCGAGTCCGTTCGGGGCAGCGGGGAGGTGAGCCGCTGGCGGGCGGCCTACACCCCTGGCGAGTGGGTGGTCCTGTCCGGACCGACGTCGCTGGTGGTGCTGGAGCCGTCGTCGATGGGGCACAGTTCGCTGATCAACACACTGTGGGCCGAGGTGATGGGTTCCTCGTCGCTGGCCGAGGTCGCCGAGCGGCTGGCTCACTACCGGATCGACGAGATGGCCAGTTTCGCGGCGTTCTTCTGGTCGCCGGACGGGATGCGCTCCCTGATCCGCGGCGGCATCACCGTGATGAATCTGGCCGACGGCAAGATCGTCGCCGACGGCGAGGGCGTGCAGACCTGGCGTGAGGTCGGGCTGGAGACGGTCGAGCAGGTGCGGGTCGACCTGGCCAGCAACGGCAACCAGACGCTGCTCGAGCTGCCGCTGGTGGTCGGCGTGGTGACCGCGTCGTCGATCACGCTGGAGGCCGGAGTGGACGCGCGGGTCGTCTCGCCCCAGGCCGGGGCGCCGGTCTCGGCCGCCCAGGTGGAGACCGAGAACGCCGACACCGAGCTGATGTCGGCCGACGCCGACTACTCGTACGACCCGAACGCGGGCCAGTACGGCCAGTCCGCCGAGTACGGGTTCGACGACCAGTACGACGATTCACAGGGCTGGGCCGAGGAGGACGTCGAGCCGACCCAGCGGGTCCGCGAGGAGTACCAGGAGCCGTACGTCTCGCCCGCCGACGCGGCCGGGATCTACGCCGACGAGCCGCGCGGGCGGCGGGCGGCGCCGGACGCCGAGCTGATGGCCGGCGAGTCGCTCATCATGGCCGTGCTCTGCGTACGGCAGCACAGCAATCCGCCGGAGAGCATCAGCTGCCGGGTCTGCGGGGACCAGATCCCGCCGCAGAACCCGCGTCTGGTGACCCGCCCGTCGCTGGCCAGGCTGCACGGCCCGGACGGTGTCGTCGCCGAGCTGGACACGGCCGTCGTGATCGGCCGGGCCCCGAACGCGGACCGCAGCACGGCGGAGAACCCGCGCCTGATGACGGTGCTCAGCCCGGGCCACGACATCAGCCGTACCCACGCGCAGGTGGAGGCCGAGGGCTGGGAGATCGTGGTCACCGACCTGCACTCGACCAACGGCACCGCGGTCGTGCTGGGCGGACCCGACATCGTGCGCCGCCGCCTCGCGCCCGGCGAGTCGATGGTGGTGCCGCTGGGCAGTGTTCTCGAGCTGGGGGACGGCGTCAGCATCGCCGTGGATCCCGCCTCCTGAGCGGGAAGGTCGGGGACCGGCTGCGGAGCTCCCCGCGCCCAGGGTCGATAATCAGCACTGTGCAAGGGCCGATAATCGGCACAGGTTGACGGCACAGCCAATAGGTTGTGGCCTGAACCTAGAGGTTGTCGTGACGCATATGTTGTCGTTACGGGGGATCGATCGCCGTCCGGATAGGAGCCGCAGATGGAATCGCCGCAGCCAGGACCGGCGCCAGGCACAGGCCTGCCGCCGGGCGTGCAGCCGGGTGATGTCGGAAAGCGGATCGCCGCCTACCTGATCGAGTGGGCCGCGCCGGGCATCGTGGTGTGGCTGGTCTCCCTGATCGGGATCCTCGCCCAGAGCGCCGTGCTCTCCCTGGTTCTCGGCCTGGTGTCGTTCATCGCCGTGATCGGCTGGGTGGTCTTCGTCTGGTGGAGCTACGTGAGCCAGGCCGCCGGGCCGGGCATGAAGCTGATGGGGCTGCAGCTGGTCGGGTTCTCCGACGGCCGGCCGCTCAGCTGGGGTCGGGTCATCCTGCGCTGGTTCCTGCTCGGCGTGATCGCCGGCACCGGCATCGGCGCCATCCTGCTCCTCGTCTTCATGATGCAGAATCCGCGCCGGCAGACCTGGCCGGACCAGATCGCCGACGCCGTGGTCATCCAGGCCCGCGCGCTGGCGCCGAAGCAGCTGCCGCAGGACCACCAGCAGCAGTACGCTCCCGGCCCGACCGGCGCCGGCGACCGCGGCCTGTTCCCGCAGCACCAGGAGCACGGCGTGCAGACGCCGGTCCGGTACGGCCAGTCGGACCGCTACGGCCGCGATCAGTACGATGCGCCGGCCGGCGAGCACGGACAGCAGTCGCAGCAGAGCCCGTACCCGCCGCAGGGTCAGGACCAGTACCAGCAGCAGGATCAGTACGGCCAACAGCAGGATCCGTACCAGCAGGATCAGTACGGTCAGGACCCCTACCGGCAAGATCAATACGGTCAGCAGGATCAGTACGGCCAGCCGGACCAGTACGGACAGCAGGGGCAGTATCCGCAGCAGGACCAGTACGGCCAGCAGCAGGATCAGTACGGTCAGGACCAGTACGGCCAGCAGCAAGATCAGTACGGCACCCAGTACGGTCAAGATCAGTACGGTCAGCAGCAGGACGCGTACCAGCAGTCCTACGGCGACCAGTACCAAGATCAATACGGTCAGGACCAGGGCTACGACTCGGCTCCGGTGGCGGCCCCGATCCCCGGTGCCACCCAGTTCCCGGCCGCCGCGCCGCCGCCGGTGTCCGGGAGCAGCGCCGGCTCGGCCGACTACCGGGAGGCCGACCCGCGGCCGCTGGACCAGGGCTGGCGGGCCTCGCTGGACGACGGCCGGGAGATCGCGGTGAACGGTCTGGTGCTGCTGGGCCGCAACCCGCAGGCGCGGCCGAACGAGGACGACGCCCAGTTGATCAAGATCTCCGACGAGACCCGTACCGTCTCCAAGACGCACCTGGCGCTGGGCGTCGACGCCGGCGGGATGTACGTGATGGACCGCGGCTCGACCAACGGCTCGACGGCCACCGACTCGGAGGGGCAGACCAGGCCCTGTGCACCGGGCGACGTGGTGCAGGTCGACGTCGGCACGATCGTGTCCTTCGGTGACCACTGGCTCGAGGTCAAGCGCCCCTGACCGGGCTCCGGCGGCCGGGCGTCGGTAGGGTCTGCCTATGTTGCTTTCGGATCGCGACATCAGCGCGGAGATCGAAGCGGGCCGGATCGTGCTCGAGCCGTACGAGGCCGGGCTGATCCAGCCGTCCAGCATCGACGTCCGGCTGGACCGGCACTTCCGGGTCTTCGAGAACCACCGCTACCCGCACATCGATCCGGCGGAGGAGCAGTCGGAGCTGACCCGGCCGGTCGAGGTCTCCGGCGAGGATCCGTTCATCCTGCATCCGGGCGAATTCGCGCTCGGCTCGATCTACGAGTCGGTCACGCTGCCGGACGACGTCGCCGCGCGGGTCGAGGGCAAATCGTCGCTGGGCCGGCTCGGCCTGCTGACCCACGCGACCGCAGGGTTCATCGATCCCGGCTTCTCCGGCCACGTGACGCTGGAACTGTCCAACGTCGCCACGCTGCCGATCAAGCTGTGGCCCGGTATGAAGATCGGCCAGCTCTGCTTCTTCCGGCTCAGTTCGCCGGCCGAGCACGCGTACGGTTCGGAGCGGTACGGCTCGCACTACCAGGGCCAGCGGGGCCCCACGCCGAGCCGTTCCCATCTGAACTTCCACCGCACCGACATCCCCTGAATGGTGCAGACTGACCTCGACATCCCTCCCCGATGTCGTCCCGAGGAGGTCTGCCATGCCCGATCAGCTCGAGCCCATGATCGAATCCGTACGCGAGGCGTGCATCGAGCAGATCCAGCGGCAGTACGCGCTCGGCCGGCTGTCCCGGGACGACCTCGACGATCGGGTCGGTCTCGCGCTGCAGGCGAAGACGCACAGCGCCCTGTCGGCCCTGAACGCTGACCTTGCCCCGGCACCGGCCGAACCGGTGGCCCCGCCGCCGGTACCGGTACCTGTCCAGGCCCGGACCGAGCGCGGGCGGTGGCGTCGCACCGTGCTGGCGATCGCGGGAGCGGCGGCCGTGCTGGCCGCGGGCATCGGAGTCGTCGGCCTGGCCACCAGCACCGGCGCGGCGAACCAGGCGGCCGCCTCCGCCTACTGCGAGTCGACCGGACGGGACGACATGGCGCAGCCGTGTCCGCCCCGGTCGGCCGCCCAGATTCGGCTGGACGCCTACGCCGACCAGCTGCAGATCGCTCGCGGGGACATCGAGTCGTACGAGCCGTCGAGGGAGTTGCTGGCGCGCGTCGAGAAGGGGATCAGGCTGGCCGAGGTGGCCCAGGCCCGGGCTAGGGCCGAGGCTCTGATCGAGGCTGCCGGCGGCAAGCCCGATGCGGCAGCACTCGAGAAGCTGGCTCTCGAGCTGGAAGCGGCGGTCCGGGACTCGGCGGAGGCACTCGCCGAAGCCGCCGCCGCTCAGCCACGCTGACCGGCTCCGTCGGCTCGGCCGGTCCGTCGGCCCAGGCTCCCGGGACCCGGCGCATGTGCGTCAGTCCCGGGCGCGGTGGATGTCGATCTCGCCGGAGGCGGTCCGGCAGCGGACGGCGACGTACGGCTGGCCGTCCTCGGGCTGCTGACTCGCGTCGAGGTCGATCCGGATGTCGCCGTTCACCGTGTTCAGGTCGAGCCAGGCCGGCAGGCCGTCCGCGACGCCGACCTCGATCGAGCCTGAGGCGGACCGGAGATCCACCGAGCCGGTGGTGGAGGCCGCGCTGATGTCGCCCGAGCCGGTGGACACGCTGAGGGTGGCCGCCTTGAGCCGGGCCAACTGCACGTCGCCGGAGCCCGACTTCGCGGTGACCGGGCCGGTGGCCTCGCGGACGACGATGTCGCCGGAGCCGGTGGTGATCTCGGCCGCGTCGGTGACCGTACCCGCGGCGATGTCGCCGGAGCCCGACTTGGCCGACAGGGCCCGGGCAGTGCCGATCGCGATGTCGCCGGAGCCGGTGGCGATCCGGCTGGAGCCGAGGTCGGCGTTGATCACGATGTCGCCGGACTGGGTGGTCACCTCGACGTCCAGGCCGGCCGGCACCTCGAGGAACACGTCCGAGTTCGAGCCGCGGCCCCAGATCCGGTCGGCGGTGATCATCAACCGGTCGTCCCGCTGTTCCACCCGGAGGGCGTACGGGTCGTTCGCGTCCCACTCGTCGATCGTGCAGCGGACCTGGTCCGCCTCCGCGCCGGCGTTGATCAGCACGTCGCCCTCGCCGGGCAGGTTCACCGACACCGAGGAGATGCCGCGGTAGACCTGCTCGAAGACGCTCACTTGACCCACCCCTGGACACTCTGGCCGCCCGGGTGCGAACGGCCGCGGCCCTCGCGATTGCGGTTCCGGCCGGTGGGGCCGCCGTGGCCGAAGACGCCACCGGGCCCGAAGATCCCGTTCGGCCCGAACGGCCCGTCCGGCCCGAACACGCCGGACGGGGGGCCCGGCGGGGTCGGGGGGTGCGGCATGTGCGGTGGCCGGCGGCGCTCGTTGATGGCGTCGAGGATGGCGCGCTGCAGCCAGGCGTTGGTCGAGATGCCGTCGGCGTCGGCCAGTTCGTCCACCTTGGACTTGACCGAGGCGGGCAGCCGGAGGCTGATCCGGGCGATCGGCTCGTCCTCGGACCCGATCTCCGGCTCCTCGGGCTCGGCCGGTTCCTCGGCGGTCGGAGCGATCATGGTCGGTTCGCTCGGCGCGGTGGGCACGGAGACGGCGAACTCGGGGTCACCGCCGACGATCCGTACCTCGACAGAGGCCGGCGCCAGGTCCGCACTGATCGTGCTCGCCGCGTCGGACAGGGCCCGGATCATCGCCAGGCGGGTGGAGGAGTCGATCGCCGTGCCGAGGCGCTGCGCGACCTGCTGAGTATTCTCGTCGGCGAGCGCGGCGGCATTCGTGACGCCTTCGCGGACCGAGGCCAGATAAGGTGAGAGATCCATGACGCCATCATGACACCATGATGGCGTCACTTCAAGACAGGAGTGCACCGCTCGTGCACCTGACCCTGGAACAGACCGACGACGACCGCGGCTTCTCGGTCCGCCGGGTGCTGTTCGCCGATGACGGCGGCCTCACCATCGAAGGCCACGACCTGGGCCCGGGCGTGGAGCGGTTCTTCGGCGAGGGCAACACCGAGTACGAGTTCACCCGCACCGTGACCCCGGCCGGCGTCGCCCGGCTCCGGGAGGCCCTCGCCCTCGACCCCGAAGCGGACCTCGGCGAGGAACTCCGCCGCCGCTTCGCCCACCCGGGCGGCTCGCCCGAACTGGAACGCACCCTCCAGGACCACGGCATCGAGACGACCTTCTGGAGCCGGGTCGGCGACTGACGAGCGGCTCCGGGCACCCGGTCGCTGACAGGCCGGGGTGGAGGGGCGAGGATGGCAACCATGACTGAGCAACTCGAGTACGACGTCGTGGTCATCGGTGCGGGACCGCCGGGCGAGAACGTTGCGGGACGGGTGGTGGACGGCGGGCTGACGGCGGCCATCGTCGAGGCGGAGCTGGTCGGCGGCGAGTGTTCGTACTGGGCCTGCATGCCGAGCAAGGCGCTGCTGCGCGGGACCGAGGCGCTGGTCGACGTGAAGGCGGTCGCGGGAGCGGCGGCCGCCGTCACCGGGAACCAGGACGTGGCGGCGACGCTGGACCGGCGGGATTCGTTCACCTCGAACTGGAAGGACGACGGCCAGGTGCAGTGGCTGGACGGTGCGGGCATCACGCTGCACCGCGGCCGGGGCCGGCTGTCCGGCCCGCGCCAGGTGACGGTCGAGGGGCCGGACGGCGGCCGGACCACGCTGACCGCGCGGCAGGCGGTCGTGGTCGCGACCGGCTCGGTGGCCTCGATCCCGCCGATCGAGGGCCTGAAGGACGTCGACCCGTGGACCAGCCGGAACGCGACCTCGGCGCAGCAGCCGCCCGCCTCGCTGGCGATTATCGGCGGCGGCGTGGTGGCCTGCGAGATGGCGACCGCGTGGAACGCACTCGGCACGAAGGTGATCATGCTGGTCCGCGGCGAGCGGCTACTGGACCGGTTGGAGCCGTTCGCCGGCGAGCAGGTCGCGGCGACGCTGCGCGAGTCCGGCGTCGAGGTCCGGACCGGCGTCTCGGTCGACGCGGCCCGGCGCGAGGGCGGCGAGGTACGGCTCTCCGTGGGCGGCGAGACCGTCACCGCTGAGCAGGTGCTGGTCGCGGCCGGCCGGACCCCGGCGACCGGCGACCTCGGGCTGGACACGGTCGGCCTCGAGCCCGGCCGCTACCTCGAGGTCGACGACACCTGCCGGGTCACCGGCGTCGCGGACGGCTGGCTCTACGCGGTCGGTGACGCCAACGGCCGGAACCTGCTCACCCACATGGGCAAGTACCAGGCCCGGATGTGCGGTACGGCGATCCTGCAGCGGTCCGCCGGCGACACGATCGACGACCAGCCCTGGGGTACGGCCGTCGCCACCGCCGATCATGACGCCACGCCGAGCGTGATCTTCACCGTGCCCCAGGTCGGCGCCGTCGGCCGGACCGAGGAGCAGGCCAAGGGCGACGGCGTGCGGGTCCGTGCGGTGACGTACGAGATCGGCAACGTTGCGGGCGCCTCGCTGTTCGCCGACGGCTACGCCGGCACCGCGAAGCTGGTCGTCGACGAGGACCGGCGGACCATCGTCGGCGCCACGTTCGTCGGCCCGGGCATCGCGGAGCTGACCCATTCGGCGACGGTCGCGATCGCCGGCGAGGTCACGATCGACCGGCTCTGGCACGCGGTGCCGTCGTACCCGACGATCAGCGAGGTCTGGCTGCGCCTGCTGGAGACGTACGGACTCTGACCCCTGAGCCCGGTGTGGGTCGGATCACGTCGAGGGCTGTCACATCGTGCGGTGCCGTGCTGTCAAAGAGGTGTAAGCAGACACGGCATAAGGAGTGCACGATGGAAGCTCGACTGAACCTGATGGGCAGCGCGGTCGGCGGCAAGGTCCTGAAGTACATCACCTCGGCGGGCAAGGCCGCCGAGTCCGGGATCGTGCCGCAGGCCACCGCCGAACTGGTGAAGATCCGGGCCAGTCAGATCAACGGCTGCGGGTTCTGCACCGACATGCACACGAAGGACGCCGCCGCGGCGGGGGAGACCCAGCAGCGGCTCAACCTGGTCGCCACCTGGCGGGAGGCCAAGGTCTTCACGGAGGCCGAGCGGGCCGCGCTCGAACTGGCCGAGGAGGGCACTCGGCTCGCGGACGCGGCCGGCGGGGTCCCGGACGAGGTGTGGCAGCGGGCGGCCAAGCACTTCGACGAGGAACAGCTCGCCGCCCTGGTGATCCAGATCGCGATCATCAACGCCTACAACCGGGTCAACGTGATGATCCAGCAGCCCGCCGGCGACTACCAGCCGGGTATGTTCGGCTGATCGACGTCGTGGGATCGGGGGAGTTCTCGCCGCATGCACCCGGCGGGAACTCCCCCCATTGCCGTCAGGAAGCGAGACCGGGCCGCAGCGCCTCGACATCGGCCTTCAGGGCGGCCAGGGCCTTGCGATAGAACGTCGGCCCGTACGAGACGCGGGCGGCGCCGAGTTCGCGGAGCCGGGACAGGTCAAGCTCGTCGCTCGGATTGCCGTTCACCGGACAGTCCAGCCCCTTGATCAACGCGGCCAGCTCGTCCGCTCGCCGTACCGCGATGGGATAGATGCAGTCGGCGCCGGCGTCCCGATAGAGCCGGCCGCGCCGGATCGTCTCGGCGATCCGGTCGTCCTCGGCGATCCCGGCGCCCGGCAGGAACGCGTCGACCCGGGCGTTGATCACGATCGGCACCCCGGCCGCGTCGGCCGCGGCCCGGACCTCGCCGAGCCAGGCCGCATGCGCCTCCGCGTCCTTGAGTCCGCCGCCCCGGTGGTCGGTGTCCTCGAGGTTGCAGCCGACCGCACCCGCCTTGATCAACTCCTCGACGAGCTGCGCCGGAGGCAACCCGTACCCACCCTCGGCATCGACCGTCACCGGCACCGACACGGCCCCGGCGATCCGCGCGGCAGCCCCGAACATCTCCTGCCACGGCGCGACATCACCGTCCGGAAAGCCGAGCATCTCGGTGACCGCCGCACTCGCGGTCGCGACCGCCGGGAAGCCTGCCTCGGCCACCACCTTCGCGCTGCCCGCATCCCACACGTTCGGCAGCACCAGCATCCCGTCGGTATGCAGGGCCCGGAGCCGATCCGCGTCGGCCTTCAACCTCGTCACGTCCATGGCCGTCATTCTGCGCCCGGCCACTGACACTCAGGAGGACCGCTGCACCGACTCCAGCAGCAGTTGCGCGACGTCGATCACCTCGACCGACTCGGGCGCGGTCCCGTCGGCCTGCTTCGCGGCCAGCCCGTCGGTCAGCATCACCCGGCAGAACGGGCAGCCGGTGGCGATCGCGCCCTTGGCCTGGCCGTTGCCGGCGGCCAGTGTCGCGACCGCCTCGTCGGTCCGGTTCGCGTTGATCCGGGTGCCGAGGGTCTCCTCCATCCACATCCGGGCGCCGCCGGCCCCGCAGCAGAACGACCGTTGCCGGTTCCGCGGCATCTCGGCCACGGTCGAGCCCGGCAGGGCGCCCAGCAGTTCCCGCGGCGCTTCGTAGATCTCGTTGTGCCGGCCCAGATAACAAGGGTCGTGGTACGTGATCGTCCGCCCGGCCACCGAGCCCTCGGGCGGCGCGACCGGGGTCAGCTTCCCGTCCCGGACCAGCCGGTTGAGCAGCTGCGTGTGGTGCACCACCTCGAGCTCGACGCCCACCTGCGGGTACTCGTTCTTCAGCGTGTTCAGGCAGTGCGCGCAGGTGGTGACCACCTTGCCCGCCTTCGCCTCGGTCAGAGTGGCCGCGTTCTCCAGGGCCAGCTGCTGGAAGACGAACTCGTTGCCGGCTCGCCGCGCCGGGTCGCCGGTGCAGGTCTCGCCGTTGCCGAGCACCGCGTACGACACCCCGGCCCGGTGCAGCAGCTCCGCCACCGCGCGCGTGGTCTTGATCGCCCGGTCCTCGTACGCGCCGGCGCAGCCGACCCAGAACAGGTACTCGACCGCCGTCAGGTCCTCGACGTCCTCGCCGACCACCGGCACCTCGAACTCCAGGTCCTTGGCCCAGTCCATCCGCTTCCGCGGGCTCTGGTTCCACGGGTTGCCCTTGCTCTCCAGGCCCTTGAACAGGCCGTTCAGCTCGCTCGGGAACTCCTCCTCGAGCAGCACCTGGTGCCGGCGCAGATCCATGATGTGGTCGACGTGCTCGATGTCCACCGGGCACTGCTGGACGCACGCACCGCAACTGGTGCAGGACCACAGCACGTCCGGGTCGATGACACCGGCCAGCCCGTCGCTGACCTGGATCGGGCCGACCAGCGGCCGGGCCGCCTCGTTGCGCAGGTCGTCCGGCAGGGTCTCCCGGGCCGCCTCGGCAGCCTGCAGGTACGGTGCCTTGGCGTACGCGTGCTCGCGCAGCCCCATGATCAACAGCTTCGGCGAGAGCGGCTTCTCGGTGTGCCAGGCCGGGCACTGGGACTGACAGCGGCCGCACTCGGTGCAGCTGGTGAAGTCGAGCAAGCCCTTCCAGGTGAAGTCCTCGACCTTGCCGACGCCGAGCGGCGTGGCGTCCGGGTCGAGGTCCTCGATCTGCTCGAAGTCGAGCGGCTTCCCCTCGACCATGATCGGCTGCAATGCGCCCAGCGCCGGCCGACCGGAGGACTCCCGCTTGAACCAGAGGTTCGGCCAGGCGGTGAACCGGTGCCAGGCCACGCCCATGGTCAGGTTCAGGCTGATCGTGATCATCCAGGCCATCGAGATGATGATCTTGATCGCGGCCACCACCACGACGGCCGTGGCCAGGGCGTCCGCCGGGATCCCGGCCGGGACGAGGAAATTGGTCAGCGGGAAGTGGATCGCCGAGGTCTCGGCGCCGAGCAGCCGGTACTCCAGCCCGCGCAGGACGACGATGCAGATCCCGATGCCCAGGATGGTCAGCTCGACGTACACGGCCTGCCAGGTCCGGGATCCGAAGAAGCGGGAACCGCGGCCCTTGTCCCGCTGCAGGAACCGGACGATCATCAGACCCAGGATGCTGATGATCATGATCCAGCTGATCAGTTCGCTGATCCACTCGTAGACCACCCAGTGCCCGATCAGGGGCAGTGCGAAGGTCGGGTCGAACAACTGCCCGTACGCGGTGACCAGGGTGAAGAACAACAGCCCGAAGCCGACGAAGACGAACCAGTGGGCGACCCCGATCTTGGTCCACTGCAGCATCCGGGTGTGCCCGAGCGACTCGGCGAGCAGATGCTTCCAGCGCTCGGCAGGGGCGTCGGACCGCTGCCCCGCGACCGGCCGGCCGAGGCGGACGACGCCGACGATGCCGGCGATGGCACGAGCGAAGAGGGTGACGCCGACGACCGATACGGCGAGCGCCACCACGATGGCGATGATCCTCACGCACACTCCCGGGGCCAGAGGGGGTCGGCGGCGTGCCGATGGTGGCCCGTGGCACGCCTCAGGGCACACCTTACTGGCCAGTAACCAGGTTCGGTTCGCCACGATCCGGTCTGCCGCCCAGCTACGGCGGTGTAACAAATGTGCGCGTCTGGCACCTCCTGCGGCGGATCGTGGCATGATCCGTTCCACCCTGACCTCGGCGACCGGGAGGAATCGATGTCGATCATCAAGCGGAAGCTGACCGCGGCGGTCGCGCTGCTGGCCGCTTCGGCCCTGGCGCTGTCCGGCTGCGGCGGCGGGAGCTCCCCCAGCGGCGAGGAGCCGGAAGGGCCGAAGACGGTCCGGCTGGCGCTCACCCAGGACGTCGAGACGCTGCTCCCGATGGACTCCAACGTCAACGACAACATCGCGGTGCTGGACGTGATCTACGACGGCCTGGTCCGCTACAAGCCGGAGACCACGGAGCCGTACAACTACATCGCCTCCGACATCAGCTCGCCGGACAACACGGTCTGGACGATCAAGATCAAGGACGGCTTCACGTTCCACAACGGCGAGCCGGTCGACGCCGAGTCCTTCGCCCGGGCCTGGAACTACGCCGCGTACGGCCCGAACGCCGTGGAGAACAACTACTTCTTCGAGCGGATCAAGGGCTACGAGGAGATGCAGGGCGAGTACGAGGAGGACGACGAGGGCAAGGTCACGGTCACCAAGGAGCCGACGGCGAAGGAGCTGTCCGGGGTCGAGGTGGTCGATCCGAGCACGCTGAAGGTCACCCTCAACGCACCGTTCGTCGGGTTCTCCACGATGCTCGGCTACACCGGCTTCTTCCCGGTCGCCAAAGCCTGCCTCGACGACGTCAAGGCGTGCGCGGTGAAGCCGATCGGCAACGGCCCGTTCCAGGTCGAGGAGTGGGACCAGGGCGTCAAGCTGGTCGCCAACAAATGGGCCGACTACAAGGGCGAGGAGACGCCGAACTACGACCGGATCGAGTGGACCGAGTATTCCGGGTCCTCGTCCTGGCCGGACTTCCAGGCGGGTGACCTGGACACCGGCGCGCCGCCGCCCGCCGAGTGGCAGTCGGCCAACAACGATCCGGACCTGACCGCGCGCAAGGTTGAGCGTCCGGGCGCCGGTCTGACGTACCTCGGATTCCCGCTGTACAAGGGAGCCCCGTGGAACAACATCGAGTTCCGCAAGGCGATCTCGATGGCGATCGACCGGAAGTCGATCATCGAGCAGGTGCTGCCGGGCCAGGCCGTGCCGGCCGACAGTTGGGTGGTGCCGGGCGGCGTGCCCGGCGGCGCGGCCGGCACCTGCGAGTGGTGCACGTTCGACCCGGAGGCGGCGAAGGCCGCGCTGGCCAAGGCCGGCGGTTGGCCGGAGGGCAAGACGCTGACCATCTCGCTGGGCCAGGACGACACCCAGGAGCAGTACTTCCGCGCCATCGGCGATCAGATCAAGCTCAACCTCGGCATCCCGTACGAGCTCGACCCGACGCCGGACTTCTTCTCCCGGCGCAGCGCCCGCGACTTCGACGGCGTGTGGCGCAACAACTGGTTCCCGGACTACCCGCTGAACGAGAACTACCTGGCCCCCGTGTACGCCAGCGGCGACCCGAAGGGCAACACGAACTTCGGCTACTACAACGAGGACTTCGAGAAGTTGATCTCCGAGGGTGATCAGTCGAAGAGCGTCGAGGAGGCCGTGGCGAAGTACGCCGAGGCGGAGAAGGTGCTGGCCCAGGACTTCCCGACCATCCCGCTCAGCTTCGCGCTCGCGGTCACGTTCCACAGCGACCGGGTCGAGAACGTCGTGATCGATCCGTTCAGCGGTGCGACCAAGCTGCGCCTGCTGAAGTACGTCGGCTGAACGGCGTTCGTGTCCTGAGCCTGTCGAAGACGCGTGAACGTAGAGGCGTGATCATTGGGTAGCTATCTCGTCCGGCGGGTGTTGCAGGGCGTCGGCTCACTGGTCGGCGTCATGCTGCTGCTGCATCTGCTGATGACGCTGGCGATCCAGCTCAACGGCAACCCGGCGCTGGCGTTCTTCGGCGACCGGGTGCCGTCGAAGTCCCAGCTGGCGGCGGTGGAGGAGCGGTTCGGGCTGGCCGATCCCTGTTACGACCAGCTCGGCAATCCCTGCCTGGGGCCGTTCGTGAAGCGGATGGGGGACTACCTGACCGGCGACTTCGGGACCAACCACCGGGGCCGCGAGGTCGCCGACATCGTGGCCACGGCGGCGCCGAACACGCTGCGCCTGTTCGTGATCGTCACGATCACCTGGATGATCGTCGGCATGCTGCTGGGCTCGGTCGCGGCGCGCTTCCGCGGTCGGGCTCCCGATCACTCGATCCGGTTCATCAGCATCCTGATCGACGCCTTCCCGGTGTTCGTGACGTTGCTGGTCTACAAGTTCATCGTCACGGTGCCGGTCAGCAACTGGCTGAGCGACCGGTTCGGCGACAACAGCCTTCCCGCCCTGCTGTTCAAGCCGTCGTTCTCGGCCGAGCATCCGTGGGCGACCGTGATCATTCCCGGACTGCTGCTCGGGCTGACCGGGGCGGCACCGTTCCTGCGCCTGGTCCGGGCCAGCCAGCTGGAGAACTACAACGCCGATCATGTCCGGACCGCTCGCGCGAAAGGGCTCGGCGACACCCACGTCGCGGCGTACCACATCGTCCGCAACTCGGCGATCCCGGTGATCACCGCGGTCGGGTTCGTCTTCGCCGAGGCGCTTGCCGGTGCCGTGATCACCGAGGGCATGATGAACATCTACGGGATGGGCGGAGTGCTCTGGGATGCCGTACGGGGCAGCGAGGTGTCGGTGGTGATCGGGGTGGTGACCATCCTGGCCGTGGTCACGATCGTGGTGATGCTCGTCGTCGATCTGTTGTACGCGGTCCTCGATCCCCGGATCCGCTATGACTGATCCCACCACGTCGGCGGCTATCGCGGCCGAGACAGAACCGGGCGGCCGCGTCGACCAGGCCGCGCGGTCCCTCTGGTCCGACGTGTTCCGCCGGATGCGGCGCCGGCCGGACGTGATCATCGCGACCTTGATCAGCCTCTTCTTCGTGGTCGTCGCGATCTTCCCGACCCTGTTCACCGCCACCGACCCGCAGCGCTGCGACATCTCCGAGTCCCGGCTGCCGCCGCAGGGCTTCGGCGGCGAGCATCCCTTCGGGACCAACCTGCACGGCTGCGACGTCCTGGCCCAGTTGGTGCACGGCGCCCGGCCGTCGCTGGTGCTGGCGTTCACCGTCGTCGGCGCGTCCGTGATCATCGGGCTGGTGCTGGGCACGGTCTCCGGCTACTACCTCGGCTGGGTCGATGCGGTGACGTCCCGGGTGCTGGAGATCTTCCTGGTGATCCCGTTCCTGCTGGCCGCCCTGCTGTTGCTGTCGATGTTCCGCAACGTCGACTTCGGCGGCGGTCAGCTGGCCTCGATCGTGCAACCGGCGATCGTGTTGATCTTGTTCGGCTGGATGGGCTACACCCGCTACGTCCGGGCCAGCGTGCTGGAGACGAAGAACCTCGACTACGTCGCCGCCGCCCGCTCGCTCGGCGCCTCCGACCTGCGGCTGATGTTCTCGCACATCCTGCCGAACGCGATCGGCCCGGTCACCGCGCTGGTGCCGACGTCGATCGCCGGCGTGATCGCGACCGAGGCCGTCCTGGCCTTCCTCGGCATCGGCGTCCGGCCGCCGGCGGTCAGCTGGGGGATCATGATCTCCGACGGTGCCGAGTGGTTCACCGGCGGCTTCCCGCACCTGCTGCTGTTCCCGCTCGGCTGCCTGCTGGCCACGATCCTGTCCTTCGTGGTGATCGGGGACAACCTGCGGGACGCCCTGGACCCGAAGCTGAGGTGATCATGGCCGAACCGCTGATGCCCACATCGCCCCCTGAGCTCGTCGAAGGGCGGACCGACGGTCCGCTGCTCGAGGTTGATCGACTCGCGGTCGAGTTCCGTACCGAGGACGGAGTCGTACGGGCCGTGAACGGCGTCTCGTTCGCCGTCGAGGCTGGCCGGACCCTGGCCATCGTCGGCGAGTCCGGCAGCGGTAAGAGCGTCACCGCCCAGGCCGTCCTGGGGCTGCTGCAGACGCCGCCGGCCCGGATCACCGCCGGCAAGATCAACTTCCGCGGGGTCGACCTGCTGACGCTGCCGCGGCGGGAGCACCGGGCCGTCTGCGGTGAGCACATCGCGATGGTGTTCCAGGACGCTCTGGCGGCGCTGAATCCCGTGTACAGCGTCGGCTTCCAGCTCGGCGAGGCTCTGGTCGCGCGGCGCGGCCTGTCCCGGCGGGCGGCCCGGGCGCGGGCCGTCGAGCTGCTCGACCTGGTCCAGGTGCCGAACGCCGCTCAGCGGGTCCGGGACTACCCGCACGAGTTCTCCGGCGGGATGCGACAGCGGGCCATGATCGCGATGGCGCTGGCGATGGAACCCGAGGTGCTGATCGCCGACGAGCCGACCACAGCGCTGGACGTCACGGTGCAGGCCCAGATCATGCGCCTGCTGGCCGAGATCCAGGCCGAACGGGACATGGGCCTGATCCTGATCACCCACGATCTCGGCGTCGTGGCCGACGTCGCGGACGAGATCACCGTGATGTACGCCGGCCGGGCCGTCGAGCAGGCCGGCGTCCACGATCTCTTCGCGGCCCCGGCGCATCCGTACACCGAGGCTCTGTTGCGTTCCATCCCGCGGGTGGACCGCAAGGGTCAGGAACTCGAGGTGATCGCCGGCCGCCCGCCGGAACTGACCCGGATCCCCGCCGGCTGCCCGTTCCACCCCCGCTGTCGCCGAGCCGAGGACCTCTGCCGCACCGACCCACCACCCCCGCTCCTCGAAGTAGCCCCCGGCCGACACTCGGCCTGCCATTTCGCCGCCGACCTCGTGAGCCCCTGACCCCGCCCGCCCAACAACGCCCCGTTCGGGCGGCGACCGTGATCTGAGTGAGGGTCAGCGCTCGTAGGCCGCGCCGGTTCGCCCCCGACGAAAGCCGGCCAGGCTCGCCGACTGGTCGCTCCGGACCGCCCCGTGCGTCCGGCTCGGCAGTTCGACAGGCGCGCGGCGCGGGCATCGACTCGTATCCGCCGTCACGCCCGCTCCGGGACTGGCCGCGCGGGACCGCCAATCCAAGTGACACAAATCGGGCGCGCAACGAGCAGGAAATCGGTCCCGGTGCGATGAGGGACCCGCAAACGCCAGATCTGTGCCACTTGGGTGAGCGCGGACCCTTGGCGCCGTTGCTGCACGGGCGCGCCCGGTTCGCCCCAGCCCCCGCCCTCGACGCCTCCAGATCACCGTCCGCGACCATTCTTCGCCTCCGCAGCCGACAGGCTTCCCCCTCGGTCCGCGACCGTTCTTCGCGTCCGCGACTGTTGCAACAGTCGCGGATGGGTGCAGCGGTCGCGGATCCGGGGGCGGCGGCGATCAAGGGGCCGGGCGGCCGGCTCGGGGCCGGGGCTCCCGGGCCTACTGGGGAAGGGGAAAGTGGGGGCGCGCCGGGGCGGTTCCGTGCTATGTCGGCAACCTCCCTCTAGCCTCGGATTCGTGGCTAAGTCTGCCCCCGTGGCCACAGAAAACTTCCCCGAACGGTTGGGCAGAGTAGTTGGTGATCCCTGTGATCGAGTTCGAATCGGTGAGTCGGGCTTCTCGACGCGGCTCAGCCGCGGTGACCGACGTCACCTTCGCCGCCCATCAGAACCAGATCACGGTGCTGCTTGGTGAACCCGGCTCCGGGACCAGCACCGTGCTGCGCATGATCAACCGCCTGATCGAGCCGGCCGAGGGCCGCATCATGATCAACGGCAAACCGCTCAGAACCCTTCGTCGCAAGGCCTTGCGGCGCGGGCAAGGCTTTCTGCTGCGCGAGGGCGGGCTGTTCCCGCACCGGGACGCGGCGGAGAACATCGCCCTGGTGCCGCGGGTCCGCGCGGCGGGCCGGGGCAAGGCGCTGACCGAGGCCAACGACCTGCTCCGTGCGGTCGGGCTGGACCGCGCCACCGGCCGGCTGAAGCCGTCCCGGCTGACCGCCGCCCAGCGCCAGCGGGTCTGCCTGGCCCGCGCGATCGCCGGCGAGCCGTCCCTGGTGCTGCTGGACCACCCGTTCGGCGACCTGGATCCGGGCGACCGGACCGCGATGCAGGACCTGCTGCGCCGGCTGCACGCCGAGCGTGAGTTCACCGCGATCGTCGCCACCGACGACGTGGACGAGGCGCTCGCGATCGCCGATCGGCTGGTCGTCTTCGCCAACGGCACGGTGGTCGATTCCGGCCCGCCGGTCGCCGTACTGGACGCGCAGAACTCGCTGGTCGCCGACATCGTCGGTGCCGAGCGGGGCTACCGGGCGCTGGCGTACGCGACGACGATCGGGCTGCCGCTGCAGCGGGTTCCGGTGGTCCGCGATCCCGCCTCGGCCGATCCCGACGCCGGAGCGACGCTGTTGGTCGACAACGACGCGGTGCCGCTCGGCTGGGTCGACCCCGAGCGCTCCGGTACCGTCCTGCCGCTCGGCGACGTCTTCGATCCGGGCACCGGCTCCCTGCAGGACGCGCTGAACGCCTCGCTCACCTCGCCGGTCGGGCTGGCGGTCGCGGTCACCCGCGGCACCGGGCGGTACGCCGGCGTCCTCAGCGCTGCCGAGATCGTCGCCGCCGCGGTCGAGCAGCGCACCACGGCCGTCCGGGCCGGCATCGAGGCAGCCCAGGAGGCGCCCGCTCCGAAGCCGGCTCCGACCAGCCCGCGCTCGCCCGAGATCGTGCTCGACGAGGCCGACCAGGAGACCGCGGTCCGCCCGGTCGACGAGGCCGAGCAGGAGGCGACCATCCGGGTCGCCGACGAGGCCGAGGCGCCCGACGCCGAGAGCGACGAGGCCGCGGAGACCAAGCCGGGCACCACGGTCGCCCGCCGGGCTCAGGCCGGCGGCGTGGACAAGGTCCGTCCGGGCACCGATCAGGCCGGCGAGGACCGCGAGCCCGTCGCTGCCGGGGGCCGGCGGTGAACTGGGACTGGGTCGTCCAGAACACCGGCTATCTGGGCACCCTGCTGGCCGGGCACGCGATCGTGCTCGGGCTGTCGCTGGCCGCGGGCGTGGTGATCGGGATCCCGCTCGGCTACCTGCTGGCGAAGTTGCGGGTCGGCCCGGTCCTGGCACCGGTCCTCGACCTGCTCTCGTACGCCTCGCCGCTGGGCCTGCTGCTGATCGCCCCGCTGGCCCGCGGTACGGCGATCGACGACCGGCTCAACCTGATCATGGCCTTCGGCACCCTGGCGGTCCTGCGCATCAGCCGGTCGGTGCTGGTGGCGCACCGGAAGCGTCCCGCCGCGCCGTACGCCTATCTCAAGGTGGCCGGCCTCGGCGCCGCGACCCGGTTCCGGCTCGACCTGGCCTACCTGGCACCGCGGGTGCTCGGCACCGTCGGCCGGGTCGCTGTCGCCACGGTCGTCCTGACCACGCTCGGCGGGGTGATCGTTTCCGCGGCGTTCGGTCCGGGCGGTGAGCTCGGTGGCCTGATCTGGCGTGGCCTGGACACCCGAGATCTGACCCAGGCGCTGAGCGGCATCGTGCTGGTGGTCGCGCTGGCCATCGTGGTCGACCTGATCTTCCGTGGCCTCCGCCGACTCGCGGCGGCCGAGCCGATCGAGGAGGTGGCAGCATGAATCTGACCGGATACCTGTTCGACGCGGCCAACTGGACCTGGAGCAGTCCGCTGCTCATCGCGCTCGCCGTACACGCGTTGATCACCCTGGTGCTGCTGGTCGGCGGCGGCCTGCTCGGTCTCGGCCTCGGCTGCCTCTTCGGAGCCTTCCGGGGCAGCCGTCCGGTGGTCCGGCTGGTCTCCTGGCTCGGCACCGGTGTCCCGGTGCTCGGCCTGCTCGCCGTCGGCGTGATCATCTTCGGTGCGGGGCTGCCGGTGCTGGCCGGCTGTCTGCTGTTGTTGATCATCCTCTCGGTTGCCGGCGTGACCGCTCGGGAACTCCGGGTCGGTGACGCGGCGGTGGTCGAGTCGGGCCGGGCGATGGGACTGACCCGGGCGGGGCTGTTCTTCGGCTACCGGGTGCCGCTGGTGCTGCCGGCGGTCCTGCGCACGCTGGCCCGGGTCGGCGCCGCCACGGTGACCGCGCTCGCGGTGGCCGGCATGATCGGCGCCCCGGGACTCGGCGGTGTGATCAAGACCGGCTTCGACTCCGGCTACCCCCAGGTGTTCGCCGGGGCGGTGCTGCTGATCGGACTCGGCTGGCTGTTCTACCTGGCGTTCGCCGGCCTCGGCTGGGCCGCCCGTCGCCGCGTCGCCTGATGTCCAGGCGACGCCGTATCGCCGGACCGGCCATGATCATCCTGTTGGTGATGATCATGGCCGGCTGCTCGGTCGACGCCGATCCGTTGCGCGGCAGCGGTCAGGCCTCGGCACCGCCGGACTTCGTGGTCGGCGCGCCGGAGTCGGCCGAGGGTGCTTTGCTCGCCCAGTTGTACGTCAGCTCCCTGCAGGCCAAGGGCCTGACGGCCGGCACCGAGCCGGTCGGGGAGCGGGCCGACTACCTGCAGCGGCTGCGTCAGGGCTCGCTGGCCCTGGTCCCGGATCACACCGGCGCCCTGCTCACCGAACTCAATCCGTCCCAGGCCGCCAGTACCGCCGCCGAGGTCGATGATCAACTCCCGGCGGCCGCCGGTCCCGACCTGGTGGTGCTCAAGTCGGCACCCGCCACGGCCAAGACCAGCTTCGTGATCACCAAGGCCACGGCCGACGCGAAGCAGGTGGCCACGTTGGACGATCTGGCCAAGATCTCCGCCGGTACGGTGCTCGGCGGCCCGGCCGACCTGCCCCGGCAGAAGTACGGCCCGGAGGCGCTGGCCGCGATCTACGGCGCCAAGTTCGCCTCCTTCAAGCCGTACCCGGACTCGGCCGCGCTGGCCCGTGATCTTGGTGCCGGTACGGTCTCGGTCGGCGCGTTCAGCGGCACCGACCCGGTCCTCGCCGGGGACAGCTTCGTCCGGCTGGACGACACCGAGTCGATGGTGCTGCCGGAGAACATCACCGCCGTCGGGGGCGCCGCGATCAAGGCGAACCCGACCGCTCAGGCAGCGATCGAGGCCGTCCATGCGGCCCTCACCACCCAGGAACTCACCGTGCTGAAGAGCCAGGTCGGCAGCGGCGAGCCGGTGGACAAGGTTGCGGCAGCCTGGCTGTCCGCCCGCGGGCTGGGGTAGCCGGCCCTCGCGGATGATCATCGCGGCGATCCTGTCGCCGCGACAGTCGCCGACGATGCCGGCCGGCGTGTAGGCGGCCGGGAACTCCTCGTTGACCGGGATCCTTCGACCTGGCATTCTGATTGCAGAATGAAAGCAGTCCGACGATGGATGAAGGGTTCGCGGTGAAGGATCTCCAGGCCTTGGTGCAGCGCTATGTCGACGACGGGTCGTTGCCCGGCGCGGTGGCCTTGGTCGCTCGCGGTGACCGGATCGAGGTGGCGGCGGCGGGCTCGGTCGACACGGACGGTACGGCGCCGATGGAGCGCGACTCGATCTTCCGGATCGCCTCGATCACCAAGCCGATCGTGGCGGCGGCGGTGATGATCTTGGTCGACGAGGGCCGGGTCGCCCTGGACGATCCGATCTCGCGGTGGCTTCCGGAGTTGGCGGAGCCGCGGGTGGTCCGTACCCCGGCCAGTCCGCTCGACGATCTGGTGCCCGCGGTGCGGCCGATCACGGTACTCGACGTACTCACCTCGACGGCCGGCTACGGCTGGCCGTCCGACTTCGACCTCCCGGCCGTGCAGGCGCTCTTCCCGGTCCAGCGGGACGGCCGGCGGCCGAGCACGTACCCGGCGACGGAAGCGGACTGGCTGGCCGAGCTGGCCGGCGTACCGCTGCTCCACCAGCCGGGCGAGGCGTTCCTGTACGACACCTGCTCGGTGCTGCAGGGCATCCTGATCTCCCGCGTCACCGGCCGGTCGATGGCCGACTTCCTGGCCGAGCGGCTGTTCGAGCCGCTGGCCATGATCGACACCGCGTTCTGGGTCCCGGCCGACCGCCGCGGCCGGATGACCAGCTTCTACCAGCCCGACGAGGGCGGCCGGCTCGTCCTCGTCGACGGTCCGGACGGGGACTGGAGCGCGCCGCCGGCCTTCCCGCTGGGACACGGTGGGCTGGCGTCGACGGCCGACGACTGGCTTGCGTTCGGCCGGCTGCTGCTGGCGGGCGGCGAGGCCGGCGGCCGGCGGTTGCTCACTGAGAGATCGGTCAGCCGGATGCTCACCAATCACCTGACTCCGGAGCAGCGGCAACCCGGCGCACTGTTCCTCGACGGGCACGGCTGGGGCTTCGGCGGGGCGGTCGATCTGGCGGCCGGCGAGCCCGGTCGGGTTCCGGGCCGGTACGGCTGGGTGGGCGGCACCGGCACGTCGGCGCACGTCGATCCCAGCACCGGCACCGTGTCCGTGCTGCTCACCCAGCGGGGCGGCGACCCCAGCCTGCCGGCCTGGATCCGTGACTTCTGGACCTACGCCGCCGCCCGGTAGCTCAGCGGTTCACCGGCGGGCGCGGGTCCCAGGAGAAATCGCGGTCGAACAGGAAGCGGAATTCCGGGTCTGCCGCGAGGGTGAGGTCCTGGCCGCCGCCGACGAGCCGGATCCGCCCGTCCGGCCGGCGTTCCCAGCGCAGTTCGAGCTTCGTCGTGACGGGCTCCGTGGTGCGGACCGGACCACGCTGGGCTGCGCGGAGCTCGATGGTGATCTTGTCCGGCCCGGAGTCGCGATAGGAGCCGGTACGGAGATCACCGTTGGCCTGCCGGAGCGACAGCCGCGACTTGCCGCCGACCAGCCACTGGCCGAACGCGACCTGCTGCCAGCGCGGGTCCTCGGCCAACCGGTCGGCCGGAGCAGCGGCGTCGTCGACGACCCGGTAGACGCCGGCCAGCGGCCGCCCCTCGGCCGGCATCGGGAACGTCCGGCCGAACACCAGCTCCGACCCGATCACCGCGAGCACCGTCAGCACCGCACCGGCGATGTCGATGATCTTGCCCGGCCGCCCGGTGACGATCGTCGGCAGCGGACCGCGGGGCAGTGGGCCGGAGGTGAACAGCGCCCGCAGGAACCGCGTCGCATAAGGGATCGCGGCGATCGTGGCGCCGATCGCCAGGGCCAGCGAGAGCTGCTTCACCGGCACGTCGTAGGACAAATTGAGCAGGAACACGAAGTACAGGTCGAACGCCGCGATGAGCGCACCGACCCCGGCGGTCCGGCGCCACAGCAGGAGCCCGCCGGCCAGCACCTCGGCGACTCCGGACAGGAACTGGAACGGCACCGAGTAGCCGACCATCCGCCAGAGCAGCCCCATCGGGCTCATCTCGCCGTACCCCACCAGTGCGTCGCCGAAGTCCGCCCGCCCCATCTGGGCCAGGAAGACCTTCGCCCAGCCGTAGACGAACAGGTAGCCGGCCAGGCCGATCCGGAGTATCAGGTGGGCGGTCCAGCCGAGGCGGGCCGGCAGACCGAGCGGCGTGGGTTCGTTGATCATCGACCCGATCGTGCCAGTGGTGTCGCGGCCCGGCGTCTGACCGGCGTCACAAGATCACGATGAGATCGTCATACCGGGATCAGGTCTCGTCCGGCGGAGGTGCGTCGTCGCGTTCGTCGCGCTCGGCCCACTCCAGAAGTTGATCAAGGCTGTAGATCTCGTCGTCGATGCCGGCGTGCAGGTCGCCCAGTTCGGCGTAGCGGGCGGGCATGGTCGCGATCGTGAAGTCGCGCGGATCCGCCTCGGGGAGTTCATCCCAGCGCACCGGCGCCGAGACCAGGCCTTCCGGCGTTCCCCGTACCGAATAGGCGCAGGCGACCGTGTGATCACGAGCGTTCTGGTTGTAGTCGACGAACACGGTCGCCGGGTCCCGGTCCTTGCGCCACCAGGTCAGGTCGACCAGGCCGCCGGCCCGCCGCTCGACCTCGCGGGCGAAGGCCCAGGCGGCCCGGCGCACGTCGGCGAACCCGTACACCGGCGCGACCCGGACATAGATGTGGATGCCCTTGCTGCCCGAGGTCTTCGGGAAGCCGGTGGCACCCAGTTCGTCCAGCACCTCGCGGGTCACCGCGGCCACGCGGCGGACGTCCTCGTAGGTCGCCTGCGGCCCCGGATCAAGATCGATCCGCCACTCGTCGGGCTGTTCCACATGCTCGCTGCGCGAGTTCCAGGGATGGAACTCCACCGTCGACATCTGGACCGCCCAGATCACGTCGGCCGGATGATCGACACAGAGTTCGTACGCGTGCCGGCCGGACGGGAAGTCGACCCGGACGGTCTGGATCCAGGGCGGCGCGCCGTGCGGCAGCCGCTTCTGGTGCACCTTGTCGCCGTCCACGCCGTCCGGGAACCGGTGCAGCATGCAGGGCCGGTGGTGCAGCGCGTTGACCACGCCGTCGGCGACCGAGAGGTAGTAGTTCGCCAGGTCGAGCTTGGTCTCCCCGCGCGCGGAGAAATAGACCCGGTCCGGGTTGCTGATCTTGACGACCCGGTCGCCGACCTCGAGTTCGACGCGCTCCACCATGCCCTGACCTTAACAATCAGCGCCGGAGCCGAGGTGCCAATCCACGACCGGCGGCGATGATCGCCGCGCACCCGACCAGGCCGATGACCGAGGTGATCAGCCAGGGCAGCTCAGGTGCGGCGGCGAAGGCGACCGCGAACGCGCCCGGCGCGGCGATCGTGGCCAGCGCGAACGAGTACTGGAACCAGGACAGATAGCCGGCCCGGGACGCCTGCGGCGCGGCGTCCGAGGCCAGTCCCATCGACACCGGCGCATGGATCAGTTCGGCGATCGAGTAGACCAGCACGGAGATGATCAGGCCGGGGATGACCAGCCAGAGCGGTGCCAGCCCGAGCGCGGCGGTGACCACGCCCCAGGCCGCCCAGATCACCCCCGCGACGACCAGCACCCGGATCCGCCGGAACCGGTTCGTCGCCCGCACGGCCAGGCCCTGACAGGTCGCCCCGATCACCGTGTTCAGCGCCAGCAGCGGACCGATCAGCCAGGCCGGCGCGTCCAGACCCTGGACCACGTACAGCGGCAGGCCGACGCCCAGGATCGTGCTGCAGAAGGCGAACAGGGTGTTCGCCCCGATCAGCAGCAGGTACGGTCCGTCCCGATGCACCCGGCCGGTCGGCTGATCATCAGGCGTGCCCTCGACCGGGCGATGCCGATGGCCGGGGTCGCGGGCCAGCAGCACCGCAGCGGCGATCATGGTCACCGCATTGGCCGCCAGGGCGATGACGTACGGCAGCGAGCCTGGGATGATCAACAACGCACCGGCGATCAGGGCCCCGACCGCGAAGCCGACGCCCTGGGTCATCCCGGACAGCGCGAACCAGGACTCCTTGCCGGCGGCCCCGGCGGCGTCGGCCGCGTCGGCGACGAGCGCGAAGATCGACGACCAGAAGGCCCGCCCGCCGACCGCGGTGAGCAGGCAGCAGGCGACCAGGACCGGCAGTGCGCGACCGGCCGGCAGGACGGCGAGCAGCAGGCCGGCCATGCCGATCGCCTGCAGGATCAGCGCGAAGATCACGATCGTCCGCGGCGTGAACCGGCCGGCGACGGCGGCCGCCACGGCCGGTACGGCGAGCGAGACCACGCCGGAGCCGGTGACCACCAGCCCGGCGGTCGCGACCGGCAGTCCGACGACGGTGGTCAGGTAGAGCAGCACCAGCGGGCCGGCCAGGCCGGTGCCGACGGCATCGACGCCGAGCGCGACGACGAGCGGTACGTGCCCGCGGATCGAGGGCAGGCCGAGCAGGCGGGTGAGCGAGAAGCGTTGTTGGGTGGGCAGCGACGAACGGCGCATTGAGGATGCCTCCGTGTCCTGGGCCCACGCGTCCACTCGTTGTCTCCGGCGCCTGGCGCCTGCGTGGAACGCGACCACTCCACCGGCCGTCCGGCCGCCTACAGTTGGGGCTGTTTACATGGTCGGTGCCGATCGTACGACAGTGTCAGTGGCCGGAGCTAGGTTCGGGATCATGGCATTGTCCAAAGCTGAACGTGAAGAATTCCTGGCCGAGCCCCACATCGGCGCCCTGGCCGTGTCCGAAGGTGACGGCCGCGCCCCGCTGGTCGTGCCGATCTGGTACGACTACACGCCGGGCGGGGAACTGTGGGTGAACACCGAGCTGGAGTCGCGGAAGGGCCGCGCGATCCGCGCCGCCGGGCGGTTCAGCCTGATGGTGCAGCGGGTCGAGCCGACGATCCGGTACGTGTCGGTGGAGGGGCCGGTGACCAGGATCGAGCCGGGCAGCCGCGAACGCACCCAGCGGATGGCCGAGCGCTACCTGCCGCCGGACCAGGTCGAGGGCTACGTGGAGCTGGAGCTGACCCAGATGGGCGAGCACTCCGGCATCTACCTGCGGCCGGAGCACTGGATCTCGTCAGACCTCGGCTGACCACCGCCTGGCCAGGTCCGCCGCCCGTCGGCGGACCCGGTCGACGCCGGCTGCGGAGTTGTAACCGGCGTAGGCCGGCCAGGCGAAGAGCACGGTCGAGAGCTCTGCGGCCAGCACCGAGCGGGCGAGCGTGGCGGGATCGAGGGCTCGGCGGTCGGCGTAGAACTTGATCATGTCGGCCAGTGGCGGTTCGGCGCCCGATGGCGCGGCGCGGCCCGCTGCGAAGGCGAGTTCGCTCGCTGGCCGGCCGACACCGGCGACCTGCCAGTCGGCCCAGACGAGACCGCGATCGGTGAGCAGGATGTTGTCCGTGTGGCAGTCGCCGTGGCTGAAGCAGAGCGGCTGCTCGCGTACGGCAGCGGCGAGGGCAGCCGGATCGTCGAAGAGCGGTGCGAACAGCTCCGCCTCGCCGGGCCGATCCCAGTAGCTCCGCCAGAGTTCGGGATCGGAGCCGGGCACCTCGCCGTCCGGGGCGTGCCGCCACAACTCACCTTCCGGCACCGGAGTCTGGTGCAGCAGGGCCAGGTCGACGGCCAGGGCGAGCCACTGATCATGGGTCCAGTCCGTGGCCGGCTGGATCGTCCCCGGCGCGGACAGCAGGATCGCCACGCAGTCGTCCGATTGATGGTGGTCGAGCAACTCGGGCGTCTTGATCTCGAGGTCGCCGCTGATCTCCCGATAGAAGATGAGTTCCCGTTCTGCGGCGACGCGGTCGAAGCCCGACTCGGCGAACCTGATCTTGACCACCACGGGCTTCCCGTCGGGCCGGACCCCGCGCCGGACCGCCGAGCCGGACAGACCTCCCGACACGGTGTCCGGATCGAGCGTGACGCCGAACCGGCGGGTGAGTTGATCGACCGTGGTCATGCCGCGGACGGTAACAACCGGCACTGACGTTCCCGCGGGAACGTTCCCGACGAGACCGCCGTGGCGCGAACTCCATCCGGGACCGTGGGCGGGCCTGACTGTCGGTGCGGTTCCGTAGAGTCGGCCACCGTGGAGGAGATCGCCGTCGCGGTCGCGGACGACCAGGTCGTGCTGCGGTGTCTGGACGGCGCCACCGACGAGACGATCGACCGGTCCGCGGCGCCGGTCCGGTTCGGCGAGCTGGAGCGCGCCGGCGCACGGTGGATCTGGGCGGACACCCGGGAGCTCTATCCCGAGCTGCTCCGCGCCGGCGTCCGGATCGAACGCTGCGTCGACCTTCGCCTGTGCCACGCGATCCTGGCCGCCTCGACCTACCTGGCCGAGCCGCTGCAGGGTTCCGACGCGTTCTGGGACCGGTCGCCGGCCGAACTGCTCGAGGACGAGCAGCCGTCCCTGCTCGCCCGGCCGGTGGAACGGGCCGACCTGGCGCAGGTGATCGCCGAGCACCGGTTGCAGACGGCGGCGGTCGCCGAGTCGCCGCACCGGCACCGGCTCCGGCTGCTGCTCGCCGCCGAGTCCGCCGGCGCGCTGATCGCGGCGGAACTGCACCACCACGGGCTGCCGTTCGACGTCACGGTCCATGATCGACAACTGACCGGGCTGCTCGGCCCGCGGCCCCGGTTCGGCGGTCGGCCGCCGGTGCTGGAGGGGCTGCTCGGCGAGATCCGTACTGCGCTCGGGCAGCCGGGGCTCAATCCCGACTCGCCGCCCGAACTGCTGCGCGCCCTGCACACGGTCGGGTTGGACGCCAGCAGCACCCGGCAGTGGGAACTGTCCAAGCTTGATCATCCGGCGATCGCGCCGCTGCTCACGTACAAGAAACTGTCCCGGCTGCTGGCCGCCAACGGCTGGGGCTGGGCCGACCAGTGGGTCCGCGACGGCCGGTTCCGCCCCGAGTACGTGCCGGCCGGCGTGGTCACCGGCCGCTGGGCGACCCGCGGTGGCGGAGCCTTGCAGATCCCGAAGCTGCTCCGCGGTGCGGTGACCGCCGAACCCGGCTGGCGGCTGGTGGTGGCCGATGCCGCCCAGCTGGAGCCACGGGTGCTGGCCGGCATGGCCAGTGATCATCGGCTGGCCCGGGCCGCCCGCGGCGGCGATCTCTACCAGGGCCTGGTCGACGAGCGGGTCGTCGAGACCAGGGCCAAGGCGAAGGTGGCCATGCTCGGCGCGCTGTACGGGGCGACGACCGGCGAGTCGGGCCAGCTGATGCCGCGGTTGATCAAGGCCTATCCGCGGGCCACCGGACTGGTCGAGGACGCCGCCCGGGCCGGCGAGCGGGGCGAGGTGGTGACCACCTGGCTCGGTCGGAGTTCACCGCGGCCGGGCGAGTCCTGGCAGCGGGTCCAGTCCGCCGCGAGCGATGCCGACGCCGGCCCGAACGAGCAGCGCCGGGCCCGGCAACAGGCCCGCGACTGGGGCCGGTTCACCCGCAACTTCGTCGTCCAGGGCACCGCCGCCGAGTGGGCGCTGTGCTGGATGGCCGACCTGCGCAACCGGCTGGCCGCGCTCGGCCCGCCCGACGACCGGCCCTACCTGGTCTACTTCCTGCACGACGAGATCATCGTGCACACGCCGGAGCGGCTCGCCGAGCAGGCCGAGCAGTCGGTACGGGAAGCCGCCCGCACCGCCACCCGCCTGATGTTCGGCGACTTCGAGATCGACCTGGCCCTCGACCTGGCCACCGTGACCAGCTACGCCGAGACCGAGCCGGCCACCGACACCGCAGAGCTGATCGACTCCGACGAAACCCTCGAATCACCGGTCTGATCTGTGCGACGGTTGACCCATGAATGCTGATCAAGCCCCGGACCCGGCGTCGGAGGACCTGGCCGGCCGGGAGCGTCGCGGTTCGGTCCGAGCGACGGCGGTCGGAGCCGGGGCGGGCGGGGCCAGCGCGATCGGCGGGCTGAGTCTGGCCGGGCTCGCGGTCGGTGCGCTGGCCGGCGGTGCGCTGGCGTTCGGGGTGATCGCGATCGGGCGGCTGGTGATCCGGCGCGCCACGATCCGTACCCTCAAGATCGGCGACCTCGAGGTCGACCGGCTCCGGGTGCGCCAGCTCCTGGTCGATCCGTCCGAACCTGCCTGATCAGGGTAGGTCGAGGCGTTTCAACCGTTCGTACGCGCCGAGGATGTGCTTGTCCACGGCGGCTCGGGCGACCTCCGGGTCGGCTTCGGCCAGGGCGTCGCGCAGTTCGCGATGTTCGGGGTAGCCGACCTCTGAGAAGTCCGGGAAGTTGATGTTGCGGGCGCGCAGGAACAGGCGCACCTGACCGCGGATCGACTCCCAGACGCGCTGCACCCGGGCGTGATCACAGGACGCGTAGACGATGTCGTGGAAGGCAAGATCGAGAACGACGGCGCCGTCGGGCTCGATGGTCGTGTCGACGGCCTTCATCCGTTCCAGGACCTCGTCCATCCTCGCGAACTCGGCCTCGCCCATCCGGGTGCAGGCCCGCTCGGCGGCCAGTCGTTCGATCGCGCCGCGCAGCGTGTGCACCTCTTCCACGTCGACCCGGGTCAGTGCGGCCACGTAGGCGCCGCGGTGCCGCCTCAGCTCGACGTACCCCTCGGCCTCGAGCTGGGTGAACGCCTCGCGGACCGGGCCACGGCTGACCGACATGGCCTCCGCGATCGCCGCCTCCTTGAGGTGCTCGCCCGGTTCGAACTGGCCGTTGGTGATCATCTCGCGGAGCAGGTTGGCGACCATCGTGCCGAGCGCAGGCTGCACCTGCATCGGTCGCTGGATTCCCTGAGGGAGCACGCTCGCGTCCTTCCTGGCCGTGTCCCCGGATCATGTCACGAACTACAAATCATTAACAATATATCGTTGACAATATGGGGTTCGGGTCGTGAAACTCGAAGGAGGAGTTGATCACCGGACTCGGCGATCGCCGTCGCCGGCCGTCACACGACGAAGTGAGAGCGAGGGGCCACCCCCGTGAGCACCGAAACCCAGAACCCCCATGTCAGCCGCCGGGCCCGCAGTCCGTTCCCGCCCGCGGCCCCCAGCGATCCGAGCGCCCCGCATGTCGACCAAGCCCTGGTCGAGATCGACGCCGCGGCCGATCTCGGCCCGATCGAGCCGGTCTGGCGCAGCATCGGGTACGACGAATTCAACTGGACCTACACCCGCACCGGGAAACGCCTGTTGCGCACGTTCGGCGAGATCAGTGGCGACAGCTATCACGTGCGGCCGCATTACGTCTTCTGTTCGGGCAGCGGGTTCGGCATTCCGCACTGGAGTTCCGGGAACGTCTATCACGAGGACGAGAACGGGAATCCCTATTACGATTTCACGCTGGTCGATCAGGCCTACGACGCGATCGTCGGTGCCGGGCATCATGTGCTGGTCGAATTGGGCTTCACGCCGCGGGACCTGGTGCCCGACGTGGAATTCACGGTGCCGTCGAGCCCGACCCTGTACGGCGCGTACGAAGCGGGCGCGTGGCGTTTTCCGCCGCGGGACTACGAGCGCTGGGGCGGGCTGATCGAGGCGCACGCCCGGCACTGCGCGGAACGCTACGGGATGGACGAGGTGAGCCAGTGGCTGTGGGAGCTTTGGAACGAGCCCGACATCTTCTACTGGGGTGGCACGGTCCAGCAGTACAACGAGCTGTACACGGTGACCGCGCGAGCCGTGCGGGCCGCGATCCCCGGTGCGAAGGTCGGCGGGCCGTCGGTGACCAGCGGCGGGCTCGAGTTCCTCAAGGAATTCCTCGACTACACGAGCTCGCGGGGCGAACCGCTGGACTTCATCTCGTACCACACGAAGGGCTGCCATTTCCCGACCCGCGACTATCGGCCGATCGGTGCTCCGGCGACCGAGCAGGCCAGCCCTTCGTCGACCAAGATGCTGTACGACATCGTGCGGTGCAATCGCATCATCGCGGACTATCCCGAATATCACGATCTCGAGGTCCTGGTCGATGAATGCGATGCCGCGGTGCCTGCGCATTTCGGGCGCTACGACAATGCGAACTACGAGTTCCAGAACACCGAATACTATCCGGTGTTCCAGGCGAAGCTCTTCAAGAAGATCCTCGACCTCAACGCGGCCGGTCCGGTCTCGGTGAACCAGGCCACCTCGTGGAGTTTCTACTTCGAGGCCGAGCGCTGGTTCGAGGGCACTCGGTCCTTCCTCACCGCGGACGGGACCGAGAAGCCGCTGCTCAACGCCTACCGGATGTTCGGCCGGCTCGGCAGCCGGCGGATCGCGGCCCGGTCGGACCAGGCCTGGTCGATCGATGCGCTGGGCTCTTTCCGGGGTCCCCGCGACGTTGTTCGGGGGAGCGAAGCGGAGGAGAAGAACGTCGTGGGGTGGCCTCAGGACCCCGACGGCAGCAGCATGCCGGAGGAAGTGGACGCGCTCGCCACCACGTCCGAGGACGGCGCCCTGGCGATCCTGGTCTGGCGGCACACCGACGACCAGTACCAGCGCGCCGAGGCCGCGACACCGGTGCGGCTCGCGGTGTCCGGCCTGGACCGCTCGGCGTACCGGCTGACCCACCTGCGGATCGATCATGATCACAGCAATGCGCACACGGTCTGGGCGTCGCTCGGCTCGCCGCTGGATCCCGACCCGGACCAGATCGCGAAGATCCAGGCCCGCCAGGGACTGGAGGAGTTCGAGCCGGTCCGCGAGCTCGCCGTCGACGCCTCCGGCGCGCTCTCGATCGAGGTGACGCTGCCGCTGCCGGCGGTGTCGTTGTTGATCTTGACCCCCGGCGGCTGAGATGACGGCGCCGACCATGATCACGCTGAACGACGGGGCGCTGGTGCCTCAGCTCGGACTGGGAGTCTTCGAGATCCCGCCGGGGGAGGTCCAGCGCGTCGTCGAGGTGGCCCTGGCGGCCGGCTACCGGCACTTGGACACCGCGGCTGCCTACGTCAACGAGGCCGGGGTCGGCGCCGCGCTCCGGGCCAGCGGGCTGCCGCGCGACGAGGTCTTCGTCACGACCAAGCTCCGCAACGGTGATCAGGGGTACGAGTCCGCGCTGCGGGCCTACGACGACAGCTGCCGCCGGCTGGGCCTGGACCGGGTCGACCTGTACCTGATCCACTGGCCCAACCCCACCGCCGACCGCTACGTCGACAGTTGGCGGGCGCTGGAACGGCTGGCCGCGGAGCAGCGGGTCGGCTCGATCGGAGTGTCGAACTTCCTGCCCGAGCACCTGGAGCGGCTCGCCGCGGAGTGTGAGCGGGTCCCGGCGGTGAACCAGATCGAGCTGCACCCGACGTACCAGCAGACCGCGGTGACCCGGCACTGCGCGGAGCGGGGGATCGCCGTCGAGGCGTACTCGCCGCTCGGGCGCGGTGCCGATCTCGGCCATCCGACCGTGCGGGCCATCGCCGATGATCATGGTCGGACGCCGGCCCAGGTGCTGCTCCGGTGGCACCTGCAGCGCGGTCACATCGTGATCCCCAAGTCGGTGACGCCGGACCGCATCCGAGCCAACGCCGACGTGTTCGGCTTCGAGCTGACCGGCGACCAGGTGATCATGATCGACAACCTGGACGCCGGTCACCGGACCGGCGGCGACCCACGCACGTTCGCCGCCAGCCAGGTCCGGCCGATCCCGGAGCCGACGGCGCCCGACTGATCCGAATCTCTCTCGAAGGTTGACGTCAATGACGACATTAGCGATGCGAGGAGCGAGCCCGGACGCCGAACAGCCCGGGCCGGCCGAGCGGTCCGTCCGCCGTGGCCGCCGCGGCCGACTGACGCTCTGGGTCTGGCTGTTCCTGCTGCCGACCGCGATCCTGTACGGCCTCTACACGCTGTACCCGATCGTGGCGAGCTACTGGTACTCGCTGGTCGAGTGGAACGGCTTCGAGGCGAACCAGCGCTTCGTCGGCCTGGCCAACTACCAGGCGGTGTTCTCCGACCCGATGTTCTGGAGCTCGTTCCGGATCACGTTGATCTTCATGCTGCTGGTGGCGCCGGCCCGGGTGATCTTGAGCTTCCTGCTGGCGATCGTGCTGAACTCGCCGAAGCTGCCGTTGGCCCGGCTGTTCCGGACCGCGTTCTTCCTGCCGGTCGTGACGACCACCGCGATCGTCGGCGTCGTCATGCAGTTCGTCCTCGATCCGGCCAGCGGCCCACTGAACAGCCTGCTCCAGGCGCTGGGCCATGACGGCGGGATCAGCTTCCTCGGCGACTCGCAGACAGCGTTGATCACCGCCTCGGTGGTCTACATCTGGAAGTTCTTCGGCATCACGCTGATCTACTGGCTGGCCGCGTTGCAGACCATCCCGACCGAGTTGTACGAGGCCGCCCGGATCGACGGGGCGGGCGCCGTCGGGCTGTTCCGGCACATCACGGTGCCGCTGCTGAAACCGTTCTTGATCATCATCTCGCTGCTCACCATCGAGGACTCGTTCCGGGCCTTCGACCTGATGCAGACGCTGACCGGCGGCGGCCCGTTCTTCGCCACCGAGGTGATCGAGATCTACATCTATCAGCGGGCCTTCACCGCGCCGGTCCCGCAGTTGGGGTTCGCCTCGGCGGCGGCCGTGCTGTTCGGGCTGTTCGTCTTCGTCGTCGGACTGATCCAGCTCTGGGGCGTCTGGGCCGCGCGCCGGTTGCGGGCGGGGGCGTGATGGCCACGCCGAGGACGCGCCGGCTGCTCCGACGGCTGCCGTGGTGGATCGCGACCGTCTTCCTGGTCGGTGCGGTGCTGCTCTGGATCTTCCCGTTCGTCTGGATGCTCTCCGCGTCGCTGAAGGACAACACGGAGGTCTTCGCGGCCGGCCTCAGTCTGATCCCGGAGACCCTGGTCTGGGAGAACTACGGCCGGGCCTGGGAGGACGCCCAGTTCGGCCGGTATCTGGTGAACACCGTGCTGGTCACCGTGATCACGGTGATCATCGTGACGGTGCGCTGCGCCGCCGCCGGCTACGTGATCGGCCGCTACCGGTTCGGTGGCTCGCGGCTGATCGTCGGGATCCTGGTGGCGACGATCTTCGTCCCGACCGGCTACACGATCATTCCGGTCGTGCAGGTCTCCCTCCAGCTCGGCCTGATCGACTCGCTGGCCGGGATGATCTTGGCCCTCAGCGGCGGAGCGAACGTGGCCTCGATCCTGATCTATGCCGGCTACTTCCGGCAGCTGCCCCGGGAACTGGAGGAGGCGGCGATCGTCGACGGTGCCGGCTTCCTCCGTACCTTCATCTCGATCATGTTCCCGCTGGCGATGCCGGTCACCGCGACCGTGGCCCTGCTGACGTTCCTCGGCACCTGGAACGCGTTCTTCCTGCCGCTGGTGTTCACGTTCAGCCGGCCGGAGTTGCGCACCCTGAGCGTCGGGATGCAGGCCTTCATCGGTCAGGACGCGGTGGACTGGTCGGGCATGACGGCGGCCGGGATCATCTCGATCGTCCCCGTCGTCCTTCTCTTCTTCTTCCTGCAGCGGTACTTCGTCGAGGGCATCGCCGGAGCCGTCAAGTCCTAGTTCGAAAGGGGTGTCGGCATGAATCCGACCATGAATCGCCGCGGTTTCCTCAGTGGGATCACGGCCCTGGGAGTCGCGGCAGCCGCCGGCTGTTCCGGTGGCGGAGGTTCCGGTACGTCGAGCGGCGGCCTGCAGTGGTGGGATCACTTCAGCGCCTACCAGGATCTGCAGAAGGAGTGGGCGAAGAGCCAGGCCGAGAAGCTCGGCGTCGGCGTCACCTACACCTATTACGAGGCGTCCAAGGCGGGCGAGTCACTGCGGCTGGCCAACCAGGCGAAGAAGCTGCCCGACGTGTTCTCCAACGTCGTCGGCCTGCCGCTGGCCGCGCTGGTCGCCGACAAGTGGATCCGCGAGGTCGAACTGTCGGACGAGACGCTGAAGCGGCTGCCGAAGGAGATCCTGGTCGAGGGCGTGACCAAGATCGACGGGAAGCTCTACGGCGTCCCGCTGCAGTCGTTCCGCTCGCATCCGAGCTTCACCTGGACCAACGTCGAGCTGTTCGCCAAGGCCGGTCTCGACCCGGCGGACGTCCCGGGCGACTACGACAGCTTCCGGGCGACCTGCCAGAAGCTGAAGGCGGCCGGCGTCGCGCCGATGACGATCGCGCTCGGCGCCGACGGCGGCCGGGCCGGTGATCAGATCAACGACATGGCCCAGGTCGCCGGCTTCCCCGGTCTGGCCGGAGTGCGTTATGCGACGGGGGAGTACGGGTTCCATGACGACACCTACGTCAACGCGATCGAGTTCTGGAAGGAGCTGTTCGCGGGCGGCATGATGTTGAGCGGCACCAACACCTTCAGCGTGGTCAATGCCAGGACCCGGTACGCGTCGGGCGGTGTCGCGATCTTCATCGACGGCGCCTGGTCGCCCGGTGGATCCCGGGTCCTGCAGCCGGACTTCCTGCCGAAGATGGGCGTCGGCCAGGTGGTGACGCCGGAGGCCGGAGCACCGGTCGCCCTGTATCGCAACCTGAGCGGACCGACCTTCGTGATCTCCGGCAGCTCGGCGAACCCGGAGGCGGCGTCGAAGCTGGTCGAGTCGTTCACCGGTGAGGACTACCTGGTCAAGATCACCGAGGCGATGGACGCGCCGCCGATCGATCTCGATCTTGTCGCCACGGCGGACGTGACGGACCCGTACAAGAAGGCGGTGGCGATGCTGAAGGACCAGGTGTTCCAGGGACCGCAGGCGGTGGTCCGGAACCCGGACATCTCGCTGGCCGAGGCCCGCCGCAAGCCCGTGACGCCCGGCCTCGGGGCGATCGTGCAGGGCTATCTCGGCGGTGACGTCCCGGACCTCCGGGCCGCGCTGAAGACGCTCAGCGACGCCAACGAGAGCGAACGGGAGAAGGCGATCGCGGCGGCCAAGGCGGACGGCGCGGACGTCTCGGTGGACGACTACGCCTTCCCGGACTGGAAACCGGGCGCCGACTACACGTACTCGAAGTAGGAGCGGTTGATCATGGAGCAGAGCGGGCAGCGGACGGCAGTGATCACCGGCGCCACGTCGACGCGCGGGATCGGGCGGGCGACCGCCGACGTGCTGGCGGCGCAGGGCTGGAGCATCGGTGTGCTGGATCTTGATCAAGTGGCCTGCGACGAGCTGGCCGGGGAGCTCACCGCGCGGCACGGCGTGGCGGCGTTCGGGGCGGCCGCCGACGTGTCGGACGAGCAGCAGGCGCGGGCCGCGATCGACGCGATGGAGGCCGCCCTGCCGCCGATCCTCGGGTTGCTGAACTCGGCCGGTGTCAGCTCACCGATCGGCTACTTCGACGTCGACGCCGACGAGTGGCACCGGGTGATCGGGATCAACCTGACCGGGGCCCACTACGTGACCCGACGGGTGGCCGAGACGATGGTCCGGAACCGGCGCGGCGGCCGGATCATCAGCCTGGCCTCGGTGTCCGCGCAGCGCGGCGGCGGCACGTTCAGCAAGACCCCGTACTCGGTGGCGAAGGCCGGGCTGATCGGGCTGACCCGGTCGCTGGCCCGCGAGCTCGGCCCGTACGACATCACAGTCAATGCGATCGCGCCCGGCCCGATCGACACCGACATCATGGGTGGCCCGCTGACCCCGGAACGGAAACGGGAACTCGCCGATGATCTTGTGGTGAACCGGATCGGGCAGACCCGGGATGTGGCGGCCGCCGTCGCGTACCTGATCTCCGACGACGCGGGCTACGTCTCCGGCCAGACCCTGAACGTCGACGGCGGCCTCTACATGCATTAGGGACCTCACCGCGCACTGAGCTTGTCGAAGTGCCGAGCCCGATCGGACCTGCCCTTCGACAAGCTCAGGGAACGGTTCAGGCGGGCGGGATGTTTGCGTTGTAACGGAACACGTTGCCCGGGTCCACCCGCGACTTGATCGTGGTCAGCCGGTCCCAGGACTCCGGGCCGAAGGTGGCCCGGACGTCCTCCGGGGTGGCTCCGGCGCCGAGGAAGGTGAAGTGCCGGCCGCCGGTGTCGTGGCCGGCCAGGGCGTCCAGGGTCCGCTGCTGGGTGGCGGTCACCCGGTCCAGCTCGGCCTGCTCCGGGTCCGCCGAGGAGAGCCCGATGATCATGGACGCGGTGAATGCGGCGTCCCGGTTGCCGACCGCGTTCGGGACGGCCGGCGGCCTGGCCAGCGCCCCGCCCAGGTGACGCAGTTCCAGCACCGGCGGCAGCTCGCTGCCCGGCCCGACGGCCTTGATCAACTTCGCGATCGTGTCCTGGTCGAGGCCGTCCAGCAGGGTGCCCCGGGTGCGGTGCGGCGACGGGTCGGTCGGGTCGTTGTTGATCGTCGCGATCTCCGCGTACGGCAGGGTCCGGAACCCGCCCAGCAGCGGGTCGCCGATCGCACCGAGACCGCGGAACAACTCCTCCGCCTCGGCCGCCGGGCCGGTCGAGGTCGCCCGGATCGACAGCACGTGCTTACCGCGCAACGGCGGCGGCAGTGCCGGCAGGTCGGGCAGCGGGACGATCACGGCGGTCGACGTCACCTCGTCGGGCAGTGTCTGCAGCCAGTCGTGCCAGGTGGCCAGCCCGGATTCGATCAAGGGCGTGTCGAAGAACAGCGAGCCGCCGTACAGCTCGCGCTGCGGGAACAGTCCGATCTCGATCCCGGCGACGACGCCGAAGTTGCCGCCGGCGCCGCGGACCGCCCAGAACAGGTCGGGGTCGCTGTCCGCGGTGATCATGGTGCGCTCGCCGTCGGCAGTGATCAACTCCACTCGGTTCACATGATCGGCGGCGAACCCGTACCGCCGGGCCAGCGGGCCGATCCCGCCGCCGAGCGTGTACGAGATCGTGCCGACCGACCGGGCGTTGCCGGCCAACCCGGCCAGCCCGTGCTCGGCGGCCGCCGCGACGACCTGATCCCAGCGGGTGCCGGCGGCGACCCAGGCGGTCCGCCGCTCCGCGTCGATGGTGACCCCGGTGAGCCGGGAGGTGTTGATCAACAGGCCGCCGTCGGTCTGCCCGGGGGAGCCGTGACCGGTGGCCTGGATGGCGATCGGCAGGCCCTGGGACTTGGCGTACCGGACGGCGGCGGTGAGTTCAGCGGTGTCGGACGGCGTGGCGATCAGGTCGGGCCGGAGCGGGTTGAAGGTCTGGAAGCCGATCCGGCGCTGGTCGTAGTCGGGATCACCGGGCCGGATCAGGTCGATGGTCTCTGTGGTCATAGCTGCGATACTAGGGACGCTTGAGGACGGATCATGTCCTCAACGGAGAAGATTCTGAACTCATGACGGATGTCACGGACCGGTCGTTGGCGCTGCTCGGGCTGCTCGCGGCCCGCTCCTCCTGGACCGGAGCCGAGCTGATCGACCGGCTCGGCATCACGCCCCGCACACTGCGCCGCGACGTCGCCCGGCTGCGCGCGATCGGGTACCGGATCGACAGCACCACCGGCACCGCGGGCGGCTACCGGCTGGCGGCCGGCACCAGGCTGCCGCCGCTGGTCTTCGACGACGACGAGGCGGTCGCCATCGCGGCGCTGCTCGGGCACGCCGAGACCAACCCGATCGAGGGGATCGGCGAGACCGCGGCGCGGGCGCTGGGCAAGCTCGGCCAGGTACTGCCGCGCCGGCTCCGGGACCGGGTCGCGGCCATCGCCGCCGTCTCCGGGTCGGAACCGCTGGCCGGGGCCGGGCCGCGCGGGCAGGCGCCGATCGACGGCGAGGTGCTGGCCCGGCTCGCCCTGGCCACGCGGGATCGCGAGGTGCTCGGCTTCGGCTACCGGGACCGCGCGGGCCGGGTGTCGCGGCGGCGGGTGGAGCCCCATCGGGTGGTGACCGGCTACGGCTGGTGGTACCTCGTCGCGTACGACCTCGACCGCGTCGACTGGCGCACCTTCCGGCTGGACCGGATCACCGACCCGGAGGGGACCGGGCAGCGGGCCGGCGACCGGGAGCCGCCGGGCGGAGCGCGCGCCTACCTCAACCGGTCGCTCGCCTCGACCCCGTACCGGCATCGGGCGGTGCTCACCCTCGCCGCGACGGAGGAGGAGATCCGGTCCCGGGTCGGCTACCTGCTGCCGAGCCGGATCCGGCAACTGGACGACGGCCGTCGCCGGGTCGAGTTCGGCGACGACGACCTCGGCGTGGTGGCCCGGGTCGTCCTCGCCCTGATCACCCCGGCCGTTCCGTACGAACTCGAGGCCTCCGAAGAGGTCCGCGACGCCCTCCGGGCGACCGTGACTGACCTGCAGACTCACCTCTGACCGGGCTCGTCACTCTGGGCTCAGGTTTTTCACGTTAACGTGAAAAACCGGCACTTTGCACGAGAAGTAACTCTGGTATTGCGACAGGAAGTGTTGGGAAGTGGGGCCGAGTTTCGCTACGGGGTCAGGGCTGGGTCGGAGAGGAAGGCGCGGGCGGCGGCGCTGAGGCGGCGGCCGGTGGGAGTGGCGATGGCGAGTTCCCAGCGGGGGACCTCGTCGGCCAGCGGGACGAACTTCGCCGTGGTCTGCTTGTGCCGGAAGCTCTCCGGGACCAGGGCGACGCCAAGGCCGCCGGCGACCAGGTCGAGCAGGAAGTGGACGTCGTTGGCTTCCAGGGCGACCCGCCGCTCGATGCATTCGGCGGCCAGTACCCGGTCGGTCAGGTCGCGGGTGATCCAGCCAGGGTGGAAGTCGACGAACGTCTCGTCCTTCAGGTCCAGCACGCCGATCTGCCGTTCGGCGGCCAGCGGATGATCGGGGGCGCAGGCCAGCAGCAATGGTTCGGCGGACAGCGGTCGCAGCGTCACGCCGGGCTGCTCGACGAACGGGACCGTCACGAAGGCGGCGTCCAGGTCGCCGCCGTGGACCAGACCCAGGAGCTCGGTCGACCCGGACTGGCGGAGCCGGATCTCGACGCCGGGGTGGGCGCGGTGGAAGCGGGTCAGCAGGGCTGAGACGTTCAGGGCGCCGAGGCACTGCAGGGTGCCGATCGCCAGCCGGCCGGTGACCACGCCCTGCACGGCGGCGACCGCGTCCCGGGCCGCCTCGGCCGCGCCGACCGTGTGCCGCGCCTCGGCCAGCAGGGCGCGGCCGGCGTCGGTCAGCTCGACGCTGCGGGTGTTCCGGATGAACAGCTCGGCACCCAGTTCCCGTTCCAGGGAACGGATCGCGGTGGACAGGCCGGACTGGGCGACGTGCACCCGCTGGGCGGCGCGGGTGAAGTGGCGTTCCTCGGCGACGGCGATGAAGTACGTGAGGTGGCGGAGCTCCATGGATCATCCGTATCGGTGATGAGTGGGATCGGATTCTTCTGTTGGACAGGATAAACGCGGCGGCGCAGAGTGGGTGCCATCAGTTCTACGGAAGGCACAGCATCCATGGAGTACCGCACCCTCGGCGGCACCGGCACGGTCGTCTCGACCCTCTGCCTCGGCACGATGACCTTCGGCCGGGAGAGCGACGAGACCGTTTCGCACGCCCAGCTCGACCGGTTCGTCGAGCAGGGAGGCAATTTCATCGACACCGCCAACGTCTACGGCCGCGGCGTCTCGGAGGAGATCATCGGCCGTTGGCTGGCCGACCGCGGCAGCGCAGTCCGCGATCAACTGGTGATCGCCACCAAGGGGCGATTCGGGATGGGCGACGGCAAGAATGATCTTGGTCTGTCCCGGACCAATCTGTCCCGCGCGCTGGATGCCAGCCTGAAGCGGCTGCAGGTGGATCGGATCGATCTCTACCAGGCGCACGCCTGGGACGCACTGACTCCGATCGAGGAGACCCTGCGCTTCTACGACGACGCGGTCCGGGCGGGCAAGATCAACTACGTCGGCGTCAGCAACTTCACCGGCTGGCAACTGCAGAAGGCGGCCCTGATCGCCGAGTTCCGCGGCCTGCCCAAGATCGTCACCCTGCAGCCGCAGTACAACCTGCTGCAGCGCAGCATCGAGCTGGAGCTGACCGAGGTCTGCGAGAACGAGAACATCGGCATCCTGCCCTGGTCGCCGCTGGCCGGCGGCTGGCTGACCGGCAAGTACCAGCGCGACACCACGCCGACCGGCGCCAGCCGACTCGGCGAGGATCCCGGCCGGGGGATGGAGGCGTACGCCCGGCGCAACGCCGAGGAGCGCACCTGGCGGGTGATCGGCGCGGTCGAGCAGGTCGCCAAGGATCGGAGCGTCTCGCTGGCCCAGGTCGCGCTGGCCTGGCTCAATGATCGCCCGGCCGTGACCTCGGTGATCCTGGGCGCCCGCACCATGGAGCAGCTGGACGACAACCTCGGCGCCGCCGGGCTGCACCTGACCGAGGACGAGACGAAGTTGCTCACCGAGGCCAGCCAGCCGATCGTCGACGACTACCCCTACGGGCAGCCGGGGATCAACCAGCGGCACCGCGCGCTCTGATCGGGGCGTGCGCCGGGGCCGGCTTCGCCGCAAGCAGCAGCGCGGAGCCGGCCACGACGAAGACGAGGTGGGCGGCGCGGACCGCCGGGAAGTACGGGGACGTCGCGCCGCCCAACGCCTCGGGCAGGTCCGCGCCGGCCGCCAACTCGGTGAGCAGTGGCACCACCAGGGACGCGGTGCCGAGAACCCCGAGCATGATCAACACGATCCAGCGGGCGACCCGGCTGCCGCGCCAGGTGAGCCCGATCAGGACGAACGCCACGGCGTAGGCGGTCACGTGCAGGCCGAGCTGAAGCACCAGGTCCGAAGGCGGCGCACCCGCCGAGGAGAACGTCAGCAGGGCGATGATCATCTCGGCGACGCCGGCCAGCACGGCCAGCGTGAGCAGCGTGCAGGCCCGGCCCAGTCTCGTTGCGTGCTTCATGATCATCAGCATCGCCGTCGCGACGGCCGGGGTCGATGGGGTCGACCGGCCGATCCGGGCTGGGGATAACCCGATGATCACCGGGCCGGGTACTCCTTGCCCGTCCCGAAGCCGCACGCGTACCGAGCGGTGGGCCGTGGTCGGAGAGAGATCGCTGCCCGAGGCGTGGCATCGACGATCGCGATCCTGCAGCGGGAGCGCGCTGAGGCGAATCCGGTGCCGGGGCTGGAGCGGCCACGCCGGGTGACCGTGGCCGGCGTCCGCGGGTCCGGCGCGTTCAGGCCCGCCTGCGTCCCGGCGCGCTGATCGGGCCGTACGTCGCGGCCGGGCGGCTGGAATACCGACCGGTCGCCGCGGCGGCCGGATGACGGCGCCGATCCTGCGGGTCAAGCTGTCCGCCGCGTCATGCCGCGGCTGCACCGCTGACGCCGCGGTCGCGGTGGCACGGGTGTCGGGCGCTGCGGTGGGACGTGTCACGATTTCTCTGCGCACCAGAGGGTGCAACGTTGTACCGCCGCTCAGCGGTCCGTCGCAAGAGAAATCGCGACATGAGCACGCGGGATCAGCGGCGGGTGGTCCGGGCACGCATCAGCCGCCGTTCGCCGACGCGGGCCGGCCAGCAGGGCCCGCACCGCGCGTGGCAGAGCGCGGCCGGCGTCCTTCGGCGTGAACCGGTCGATCGGTTCAGGACGGTTGGCGGAGCGGGAGGCCCGCGGCGCGGTAGATCGCGTCGATCACGGTCATGGTGGCGATCGAGTCCTCCGGCGGGGTCAGCGGTGGGACCCCGTCCAGGACCGCGGCGACGAAGGCCGACAGCTGGTACGCATACGTCGGGCGGCGGGAGAAGTGCTCCACCCGCCGGTGATCACCGACCCGGACCGAGAGCCGGTGCCCGAACTGCGGCGCGTACGGGTTGAACACCCGCAGCTCTCCATGATCACCGACGACCCGGGCCGACATCCGCAGCACGTCACGGGACCACATGGAGCAGCGCACGGTCCCGGTGTGGCCGCCCGGGAACCGCAGCTCGGCAGCCATCGCCCGGTCCACCCTGGGATCGCGCAACTTCGCCGAAGCGCTGACCACCTCCGGCTCGCCGCCGAGCAGCCGGGCCAGGTGGACGGCGTAGCAGCCGGCGTCCATCAGCGCCCCGCCGGCCAGCCCGAAGTCGTACCGGATGTCGGAGAAGACCGGCAGCGGGAAGCACATCGCCGTCTCCAGGTGCCGCAGCGTGCCGAGTTCGCCGGACAAGATCAACTCCCGCAGCCGCCGGGCCAGCGGGTGATAGCGGTAGTGGAACGCCTCCAGCACGACCAGCCCGCTCTGTGCCGCCGCCGCAGCGACGGTCCGGGCCTCTTCGGCGTTCGCCGTGAACGGCTTCTCGCAGAGCACGTGCTTCCCGGCCTCGAGCGCCGCCAGGGTCCAGTGCCCGTGCAGCCCGTTCGGCAGCGGGTTGTAGATGGCGTCGATCCGTTGATCATCGAGCAGCGCCCGGTAGTCGCGGTAGGCGGTCCGGATCCCGTGCTTCCGCGCGAAGTCCTCGGCCCGGCTCAGGTCCCGCGCGGCGACGGCGACGACCTCGGCGCCGGGCACCAGCCGGGCCGGCTCGATCAAGGCCGCCGGAGCGATCCGGGCCGCGCCGAGCACACCGATCCGTACCGTCTCCATGATCAGTCCGTCGCCATGATCGAAGTCAGCGGGACTTGAGCCAGGCCAGCACGGCGAGCACCCGCCGGTTGTCCGAGCCGACGTCCGGCAGGTTGATCTTGCTGAAGATGTTGGAGATGTGCTTCTCCACCGCGCCGCCGGTGATGAACAGCTGGCCCGCGATCGCCGAGTTGCTGCGACCCTCGGCCATCAGGGCGAGCACCTCGCGTTCCCGGGCGGTCAGCGCGGCCAGCGGATCGGACCGGCGGGCGACCAGCAGCTGGGCGACCACCTCCGGGTCCAGCACGGTGCCGCCGCCCTTGATCGTCTGCAGCGCCTCGGCCAGCGTGTTCAGCGAGGTGACCCGGTCCTTGAGCAGATAGCCGACACCGCCGCGGCCGTCGGAGAGCAGCACGTCGGCATAGGACAACTCGATGTAGGCCGACAGCATCAGCACGCCCAGGGCCGGGTTCTGCTCCCGGGCCGTGACCGCGGCCTTCAGCCCGTCGTCGGTCATCGTCGGCGGCATCCGTACGTCGACGATGGCGACATCGGGCTTGTGCTCGGCGGCCGCGGCGATCAAGGACGGAGCGTCGTCGACGGCGGCCACGATGTCGCAGCCGACCTCGTCGAGCAGTCGGATCAGTCCTTCGCGGAGCAGGACGGAGTCATCGGCGAGTACCACGCGCATGCCCTAACTGTGCCCCATCCTCGGACTTCCGTCCGCACCGGTAGCGTTGGCCGCGTCGGACGAGGGGGATGATCATCATGCGATCCGAGGAACTGCGTTTCGGCGACGACGAGCGGCAGGTCGTTGATCTTCGGCTGCCGGACCGGCCGCTGCGGCCGATCGGACTCTTCTCCATCCACGGCGGCGGCTGGTACGCGGGCAAGCGGGCCGACTTCCACGGCCACGTCGAGCACTTCGCCGGGCAGGGCTACGCGGCGGCCGCGACCGGCTACCGGATCGGCGAGGCCACCGGCTACCGGGACAAGCTGGCCGATGTGACGGCGGGGCTGGACCGGTTCAGGGCCCGGCTCGCCGAGGAGGCGCCGGAGGTGGACCGGATCGTCGTCCTGGGCAGCTCGGCCGGTGCCCACCTGGCCACCATGATCGCGCTCGGCACTGCCGAGATCGCCGGCTGCGTGTCGGTCAACGGGCCCGGCACGATGGTGCCCTGGCCGGACCAGGACCCCGACATCGCGACCAAGATCAGCTGGTTGGTCCGGGACGGCTCCACGTACGAGGAGATCTCGCCGGACCGGCAGGTCCGGGACGGCTGCCCGCCGTTCCTCTTCCTGCTCGCCGAGTACGAGCACCTGTTCCCCCATGATCAGGTACGGGAGCTGGCCAGGACCGTCGAGATGCACGGCGGGTGGACCGAGACCGAGGTCGTACCCGAAACCAAGCACGGTTTCGTGTACGCCCTCGGCAACCCGGCCACCGACCGCGCGCTGGCGTCGATCAGCGCATTTCTGGAGCGCGTTGCGGCATCGCGTTGACCGGTACGGTCGCGGTGATCATGGTCGGCCCGCCGGCCGGCGAGGAGACGTGCAGGTTGCCGTCGACCCCGGCCAGCCGGTCCGTCAGCCCGGCCAGCCCGTGACCCTTGGCCACGCTGGCGCCGCCGATGCCGTCGTCGGTGATCGTGATCACGACCACCCCGCCGAGCCGCCGTACCTCCACCGAACAGGTCGAGGCCTGGCTGTATTTCTCCTTGTTGGCCAGGGATTCCGCGACCACGAAGTAGACCGCGTTCTGGGCCGCGTCGGACAGTGACCGGGTCTGGTCCAGGTCCTCGTCGATGTCCACAGTGGTCGGGATGACGCCGCGGGCGGCCAGCGCGGTGACCGCGGCGCGCAGCCCGCGCTCGGTCAGGATCGGCGGCGCGATGCCACGGGACAGGGTCCGGATCTCGGCCAGCGCCTCCTGGGACTGCTCCAGCGCCTGCCGCAGGATCTGCTTGGCGGCGTCCGGATCGGTCTCCAGGCGGCGCTCCACCGCGCCGAGGTCCATGCCGAGCCGGACCAGTCGCTGCTGCGGGCCGTCGTGCAGGTCCCGCTCCAGCCGGCGCAGGGTGTGCGCCTCGGCCTCGCCGGCGGCGGCCCGGCTGTGGGTCAGCTCGCTGACCTGCTGCCGCAGGTGGGACGCCTCGTCGACCAGCAGGCCCTTCGCGATCGCCGCCTGCAACATCACCAGGCCGCGCAGCACGAACGGTGCGGTGATCAGGAAGAAGATGCCGACCAGGGTGGTGCCGACGATGTCGGCGATGGTGCCGGGGAAGCCGAGCAGCCAGGCCAGGCCGTGCCGCTCCTCGTCGGGCAGGTACTGGCTCCAGAACCAGTACGTCAGCCCGCCCGGACCGGCGACCACCCACGGGATGGCGATGCAGAAGCTCGTCGTGTTGACGATGAAGGCGATCGGGATGTGCAGCAGGTCCCGCCAGCCCTGCGCCGACCGCAGCCGCCGCATCCGGCCCCAGAACCGCATCCGTCCGCGCGGGTAGACCGGGCGGCGGAGTTCGTACCCGGCGCCGGCCAGCAGATTGCGGTGGAACTGGGCGAACCCGCCGGCCACCACCAGCGCCGCGGTCAGCACGAACAGACCGAACACGGTGACCGCGGTCCCGACGCCGAGACTGAACAACGGCACGCAGACGATGAAGCCGAACAGGGCGATGAAGAACCCGCCGGCGATGCAGGCGAGATCCCGCCCGGACTGACGGATCGTCCGGGCCAGCGCGTTGCCGCTGTCGATGGGGGAAGGCTGGGTGAGGTCGCTCATGTCGGGTCCATTCTGAAGGGTGGCGCCGAGCCCCGCACCCTGGCTGAACTCGAGCTCGCTGCCGGTGTTCGTCATGGCATCAACCCTGCCGCCGGAGCCGGTTCCGGAACCATCCTGCTGTCCGGCCGAACCGGGGTGGGGAAATCCCCTCCCCGACCGCCGGGGCGGTGCAGAAAGGGCAGTGCAGAAAGTGCACATCTGGCGGCGCACGGCTCCGGGTTTCCGGCGGCTCGACCGTTCCGGGGCTGTACGGATCGCGACGGAACCCCCTAGGTTGGGCTCCCGTACCGACCACCCGGCAACGAGAGTGGGAGTAGCTCCAAGACATGCAGTCTGCGGGCCGGACCTTGCGATCCCCGATCGGGCGTCGCCGCGAGCAACAAGCCCTGACCGATTTCCTGAACCTTCCCGAGCCGGGAGTTCTCGTGGTCAGCGGGCCGTACGGCATCGGGAAGTCGACCCTGGTCGACGCCGCCCTCGCCGAGGCCGGCGCGACCACGGCGACCAAGCTCCGCTACACCCCGGGCACCGAGCCGTTCCGGACCGCGCTGGACCTGCTGCACGGCCGGCCGGCCGTGCCGGGACTGGCCGAGTTGATCGAGCTGCTGGAGGCCGCGGCCGGTGATCGAACCGCCGGCACCGGCATGATCGTCGACCGGATCGGTGACCTGATCGCGGCCCAGGCCGGCGGCTGGGACGAGCCGGGGCGGCCCGCGGTGATCGTGCACGAGGACCTCGAACTCAGCGATCCGGCGACGCTGGAACTCTGCGCCGAGTTCCTCCGCCGATCCGCGCTGTGGCCCTGGTCCCAGCTGGTCGTCGTTGACGCCGCCGCGGCCGGGCCGCTGAGCCAGCACCCGACCGTCGAGGTCTCCGGACTGGACCAGGCCGGCGCCTTCGAACTGCTGCAGGACGCGGTCGGAGTCCCGATCGCCGCGTGGGTCGCCGACCGGCTCGGCCAGCTGTGTCACGGCAATCCGGGGCTGCTCCGCGCCTACGCCCGCCGGCTCACCCCGGAGCAGCTCGCCGGGGCGGTCCCGATGCCGCAGCGGTTCGACCCGCCGGCCGAGTTCGTCGCCCGCGCCGCCGCCGCGATCGCACCGCTGGAACCAGTCGACCTCGCCGTCCTCGGCGTCTTCGACGATCAGCAACGGGTGCCGACTGCGGTGCTGGACCGGATCGCCGACGACCCGGCGGCCGCACCACGGCTGAGCCGGCGCGGCCTGATCCGGCCCGACCGGGACCGCTGGCGGGCCACCGACCCGCTACTCGCCGCGGCGGCCCGGGCCCGGCTGTCGGCCGGCGATCAGGAGGAACTGGACCGGCGTGCCGAGGCGGCCTTCGCGGCGGTCGGCGACGAACCGGCGGCGCTCGACCACCGGTGTCGCCGGGTCGAGGCCGCGGCCGACGACACGTCCCTGCTCGAGCTCGCCGGCAGCCTGTTCGAGCAGGGCGAGCTGGAGGCCGCCGCGCGGCTCCTGGAGGCCGCGGCGGAACACCCGCGCTATGCCGAGTCGGCCCGGTTTCGCTCGTTGCGGGCCCGAGCCCTGCTGGAGCAGGGGTACGCCGCGTCGGCCCTGGCCGAGGTGACGGCCGGTCTGCGCTGCGCACCGGACCCGCGGTCGGAGTTCTGGCTTCGGGTGACCGGGCTGGAGGCGTCGGTGCTGACCGGCGGCGACGACCCGGCCGTCCTGTCGGCCGACCTGATCCCGCCGGACTACCCGGAGCCGGCCGAGGAACACGCCTGGCTGCGGCTCCGTGCCGCCCACCTGCTGGCCCTGACCGGCGCGACCAGGGAGGCGCTGCTCACCCTGGACCGGGTCGAGCTGCCGGCCGGCGCGGCCGCCGACCTCGTCACCCTGCACCGGGTCGTCGCCGCGCTGATCGTCGCCTGGAACCAGCCGGCCGAGGCGGACCTGGACCTGCTCGCCGCGGGCGTACCGGACGGGGTACGGCCGGTGCCGGCCTCGTTGATCGCCGGGATCGCCGACGTGCTGGTCGCCGGTGGCCGGCCGCAGGCGGCCCGCCGGCTGATCGGCGCGGCGCTGGCCGACCCGCGCCGGCACACCGTGCTCGCCGAACTCCACCTCACGCCCGCGTTGATCTCGATCGACCTCTGGGAGGGCCGCTATCCGGTGGCCGGACGGCGGATCCGGGAGCTCGAGCGGACCTGCCCGGCGGCGGCCGGGCTGCCGCCGCTGGCCGGGGCGGCGGTCCGGGTCCGCGCGGCCCAGGGACTGGACGACCAGCCGCGCCGGGTGGCGACGCTGCGGTCCCGGCGGCCCGGCTCGCCGGTGGTGGCACCGTTCGACGCCGACCTCGGCTACGGGCACCTGGTGGCCGGCCGGTACGAGGCCGCCGCGACCTGCCTGGACGCCGCCCTGCGGGCCGGGCCGCCGCTGCACCAGGGCCTGGACGAGGTGCTGGCGGACCTGGTCGAGGCGCTGGTCGCGCTCGGCCGGACGGACCGGGCGGTCGAGACCGTACGGCGGATGGCTCCGCGTGATCTTGACCCGGGTGGCGCCCGGACGGTGGCCCTGCTGGCCCGCTGCCGGGCGCTGACCGCGAAGCCGGCCGGTGCCGCGGCGGCCGGCGAGCGGGCGCTCGACCTGTGCACCGACGCCGTACCCGATCTTGACCGGGCCCGGACCCTGATCGCTCACGGCCGGGTCCTGCTGCGCTGCGGCGACGGTGCCGGCGCCCTGGCCCGGCTGCGGGACGGGCAGGAACTGATGGGCCATCTCGGGCTGGACGGCTGGGTCCGCCACGTCGACCGGCTGGTCCGGCCCGGGGCGCGGCCGACCGGCCAGGAGCGCCCCGCGGATCCGTGGCGGCGGGTCGTCCGGGAGCGCGACCGGACACTGCTGGCCGGTGTCGCCGCCGGCCTGACCCATGATCAACTGGCCCGGTCCGGCTACATCTCGCGGCGTACGGTTGCGAACCGGCTGAAGGCTCTGTACGAACTGGCCGGCGTCAGCAGCAAGTCGGAGCTGACCGCCCTGATCCTGCGCAACCCGCCGCCCTGGCTCAACGATTCCTAGAGAGCAGCTTCGGCGTGCTCGGCGTCCAGGTCGGTCGCGGTGAGCGGCAGCGTCCAGTTCTCGATCATGCGCAGCCGGTCCAGCAGTTCCCGCCGGGACCGGTAGCGCAGGATCTCGGTCGGCTCGTCGCGATGCGACGGGCCCTCCACCACGTAACCGGGGCGGCTGTCGTCGACCAGGACGCAGGCGCCCGGTGCGAACACGCCGGCGGCGGTGCCGGCGCCCTGCCATTCCCAGACCTGGCCGTCGATGATCGACTGCCAGCCGCGGTTGATCAACACCTCGGCCAGGACAAGATCACTGACATCCCCCGAGCCCCCGATCGGCATCGGTGCTCCTCCCCGTTCCGCTGACGCGGTCCCTGAGTTCGTGCTTCCCGGCCCGCCCTGACAGCGGACCGTCATCGGTCACGGTAGCCCAACGAACCTGATCATCGATCGGTTCGCGGGAATCCGTGAAAGAGCTGCGACCGGCGTACCCGACCCGGCAAGGAGTGAGTGTCTGTGAGTAAGCCGGGTCGATGCACACCGGTCGCAACCGTGTTTCCTGCTCACCCCGAGCTCGGGCCGGGCCACTCCTGCTGGTCATGGCCTGGCCCGCGCCGGGGCGGTTGGGGGGCGACGGACTCAGTTCTCCTGAGTCGAGTCCTGCGTGCAGCCGCGGACCAACTGGGAGGAGTTGTTGTCCGACAGGATGCCGACCAGCCCGCTGATCACGCCGGCGCCACCGACCGCGTTGATCGGCACGTCGTTGTTGCACACCTGGAACGGGCCGATGTTGTTGTCGCTGATGTTGACCAGCGCGCCTTCGCCGTCCATCCCGTACCACTCGGTCTTGAGCGGCTCGGCCACCTCTCCGTCGTTGAACTGCGCGTTGGACTGATCGCAGTTACGGATCTCGGTGAGCGAGTTGCCGTCCGAGCCGAGGATGGCGAACAGGCCGGAGGCGTCGACGGCGCCGCCGACCGCGTTGATCGGCACGTCGTTGTTGCAGGCCTGGAACGGGCCCAAGTTGTTGTCGGTGATCGCCACCAGGCCACCCGACTTCTTGACGCCGTACCAGCGGACGCCTTCCTCGTCCTGCGGCGCCATGATGCGCTCGGTCGCGTCCTGGCCGCCGCCGAGCAGCGGCAGGGTGCCCAGGCCGGGCAGACCGCCCAGATTCGTCAGGCCGGCGACATCGGGCAGGCCGCCGACGCCGGGCAGGGCGCCGACCACCGGCACCTCGGCGCTGGCGACGGACGCGAAACTCACAGACATGACCGCCGCAGCGCCAACAGCGGCGGCGATTCTCCGTAGAACAGCCATGCAGAGTGTTCCCTTCAAGCTTGGGGGTGACTACTTGCGAGGTCCCCAAGCTAGGGAGGGTGGATCGGCTCCGGCCACCGCAAACCCCGCCTCGGCCGGGGGTTTGCACCAAACGTGCAACCTTTGCACCGCGGCCGGCGGCCCGGACTCGGTTGACCTCAAGTTTCGTTGAGGTTCTACATTGTCCGGCGTGAGCATGGAGATCGTTGCCTGGAACTCGTTGTACAACGCGATGCACGCCGCCCAGGACCGGCGTCCCTTCTCGCGCGCCACGCTGCGCCGGATCTTCGGCTTCGTCCGGGACCGGCGCTGGCAGCTGATCGGCTTCGTCCTGCTCAGCGTGGTCACCGCGGTGCTGGCCGTGGCCACGCCGCTGCTGGCCGGTCAGGTGGTGGACGCGCTGTTCGCCGGCACCGCCTTCGAGGTGGTGCTGCGGCTGGCGATCATCATCGGCGTGATCGCGATCGCGGAGGCCGGAGTCGGGATCGTCACCCGGCTGCTGTCGGCTCGGATCGGCGAGGGGCTGATCCTGGACCTGCGGCAGGCCGTCTACGACCACGTCCAGAAGATGCCGATCGCGTTCTTCACCCGGACCCGTACCGGCGCCCTGGTGAGCCGGCTGAACAACGACGTGATCGGGGCCCAGCGGGCGTTCTCGGAGACCCTGTCCGGGGTGATCGGCAACGTCGTCGCCGTGATCTTGACCTTGATCGTCATGCTCGGCCTGTCCTGGCAGATCACCCTCTGCGCGCTGATCCTGTTGCCGATCTTCGTCCTGCCGGCACGCCGGATGGGGTCCCGGCTGGCCCGGCTGGAGCGGGAGGCGGCCAACCACAACTCGGTGATGAGCACGACGATGACCGAGCGCTTCTCGGCGCCCGGCGCGACACTGGTGAAGCTGTTCGCGCGGCCGGAGCGGGAGTCGGCCGAGTTCGGCGTACGGGCCGCGCGGGTGCGCGACATCGGGGTCCGGACCGCGATGGTGCAGGTCGTCTTCGTCACCGCGCTGACCCTGGTCTCGGCGCTGGCCCTCGCGCTCACGTACGGGCTCGGCGGGTTCTTCGTCCTGTCCGGTTCGCTCGAGGCCGGCGCCGTCGTGTCGCTGGCGCTGCTGCTGACCCGGCTCTACGCGCCGCTGACCGCACTGGCCAGTGCCCGGGTCGAGGTGATGAGCGCGCTGGTCAGCTTCGACCGGGTGTTCGAGGTGCTCGACCTGAAGCCGTTGATCACCGAGACCGAGCAGCCGAAGCCGGCGCCGGACGGTCCGGTGTCGGTGGAGTTGGACCGGGTCGACTTCGCGTATCCGTCCGCGGACAAGGTGTCGCTGGCGTCGCTGGAGGAGGTCGCGGTGCTCGATCCGCGGGCCGGGGCGCAGGTGCTGCACGAGGTGTCGTTCCGGGCCGAACCGGGCCAGATGATCGCGTTGGTCGGCTCGTCCGGCGCCGGCAAGTCGACCATCGCGCAGTTGATCACTCGCTTGTACGACACCGACGGCGGCGCGATCCGGCTGTCCGGCGTCGACGTCCGCGACCTGTCCTTCGAGGCCCTCCGGTCGACGGTCGGGCTGGTCACCCAGGACGGCCACCTGTTCCACGAGTCGATCCGGCAGAACCTGCAGCTGGCCAAGCCCGACGCGACCGACGACGAGATCTGGAGCGCGCTGGAACGGGCCCGGCTGCGGCCGCTCGTCGAATCGCTGCCGGACGGGCTGGACACGGTGGTCGGCGAACGCGGCTACCGGCTGTCCGGCGGCGAGCGGCAGCGGCTGACGATCGCCCGGCTGCTGCTCACCGGACCGCGGGTGGTGATCTTGGACGAGGCCACCGCGCACCTCGACTCGACCTCCGAGGCCGCCGTCCAGGCCGCCCTGGAGAACGCGCTGGAGGGGCGCACCGCGATCGTGATCGCGCACCGGCTGTCGACGGTTCGCAACGCCGACCAGATCGTCGTCCTGGAGGGCGGCCGGGTCGTCGAACGCGGCCGGCACGAGGACCTGCTCGCGACCGGCGGCCGCTACGCGGAGTTGTACGCGACCCAGTTCGCCTCGTCGCCGGCGTCCCCTGAGCCGGTGACGCCGGCGGTCTGATATCCGCTGGCGCGGGAAGCGGACCGGCCGCGATGATCGGGCCGTGACGGAACGCGACTGGCACGTCCTGCTCGTCGGCGGACCCTCCGGCACCGGCAAGAGCACGGCCTGTGCCGCCCTGATGCGCCGGTACGGGATCGGGACCGCCGAGCTGGACGACCTCTACGCAGCTGTTGTCGCGATGACGACGCCGGACCAGCAGCCCGCGCTGCACTACTGGTCGACCCAGGCCGCCAGGCGGAGCTGGACCGCCGAAGAGATCGTCGACGTCACCGTCGCCACGGTGACCGCCCTCGCCCCGGCGGTGGCCGCGGTGGTCGCCACGCACCTGAACCACGGCCCGCCGGTGATCATGGAGGGCGACTATCTGCTGCCGTCGGCCGCGGCCGCCCTGGCCGATCCTCAGGTCCGGGCGGTCTTCGTCGACGAGCCGGACGAAGACCAGCTGATCGCCAACTTCCTTGATCGCGAACCAGGTGAGGGCCCGCAGACGATGCGGGCGGAGGTCAGCCGGCGCTACGGCGAGTGGCTGCGGACCGAGGCAGCCGCGCACGGTCTGCCCGCGATCCCGGCCCGCCCCTACTCGACGCTCCCCGACCGGATCCGTGAGGCCGCGGACCGACCACCGAGTCCCTGAGTGAATTTCCGCCGCGAACACGCGGCGGAAATTCACCGCAGCAGTCGCCCCTCATCGGAGTAGCTGTCGTGCAGCCGCATCCAGTCGTACGGCGGGTCCTGGGGTCGGCCGGGCGGGGTCAGCTCCCAGTTCTCCTGCCGTCCGTACGGGGTCAGGTCGAGCAGGTCGAAGACGATCATGAACGGCTCCTCGCCGCGGCCGAAGGTGGACCAGGTGTGGAACACCCGGTCCTGATCACGAAGGAACACACTGATCGCATGGCGCTCCTCGCCGTCGACGGTGGTGCCGAAGTCCTCGTTGAAGGTGGAGCGGCCGGAGGAGTACCAGGGGTAGGACCAGCCCATCCGGTCCGCGAACGCGGCCAGCGTCGGTACCGGAGCCCGGGACACCTGGACGAACGAGGTCCGGCGGGCGTGCAGGTGGGACAACGGGCCGATGTGGTCGGCCATCATCGAGCAGCCGTTGCAGCCCTCGTCCCAGTCGGTCCCGAACATGAAGTGCTGCATGATCAACTGTGGCCGTCCGTCGAACAGGTCGAGCAGGGTCGCCGGGCCGTCGGGGCCGTCGAACTCGTACCGGGTGGTCACCTCGACCATCGGCAGCCGGCGGCGTTGCGCACTGACCGCATCCTTCAGTCGGGTCAGCGCCTTCTCCTGCAGCAGCAGCGCATCCCGGGCGGCCTGCCATTCCGCACGGGACACGATCGGCGGAAGTCCATGATCATCGCTCATGGACCGATCCTGCCAGGCTCAGTCGGCCAGCCTGATGTTGAGCTCGACCTCCCAGCGGGTCTTGCGGCGCTCCGTCCGCGGATCGGTGCGGTACGCCTCGTACCGGCAGCCGAACCGGTCGCCTTCCGCGGCGTCCGCCCGGTCGAACGGAAGCCCTTGCTCACGGGCCCAGTCGATCAACGCCCGGTTCGCCCGCAGCGCATGGTTGCGGTACGTCAGCGAAGCATACCGGCCGGCCGGCAGGGCAGCTGGCCGGACCCGGTCGTCACCGGGCAGCGGTGCTGGCGTGATCACGCCCACGGCGAGGTCCATCGGGCCGTCCATGTCGATCACGTGCAGGCGCAGGAAGAACGGACCGACCTCGCCGACGTCGTGAGTGTCGAGCCAGTCGGTGAGCTCGGCGAGCAAGGCGTCGCGCCGGCTCAGCATGCCGCGAAACGGCGTCACCTCACGGATCCCGAGACTGTCCAGGCGCGGCCGTTCGACCACGCGAGGCGGTTCCAGTAACTCCATCGTGCCCTCCTTCGCCGGACGTCATGATGGCCCTCGCCCCTGGGGCGAGGTCAAGGGCTCCGGCAGCCGGAGCAGGACGATCCAGGCCGATCCGGCGATGATGATCAACGACAGCAGCGCGCCGGGCAGCCCGATCTGCTCGGCCAGCGCGCCGATCGCCGGCGAGGCCACTCCGCCGACGCTGACGGCGAGCCCGAGCGTCACCCCGCTCGCGGTGCCGAGGTGGCGCGGCAGATAGTCCTGGGCCAGCGTCAGGTGCAGCGAGAACGGCAGGTACAGCAGGATCGAGACGGCCGCGACGAAGATCAGGCTGCCGGCTCCGGGGGCGAGGACGAGGCCGGCGATCGCCGGGACCGTCAGCAGGTACGACCAGCGCAGGATCCGGGTCCGCGGCCAGCGCCGGGCCAGTCGGCCGCCGATCACCGTACCGAAGGCGCCGCCGAGGTAGAGCACGAACAGCGCGACGGTCCCGCCGGCCGGGCCGAGGCCGCGGTCCTGCTGGACGAACAGGCCGACGAACGCCCCGAGCCCGACGAAGACGACCGAGCGCGCCATGATCGCCACGGTCAGCCGACCGAACGACCGCCAGTCCTCGGCGCGGCCGGACCGAACCGCGGCCTGGGCCGGCCCGGCGGTTGCGGCGCCGGCGCGGTGGAGACCCAGGACCATGATCGATCCGAGCGCGGCCGGCATGATCAACAACGGGCTGGCGGCGAGACCGAGCACGCCGACCGTCCCGGCGACCAGGAACGGTGCCACCGCGAACCCGACGTTGCCGCCGAGCGCGAACCAGCTCATCCGGACATGATCACCGCCGCTCAGCTCGCGGGCCAGCCGCGCCGCCGCCGGATGGAACGCGGCGATACCGAGACCGGACAGCGCGACCAGCATGATCACCAGCCAGGGCTCGGCGACGAGGCCGACCGCGGCGATCCCGGCGCCGGAGACCAGGACGCTGACCGGGACGATCCAGCGGGTCGGCCGCCGGTCGCCGAGCAGGCCGAACAGCGGCTGCACGATCGACGAGGTCAGCGACGCGGCGAGCACCAGGCCGCCGGCCGCCGGAAGGCTGTAACCGCGTTCCAGGACGAAGATCGGGACCAGCGCGGCCACCATCCCCTGATAGCTGTCGACGCCGCCGTGGCCGACGGCGAGCAGAAGCGTGGCCGGCCGGCGAACGGGCCTGGGTCGGTGCATGAGGCGATCCTGGCCGACCGACCCACTGTCCGGCTTCCAGTAATCTGCCGGATGATGTCGAAAATCCGCCACGTCCCCACTGCGCCGACCGAGACCCGCCGGCTGGCCGCGGGCGCCGAGGTGGACGAGCACCGGCACGACGAGCCGCAGCTGGTGTACGCCAGCGCCGGCGTCCTGGAGGTGACCGCGGCCGACGGGACCTGGTTCACGCCACCCACCCGGGCGATCTGGGTGCCGCCCGGCGTCGTCCACCGGTGGCAGGTGCACGGCACGTCCACCGTGCACCTGGTCGGCCTGCCCGGCCGGTCACCGTTGCCGGGTCGCCGGCCCGGGCTGCTCCAGGTCACTCCGTTGCTCCGGGAGTTGATCATGGCCGCGACCGGCCGGCCGACCGGCACCGCGGCCGGCCGCCGGCTGCTCGCCGTGCTGCGTGATCAACTGGTGCTGACCCCCGATCCGCCGACCATGCTGCCGCGGTTGGCCGACGACCGGTTGCGTGCCGTGGCGGAGCTCGTCGAAGCGGATCTGTCCCGGCCGGAGTCGCTTGATCAACTCGGCCGCCGGATCGGCTGCAGTGCCCGTACCCTCTCCCGGCTGTTCCGCGCCGAGCTCGGCCTGACCTTCCCGCAGTGGCGCGGCCAGCTCCGGCTGCACCGGGCGGCGCTCCTGCTCGCGGAGGGCCGTACGGTCTCGCAGGCCGCGGTCGCGTGCGGCTGGTCCTCGCCGAGCGCCTTCATCACCGAGTTCCGGCGCGCCTTCGGCGAGACGCCGGGCGCTCTCAGCCGTCACCGGGCGGACCCGTAGGCTGCCCGGGTGATCAGCGCCGTGACCTGTTCGACCGGGGCCTTCTCGCGGGATCCGGATGTCGTCGATCCGGCCCTGATCGTGTCCTGCGCCGGTCAGGTCGAGGCGGACGGGTTCGAGTTGCTGTCCTACCCGGGGTTCGCCGACGACCGGGAGGCGTCGACCCGAACGTTCGTCCGTTCCGGGCTGTCCTGGGTGTCGGTGCACACCGGCAAGGCCATCGGGCCGCTGCTGTGCACCGGCGCGACCGAGGATCGCCGGCAGGCTCTGACGCTGCTCGACGCCGATCTCCGGCTGGCCGTGGCCCTCGATGCCGAGGTCGCCGTCCTCCACCTGTGGGGCATGCCGGACTCCGACCGTCGCTTCCCGGCGAACCTGGCGGCCGTCTCCGAGTGCCTCGACCGGGCCGAGCGCTACGACGTCACGCTGGCGATCGAGACCATTCCCTGCCTGGCGGCGACACCGCTGACCCGACTGGCCGAACTGCGGCAGCGGGATGCGCGATGCCGATGGACCCTGGACACCGAGTTCCTGGCCCTGCACGACGAACTTGATCTTGCCCTGGCCGACGCCGACCTGCTCCCCGAGACCAAGATCATCCACGTCAAGGACTACGACGGTGCGTTCTTCGACGCGCAGGGCCGGCGCCGCTACCTCCATCCCGGCGAGGGTTGGCTCGACCTGGCCGCCGTCGCCGCCGCGGCGAACGCGTCACCGGGCAGCCTCCGGCTGTGCCTGGAATCGAGTTCGGTCCGCGCCGACGGGTCGATCGATCTCGGTCAGGTGAACGCCGACCTGGCCGTGTTGCGCGGCCACGCACGGCTGTCCGCCGCCTGAGTTCCGCCGCGTCGTCAGTGTTCGCCGCGGTCCAGGTCCTTGATCAACAACTCGAAGCGCAGGTCGTCGCGGCGGGGGATGCCGAACCGCTCGTCGCCGTACGGGAAGGGCGACAGGTCTCCGGTCCGTCGGTAGCCGCGGCGTTCGTACCAGGCGATCAGGTCGTCCCGGGCCGTGATCACGGTCATCTCCATCCGGCGGGCCGACCAGTCCCGGGCCGCGATCAGCTCGGCCTGCGCCAGCACCGCCTTGCCCAGGCCGCCGCCCTGCCGGCCGGGAGACACGGCGAACATGCCGAAGTAGGCGGCCTCGCCGCGGTGCTCCAGTTGGCAGCAGGCCGCGATGCTGCCGTCCTGCTCGGCGATGATCATCCGGCTGTCCGGGGATTCGATCACGGCCCGGACGCCCTCGGGGTCGGTTCGCTGGCCGTCCAGCAGGTCGGCCTCGGTGGTCCAGCCGGCCCGGCTCGCGTCGCCGCGGTAGGCGGACTCGACAAGCGCGACCAGGGTCTCGACATCGGCCCCGGTCGCGTCGCGGAAGGTGAGCTCGGCGGCCGGAGGGTTTGCACGGTCCATGATCGAAGTCTGGCAGACCCGGTCAGCGGACCAGGTCGCCGCTGATCCGCAGCGAATTGGCCAGGATGGTCAGCACGGGGTTCACACCGCCGTTGGTGACGTGGGTCGACCCGTCGACGATCCGTACATTCGCGTGACCCCAGACCCGGCCGACCGGGTCGGTCACCGAGCGCGCCGGGTCGTCGCCCATCCGGCAGCTGCCGGCCTGGTGCTGGCCGCCGTTCGGTCCGCCCGGGCGACCGCCCGCCGGCGGCGTGACGACGCGGGCCGCGCCGGCCGCGGTGAGCCATTCGGCGGCCCGCTGGCTGAGGAAGTCGCGGCCCCGGACGTCCTCGGGGTGCAGGGTGCCGCTGAGTCGGGCGACCCGGATGCCGTACCGGTCGATGACCTTCGGATCCAGCCGGACCCGGGAGTCGGCGGTGCTGACCTCCTGGTACGGGCCGACGACGCGCAGCATCCGGCGCAGCCAGTGCCGCATCCCCTCGTGGGCGTCCCGGCCGTGCCGCGGGATGATGCCGGCGTCGGTGAGATAGGCGTACGTGCTGGCCGGCGTCGGGACGAATTCCTCGGCGATCATGCCGCCGCCGACCAGGCCGTCGTTGCCGTGCCGGAAGTCGCAGGTGGCGATCGCCGGGCCGGGCCCGACCAGATCGGTGACCTCGTCGTCGAACAGCCCGGTCGCGCCGCCGTACGGGTGGCCCTGCAGGTGGCGGCCGACCTGATCATGGGCGTTGCCGAGGCCGTCCGGTTCCCGATCATGGGCCGAGTTGAGCAGCAGTCGGGCGGTCTCGATGGTGCCGGCGCCGAGCAGGAACTCCGTGGCCGCGACCTCGCGCCGCCAGACCGCTCTGCCATGATCACCGACGATCGCGACCTTGATCACCCGGCCGCTCGCATCGGTGATCAACTTCTCGACCGTGCTGCCGAGCAGGACGCTGGCGTTGCCGGTGGCAACGGCGGCCGGGATCGCCGTGTTGTGGGTACCCGACTTCGCCTCGACCGGGCAGGCGAATCCGACGCACTGCGAGCAGCGGCGGCAGCCGAGCCGGCCCCGGTAGGGCTCCGAGTTGATCAACAACGGCACCGGGACGGTCGACCAGCCGAGCCTGGCCGCACCGGCGGCGAGCCGCTCGGCCGGCCGGTTGCCGGCGAGCGGCGGCATCGGGTAGTCCCGGCTGCGCGGCCCGGCCCAGGGGTCGCCACCGGCCGCGCCGCTGACGCCGAACCGCCGCTCCGCCTCGTCGTAGAAGGGTTCCAGGTCGTCGTAGCCGATCGGCCAGTCGGCCAGCGCGCTGCCGTCCGGGACGCCGTACCGGCTGGCCATCCGGAAGTCGTCCGGCGCGAACCGCCAGGCCTGCGCGCCGAACACCCGGGTGCCGCCGCCGAGCGTGTGTGCGTTGCCGCCCCAGCCAGGGTCACCGGGTCCGACCACGGCCTCCTCGCCGTCCGGGGTCTCGATGGTCCGCGGCCAGCCGCCGCCGCGCGGGTCGGTCAACCGGTCCAGGCCGAAGTTGACCCGCGGGTTGCGTAGATGATCACGGCTCAGCTCGGCGGCCGTCGGTGCCGTACCGGCCTCGATGATCAAGATCCGGCGGCCGGACTCGGCCAGCACCTGCGCCGCCGCGCCGCCGCCGGCACCTGCCCCGACGACGATCGCGTCGTAGCGGTCCAGCAGTTGGTCCGGGGTGATCCAACCCTGCTGCCCGTACGAGACCGCCGGCAGTGGATCGGGCCAGCCGTCGGCCGCCGCCGGCGACCAGCGCACCTCGGCCCAGGCCCGCGGTGTCGCGTAGTAGTCGGCGTTGAGCAGCCGGGCCAGCCGGGGCGGCAGCTCGATCCGGTCCAGCACGGCCTGCCGCCGATCATGATCGAGCGCGGCGAAGTCGGGCGCCTCGGCGGTCACCCGGTCCAGCAGGGACTCGACCGCGGGACCCAGATCGGCCAACTCCGCGCCGGCCTCCGCCAGGAACCCGGTCGCATCCCAACCACCGGTTCCCGAGCCTGTCGATTCGTGCCCCGAGCCTGTCGCATCGTTCTCTGAGCCTGTCGAAGGGCCGACCCCGACGATCGTCTCGGCAACGGCGGTGAGCAGCGTGGCGCGTTCGGTGATCACAGGAGCCCCCTTGGTGCGGCGGTGCGAATCACCAGTTTTTCATGTCAGGTCGCGGCGCCGGTGGCGGGCAGGGTCACCGTGAACTCGGTCCGGCCGGGCTTGCTCGCCACCGAGACGGTGCCGTGGTGGGCCTCGACGACGGCGGCGACGATGGCCAGGCCGAGGCCGGTGCTGGCTCCCTTGGCGGCGCCGGCGGCGCGGGCCCGGCTGGCCTCGGCGCGGGTGAAGCGTTCGAAGACGTGGTCGACGATGTCGGGCGGGACGCCCGGGCCGTTGTCCCGGACCATGATCGTGATCTTGCCGTCGCCCTCGGTGAGCCGGGTCAGCACGGTGCTGCCGGCCGGCGTGTGGGTGCGGGCGTTGGCGAGCAGGTTGACCAGCACCTGGTGCACCCGGTGATGATCGAGGTCGGCCTGGACGGGCACCGGTGGCAGGTCGAGCTCCCACTGGTGATCGGGGCCGGCGACCCTGGCGTCGCTGACCGCGTTGATCACCAGCTCGGACAGGTCGGTCGGCTTGAGGTCGAGTTCGGGCCGGTCGTCGAGCCGGGCCAGCAGCAGCAGATCCTCCACCAGGACAGACATCCGGCCGGCCTCGGCGTCGATCCGGTCCAGCGCGTACGACGTGTCCGGTTCGAGTTGATCACGGTCGCGCCGGGTCAGTTCCGCGTAGCCGCGGATCGCGGCCAGCGGGTTGCGCAGTTCGTGGGAGGCGTCGGCGACGAACCGGCGCACCCGGGTCTCGCTGGCCTGACGGGCCGACAGGGCTCCGTCGACGTTGGCCAGCAGGTGGTTCAGCGCCTGGCCGACCCGGCCCACCTCCGAGGTCGGGTCGGCGTCCGCGGGCGCGACCCGGACGTCCACCGCGACATCGCCGCGATCCAACTGCAGGGCCGACACCTGCTGCGCGACTCCGGCGACCCGGTTCAGCGGGCGCAGGTTGCGGGTGATCAGCGGCCGGGCGATGACGACGGTGGCCAGGATCGCGACCAGCGACAGGATGACCTCCAGCCCGACCAGTTGGGACAGCAACGAGTCGACCCGGCTCAGCGGCAGCCCGACGGCGACCCGGTAGCCGTTGATCACGTTCACCATGACCCGATAGCGGCCGAGTCGATCAAGATCGACGTTGACCGGGAGTGAGCCCTCGATGTCCAGGGCCTGAGCACCAGCCTTCTTGCTCACGAGAGCTGGGATGCCGCGTTCGCCGAGCACGTTGGCGCGAGCCTTGACGCCGTAGTCGATGATCACCAGCGTGCCGATCGGCTGGCCCGGCAGATCGACCTGCAGCGTCTCGCTGTCGGGCTTGCCCGGCATCGGCGGGGCGTCGCGGAAGACGCGCGAGTAGACGCCTCGCAACTGGCTGTCGAGATCGCCGACCAGGAGCTGCCAGGTCGCCAGCGTGGTCAGCCCGGACAGCACGACCGCGATCGCCGCCACCAGGCCGACGACGCGCAGCAACAGCCTTCGCCCGAGGGTGCCCCGGGCGAAGGCGCCCGGCCGCCGTCCGTCCGGAGCAGGCCAGCGCCCGACCGGCTCGACCTCACCGTCCATGATCAGCACCGACCCGAGGGGTCATGATCAACTTGCGGGTCGCAGCACGTACCCGGCGCCGCGCATGGTGTGGATCATCGGTTCCCGGTTCGCATCGATCTTCTTCCGCAGGTAGGAGATGTAGAGCTCGACCACGTTCGCCTGGCCGCCGAAGTCATAGTTCCAGACCCGGTCCAGGATCTGCGCCTTGCTGAGCACGCGGCGCGGATTGCGCATCAGGTACCGCAGCAGTTCGAACTCGGTCGCCGTCAGGTGGATCTGCTCGCCAGCCCGGGTCACCTCGTGGCTGTCCTCGTCCAGGGTCAGGTCGCCGACCACGAGCAGCGAGTCGTTCCGGGACTGGGCGGCACCGGACCGGCGGAGCAGCCCGCGCAGCCGGGCGATCACCTCTTCCAGGCTGAACGGCTTGGTCACGTAGTCGTCGCCGCCGGCGGTGAGCCCGCTGATCCGGTCGGTCACGGCGTCCTTCGCCGTCAGGAAGATCACCGGCACGTCCGGCAATTCGGTACGGATCCGGCGCATCACCTCCAGCCCGTCGAAGTCGGGCAGCATGATGTCCAGCACGATCGCGTCCGGCCGCGTCTCCCGGGCGACCCGGACCGCCTCCGACCCGGACGCGGCCGTGGCGACCTGCCAGCCCTCGTACCGCATGGCCATCGAGAGCAGTTCGGTCAGGCTGGGCTCGTCGTCGACGGCCAGGATCCGGATCGGCGAACCGTCGGCGTGGACCAGTGCCTCACGCCCGGTGTCGGTAGCTGCCATGCGCTCAAGCGTGGCACGGCAGCCCCGGTGTCAGCTATGGCCGACCTGTGCGAAACCTGTGGGTCACCCCGCGCCCAGCTGATCGTGCACGACCGCGTACACGGCGACCCCGGTCAGGTCGAGCACGAAGCCGTCCTCGGACCGTGGCACCGGACGCCCGGACCGGCCGAGTTCGGGGCTGAACAGGTGCGGCGCCGTCCAGCCGGGGTCCAGGCCGCGGAGCGTCACGGTGACCGACGTGGTCGGGTTGACCGACGAGATCGTCTCCAGCACCGGCCGCTCGCCCATCTCGAGCAGGGTGGGATGCGCCTCGCCGTGCATCCGCAGGTTCAGCACATGCAGGGCGAAACCCTCGGCATGCCGCCGGAGCCGGACCGCCCAGCCCGCATCGGCCGGGGACACCGTCACCGTCGGCTCCAGTTCACCCCGGTCGAGCAGGTCCCGGACCGGATCGTGCCGCGGTCGGTCCTCCTCGATGTGCAGCGGCGGCTGGTTCTTGCAGTCCGTCGGCGCCGGGCCGCCGGCCGCGACGGGCTCGGTCAGCACCCGCAGGCCCGGCGAACCGAGCGTGACCAGGTCGTCCAGCAGCGGACGCTCGCGCGGCTTGCCGTCGGCGTGGTGGGTGCCGTACGGGGCCCGGAGCCAGACCCGCCCGCCGCGGTCGAGGTGCGCCCGGACCGCGGAGTCGAGGGCGTCGGACACGCACGAGGCACCGTCCAGGATGAGCGGTGTTCCGTCGTCCGAGCCCGCCTCGAGTTCGGCCGGCCGGATCAGCCGATAGCCGACCTGGTGCTCGACCAGCGCATAGGTCCAGTCCTTGACCCGGTCCCACTCCTCCCGGCCGTCCGCGTCACGCCAACCGGCCGCCCGGGCGTAGGTGTCGTTGAGCAGCCGTACATCGACGAGATCGCTCGGGGCCAGCGCGTCGAGCGGGCTGACCGCCCGCTCCCAGCGGTTGACCGGCCCGGTGATCTGCGCTTCGTCCAGCGGCTCCGGCGGGTCGACCTCGAGCCGGCCCGGGTTGGTGCTGGCCCAGGAGGACGTACCCCAGAAGCGGGACAGGGCCCAGCCGAGCAGGCCTCCGTCGTGCCCGAGTGTGTACGTGAGCGCGAGGACCGGAACGCCGCCGCGCTGCCGGGCCAGATCCTTCTGCTGCATCGCCTCGGCCTCCAGCCGGAGCCAGTTCACGCCGTCCGGGGCCAGCCCGACGTTCTCCAGCATCAGCAGGTCGACGTGCGGCAGCAGCCGTTCCAGGTTGAGCGCGCGGCCGCCGAGGTTCATCGGGCCGGTGCTGGCGCAACAGGTCATCAGCGGCCGGTCGCCGATCGTGCGCTTCACCAGGGCCAGGTGATCGGCCATGGTCTGTTCGCGCAGCGCGATCCAGGCCTGGAAGTCCGGGTTGGCGTAGTTGCCCCACAAGTAGGGGTGGCCGCTGGTGTCGCCCCAGAACTCCGGGTCGGTCAGCGGTGGCAACTCGAGTCCGTACTCGGTGCGGAACCGGTCCAGGCAGAAGCGGCAGCCGCACGAGGCCAGGCCGCCGTAGTCGGCCATGTCGTCGACCTCGATCCCGTCCAGGTCCACCTCGTCGAACAGCCGGACCAGGTACTGCCGGTGCATGTCGAGGTAGTCCGGGTGGTTGGAGCAGAACTGCTCCGAGTCGTACGGGGTCGCGTAGGCGGCGCCGCCGTCGCGCAGGTCTACCGTGCGCAGGTCGTCGTACCGGTGCCCGGCGTACTGCTGGTGCGGTGCGGCGATCGGATCCGGGTAGAACAGCACCTGATGCCGGTTGCTCCGGTGGGCGTGGGCCCGGCCCGCGGCGCCACGGGGCCGGGTGATCACGTTGGAGCTGTAGTGGTCGAAGAACCTGATCCCGACCCGGTGCAGTTCGTCGGCGACCTCTCCGAGATAACCGTGCAGGCTGCCGAACACCATCGCGAAGTCGAACCGCATGTGGCAGCCGAAGTTGATCGCGAGGTCGACACCGGCCTCGGCCAGCGCCTCGGCCCGTCGCCGGATGTCGTCCCGGATCGAGCGGTTCGGCCATTGCAGGTCGTTGATCGTGGTCCACCAGGACACGGCGCGGCGCGGATACCAGCGCTGCCAGTCGATCTTGGTCACTCCGGAATCATCAGCCATGCTCGTAGATACCACCCCAGCCGGGTCGTTGATCATGGGGACGGAACGTGTGCACGACCATCGGCTGGCCGCTCAGCCAGGTGAGCTCGAGCACCAGGTTCACCCGGGGGCATCCCCTCAGCGTGGTGGCCTTGTCGAGCACGGCGGTGGTGAGGATCGGGTAGTGGTGGTAGGCGGCCTTCACCCGCAGTTCGTGCTCGAACACCGTCAGCGGCGTGCTGACCCCGCAGGCCGAGCCGTCCAGGTGCAGCGGCTGGGCGAGGATCCTGGCCCGGACCGTGGTCTGGTCGAAGGCCGGATCGGTGCCGCAGCCCGGGAACGTGTCGCCGACGCTGCAGGTGGTGACGTTCTGATCGATCGCGACCGTGACCTTGGGACTCGACGGCCGGGCGAACGTGTAGCTGCCGCTGAGGTGCCGCAGGGTCGGCCGGGCTGCACTGATCGTCGGCTGGGGATTGCTGCCGGAGTTCGGGACCGTCCAGCCGTACCCGGCCGTCACACCGACGGTGCTGGTCGGTTTCACCGGTGTGCCGTGCAGCACGGCACCGGCGTTGAAGATCACCTCGATGGTTCCGCTCCGCGGCTGATAGGCGGCGACCCTGATCTTGCAGGCGTACGTCCCGGTCGACGGCGCCACGAACATCGCCCGGATCTGCGGCCGGAACGTGTACGTGTTGTGCGGCGGATCGAGGTTGCGCGCGGCGTACCAGCCGGTGCCCTCGGCGGCGATCCCCGGGCCGTAGCACTGGACGATGAAGGTGACGCCGGGATCGGGGAATTCGCTGCCGTACTCGGTGCGGGCCTCCAGCCCCGTCGTGTAGAGCCAGATCCCTTCACCGGTGGTCATCGGGAGGTTGAGGACGGCTCCGGGAAGGTCCATGGGGTTCGAATCGGTGCTGGCCTGGTGCTTGAAGACGCCCGAGGGGGACGACGCCACCGGGGCGTCACCGACGGCCTGGGCGTGCGGCGGGCTGGCGATCAGGAGCAGCAGGACCGCCGCGGCGAGGGCGATCATGGTCGGCAGGGTCCGGCGGAAGCGTCGCGGCGGCTGAGTCATCGGGGCTCCTCGGCAGCTGGGGGTTGCCGAAAGTCTCGTTCGGAGCGCGGCAGGACGTCTACCTGAAACCGAGCCTCCATCGGTACGATCCGCGCAGCCTTGTCCGGTCGCCGCCGACACCGCTAGCGTCGAGGCCCATGAGGGCGCAGGTCGAGCACATCGAGCCGTCGCCGCGGGAGTCCTGGGCCTACCAGTTCCGGTCCGAGCCGGCCTTCCCGTTCCACTGGCACTTTCACCAACAGCTCGAACTGACCTTGATCATCTCCGGCCGTGGCGTCCGGTTCGTCGGCGACAGTTGCGAGGACTACGGGCCGGGCGACCTGGTCCTGCTCGGCTCGGAACTGCCGCACAGCTATCTGGCCGAGCCGCATCCCGAGGGCGTACCGAACACCGCGATCGTGGCCCAGTTCGACCGGGAGTTCCTCGGCACCGGCTTCCTGGCGGCGCCGGAGTTCGGCCCGCTGGCCCGCCTGTTCGATCGTGCGAGCCGTGGCCTGGCGTTCGGTTCCGAAGCAGCCGGAGCTGTGGCCGGCCGACTGACCGAACTCGGTGGGCTGGCCGGCGCCGTCCGGACCGTTGAACTCCTGCGGGTGCTCACTGAACTCGCCGCCCTGCCTGCCCGTGCGCTGGTGAGCGAGGGCTTCCGAGCCCTGGTCGATGAGAACAGCCAGGCCATGATCGAGCGGATCTGTACGTTCTTGATCACGAACCACCGGGCCAGGCTCTCGCTGGCTGACGTGGCGGCGGTGGCGCACCTGACCCCGAGCGCGCTCAGCCGGAGCTTCCGCAGGGCGACCGGCCGCAGCGTGCTGAACTATCTGATCGAGGTCCGGATCGCCGTGGCCTGCCGGCTCTTGATCGACACCGACCGGACCGTTGCGGAGATCGCCGCCGACAGCGGGTACGCCAGCCTGGCCAACTTCAACCGGCAGTTCCGCCGGCTGAAGGGCATGGCGCCCAGGGAGTTCCGGGCGGCCTACGGGCCGGGCGGTGACACGACGGTGTCGCCGTAGTCCTGCTCCGGCGTCTGCTCCTCCACCTTCTCGCGCCGGAACAGACGGTCGATCGAGGCCCGGCCGGCACCGAAGACGAGGAAGATCAACGCCAGCAGGCCGAGGGCCAGGTTGTTCATCATCCGTTCCGAGACCGAGAACTCGGGCACGTTGGCGGCCAGGAACTGGTAGCCGTACCAATTGGTGTAGCAGATGATCAACACCTGCTGGGCCACGACGGCCGCCGCGACCAGCGGGGTCAGCGCCCCGACGATCAGGAACAGCCCGCCGACCAGTTCCAGGATGATCGTGCCCCAGACGACCACCTGCGGATAGGGCGTGCTGAACTGGGACAGGTAGTCGATCTGGCTCTGCGGCCCGACCACCTGCCAGCGCCGCCAGCCGTGCACGATCAGGATCGCGCCCAGGCCGATCCGGGTGATCAACAAGACGATGTCGCGCAACACCTGCAGGGTCTTGGCCATGATGAGCTCCGTTCGGGTGAACTCCCTCCCGCAGACCTTAATGACTCCGCGCGCGATCCAGGTGACAACCGGGCCACAGATCACGGATTGGCCCTGGTCCGGGCCGTGCCGCGCGGCTTGACTCGGGCCCATGATCACCGTTGCCGCCGTCCTCGGCGTGACCGCTGTCGCCCTCGGCCTGGTCCTCACGCCGGGCCCGAACATGATCTACCTGGTCTCCCGCAGCGTGACCCAGGGCCGCCGCGCCGGGCTGTTCTCGCTGGCCGGGGTGGCGGCCGGGTTCGCCGTCTATCTGACCGCGGCGACCCTCGGCCTGGCGGCGGTGTTCGCTGTCGTACCGCAGCTGTATCTGGTGCTGAAGATCGGCGGCGCGGCCTATCTGGGCTACCTGGCCTGGACCGCGTTCCGGCCGGGTGGCCGGTCGGTGTTCCAGCCGCGCGAACTGCCCGCGGACCCACCGCGCCGGCTGTTCCTGATGGGCCTGGTGACCAACCTGCTCAACCCCAAGATCGCGATCCTCTACCTCGCGGTGATCCCGCAGTTCGTCGACCCGGCCGGCGGCCCGCTCTGGCTGCAGAGCCTGGTGCTGGGCGGGATCCAGGTCGCGATCGCGGTCACGGTGAACGCGCTGATCGTGCTGGCCGCCGGCTCGATCTCCGGCTTCCTGGGCCGGCGGCCGACCTGGCTGCGGGTGCAGCGCTATCTGATGGGTACGGTGCTCGGCCTGCTGGCCGTGAAGCTGCTCACCGACAAGGTCCGCCCGGTCACTCCGTGATCTTGTGGGCGGCCAGGCACTGAGCCCGGAGCCGGTCCAGGCCGGGCCCGCTCAGGTCGTCGGCGTACGCGGGACGGCCGCCCATCACCAGTGCGAGGGCGAGCGTCGGCCCGGAGACGAGCGGTCCGGTGCCGGTGCGGAACGGCCCGTCGGTCGCGACCAGCCGGAGCCCGGCGACCGTCTGCCGGCTCGGCACCGTGACGTCGGTCCTGGCCAGGAACCCGGCCAGGTGGGTCGTCGTCTCGAGCGCCGGCTCGGTCGGGATGCCGAGCGGCCGCCGGATGTCCTGGGCATGGATGATCGTCTCGCCGAGCCAGGCCGCGGCGGGCGGGCCGAACCGGGAGTTCCGGCGGTCGGCCGCGGCCCGGAACCTCGCGAGTGTTTGGGCCGGTGTCGCGCCGAGGTGTTCGGCCAGCCGGGCGTCGTTGTGCCGGCCGAAGTCGAATCCGGCCGCGACCACGCTGCGGATCCAGCGGAACGGCGTGGTGACGGCGCCCGCGGTCAGGTGGGCGACCACCTCGGCCACGGTCCACCGGCCGCACAGGGTCGGTTGCCGCCACTGTTCGTCGGTGAGGGCGGCCAGGTCGTCGGCGAGCGCCAGTCGCTCGGTCGTCACGGCACGCCAGAGGACCTCGGGGGTCATTGATGGCTTGGTCATGTCCCACCGGACCGGGCGAACGGGCCCAGAGTCGTCGCCGTGCCGCTGTGATCCCGGTCGCAGGTCAGCCTGCGGCGCCGAGGAACAGCGAGACGATGAGGGCGACCACGACGGTGTTGTACGCGAACGTGACGACGCTGTGCACGGTGACCGTGCGGCGCATCGAGCGGCGTTCGATCGCCACGTCGGAGGTCGCGAAGGTGGTGCCGACCTGGACGGCCAGATAGACGTAGTCGGAGAAGACCGGCGGCCCGTCCCGCTCCTCGCCCGGAAAGGCCAACTGCCGGTCGTTGCTGTTCTCGCGGGCGTAGTGCTGCGCGTACGTGATCGCGATGACGAGCCAGGAGCAGACGACCACGCCGAACGTCAGAACGATCACCGGCAGGCTGCCGCGCAGCTGCTCCGACATGGCGAACACGACGACCGCGACCAGCGACGCGACGCTGAGGCTCACCGACCCGGCCGGGCCGCTGGACAGGGACAGCAGCTCCAGCAGCCGTCGTCGCCTCCGTCCCTGCCTGCTCTCCCGGAGCCAGAGCGCGAGGGTTGCGGCGTCCGCGCGGCCGAGCGTCACCAGAGTCGTCACGAGGTAGACCACGCAATAGCCGATCCAGAACGTCAGGTAGAGCACCGCCATCGCGGACGGTCCGGTGGCCTGCTCCACCGTGAGCGATCCCTGCCGAACCCCGGCCACCGCCACGATCAGGTACCCGGCGATCACCGCGGCCCCTGCCCCCACCAGGGCCAACCCGATCCGGGCCCACTCCGACCGGAGGAGCGGCATCCGGCCCCCGACCGGTTCCGAGCTGTCGGCCGGTTCTCGGCCGGCGACCGGTTCCGGTTCGGCGGCTGGTGCTGGCCCGGCGGCCGGTTCTGGTTCGGCGACCGGTGCGGGCTCGACGCCCGGTTGTGGGCCGACAACCGGCTCCGAACCGTCGGCCGGGTCCGGCCCGTCCATCGAGCCGGCCGGCGAGACCGCGTTCGACTGGTCGGTGGCCTCCGGTTGATCCGCCCCTCGGTTCCGCACCCGCCGCATCCTAGGTGCGCCCGTCCGCGGGCCGGCTGAACTCCCCGACCCGCCGCGCGCGCTGCTCGGGCGGGGTCCACTCGCCGAGTGTGACGTTTCGGACCCGGAAGAACGACCCAAAGTCAATTGGTCTAAGCACCTTTGCTGAGGAGTTCGTTCATGGCTTGGGCTGGGGTTTTCAGCTCGAGGGTAGGGCGGGGTCGTTGGTTCAGGGTGTCGGCG